>DAOTXO010000092.1:0-34564 GCA_034435495.1 Anaerolineae bacterium
CCCCCCCCCCCCCCCCGCTTCAGCCTGCCCCACAACCTATCAAATAGCCGGGGTTGAACCGGGGTTAATTTTCGATTCAACACGGGCTAAGTTTAGACTTAACCGCCCCCGTAGACAGGCAATGCCACGCACCGCATAATGATAGCCAGTATGACAATCATGGTTGGAAAACGACAATGGGTTATCCCCCTGTCCCTGCGATCTGCGGGAGACCTGAATCTGCCGTGGTTGCGGGTTATCTTGTTTGGAGCTGGTGGGTTGACGGCCGGTCTCATGGTGTTGACCCCCGTGTACCTGGTCATCCGGTCACTGGAAGCGGGCAGCGCGGCCGGGGAAATTCTGCTGCGCCCCAGCACCCTTCAAGCTTTCGGGCGCACCCTGGGGCTGGCCCTGGCGGTGACTCTGGCTTCCACCGCTCTGGCTTTGCCGCTGGCCTGGTTAACCACCAGCACCGACCTGCCAGGCCGGCGTTTCTGGAGCGTCGTGAGCGCCTTGCCCCTTGTTCTGCCCAGCTATGTGGCGGCCTACCTCTATGCCTCTATCGTGGGGCCGGCCGGGGTTCTCAAACAGGCGCTCGGCGTCGAAAAATGGTTTCCTTTCTACGGCTTCCCCAGTGCCTTTGTCGTCTTGACCCTCCTCAGCTACCCCTATCTCCTGTTGACGCTCCAGGCTGGCTTCCGGCGTCTGGATCCGGGTCTGGTGGATGCGGCGCGCAGTCTGGGGCTGAGTTCCCGTCAGGCTTTCTGCCGTGTAACGCTGCCGGCGTTGCGGCCGGCGCTGGCGGCCGGCAGCTTGCTGGTGGCGCTGTATGTGCTGCGCGACTTTGGGGCGGTGGCGGTGCTGCGTTATGACACCTTCACCCGCCTGATTTATTTGCAATATCAAAGCTTCGCCAGTCGTTCCCTGGCAGCCACCCTGGCGCTTTTGCTGGTGGTCATGGCGGGGATTTTGGTCTACGCCGATTTTCGCACGCGTGGCCGGGCGCGCTATGATCGCCGGGCGATAGGGGTGGCGCGAGTCGCAGCGCCGGTGCAACTGGGCCGCTGGCGCTGGCCGGCGTTGGGCCTGGTCATGCTGGTGGTCGGGGCGGCGCTTGTCTTGCCGGCCGGTGGGTTGCTCTTTTGGCTCATTCGTGGCCTGGTGCACGATCAAACCCTGGTGGCCTTGTGGCGTCCCGCCTGGAACTCGCTGTGGGTCTCGCTGGCGGCCGGGGGTGTCACTTTACTGGCGGCCCTGCCGGTGGCAACGCTGACTGTGCGCTATCCGGGGCGGGGCAGTCAGTGGATCGAGCGTCTGGCCTATGTTGGTCATGCCCTGCCCGGCATTGTCATCGCTCTGGCCTTTGTCTTCTTTGGCATTCGCTTCACCCCTCACCTGTACCAGACCGCCCCCATGCTGATCGGGGCCTATGTCATCATCTTCATTCCCCAGGCCATTGGGACAACCCGGACTTCGCTGCTGCAACTCTCGCCGCGTGTTGAGGAAGCCGGCCGCTGCCTGGGCCACACCCCCTGGTCGGTTGCGCGCCGCATCACCCTACCTCTCCTGACCCCCGGCCTGGTCACCGGGCTGGCGCTGGTATTTTTGACCTGCATGAAAGAGCTGCCGGCCACCCTGATTCTCAGTCCCCTCGACTTCAGCACCCTCTCCATGTCGGTATGGGCCAGCATCTCAGAAGCCTTCTTTGCCAGGGCCGCTGCTCCATCTCTCCTCCTGATTGTGCTCTCTTCCATTCCCCTGGCAATTCTCAAACTTCGCGAAAGCTGATACTTACCCCGGTCATTCAGGCCAGGTCTCATTGAGGCGCGATGTCAGAGCGCACGCCGCTGGGCCATCCTGTTACAGATGACGCGCCGCCCAGATAAGGCGCTGCACAATGCCCACCCCAATCAGACCGGCCATGAGAGTGAAGCCTAAAGTCAGGTGGGTTGGTTGCCAGATGAAGAAGGTGAAAAACAGGATCGTTTCGGCCCCACCAATCAGCGTGGGAGGCGTGGCGACCGCGGTTGTTGGCAGCGGCCGTTCCGTCGGCCCCCTCCGTTTTTCCAGCACGGCCGCCAGATACATCCAGGAAGCAGCATTGAGATAAAAAGAGGCCAGCAAAACGGCCAGAGGCAACCAGGCGGCCGGTTCCGGCCGGCTCCAAACCAGCGCTGTAGGTATCGCCGCATAGATCACAAAGTCAGCCAGGATGTCCAGATACCCTCCCAGATCGCTGTGGCGGTTGGTCTGGCGCGCCACCGTCCCATCCACCCCATCCCATAGGCGGTTGAGAAACCAACACACACAGCCCCAGGCAACCATGCCCTGTGCCAGGAACCAGACAGCTCCCAGCCCCCACGCCAACCCGGTGACAGTCCAACCCAACGGATGCACTCGCGCCAGAGACGGGATGAGCGGGGCCAGAAGGCGATCTTTCAGCCGTCGCAAGGCTTCATCGAACATGCCCAACTACGATTTTAATACCGTCCTACTGACGCATCGATATCTGAAGCCCAGGCGTCGATCCCACCTTGCAAATTGTACACCTGGTTCCAACCCTGCTGGCGCAGCCATAGCACCACCTGGGCGCTACGCACTCCGTGATGGCAAAAGATAATCAGGTGGGCTTGTGGGTCACGCGCTTCCAGTGGCAAAGCTTGCAAGCCCTGCGCCGCCAGATGGCTGAGCGGGGCTGTGACAACACCGTCTCCCAGGGAAGCCCACTGGTGTTCATGTGGCTCGCGCACATCCAGCAAAATGGGGGGTGTCGTACTGGCCCGTAACGCCGCCACTTCCATCGGTTTTAACTCGGGGATGCGCAAGATGTTGGACATGGTTCGCGTCCTGAAGACAATCCTGTCACTTGTTTTGCCAGGCGGCTACCAGCAAAAACAGCCAACCTAGCAAAAACGCAACGCCCCCCAGAGGCGTAATCGCGCCCAACCAGCGCCAACGAGTGAAAACCAGGGCATACAAACTGCCGGAGAAGAGAATCACGCCCAACACAATTCCATAGCCGGCCCAGGTAGTCCAGAGGCCCGGCCAGCGCTCGGCGGCCCAGGCAATCGCCAGCAGGCCCAACCCATGTAACAGATGGTAGCGCACGGCTGTTTCGTAGGTGGCGGCATACGTGGGGTATTGTTCAAAGTAGCGCCGCAAACCATGCGCCCCAAAAGCGCCGGCGCCAACCCCCAAGAACAATACAATAGAGGCTAACATGACAAAAATGCGTGTTATGATGTTCAATCCTGACGGCTAAAGCCGTTACTACGAACGGGTAGGATAGCTAACATGACAAAAATGCGTGTCATGATGTTCAATCCTGACGGCTAAAGCCGTTACTACGAACGGGTAGGACGACTGCGTGGGGGAACTCAAACAACCCGAAGGCGTCATGGCTGGCGGGCAGGGCCACCACTTTGACAGGCACCTCGCGTCCATTGGGCGTACATAATAGAACAGGCAGCTTGCGCTCCCAGAAAAGGCACAGTTTGCGCAGATCGCCATCCAACAGGGTAAAGCTCCACAGCAAGCGAAAGGTGCGACGACTATGCTGGCCGGCCGGGCTCTGGGTGAATGACCGATACCCATTAAGCCCCACCCGGGCAATCTTGCGCCCATTGTTCATGTCGCGGATTGTCACTTCAGATATATACGGCATAGGCTATCTGATGGTCCTTTTTCCTCTCATCACACTCCCATGCCAGAGAGGCATGGAGCTGACTCCCAAGTCGCTATGTCGTATTCAGGATAGGCTGGGAAAATTACAATCTACATGACGCCCGGCGTCCATTCTAGCGCAAAAGAGGATGTTGTAACACCTGTTGCAAGATGCGTTCTGCCATGACTTCTTTATCCGCCAGCGGCAGCTCCACTGTGGCCCCGACCGCGCTCAAGAGTGTAGCACGGTTGGTATCCACCCCAAAACCAGCATCGGGTGCGCTGACATCATTAACCACAATGTAATCTAACCCCTTGCGCTCCAACTTATCCCGGCCATAGGCCAGCACATCGTTCGTTTCGGCGGCAAACCCCACCACGACCAGGGAGTGGTGTTCCGCCTGACGCCAGTTGTAGACAGCGCCGAGAATATCAAGATTGCGCGCCAGGGGAATGGTGGGGCCTTCATCGCCAAAGCGGGTCTTTTTAATTTTTTCAGTCGCCGGGTTCTGGGGGCGAAAGTCGGCTACCGCTGCCGCCATGATCAACACATCGGTCTCAGCCAGCCGACTCATGACAGCAGCGTGCATCTCGTGCGCCGTCTGGACGGGGACATGCTCAGCCCCCACCGGAGACGGCAGGTGAATGGGGCCGGCGACCAGCGTCACACTGGCCCCCAGGTCTAAAGCCGCCTGCGCCAGGGCCACCCCCTGCTTGCCTGAGGAGTGGTTGCTGAGGTAACGCACGGGATCGATAGGTTCCTGGGTAGGGCCGGCCGTCACCAACACTCGCCGGCCGGCCAACGCCCCATGTTGGCCCACCACACGTCGCAGATGGCCGATCAACTCAGCCGTCTCCGGCAAGCGCCCCGGCCCGTACAGACCCGAAGCCATGCGCCCCTCGGCCGGGCCAACAAGGGTGACGCCCCGTTGCTGCAACACCAGCAAGTTGGCCTGCACCGCCGGATGGGTGAACATTCCCCCATCCATGGCCGGGGCTACCACCAACGGGCCACGCGCCGCCAGGGCTGTCACAGTCAGCAGGTTATCGGCCAGACCGCCGGCCAGTTTGGCGATGGTGTGGGCGGTCGCCGGGGCGATCAGCAATACATCAGCGGCTTCCCCTAACCCCACATGGACCACATGCGCTTCCTCGCCCCACAGATCGATGTACACCGGCCGGCCGGTGACAGACCGAAAGGTGAGCGGGGTAACAAAGCGTTCGGCCGAATGGGTGAGAATCACATCCACCAGCGCGCCGGCCTGCGTCAACTTCGAGGCCAGATCGGCCGCCTTGTAACAGGCAACGGAGCCTGTCACCCCCAACACCACGCGTTTAGCCTGTAGAACAGAAATGGTCATCATGCTATCTCGCCGCCAGGGATCAAGGTGTAGCTGATGAATTGTCCTACGAGTCGATACTTCTGTCCACCGGCCGGCGACTGACAACCCCCAGCCGCGGATCCCACCCCGGCCAGACAGAACCCAACCGCTACCACAAACCCGGTGGGGGTTGCTCCGCCTGTGCGTGATTCCCCTTGCGCACCTCACGCCGCAGATAGTATGCAATCCCAAGCAAAGCAACAAAAGCACCTATCTCAACGCCAGCTACCACATCAGGCCACGACCAGGGCAAGGTAATATTTATCAACCACTTTCCGAGACGCGCCTCTTCAAGATCAACCATAAAAGAGGCATAGGTCAAAACAGCCAGGGCAAAGCCAGCCCATGAGAAAGCTTTGGCTAAACGCGCTGTTTGTCGTTGCTCATTTTCCGACAATTGACGAAACAGCATAGCGTCGTGGTGTTGGAGAAAGGTGTTGATGGCCCTCAGGTCTTCTTCAATGTTAGCCAGACTCCTTTCCAGCCCACTCATTTTAATAAAGGTGTCAAATTTGCGGGTGGCGTAATCTGCCTGGGCGATGAAGAGGGGGGTGGTGACATCTCGCAAATGAGCCAACAAACGGGTATTGGTATCCACCCGCCGCCGCAATTCTTGCACCTTATCCCTGATCGCGGCAGGATCATCCGCCCCATCTTCGTCCAGATCGGCAATGCGGGAGAGATCCTGGGTTGTCGAAAGCGCCACCAGGCGCGCCAGCAAGCGTAAGTTCAAGATATACTCCAGACCATATAAAATACACAACCAGTAATCCTGATAATCAATATTGGGGCGGTTGGAAAAGTGGAGTTTACGAATGCGCGGCGACCCGTTACGACTACATGCTGTACAACGACGACAAGCCGGGTCGTCATTTGAGGCCGTCTCTTGTTCCTGTTCTTGCGGTTGCCATTGGTCATAGTAGACAAATCCATTGTCTTGGGAGAGCAAACACAACTCCGTATCCCAACTGGCAAGATCGTTTTGGAGTAGCGTTTCGATATCTCGCTTTTTAACTGCTGGGAAACCTTCAGCTTCACCTCTCCCAACCAGCACGCCCTCCAGCAGACCATGCACCTCGACGCCATATTTGGGATTAGCCCGCAGTGTTTCCCAGCGAACGATTTGAGGGTTAACACTCCCATCGTCCGCGCTTTCACAGATACAAAGTTTGGTCATGACAAAGGTGACATAACGATCATAAAGGGGGTAGAGAGCTACTGCTTGACCAGAGCGCGATGTTCCAGTTGTGCCCCCAGGAGTGAAACGGATCGCCGCGCTATCAGGCGCATAAGACAACTCGGAAGAAGGAGAACGCGGCCAAGAGTAAAAACCATCCCGGTATTCAAGCGAGTGGGTGATAAACATCTCCACCAGGGCCATAGCAAATTCCCACTGAATTGAGCGATCCAACTGGCGATTCAGCTCTAAAATCTGCTGGCTACGAAGCCGTTCTTCATCTTCGCCAGGGACGGCCGCCGCTGGGGCAGGCGTTTCCGCCGCATGATGAATTGGCCTGGCTGGATCAGCCTCCAACTGTGTCACCTTACGCAACACCTGCACCAAATCCTCCTCCCAACAGTCACGTTCCAGGCGCACCAACACCAGACCATCGCGGGTTAACTGGATACTTTTACCCCGCCATTTGGTCCACTCCTCCTGCAAGGCATTTGCATAAGTTTGTTTCAGGGCAGCGTCACCATCCAGCAGGCGGGTGTTTAAGGTGGAGGAAGGTTGAAAGGGGTGTCCCTCGCGTAACTTGTAGATGTGGGCAAAGGCTGTGTGCGCCGCCTCAAAACGCACAATGTTCAGGTCCGAGGCGATGCTCTGGAGCTTACGTTGGGGGTCAAACGGGTAAAAAATAGCTTCGGACGCTCCCTCGGCCACCCCGGCCGCTATGTGCTTCTCTAGACCTGCCAGCGCCGCCTCATAAGCGCCGCTGCCACGGGCGTGATCGAAGGACGCCTTGTCCTCCTGAACAACGAAATGGCGCAGGTTCACTACCAGCGTGACATGAATGACGCCGGTGGCGCGCAGGCGGGGCGGCAATCGTTCTGCCTGAGGTAGGTTGGCGAAAAAGCCGCGTGTGACTGGATTGCGCCACACCCCCTGACGCTCCTCGAAACCCACAACGCCTTTCAAAAAGAGCGCCTCCACGCCGGCCTGACCCCAGCGCACAGATTCACCTTGCTGCAAACGGGTCAGGGCGTACAGCCCAAAGGCGTCACGGTCGCGCTCCAGGCGGCGGCGCGCTGCTTTCAACCAGGGCAGTTTATCCTGATTCTGTAAGGTTTGTACAGCTTGCTGGACTACGTCAGTCGAAACAGGAGCAGGTGAAGCATGAAGTTGTTCCGCCAGGGCCCAGCACAAAGCCGGGTAACCATTGGTCTGCTGCCCGTATTCTTGCCCTGCGGCCCGATCTTGAAACACCACCCCTGCACGGTTTAAGAGGGGTAGACAACGCTCCTGCACCTCGGCCGGACTCCAATCTAACAGGGTGTACAGCTTGACAATCCCACGTAGAGGAGAGTGATCCTGGCGGGTTGTTTGCAAGTCGCTATCGCCGGCGATCAGGCAGATCACCTTGCCGGCCGCCTGGTTGTGCAAATGTTTCAGTTGGGCCGAGAGACTCAGAGCAACTTCAGCATCCAGTTTGTGGAAATCATCCAGTAAGAGCAACAAACGCCGGCCGGCTACCTGCGCCAGCGCGCGTAAACGAGGAACAAACTCTAGCAGAGGGGAAACCATGACACCCCATTCACCGGCCGTGGCCGGTAAATGGGAGCGGAGGAGGTCATCCATGGCTTGCAACAGCGCGTTGACGCTTCCTGTCGTTGGATAAAGCCCCAAGGGGAACTTCAAGCTCAACCAGGAAGCGTCTTGGCGCAAATGGGCCTGGATGCTGTTCAAGAAGGTCGTCTTGCCCGTTCCCTCGGCTGACAGTAAGCCATACCAATCCTGGCCCTCTAACAGCTGGCGCACAAATGCACGCTCCTGCAACGGCGTTGCCTCCAGTTGCTCCAGGGGGCGCACGTAACGGGGGATAACCCACTGCTCATCCTGGGGAAATTCAAGCGGCCGGCCGACTGGAAATATCATCGTTACCCTCCTCCCAATCTCACAACCATCATACACCGGTTATGACTGGCTTATAGCACGATATAGCTTCAGATCATACGCCAGATCATCAATCAAACTACCCCGCCCGGCGCGTTGGTAATAGCGATACAAAAGACGTGGGACAATATCCTGGGCGAAGTAGTAACGCCGTTCCTGCTGTCCGTCCTCCACTCCAATAGCCAGCGTCATGCGCAACTCTTGCAACATACCATCTGTTTCTTCATAGGTCCACGAGATGGGATCCGCCCAAATGCGCAAATAGCGCAGCGCTGCTTCGGTCGTGAAGGTGCGATCACCTGGGGCCAGGGGGCGGAAAAGCGCGTCCTGTTCCAGGGTGTGCCCATATTTACCCAACACCAGGGCATATAACAAAATGCGCAGCTTGACCTGTAACCGGGATGACGAGGCAGCATCATCCTCAACCAGGATTTTACGGATGAGATCGTCCATCAACTCTTCATCCACCTGGCCGGCCAGCACAATTTCTACATCTTCCAAATCAATGCGATTGGGGTGGGCGCGCGCCGGGCCATCCAGACGACGCAACAGATGGAGACAGGCCGTTTGCATCAGGTAGGGAATGCGATAAGTCCCCTCTAACAGCAGAGCCTGGGCATCTGTCTGGTTGTAGAACTCCACCTCATACGCTTTGAGCAGGTCGATCAGCCGGATCAGCTCAGAATCGGCCACCTCGCGCAGAAAGAAAGGCTCACCAAAGTTGAAGAAGACAGATGCCTGGTCATGCTGGCGGAAGTAAATCTGGCGATAGCCGGTCATCACCAGGCCGCACAACGGCGGAGTGTGTTGGGTCAGATTGCGCAAGAGCTGAAATAGACGCTCCCCTTGCTGACGATCCAGCCGGTAGAGGTCATCCACCTCATCCAATAATAACACCGGCAAGGGCGTGTCCGCCTGGCGCATGTCCACCAACACCTCTTGTAAGTTGGTGTAACCTGACTCACCCTCCCCCAGCCTATCAGCATAGCCGCCATAACCCGCCTGTTGCAAGGCCAAACGGAGTTGGGCAAAGAATAAGGTCACTTCCTTGCCCCCGCTGCCGGCAATCTAGAGCGGCAAGAAGGCCTGGCGTTGTTCCAGGTCTCCTTGAATCTGGCGCAGCAACGAGGTTTTGCCAATCCGCCGGCTGCCGAAGATCAGGGCCGGCGTCCGCCCCACCAGTTCCAGGATGCGCTTCAACTGCTCCTGGCGCCCCACAAACAACTGGGAGCCTGGGGCCAGCGGGCCGCGACTCTGGTAGAGCGACAAGGTCGCCCGGCCCACCTGGCGCTGGCACAGGCGCACCAGATGACGGCTGGGCAGGGGAGCAGTTAAAATTTCAGCCAGGTCGCCCTTATCCAGCACGACGTAACGTACTGAAGGTCCCAGCCCCACCTGCTCCAACTTCTGCCGTAGCTGCGTTGCTCCCTGGGGAGCGATCAGAATGGTCACCTCGGGGCGCGTTTCGCGCTTATCAGTCTCATTCTCAGGTTCATAGGTCTGGGGCACAGCCTTCCAGAAAGCGGCCACTTGTTGGTTGAGTTCACCCACATCCTCTCTGCTCCAGGCGGCGCCATTGGGAATGACGCCAG
The DNA here is from genome assembly GCA_034435495.1 of Anaerolineae bacterium. Taxonomy (GTDB): domain Bacteria; phylum Chloroflexota; class Anaerolineae; order Promineifilales; family Promineifilaceae; genus DAOTXO01. The sequence goes on from DAOTXO010000092.1 coordinate 9,732, forward strand.
TTAAGAAATACGGACGCAGGCCAGGCAGGATGTGATCGCCCAGTTTGGTCACCTGCCAGCCAGCCGACCGCCTACCCCAGGCCGTCAAACGATGGTGCAAATTGCCGTAGAGTCGGGCCGGGGCGGGTTGAACAGCAAGAGCGCGATTGAAATGTTCAAAAAGAGTGCGCACCTCGGCATCACCCACCGTCTGGTCGGGGCGGGCAAAACTCAATAAGTTGTTAACCAGGGCCAGGATATCGCCCCATTGCGCTACGCGTTGTCCCCCCAGGCCCAAAAAGTTGAGGCCCCAATACCGTTCTTCACGATCATCGCCAAAGGCGTCGTCCAGCTGCGGCCAATCCTCTAACGGAATGGCGCGGTAAACGGGCTGCACATCTGGTTGCACCTCGTAAAGTGGCTGGCGAGTGCGGCTATGCAGATGTAATTCACGGGGATACCACTCCGCTTCTCCGCGCAAGGCTGCTCGAACCAGGTGCGCCACCAGCTGGTTGCGCACAAAAAATTCACGCCACAGGGGAATGCGCCAGATGTAGAGTTTGCCCAGCTCGCGACCGGCCGACCGCTCAACCAACGTATTTTCCCCCGCCAGGCGGGACAAGCGCGCCTCCTGATCCTTCACCCGCAATAGACGCCATAACATATTGGCGACGCGTTCATGTTCACCCGCTCCAAACGCAACAACCTGGCGGCTGGTGAAACCGCTGAGCCAGAGGTCATCGGCATGAAAGTGGCGGCTGGAGCGTACTTTATCGATCAAGCGGGGAGTTAAGATGTCGCCAGCCTGCGCCTCAGCGCGGCGACTGCGACCACGAGGCGTGCCGGGGAAATAGGGCCGGGTCAAGGTCATGCCATCCAGGTTTTCCAGCCAGCTTTGTTTTTCCACAGAGAATTCCGCCTGGGCCAACAGACTCAGGGCGAGCTTATCATAGAAATCGAACCACACCCATGTCATACGGAAAAAGTTCAATTCATGGCCATATTCCAGCAGATATTGGGTCAGGGTGATGGTTGACAGATCACGCTTGAGGGTTGGATCTTCTGCTTCGCGTCGCGCCTGTTCCAGCCCCGGCAGCGCCAGCATACGCATGAACAACAGGTTGTAACCGCACAACTGAGCCAGACCGACACTATCCACCGGTTGCTTGAACCGCCCCAACCAGACATCCAGGCCTGTGGTCTGAAGGCGCTGCTCCAGAAAGGCGTGAGCTTCGCGTCGGCCGGCCGGATTGAGCGGCAAATAGTTCGGCCGCACCACCTCACACAGCGCCATAAAGTCGGGGTAACAGGCGCGCAAGATGCTTTCTGTCAGAAAAGAACCACCCAAGATCAGCCGTACCTGGTTGTTTTGCGCCAGTTCAATCCAAAAGTCCAACGCCTCGGCCAGCGCTTCTCGCCCATGCTCATCGGTCAACAGCTTGAGCACCAGGTAATCAAAACGATCCAGGATCAAAGTGGTGATGGCTTGATGCGGCGCTTGCAGCGCCTGACGGAAGTGGCGGCGATAATCCGCTCCCCAATGCCCCGATGTTGGTGAATCAGTTACCAGGCGGGCCAATTCATGGTGAATGTCCTCAGCCCGCAGTTGGGTGGGGCGTCCCTCATAGGTGGTGGCGCTACGCAACTGGCTGTACAGTTGCCGCAAATTGACAATCTGAGAAATGCCGGCCGGGGCTTCAGCCCGAAACGTCTCTAAGAAAGGGCGGCGCGCCGTGCGATCCAACTCCACCAACAGGATGCACCCAGGCTGGCGTAGCTTATGACGCATGGCGGCGCTATGCTCCTTCCAGGCAGCCGGAAAGAGGCGGGCATAGTCGATAGCTTCACGCTGGGTGGGCAGGGTGACAACCACGGTGGCCTGTTTGCGCCGTCGGCTTTCTTGAATGTAGGAGATTTCGACTCGCAACGTGGCGCTGGTTGCCGAGATGGAAGGGGGCAGCACAAAACGCAGCTGACCTGTCAGGCGTTTGTGGGCCTCCAAATTAGGCCCCGGATCCACCCAGGCCGGCTCCCACTCGCCGGCGTAATAGTTCCCTTCTACCTGCAACTGACACACTTCCCATCTCAAATTAGCGCCTGTCGCCAGACCGACATTCATGAGATTAAATGAAGCGTGTAACTCTTCATTACGAAAACGGAGATCAGCCAGCTCCAGCTTAAAAATAAAATCGTTGCTCAGGGCATAAATCCAACGCCCCAATAAGCCAGTTTGCCGACTCCACTGGGTGAGCAAATGCTCCAGATAAGCCAGCCAGGCAGCCGTGGCGTAATGGCCGGCCGCCCGCGCCTCTCCCGATCGGGCCTTCAAACTGTGGCCGGCCAACTCCACCTCAGAAGCCAAAACGCGCAAACGATCCAGACGTTTCTCTTCTGAGGAACTGCCATGCACCTCCTCCAGCCCTCGCCGCAACAACAACAGCACTTTTTCCAGTTCCGGTGTGATGCGCGCCAACAGGTTGTCCTCATTCGCGCCAGCGCCCAAATATCGCCCAAAATGCTCTGACCATGCGCCGCCGAGGAAGAAAGCCTCCAGGTCATCATGCTTCTCGAAAGGGGCCAGGGAGGCCAGATCAAAGTAAAAGCGGGCGCACGGTTCAGTCAACAAATCTGGCCCCACCTCCTTCAGACACGCTGTCAGCGCTTGCAACCGTTCCGGCATGGGGTCGAGCATAAAAGCTTCTACAGCCTTGAACAATTCCTGTTCCCGGGGGCGACTGGTCAAACGGGGAGCAGAGCGGGGATCGAAAGATTGCAACACACGGGGATGGATGCCTCCTTCAAACAGTCGGTGCATGAAATGCCACCCCTGGCAAGGCGAGGCGCGAAAACCATCCAATAAGCGGTGGGCCACAGCGCGGCGCGCCGCCGCATAAGCTAGGGTGGTCGCTTCAGCGCCGGTCAAGGCGCGCAAGACATCCCACCAGGCAGGATCGGATTGTTTCTCGTCGAATACCACGCTGGTGATGATGCAGGTGTAACCGTGAGTGGTGACCGGGTCGTCGCACACCAGCGCTTTCAACGTTTTCAGCCAGGTAGGCGAAAGCGGCCGGGGCAGGTGGTCAGGGGCTAACCTGTCCACCTGCAAGGCCAGAGACTGATGCAGGCGCGGGTATTGCTCCCGAATCGTCAGGACGCGCTGGAGGGCCGCGTGGGCATTCTCATCCTGGGCAATGGCACGGGCGGCAAGGCGCACCAAGGCGTGCGCCAGGCTTACGTGCTGGTCGGTGGGGGCGTCGGCCGGGAGGTCCAGCGTGGTTAAAACGTGTTGGGCGCGGTGCGCACTATCGGCCTTCCCCTCATGGGCCAGGGCTGCCAGGCGACTTAAAGCCATCTCCACCCGATAGCCGATCCGGCCGCTGCTGATTTCAGCCTGCCAATAGGTCACCGGGTCGGCCGGCCCCGCCAAAACCTCCAGCTCGGCTAAAAGGCGTTGGGTTTGCTCCTCTCTTTGGGCAGGGTCATGCAGCACCTCAAAAAGCTGCAACTCGTGGTGGGCAGAAACCACCACCAATCTCAGCTTGATCCTATCATCAACGCGCTCCAGGGGAACAACAGCCAAATAGCGGATGGCTGTCTCCAGACAGTACTCCCCCCGGCGCTCACCATCGGTTGCATACACCACCACCCGCTCATCCGCCGTGACCCACAACTCATTCTCGTGGTTGCCGGTGAGATCAAAAAAAGTCGCGGCCGGCGCCAGGCCGGGCTGTCGCTGGTCGATAGCTGGTGTAGGAGATAAAAGCAAGCCAGAAACCTCCGGTGAGCGTTGCCACCTGAGCTCGCCGTTCAAGTCAAACAGATAGATTTGTTGATCGGCGCACACCACCAGAGGCAACCGCTGCTGGCCAGCCAGCGGCCAGGCCACGAGCCGCAACAGGGGGGCCGGCAAGTCAACCTGAATGGTGTGTTGGTCGGCCAGGCAACGCAAGGTGAAGTGGGAAGCGGCCGGTTCGGCCAGGGCAAGATAGGCTTTTCCGTTGGCGTCTGCCACCCAACAACTGTGACGTGCGCCGCCATCGGTCAGCAACCAATCAGGCCGGCCGGCAGCATCATCCACCAGGCAAACGCCGCCATCCCCGCCCACCAGCAAACGCCCGCCGGCCTCGGACAAAGTCCAGCCAGCGCACATCAGAGGGGTTGGCAGCGCAGTTTGCTGAGGGGGAGTCGATACGTCAGCGCGATAGGTCACCAAAGACCCATCGGCCGTCAACCCCCAGACAGCATGGACGTTGGCCGCAGCTGGCATCAAGGCGACCAACGGGGAGGGCAAGCGGGCCGGCAAACTTACCTGCCGCTGCGCCAGGTCGACTACCCACAGTTGGCCCTCCTGGGTGGACAGCCAGACTGTTCCCAGGGCGCCAGCCGCCGGCTGAACCGCCATGGCTGTGACCGGAGCCGACAAGGCGCAGCGCCGAATCAGGCGCACGCCCTGTTGGGCGTCAATCCATTGTGTAAATCGCTGTGTTTTGGGGTCGGCGGGGGGCATTCGATCCGCGGCATTGGGCAAACGGCTGAGCTGACGCCAGATGGCCGGGGGTAACTCAGTCGCCACAGAACGCAAATAGCCGGTCAAATCTTTCACCAGAGCAGCATTGGGTGGGTTTTGATTGTAATAAGCCAGGATAAACTCCACGTCCCGGCTCGACGTCTGACGCAACAAACGTTCCCACACCTCAGCCAATGGCTGGTCGGTCAGCGTCGGCCAGCGTCGTAGCGCTTCCAGCACCAGTCGCGGCCGCCTTTGCGCCACCCAACCTAAGATGACATCGGCCGGGGTGGGGCCGGTTTGCAAGGCCCACCGCAACGCCTGATCGCACGCCCCGTCGATAGTTATCGCTGAGGGCGCCGGCCGTGGAGGGGTGTAAATGGCCAGCCGACCATCGTGAAAACCAATCAGCGCCTCCGGCCGGCCGTCACCTTCCAGGTCGCCCACTGCCAGGCTGTAGGGCGTCGCCGGCAAATTGGTCTGGCCCAGCAGCTTTCCCGTGGCATAATCGAGCGTATAGAGATACCCTTCCTCGGATGCGACCAGCAACCACGGCTGGTCGCCCTCCCCCTTATAACACGCCAGCGCCGTGATGCTGCCCGGAACCTTGCCAATCCACCCTGCCACCGGTTTCAAAGAGGGGTCTAGCCGTACAACCCCCTGATAGCGGCCGGCGATGAAAATCGCTTGTTCGTCTCCAATCACCGCCTGGGGATAAAAGGGAATCTCCCACTTTCTATCCTGGGTTGCCAGGGCCAGTCCTTGAGCCACAAGGTAATAACGTCGGGGGCCACCGGTTAGCGGAGCCTCCACCTGCACCATCAAACGGTAAGTCGGGTAATCACCCACCCATTGGGGCCAGAGGGGCAAATGAGCCTGTTCAGCCAGGGGAACGGCCTGTCGCCGCAGCTCGTAGCCGCGGGTTCCCAACCGCGTACCATCGACCAAAATATCGTAGAGGTACGCCTGCCCCTCCTCCAACCTCACCACGCCCGCCTGCAAACCACCCCAATAGCTGCGGTAAGTCGCCAGCCCCAGGATTTTGCCTGAAGGAACGGCCGGCAGGCGCTGGCTGATTATCGGCCGGCCGGGGTCACCCGGCCAGCCCAATTGCACCTCCCCATCCCGTCGCAAGACATAGACAGCGCTCGCCCCGGCTGCTCCTTTGTCCACCGCCAGCCCAATGATCGCGCCGGCCCCGGCCAGTGTCTTTGACCGGCGCAATGTCCAATGCGCCTCGCGGACGTGCAGTAAGACCAACAGGGCCTCCTCCAATGCCGGCCGGTCGGCCGGTGTAGGGGCGCGCTGCGCCAAATCAGCTTGTAGCCTGGCCCAATCAGCCCAAAAACGTTCATCCAGTGTACGTGTAGCTACTTGGGACATGATCCACTCCCTGGGGACCACAAAGAGGAGGCGTCGGGTTGGTGATGGAAAACATAGACGGAAAACATAGCAAGCCCGATAAGGATACCGCGGCTACTCTGGTATGGAAGAAAACGCCCACTGCGGCGCAACTACTCAACAGTATAACATAAGGCGCATGGCTGACCTATGTATTTTATGTGCTATCTTGTGCGAAAGAGTGGAGGGTCCGGCCCGTGTAAGGTACAATGCGTGGTGATTGATGATCATCCCGTCCAAAGGCCTTATGATGCAACAGCTAACCCTGCGCTTACGGTGGCTTCTTTATCTGGCGATTTTTGTTGGCCTGACGGCCAGCGTGCACATGGGGGCGTCGCTGCCGGGCCGGCCGGCCCCGGTCGCCGCCGATACCCCCCAACTGCTGGGGGTGCGACTCGCCCCGGCTGACGCCCTTCCGGCCGGCCCCATCACGCCCCTCTACAGCGTGGATTACGGCGCTTTTGTGTGGTGGGTGCTACCCCAGGAGGTCTACGCCGATTTCCAAAGCCGCGCCTTACCCCATGACCTCTTCCCTGATCCCTTTGCCCTTCAGCTAGGAGAGCGGCCGGTCGATATCCAGGCCCCCCTCTCCCTGCCGCCCGACTGGCCGATCCAGCCCCAGGCTAAAGTAGATTATTCCCTGGTGCAGCTGATTGGCCCGCCCCAGGCCGACTGGCTGGCGCAGCTGGAAGCGGCCGGCCTGCAAATCGTGCAATACCTCCATCCCTTCACTTATGTCGTCTGGGGTGAACTCTCCCAGGTGGCCAAATTGGAGACGGCCGGCTTCATTTACGGCACCAGCTGGTTCAGCCCGGAGTATCGCCTGTTGCCCCGCTATCGCGATGGGGCAGCCGAGGCTTCGGCCTGGCGTGCCCTCATCTACGGGGGGGCAGATGTGGCGGCCGTGCAACAAGCCCTGGCCGACCTGAGCCGCAACGAAGTCACCCTGGTCAACCTCAACGAGCAGTGGGCTATCGCCAGCGTCGCCCTGTCGGCGGAGCAGCTGCCCCTGGCAGCCCAAATTCCTGGCCTCTACTCGCTGCAACCTGCTCCCAACGATGGCGGTTTGCGCGGGGAAATGGCAAACCAGGTCAATGTCAACAACGTCAATGGCTCCAATCTGGCTTACCCCGGTTATTTCGACTGGCTGGCAGAGGTGGGCCTTAGCGGGGCCGGGGTGCGCATTGCCAATGTCGATTCCGGCATCTACAACACCCATCCTGACCTGCTCCTGCGCCTGGTCAACTGCGTTGGAACAACCTGCGGCGGCGCGGCCGTCAGCACCCACGGAACCCACACCGCCGGCATCATGGCAGCCGATGCCTCCTCTGGCGTGCAGGATGGCCTGGGCTTTTATCGCGGTCAGGGAGTTGCGCCGGGGGCTTCGCTGGTGGAGCAGGTTTACTCCCCCTTCTACCTGCAACCCGGCGGCATGTTGCTGCTGATGACCGATTCCTATCGCAACGGCGCGTCTCTGTCGGGCAACAGTTGGGGGCCATCTGGTTCTCCCCAGGGATACGACAACGATACCCTGCAAGTGGATATTGGCGTGCGCGACGCCGACCCGGCCATGCCCGGCAACCAGGCCTTGACCTTCGTTCTCTCTTTCATGAACGGCTATGGGGGTGTCAGCACCCAGGGAACGCCGGATGAAGCCAAAAATATCATCACCGTCGGCTCCACCAAAATGCAAACCGGAGCCGGCCAGCAAATTTTGCAAATCGATGACCTCTCCTCCAACTCGGCCCACGGCCCGGCGCTGGATGGGCGCACCATCCCCCACCTCGTCGCTCCCGGCTGTTCGGTGGACTCCACCTTCAGCGCCACCGGCTACGGGCTGTTGTGTGGCACAAGCATGGCGTCCCCGCATGTATCGGGCGGGGTGGCGTTGTTCATCGAATATTATCGCGCCCTGACCGGCGTTTCCCCCAGCCCGGCCCTAATCAAAGCGGCGCTGCTGGTGGGGGCGCACGATCTGGCCGGCCACCTGGATGCGGATGGCAATGTCATGGGCCATCCTTTTGACAGCCAGCAAGGTTGGGGGCGCTTCAATCTGGAAGCGGTCGTCGACCCAACCTGGCCCATCCTCTATTGGGATCAAACTACCTTGTTCGACGACACCGGCGACGAGTGGTCGCACACCGTGTATCCGGTCGACCCCGGCGCGCCCATGCGCTGGATGTTGGTCTGGACAGACGCCCCCGGACACGGTCTGGGCGGCAGCACCCCCGCCTGGAACAACGACCTCGACTTGATCGTGGAACAGGATGGCCTGACCTTCGCTGGCAACGCCTTTGGGCTGGATGGCTGGTCGCTGCCGGGAGGCGAGGCTGACTACCGCAACAACACCGAGGGAATCTTTTTGCCAGCCGACCCGGCGCCAGTGGTGGTGCGCATCCGCGCCAGCAATCTCAATTCCGATGGCGTGCCGGGCATCGGGGATAGCACCGACCAGGATTGGTCACTGGTGTGCACCAACTGCACCCCGACCCCACCGGCCGCCCCCCTGGTGGCTCTGACCAAAAGTGTCACCCCGGCCGCCATGCACCCCGGCGGCAACGTAACCTTCCACCTGACGCGCACCCTAAGCCTGACCGGCGCGTACACCTTGACCGAGACAATTCACGACGTGCTGCCGGCCGGCCTGACTATCCTGACACCCACCCTGACCCTCAACGGCGCGCCAGCCCCCTATTTGTACGACGCCAACAGTGGGCAACTGGCTTACACCTGGTCGGCCGTCCCCTTCAGCGACAGCCACATCTACACCATCACCTACCAGGCATTGGTCGACGAGATCACCACGGTGGGGGAAACCCTGGTCAATATGGCCGAAAGCCTCTCCACTGTAGAGGGGTATGAGCCGGCATCAGCCAGCAGTAGCGCGGCGCTCCAGGTCATTGCGCCGCCGGCCGTCAGTCTGACCAAAGTTGCTGCCAGCCCGGCCCGCTATGCCGGCGACACCCTGGCCTACTTCATCACCCGCGACCTGACCTACACCGGCGACCACAGCTTCACCGAAATCTTGACCGACAGCCTGCCGGCCGGGCTGCGTGTGTTAACCGATACGATTGTTTTGAATGGCGCGCCGGCCCCGCACCTTTATGATCCGGCGAGCCACGCCTTGCACTACCAGATCGCCTCGGCCGCCTTCAGCGACCATGACCAACTGCAACTTCAGTACCAGGTACAGATCACGGCTGAAGTCACCCAGGGAATTGTGCTCAGCAACACGGTCGTTACCACCCTCCACCTGCCAGAGGCCACCCAACCCCTGACAGCCAGCGCGACGGCGCTCATCACCGTCTATCCCCCCTTGCCTTACGGGGTTGTGGTAACCAAACAGGTGGATCAAGCCACCATCAGCGTTGGCGGGCGTGTCACTTTTACCCTGCAACGCACTTACAGCCATCCCGGCCTGCACACGGTCACCGAGCAGTTGACCGATACCCTGCCGACCGGCCTCAGCCTGTTGCCGGACTCCATTTTGCTCAACGGTGTGCCGGCCCCTTATCTGTACGATCCTGTCACGGGCGGTCTGATCTACACCTTCCCGCCGCTGACTTTCAATGACAGCGACCAGTGGACGATTACCTACGAGGCCAGCCTGCTGCCCGGCGTACCCTTCGGAACCGACCTGACCAACATCGTGTCGCTCCAGCCGACGATGGACGGCGCGCTGGCGCCCATCCCTCTGACCGCCAGCGTCACCGTCACCAGCGTGCCGGCCGGCCACCTCTTTTTACCCCTGACGCCTAAACAGTAAGAGGAGCAACATCCATGCCCTGTGTTGTGCTCGTGACCCCCTTTTTCTCCGAAAATGCGGTGCGCTTCATCGAAGCCGCTGCCCAGATGCCCGATTTGCGCTTTGGCCTGATCAGCCAGGAACCGCAGGAACGGCTGGCCCCTCACATTCAGGCGCGCATTGCCGCCCATTGGCGGGTGGACAACGCCCTGGACACCGGCCAGATTGCCCTGGCTGCCCAACAGCTGGCGCGCCAGCTTGGCCCCATCGACCGCCTGTTGGGAGCTATGGAACAAATCCAGGTGCAGCTGGCTGAAGTCCGCGAGCAATTGGGTATCCCCGGTATGGGGGTGGCAGCAACGCACAACTTTCGCGACAAAGCGCGTATGAAGGAGCTACTGCGGGCGGCCGGCCTGCCTTGCGCCCGCCATCAACGGGTGCGCTCCGAGGCCGAAGCGTGGGCCTTTGCCGAGGCAGTGGGCTATCCCCTGGTCTTAAAACCCATCGCCGGGGCCGGGGCGCAGACTACCTATCAGATCGAAAACCCCGGCGCGTTGGCCCAGGCGCTGCGCGCTGTTGCCCCCCGGCCGGAGCAGGAAGCAATTGTGGAAGAGTTCATGACCGGCGAGGAGCATTCCTTCGAGACCGTCTCCATCAACGGTCGGCCGGTGTGGCACTCCCTGACCCACTACATCCCTACCCCGCTGGATGCTATGCGCAACCCCTGGATTCAATGGGCCGTTCTGTTGCCGCGTGAGGTGGACAGCCCGGCCTACGACGATGTGCGACAGGTGGGGCGGCAAGTCCTGCAGGTGTTGGGCATGGAAACGGGCCTGACCCACATGGAGTGGTTCCGTCGGCCGGATGGCAGCCTGGCCGTTTCCGAGATTGCCGCCCGGCCGCCAGGGGCGCAAATCATGACCCTCATCTCCCGCGCCCACAACATCGACGCGGTAGCTGCCTGGGTGCGCCTGATGGTCTATGGCGCTTTCGACATTCCTGAACGCCAATACGCCGCCGGGGCCGCTTTCCTGCGCGGTCAGGGTCAAGGGCGGGTGCGCGCCATCCACGGCCTGGAACAGGCCGACCGCGAACTGGGCTGGCTGGTGTGCGATGTACGGCTGCCGCAGTTGGGCCAGCCCGCCTCAGTCAGCTATGAAGGGGAAGGGTTCGTCATCTTCCGCCACCCAGAAACAGAGGTGGTGCGCCAGGCGCTGGCGCGTTGCGTCTCGCTGATACGGGTGGAGTTGGGCTGAGCTACTTCAACCGGCGCGCCGGCCGAGAACATATCCCAGCCCGGCCGTCACCAGCCCCGCCAGCAACGTTCCCAGGCTCATGATCACCCCCACATCGAAGAAAAACTTCTCCGGGTGCAGGCGAATCAAAGCATCACTCAGGTTAAAAGTCCAGGTGCCGGGTGGGAAAAGCAGCTCGTGGAACTGCACAAAGAAGATGGGCCAGGCCAGCACAATGAAGCCGGCAATGGCGACCAACAGGCTGACTGTCAACAGCCCCCCACGCCAGATGGCGAGGTAGCCCGTGGCGCGCCGCGTCGGCTGGATGAGCAGCCACGCCAGACCACCCAAGACCACCCCGGCGGCCACCAGCGCGCTGATCCGAATAGCATCTGTCACCCGCTTGACATCCAGCATGTGCTCAATCTCCCGGGCGTTATACAGGGGCGCGTCGCTGCCCGGCAACGTCTGCTCGCTGAGCAGATGGATGACATCTTCTGGCGCATCCCAGCGTTCCAGATAATCCACCGAAATCAGGGCGATAGCCAGCCGCTGCTCCTGAGTGAAGCCAAAAGGATCAGGCGGGAAATTGGGTTTGGCGTATTCATAGCGGGGATACGCCGGATGGATGACCAGGGTAATGACGGAAAAGCCCAGGAAAAAGGGCATGGCCAGCGTGATCAGCCAGAGCAAAAATCGTTGCATGGTACCCCTCATGGCAGCGGCGTCCGAATGGGCACGCCAGGATATATAGATGTTGCTTTAGCCGTCGATATCGGCTGTGATCAAATCGAACATCACCCCGGCCGGCAGGCGCTCCTCATTGCGGAAGATCATCACCAGGGGTTGATCGTAAACGGTGAAGCTCTCATCGGCAAAGCCCCACGTCAGACCTGGCCGGCCGGCCAGATAGTCGGCCACACCGGCCGGCGGCGTCAGGCCCGGCCGGCCGAAAGTATCCGGTTTCAACCAATACCCCCCCAGGTTCGGCCCCCGGCTGTTGACATACGCCAGCTCATACCCCAGCTCCCCATTGAATAGCAACGGGTAGACACGGCTGGAAAGGGGATATCGCTCTGGCAGCAGCGGCGTCACGCCGTAGACGCGATTAGAAGCCACAATCACATAATCCGCTTCCGCCAGTCGCGCCAGATTGGTTTGCAGCTTGGCCGGCGTATCCTGCTCGTCCGGCCCCGTCAACCAGGTCAGTACATCCTGATGATAGATACCCCCGCTGAACGCCTGACCCTCCACCGTCAGGTCGCTGGGCAGGCGATGATCCCACTGCTCGCTCAAAACCGTTGAGCCGGGGGGTGCGTTTTGATATAGCCAAGCGGAGGCGGCCAGCCAGGGGTGAGGTTGCCGATAGAGCTGGACAAAGGCCAGGGCATACAGGGCCGTGGCGGCCAGCGTCAGCGCCACGGCCGCCCAACGCGCCGGCCGCCAGCGCCAATTCAGCACCCAGGCCGCGGCATATATCATCAAGAACGGAGTCAGGGGCTGCATGTAGCGCATAAACTTAACCAACAACCCACCTGTAAACAGGAAGAAGGGGAGCGTCCAGGCCAATACCACCCACTCTGGGCGCAGCGCCGGCCGCACCCAGACATTGAGAGTGGGGCGTTGCCAACGCCAGCCCCGGCCGGCGCGCACCCCCGCCCAGACAAAGCCTCCCCAGGCCAACACCCCTAACGGTACACCCATGCCCCAGCGCAGTTGCATGTCAATATGGTAGAGGAACGGCAGGGTTCCCAGATATTGACGGGTGAAGGCCAGGTCCAGCTCTCCGCTGGCCATGCCGCTCTGTTTGGCGATATTCATCAGGTAGCAAGATTTCCAGTTGATAGCCGGCAGCTGCAGGGGGCCAAAGGAGACGGCCGGGGAGATCACCTCACAGGTGAAATCGAGCAGGGCAAAAGGGTTGGTGACGGCAAACGTTGCCAACGCCAGCGCCCCACACCCCGCCAGCGCCGCCAACCGTCGCCGCCCTGACACCCCCCGCGCTGCGCCCCACCAATAAACCGCCAGCGTCAGGGGCAGCATCAGAAAGATCGCGCCAAACTTCGACCCCACCGCCAGTCCCAGACTGATGGCGGCCACACCCAGGGCCCAGGTGCGCCCCCCCACGGCCGACACCAACGCCGCCAGCGTGACGACAATAAAAAACGTTTGATACGGGTCGCTGGTGAAAAAATGTGCCAGCTGGATGTGCATACCATTCAGCGCCAGAAAAGCCGCCGCCAGCAACCCTACCGCCGGCCGAAAAAGTTGCCGCCCCAAGATATACACCCCAACGACCGTTCCCAAATCGAACAAGGCGGTCAGAGCGCGCCCCACCAGTGTCAAATGGTTAAACTCAATCGCGCCGCGCCCGTTCAGCAGATGCGTCGCCAGAAAAGCGTCGGGCGGCAGATGAAGGAGTAAACGGGGGGCCAGGAACTCCACCAGCCGGGTGGCCGCCACCCCCAGATACAGGGGCAGATGGCCGTAGGCAAAGTCACGCGGTTCCCCTTGCGGGACAAGAATACCGGCGCTGCGGGCGTCGGGCGGCCACCAATAAGGGTTGAAACTGGTGTCCTGGGGATGCAAGGCCCCGTTCCACTCCGTCGGCCATTCAATGGTGGAGGCCACCCAGCTGATGTAACGTTCATCAGGGTGGTAATGTTCATCCTCATCCCAGTTGAGACCGGTCAGGCGCAACGCCGCCCCGGCCGCCACGATTACAGCCAGAGCCAAAAACCTCACCCAACGCGACGTCATCTCGCCCTCTACCCCGACCGGCGCACACCGCCAAACAAAAAGGCCGGGTAATCCGGCCTTAGGCTTATCACAACCTGGAACATGACAGATAGGCGCGCCCCTGGACGCGAAACACACGCCGGGGTGCGCCGAAGCGGGCGGCGTGTCCCGTCAGCGGCCGGCCGCTTAAGCGTTCACTTCCAAAAAGTCCACGTGCGTCACATGCCCACGGGTGAGGTGACGCTGCACTTCTCCCAGCCTGACCTGATGCACCCGGTCGCCCAGTTGCAGCGCCAGCGTGACATCCGGCCCGGCGGCGCGCAACACATTCGTCAGAGAGCGTAAATTTAGCTGGATATTGGCCGGCGCATTCACGCCATACAGCACGGCCGGAACCCAACCATCGCGACGCAACTGTCTCACCTGTTTGCCGGACACCGTCCGCAATTCAGCTTCCAACTTCCAATCAGACATACGTACCCTCGACATCCATCTCACCGGGTTGCACCCGGCCTGTTAAGTTCTGGTATAATCCATGCCGCATCGGGGAAGAGGTAGGCTATGGCCCAGGCGCTCCCAATTGCGAGAGCAGCGTTCTTTCCCTCTGGACATGCAAGGGTATAAGTATAGCCTATCACATCAATACGTCAACGAGGACACATGGCGCAGGCAGATCACTTAACACGCTACTATCACCACATCCAGCACGCCGGCAAATTGCGGACGCCGGAGCACGCCCGTCGTTGGAGCGATGGGGTGTTGCGCACTCTGGGGCTTAACTTAGGGCGCAGCGCCAAACGCGCCCTGGGCAACGCCCTGCCCGACGAGTTGCGCCGCTCACTGTATGGCGCTTTCTGGCTGGTTCATTTTCGCAACCCCAATCTGAGCGCCCTGGAGTTTCAAAACGCGACAGCGCGTCGTTCTGGCAACTCCGATAAAGAGTTTGCCTACTATCCGGTGCGGGCCGTTTTTGGCGGCTTGCGTCTTTTCATCTCCGACGAGGTGGCACGCCAGGTGGCGGACTCGCTCAGTCCAGAAGTGCGCGCTTTGTGGCAACAAGCCCAGCCCCCCCGTTAAACCCTCTTCCGTGTGTTCCGTGCCTTCCGTGGTCCCAACCTAGACCCTAAACGCCCCCCCGGCGTTTATCGTCTCTTCCTCTGGCTGTGGCTGCTGCTGGCAATTCTGGCCGGCTTGGGTTGGGGCGTCAACCGGGCGCGGCAACAATTTCTGACGCGGGGCATTCCGGCCGACCTGCCTCAACCTATCCCCCATGCCGGCGTCGCCTGGGGTGTCAACGTCTACCTGGAGCGCTACTCAACAGAGGCAGAACGCGACCAGGCCCTGGCTGCCATCGCCGCCGCCGGTATCTCCTACATCAAACAAAGCTTCGCCTACCGGCCGGCCTTCGACTGGGAACAAGCCGATAGCTGGTTCCAGGCGGCCGCCCGCCATAGCCTGAGCCTGATCCCCCTGCTGGACGGCGACCCGGCCACCAACTACGCCCCCCCGGCCGATCTGGCCGCCTTTGCCGCCTGGGCTGGGGCCTTTGCCGCCCGCTACCAGACAGCGACCGACTTCTATATCATTTGGGACGAACCCAACCTGGCCTCGCACTGGGGCGGGCGTCAGGTCAACCCTCTGGATTACGCCGCCTTGTTGACAGCAGCGGCGACCGCCATTCGCGCTGCTGACCCACACGCCTTCATCGTCCTGGCCCCACTGGCCCCCACCGCCGAAACCAACACCCTCCATCTGGCCGACCCTCTTTATCTAAGCTCACTATACGAAGCGGGGGCGGCGGAAGCCTTCGATATCGTCGCCGCCAAACCCTATGGCTTCAACGACCACCCCCTGGAGCGCGCCGTATCTCTGGAGCGCCTCAACTTCAACCGCGCCATCTTGTTGCGTGAGGTGATGGAGCGCCACGGCGACCCCTATACCCCCATCTGGGCCGGCAACTGGGGCTGGAACGCCCTGCCGGCCGATTGGGCCGGCGCGCCCTCTATCTGGGGCAATGTCGACCGCACCACCCAGGCCGCCTGGACTATCGAGGCCTTCAACCGCGCCCGTCAGGAGTGGCCCTGGATGGGCATCATGTTCCTGGAGAATTGGGCCCCGGCCGCCCCTCCTGACGATCCGCGCTGGGGTTTCGCTCTGGCCGACCAGCCCGTGGCCGAGGCTATTCGCGCCTGGTCGCGCCGGCCGGAGGTGGCTTACCCCGGCTTTCACCTGGCCAGCGACCACGCCCCGGCCCAAACCTACACCGGCGGCTGGGAGTTCTCGCCCACCTTTGGGGCCGATAGCAGCCAGATTCCTCCCGGCGCGCCTCGTGACCGCGTCACCTTTCGCTTTTGGGGCACCGACCTGGGGTTGCGCGTGCGACGAGCCGATTTCCGCGCCCGTTTTTACGTCACAGTGGACGGCTGGCCGGCCAACGCCCTGCCCCACGATGAGTATGGGACGATGCTGGTATTGGATGCCCCCGATCCCCAGGAGGATTACATCGCCATCCACTCCGTAGCGCGCAACCTGCCGCCCGGCGAGCATCTAGCGGTCATCGAGGCGGAGCGCGGCTGGGATCAATGGGCCTTGCACGGCTTCAGCGTCGGCTATGCCCCACCAGATGCCGCCTATCGGGTGCGTGCCAGGGCCCTGGGCGCAACGGCCGGGGTCAGCCTGGCGCTGGCAGGGAGGCACATCAGACAAACGGGGGGATGGCCCGGCCAACCGCGCTGGGCCGCCCGCTTCCAGCGTTGGAGCGACCGCCAGCAATGGCTTTTTATCCTGGCTCTGGGTGCGTTAACGGCTGTGGTCGGCTGGCTCACCTGGGGGCAACAGGCGGCCGGTCTCTACCGCCGCCTGGGCGACCACTCCCAGCTTGGTCTGACCCTGGCGGCGGCTTCACTGTTCTATGTCGCCCCTTCCTTTTTTGTCTACCTGCCGGCGCTCCTGTTGCTGGTGGGGTTGATAGCGCTGCGGCCGGCCTGGGGTCTGGCCCTGATCGCCCTCACCTTCCCCTTCTACGCCCAACCCGGCATCCTCAAACCGGTCGCCGGCTATCGCTTCTCGGCCGTGGAGATATTCACTCTGGCGACGCTGGCGGCAACGTTGCTGCGCTACGGCGCAAACTGGCTGCGACGGGTGGGGAGGGAAGCAGGCAAGACATGGCAAACGCGCCAGGCAGCTAAGGGGCAGGATGGTGTCTTGCCCCCGGCCGAAGGAAGGGTCAAGGGGAGATGGCAAGAGGCTGATTGGGCGGTGATAGGGTTGACGCTGGTGGCCACGCTCTCTCTCTTCTTCGCGGCGCGCCAGGATGTGGCGCTGCGCGAATGGCGCACCGTCATTGTCGAGCCGGCCCTTTTCTATCTCTTGTTGCGTTGGCTCCGCCCCCGGCCGGCCGAGATGGCGCGGATCATAGACGCTTTTCTCCTGGGAGCGCTGGCGGTGGCCCTGGTGGGGCTGGTTCAGTTCGCCCTGGGCGTCAATCTCATCACAGCCGAAGGGGGCCTGCTGCGGCTGCGGTCAGTCTACGGTTCGCCCAACAATGTTGCCCTCTACCTGGGGCGTGCGCTCCCCTTCGCCCTGACCCTGGCCCTGTTGGGAGGAGCAAGGCCCGGCCGGCGGCGCTGGCTCTACGCTCTGGCGGCCGTCCCCATGCTGCTGGCGTTCCTGCTCACCTTCAGCAAAGGGGGGCTGTTGCTCGGTCTGCCGGCCGCCCTGGTCGTCATCGGCCTGGCCTGGCTGCGCCAGCACGGCCGGCGGGTATGGCCCTGGGCGCTGGGAGCGCTGGCGACACTGGCTCTGGCCGTTCCGGCAGTGACCCAGCTGCCGGGGTTGGCCGGCCGCTTTCAGTTGGGCGAGACGGGCCTGGTGCGTCTGTTCCTGTGGCGCGCCAGCCTGGAGATGATCCGCGAGCAACCCCTGACCGGCGTGGGGTTGGATAACTTCCTCTACGCCTACCGCGGCCGGTATATCTTCAATGCCGCCTGGCGTGAACCCAACCTGAACCACCCCCACAACCTCTTCCTTGACTTTGCTACGCGGCTGGGTCTGCCCGGTCTGGTCATCGGTCTGGCGCTGGTCATCATCCTGTGGCGGCGCAGCTATCGCCTGGCGCGGGACGCACCGCCTGATTGGCAGCCGACTGCGGTGGGGTTGTGCGCCGGAGTCGCCTACCTCCTGGCTCACGGCCTGGTGGATCACAGTTTCTTTCTCGTCGATCTCGCCTTCACCTTCTACTGGTTGCTCGGTCTGGGCCTGTGGCTGGAAACGCACGCCGCCACATCTCCAGACCAGACGGGGGTATAATCCACCGCCTATGGACGTTCTAACTATCAATGGGGCCAATCTTCAGGTCGATGATGTCGTCAGCGTGGCGCGCGGCCGGCCGGTCGCGCTGGATGACGCTGCCCTACCCCGTCTGTTGCGCTCCCGTCAAGCGGTCGAAGCGCTGGTGGCGCGCGGCGAAATTGTCTACGGCATCACCACCGGCTTCGGGCGCTTCAAAGATACCATTATTTCGGCCGACCAGACCCGGCAACTGCAACTCAATCTGGTGCGCTCCCATGCCGCCGGCGTTGGGCCGGCGCTGGCCGAAAGCGTGGTGCGCGCCATGTTGCTGGTGCGGGCCAACACCCTGGCCATGGGGTACTCCGGCGTGCGCCCCCGGCTAATAACTGCTCTGCTCGATTTGTTGAACGCCGGGGTACATCCGCGTATTCCCGCCCAGGGATCGCTGGGGGCCAGTGGCGATCTCGCTCCCCTGGCCCATCTGACGCTGACGTTGATCGGTGAAGGGGAAGCGTTCTACCAGGGGGCCTTGCTGCCCGGCGGGGAGGCGCTGCACCGCGCCGGCCTGACGCCCGTCGTCCTGGAGGCCAAAGAGGGGTTGGCGCTGCTCAATGGGACGGCCTTCATGGTGGGGCTGGGAGCGCTGCTGACGCGCCGCGCCATTAATCTGGCCCTGACGGCCGATGTGGCGGCCTGTCTTTCTCTGGAAGCGCTGCACGGCACAGACCGCGCCTATGACCCCCGTGTCCATGCTGTGCGCCCCCACCCCCGGCAGATCGATTGCGCCGCCTTTTTGCGCCGCCTCCTGGGAGGAAGCGACCTGTTGCGCCCGGCCGATTCCCCCAACGTTCAGGACCCCTACACTTTGCGCTGCGTCCCCCAGGTGCACGGGGCGGCGCGGGACGCTATTGCTTACACCCGTTGGGTAATCAACATCGAGCTCAACGCCGTCAACGACAACCCGATCATCTTTGTGGACGAAGCCGGCGATGGGGTGGATGTCATTTCGGCCGGCAACTTTCATGGTGAGCCGGTGGCCCTGGCTATGGATTACCTCAAGTTAGCTCTGACAGAGATCGGCAACATGAGTGAGCGGCGCATTGCCCAACTGGTGGACGCCGACAGCAACGGCCATGTGCTGCCCATGTTTCTGACGGCCCACGGGGGGCTGGAGAGCGGCTACATGCTGGCGCAATACACCGCCGCAGCCCTGGCCTCAGAGAACAAGGTGCTGGCCCATCCCGCCAGCGCCGACACCATCCCTAGCAGCGCCAATGTGGAAGACCATGTCAGTATGGGGGCCACAGCAGCACGGCAGGCGGAGCAAATTTTGACCCACACCGAGACGATTGTAGCGATTGAGCTGCTGGCAGCGGCGCAGGGGGTGGATTTTCGGCGACAGCAGACGGCCGGCCGGCTGGGGCGGGGCACTCAAGTCGCCTACGACCTGATTCGGCAGCGCGTTCCTTTTCTGGAACACGATGCTTACCTGGCACCCTATCTGGAAGCGGCGCGTCAGCTGGTGGCCGGGGGGGTCATCAAAGAGGCAGTCGAGGCGGCGCTGGAGGCATAAAAAAGCGCGGTCTGGATGTCAGACCGCGCCCACGAACTCGGATGAACTGGATTGCGTCAGCGGTTTAACGCTTGATGACAACAACATCCTCCGCCGCCAGGCCCTTGCGGCCCTGACCAACGGTGAACTCTACCTGTTGTCCTTCTTCCAGGCTGCGGTAGCCATTGCCCCGAATGGAGCGGAAATGGACAAAGATGTCCTCGCCCGCCTGACGGGTGATGAAGCCGTAGCCTTTCTCGTTGTTAAACCATTTGACAGTGCCAGTTTCACGCTCTGCCATCGTGTACCTCCGTAAAACACAAAACTATGATGATGGTGACGGCAGAGTGTTGCGAATCTGTACCAACTTTAACGCGGAGACAACATTCTTAACGACAACTGCCAAGTGGAAGAAATGTACCAAACTTCCCCCTAACTGTCAACCTTCCCATAACCATCCCCCACCATGCGATTACCCTAGACATTGCTTGCTATGAAGTGCATGGTAAAATGTCCCATGAAGATTCCTAATGCAGACCGTGCGATAGTTGATATGCGCAAACTACGTGATTACTGTCTCAACCCGCTGCATGAGGAAGGGCAACACAAGGCGCGCTTATTTGCCGCCACTCTGGGTATAACTGCCGATGATGCCGATGCTCTCCAAGTGATCCTATTGGCAGCGGTTACGCAGTACGACGCGAACCTGGGACGACGTGATTCCTATGGGCAGCGTTACACGTTAGATTTCGCGATTGAATAGCAGGGCAGACAAGCGATGCTGCGAAGTGGCTGGATTATTGAACATGGCGCGGATATTCCGCAGTTGACTACTTGTTATCCATTGTAACTTAAAGAGGTGGAAAGTGCCGAATCCGATCAAGTTACTCGACGTCGTGGCTCTCACGGTTGATCTACCGGATGATGATTTGTGGCGTGGACAAGTGGGTACGGTGGTTGAAATTCTAGCCAACGGCACAGCGTATGAAGTTGAATTCAGCGACCGAGAAGGCCGAACCTATGAATCGCTGGGGTTGCGTCCGGATCAGATCATGGTTTTGCATTTTGAGCCTGTGACTGGACATTCACCACGAGTACTGGCACCCACATAGCCGCCAAAACGGTGACAGCTGTCTAATAAATGGTTCCAACCGGCCGCTTCGCGAACTCGCAGCGGCCGAACCTGGGCGTTAGCTAGACAAGATTTCACTTTCGATTACCCTACTTTCCGCTAACCAGATTGACATAAATACGGTATGAAGGAAAGCTGATAACCGTTGAGGGTCAGCCTCCCTAAACAAGAACCTTAAGTCGAAAGGGCGGCCACAGCCGGTTTGACACGGCGCTGGGCCACAATTCCTTGCCACCAGTCCAGAATCACGATGGGTAAGGCTTTCCCGGCGGCGCTGTGGTAATACCTGGATGGCAGCCCTTTCCGTTTCGGCCGCCAGAATGGCGTGGCGCCTACCGCTTTTCAGGCTTTGTCTCTCAAGTACACAACGCTGGCCCTTCTGCTGCATCTACTCCAAACACCCCAGCGCTGTCTCCACAAACTGGCTCAGGCTGGGGGCGGAGACAAGGACGCCTTCCTGGTAGAGGATCACCTGGCTACCTTCGGCCTCCAGGCTGAAGGCGGTGGCGGCCAAACGGGCGCGGCGGCGGGGGGTGAACCAGCGCAGGACGGCCCCGGCCGGCGCGCCATCCAGGATATATTGCTCGGCCAGCGGATCATCTTCCGGCAACACCCCGGCCGCCTGCGCCTGGGGATGCTTCACGTCCAGTAAGGCGCGCGGCCACAGACCGAGACGGGGCCACTGTCGGCGTGGATCGTTGACCACCAACACCGTTTGGGCGATGGTGCGGGCGTGCTGGCTGAAGCCGGTCAGGTAGACGGTGGTGTAGGCATAATCGAACAACGCCAGCTCCACCCCGGCCCGTTGAAACTGGATCAGGTTCGTCACCTGTTGGTCGCGATCCCCCAGGCTGAAGAGCGTATGGGGCCGCAACGCCGGCCGCAAGGCCGCCAGATCAGCCACCAGGGGCGTGTAAGTATAGCCGGCCGCCTCCGCCCAGGCGCGCCAGGCGCGATCACGGCGCTGCGCCGGCCGCATCACAACCACATAATACAGGCCGGCCACCAGCGCCAACATAATCAGCCAAAAGATGATCGAACTCGACACCTTTAGCCCCCGGCCGCGTCCTCATCCTCGCCCAGGTCATGATCCAGGACGCGGGCGGGGCGAATGTCATGGCACAGGCGGCTCACCTGTTCCGCGTAGTCGTTCCACTGGCTGAGCGGCCGGCGCGCCACCCGGCGCCAGAAAAAGAATTCCGTCAAGCGCTGCAAGGAACGATCCTGCTTGAAAGCCACCTCCCACACACCCTGCGCCGCCATGCAGGCCACGTAGAAAAGGTCGGTCAGCCGATCCATCAAAGGACGGAAGTAAACGCTGGCCGGCAACTCATCCAGCCTCAGAATCGCTTCCAACTCCTGGGTGATCTGATCCAGCTGGGCCAGAGCTTCGTCGCGCAATCCGCCGGCCGGCAGCGGGGTCAACAGGGCGCGCAGCCGCGCCAACAGCGGTTGGTGCATCTGGTAGCGGCGGAAATCCCGCTGTACCTGGGCCAGCAACACATTGTGCGGCCCTTCCCAATTTTCAAACACCACATTGTCGCGCAGCAGCCGGGGCAAAACGGAAAAAGATTCAATCGCCCCATTGCCCCCCAGCAGCTCGATGCCGGTGATGACGGCCTCGTGCGCCAGGACAGCCGAGCGGTATTTGTTGAGATTGATCACCGTGCGCAGCACGGCCGGGGCGTCCGCTTCTGCCTGGCCCAACTCCACCTGATCCAGCCAGTGGGCGATGGTGAGGGCGCCGGTCGCCAGCGCGACACTGTCGCTGCGCATCCGCGCCAGCCCATCCTGCACCAGGGGGAAATGGATGATAGGCTGGCCAAAGGCGGGGCGATGCTGGGCATACGTCCAGGCGGTGACGTAGGCGCGGCGCGCATTGGCGGCCGTCCCCACCGCGTTGTAAACGCGGCTGGTGTTGATAACGTGGTTCATCAGCAGGTGGATGCCCTCCGTTAACGGCTCCATAGCATAAGCCACCGCATCCCGATATTCGATCTCGGCCGTTGCCAGCGAGCAGGTTCCCAGCTTATCCTTGAGGCGCTGAATGTACATGCCGTTGGCGCTGCCATCTTCCAGCTTTTTGGGCACAAGGAAGAGGCCCAGGCCGCGTGTACCCCCTCCCTGGCCGGGGACGCGGGCAGTGACCAGGGCGAGATCGGCCGTGACGTTGGAAGTGAACCATTTGCGCCCGTTGAGCAGCCACACCCCACGCTGCGGATCAAGTGGCGTGGCTGTGGCATCGTTGGCCCCCACGTCCGCCCCGCCCTGCACCTCGGTCACAAATTGCGCGCCGGTGAAGTTGGTGTCGTAGTTGGGATCGAGCAAACGAGGCAGGTAGCGCCAGCGTAGCTCCTGACTGCCCACCTGTTGCAGCGCCTTGATGACTCCGGCCGTACATGCCAGGGGGCAGTTGTGGCCGGCCTCCCCGTTTTGCGAGGAGATGTAAAAAAGAGCCAGGGCCAGCAGGTTATGGCCGGGCTCTGCGTACACTTGCATGGCCCCGGAAGCATAAATGTGCCGGCCGGCTTCATGATAGGTGGGATGGTAGGCCACCTCCTCGATACGCCGGCCGATAGCATCGTAGCGTTGCAGCCGGGGCAGATTCTCCTTCTCATTCGAGATGCGCGCCGCCCGATCCAGGTCGGTGGCCGCCACGGCTCCAAAGCGGTAAAGCCGGGGAGCATGGCTTTTATATTGCGCCAACCCCCAATGGTATTCGAGAGTGCGTTGCAAGTGCCGGTCGCTGGTGAAGAAGTTACGCGGCTGAGCAGCTTCCCAATCTGCCAGCAAGTTGGTTCCGTGGACAAAAGCCGATACGCCATTGGCAGCGATAGGGTTCATAGGTCATCCTCCACTTGGCCCCAGCGGGGCGAATGCAGTGGCCGGGTTGGGCACTGGGGCAGGTTGCCAACTCGCCCAGCCCCGGCCGGGTTAGCCTAGCCTGATTGTACCAGCATCTAGAATCAAGCGGGAACCCCACTACTCCCACTCCACACATAGCCTCGGATTAGATAGCCCGGCCGGACTACCAGGTCTAGCCCCGACCTGCCAGGGCAAACCAGCTTTCCGTCCTGCTACAAAATAGGATAGAATATCCCATGTGCAAGTCTATTCTCATCAGAGAGGAATTGGCATCCTCAGATGCCAACAGGCGCATTCTCACATACACCCTTCTCAATTCAATCGGGTGAAAAGTTACCCAATACGTGTATAGGAGCTTACAAGATGTGGCAACGCTGGTGTTTCATGCTATCGGGTGTCATGTTATCGATCATGGTGGGGTGGCGGCCGGCCGGGGCTGCGCCGCCAGGGTACGACTACTACCTGACCGGCGACCCGGCCGACGTCACCCCCCTCACCACCCCCGGCTTTATGTTACAGGGTGGAGGAACAGACGTCGACGCCGCCTTTGAATGGTTGATCGAGAAATCGGGCGGCGGCGACATCATCGTCATCCGCACCTCTGGCGAAGATGGCTACAACGACTACATCGACAGCCTGGGGGAGGTGGACTCCGTCGAGACCTACGTCTTCCACTGGCGCGCCGCCGCCGATAGCGAGACGATTTACACCAAACTTATGACAGCCGACGCCCTCTTCATTGCCGGGGGCGATCAATATGATTACATCCGGCGCTGGAAAGGCACCCGCCTGGAAGACGCGCTGCACGATCTGGCCGCCCAGGGAGTTCCCATCGGGGGCACAAGCGCTGGTCTGGCTATTTTGGGGGAGGTGGCCTTCTCGGCCGAACGGGGCACGGTCTACTCCGACGAAGCTTTAGCCAACCCCTACAACCGCTACATGACCCTGGAAGCGGATTTTCTGAGCTTTCCCCAGCTCGCCAATCTCATCACCGACTCTCACTTTGCCGAGCGCGACCGCATGGGGCGTCTGGTAGCCTTTGTGGCGCGTATGATGCAGGATGGTCTCGTCACCCAGGCGCGGGGCGTGGGGATTGATGAACAAACGGCGGTGCTGCTGGAGGGGGATGGTTCAGCCCAGGTGGTGGGAGTGGGGGCAGCCTACTTTCTAACAGCGCCGGGGCTGCCGGAGCGTTGCGTCCCCCGGCGCGCCTTAATTTATCTCGATGTGCCCGTCTACCGTTTACGGGCCAGCGATGGGGGCAGCTTTGACTTCACCACCTGGCAAGGCAACGGCGGCCTGGCCTACACCATCTCGGCCCAGGCCGGCGACCTCTCTGCCAGTAAACCCGGCGGGCCCTATTGACAAGAAGACGATAAACGTCTCGC
>DAOTXO010000093.1:0-17720 GCA_034435495.1 Anaerolineae bacterium
GGATGTTAGAGGTCTTTGACAACATCAATCTGAGTGTTATCTATCTGGCCGACCAGACCCTCTGTCAGGCCACACCCTTGACCCCAACCCAAGAGCGCATCTTGTCTTTGTTGGGCTTACCTACCACTTTGTACACCACCTGGACAACCGTCGCCTAATGACTCTCCAGAGGTGCAGTGCGTCTGGTGACGATATTTGATTGGTAAGGTGCTGTTTTTCGAGGTTATTTTGCCTGTTTAGCTGTTTGTCTCACTTGCTTCCCTGACAAAGTTCCCTCTTTTTGGCTTTTGCTCTCTCATTTGAGCGAACGCCCTGTGATTAAAAAGATATGGCGGATTCTCGTGAAGGCGCTCTTGCCATAATCAATAAAATTAAAGTTGAATACGCAGACAAGAGATCTTTTCTTCATAATGCCAATGAAGCAAACACGAGGCTGCTTATTATTGATAAGGTACTAATTGCACTTGGTTGGGACAATCAAGATTTCAACCCTGAAACACATGCTAAAGAAACAGGCTATCTTGACTACCTGCTCTCAATTGATGGTGTCCCTCGACTAATTGTTGAAGCAAAAAGAACCGGTATAACATTTGGAGCAGACCCTAGAAATAGCCAGCGTAATTTCTATCAACTTCGCTACTTTCGATCTGCTTTTGGAAGACCGTTTTCATCAACAGTATCACAAGCCGAAAGATATGCCCTCGAGACTGGAGTAAAATATGCCCTTATAACCAACGGGTGTGAATGGATTCTCTTGCAAGTTCTACCTGCTCCAGGTTATACAGACTTAAGTGACCTTCATGGATATTATTTTGGTAATCTCTTTACTGATAATTTTAACTTTGAACAGTTTTGGGAAATACTCCACAAGCCTCATGTGGATAATGGATCACTTGAATCCTCATTTGCTGAAATCAACATAAAGGAAGCTGATTTCGTACAAATTCCTAATGCAAAGTTTGGTCAGCTTCAATGGCAGAAAAGAGAAGATGTAGTTTTACGAGAATTCTACGACTTTTTCTTTGATGAAATAATAGATGGAGGACGAAGGATCATGCTTGAAATGTGTTTCGTAACCGACTCTCGTCTAGACCAGTTTCAAGGAGAATTAAATCGGGCGTTAAAAGATACCAGACCTGCCTTCTTACCCAAAGCAGAAGAGATTAACCCTGGTGAAGGAGAACGTTTGGTCAGCAGAAGCTCCGGTGATCGTAAAGGTAGAGTAGTCATAGTTACAGGTTCTGTCGGCTGTGGAAAGTCAACCTTTGTTACTAGAGAACTTGTTCGGGCTAGGCATGAGCAATATCGAGATTTATTCGCCCTAAAAGTTGACTTGATCGATCAGGTAGAAAGCCAAAACTCCGATATACAATCTATTCTTTGGAAGTATATTAATGGGGAATGGCGCAATACATGCCCAGAGGCTTACCACAATGAAATGCTCAGGAGAATTTTTGGGCGCGAACTTGCCGATCTTCGGAAAGGACCTTACAAGGATGTTTTTGATCAAGATGAATCAGAATTACGAAGACAAGAAGCACAATTACTCGACAAACTTCTGAATGATCCGGAAATCTATTTCAAAAAGTGTTGGGAGCATTATCGGGGGGTAGGAAAAGGAGTAGTCGTGTTTCTTGACAATGTAGATCGCGCTTCGGAAGCTTTCCAAAAGCAAGTTTATAATTTCACTCATAAACTTGCTCGCGAAACCGGGGCAACTGTGATTGTCACAATGCGGGAGCTAACGTTTTTTCGGGGAAGAGAAGCCGGATTTCTGGATGTTCGGTCAGATGCTACGGTATTTCACTTAAGAAGCCCCAACCTTGAGCAGCTTTTGTCAAAGAGAATCGCCTATATTGAGCGTCATATAGATAAGGATAACAGACTATCTGAATGGAAAAGAACTAGAGACTGGGATACTTTCTACCAACAGATACGTGTCCACAGCCAAACACTCAAAAGTGTATTTCTTGTCAACAGTCAAGGTAGAGAGCTTCTTGCATTACTGGGATCTATTGCATGGCACAATGTACGTTTGTTTTTAGAGATTTTGAAGCAACTTCATGCTCTTTTGGACAGTAGTCATTCAAATTGGGACAAATCTGAAGTTATTGCTGCGTTAATGGCACCGCTTGATCGACGGCGTCCGTTCCTCAGCAACCTATATCTCCCATCTTATCCCGCTTACCAGAATTATTTTTTGAAGCTTCGCATTATTCTGCTTATGCAGTACGGTCAACAACAACATGAAACCAGACATGGAACAACTTTGAGTTCAATTGTTAGAGTGCTTCGCCAGTACGGTTATCAAGAACGTTGGATTAGACGCTCAGTGCAAGAACTTGTTCAACAAAGATTTCTAGAATGCCTGGAAGCACCAGTGGAAGAAGAGTATACCAAAAATTATGAATTAGGTGACAACCATTCTTTCAGGCCATCACCGTTGGCTTATGTTTGCACAGATTCCATAATTACAGATTCAAATTATCTTGCTCTAGCAGGTAACAATCTACCCTTCCATCAAGAGTACAGTTTCAAGAAATATGAAAAAATCGTCCAAAGCTTCTTGGAAGCTTTGATGAATGATGGTTTAACAAGAACCGCAATAGAACTATTTAATGAAACCGATGCAAGCAACATTGTCGCAAGTTATTTGGTAGAAATGCTTGAAGGTGAGCAACCATCAAAAAGCCTTGCTAAATATATGCCTGAAGTGGCTGGGATTGAAAAGAGGGTAGTTGAAATAAGCGAAACTCTCAGAAAAAAGGCTAGTTTACCGCTTTTCCCTAAAAGCACACCAAAACAGCGGTCGCTTTTTGAAACAATTCAGGACGACACGTCAATGACAATCCCATTGCCCATTCCCCAAACGGTTCACACGGCACGAATTGGCAAATCAGAATTAGGGCCTTTGATATTTTGGGCTTTGGTTTACTTACGCCTTCAAAATAGTACAGGCGCGTCAGGAAAAGAAATTACAGACGTTATTAATAAGCATCTAGTAGATGACCACAATCAAAAAGCTCCCAACAACGTATCAAGAACGTTGAGAAGCGACATTATGGATTCAGAAGAATGGCTTATTTCAAGAAAAGTGTCTGCGAGGAGGAAAGTGTTTCAAGTAAAACCAAATTGGCCTGAATATTGGAAGGAAATTTTTGGTGAACCTGCACCTGAGATCGCTACAAAAACAAAGTAACTCGGATAGGACTTACGCAATCCAGTGAGACTATGTGATAATGGGTGCATGAGCAAATTAACCCTCTGGATACAGTTGACCACCAAAGTCAAGACGACCAAACGGCGAAAATAAAATGGATTTCACGACGGGTATCCCTCATTTTTGGGGAGCCATATAGCTTCCGGTGAGCAGTTAAACCCCACCATTGGGCGGCTAACTGGTAAATAATCCAAAGGAATTAATCGATGCCATTCTCCCTTGTTATGGCTATTCTATCTGGAGTCTTGTATGCAGTGGCTGCCCTTGGCTACAAAATGGCAGAAAGATTGAATTGTAGAACGTCAATATTCCTCTGATTTCGCGTAAATAACGAGAACTTCGGCAATTGCCAGGAGTTACTCCAGGCGTTGCAGCAATACGGGCTTGAAGCGACTTACCATAGCTACTTTTATGGGTGTGTTTCAGGGGTCAGTGGGTGGAAACCGTAAAAGGGGACTACTTGAGAATGATGGGGCTGTCCCGGCCGGGAGATTCCACAAGCTGCTTATCTGCTTAATCCCCCAACCCGGCGTGACCCAGGCCAGTGGGCACCGGGGGGCGTTGTCGGCTCGACTCCAATCACCGACGTATCTATGCTATAATGGTCAGCGTGACGCATCAGCCGTCAGGTTACTCCGGGCGGCGGGTACTTCGTCCTTCATTACCCCATGTCAGGAACATAACCTATGCACAGCGTGCAAAAACAAGGCCAACGGATTCAACGCTATGAAACCCCTGGTTCATTGGTTGAAGCGCTGAGATTGCTGGATCATTACGGCCAACGGGCGCGGCTGACGGCCGGGGCCACTGACCTTTGGTTGGAGCTGGCCCGTGGTCAACGCCCCGGCGTGGAGGTGTTGATCGACATCACCCGCCTGCCCAACCTGGATCGAATCTATCAAGATGCGGCCGGCCGCCTGCATCTAGGCGCGCTGGTGACACACAACCAGGTTGTGGCCTCCCCCCTGATGACAGCACAGGCGCTACCACTGGCCCAGGCGTGTTGGGAGGTTGGCTCCCCCCAGCTACGCAATCGGGCAACCGTGGCCGGCAACCTGGTCACGGCCAGCCCTGCCAACGATACCATCTCGCCGCTACGCGCTCTGGGGGCCAGCGTGACCCTGGCCTCTGTGGATGGGGAGCGCCGCGTGCCGCTGGAGGCGTTCTATCTGGGGGTGCGGCGCACCGTTATGCGCCCCAACGAAATGTTGGTGGATATTGATTTCCCCCCCCTATCACCCCAGATGCGCGGCCTTTTTGTCAAGCTGGGGCTGCGCCGGGCCCAAGCCATTTCTGTGGTACACCTGACGCTCATCCTGGAGTTAGCCGGCGACCGCGTGACGGCCGCCCGCCTGACCCAGGGCAGCGTTGCGCCGGTGATCATCGACACGCCGGCCGCCACAACGTATCTGATCGGCCAACGGCTGACCGGCAACGTGATCGCGGAAGCAGCACGCCTGGCAGCCACCGTCCCCACCCCCATCAGCGACATTCGCGGCGAGGCCGCCTATCGCACCGAGATGGTGCGCGTCATGGTGCAACGCGCCCTGGCTACCTTGCGTGATGGGACTGAACGCAGCCAATGGCCCCCCCACCCCGTTACCCTATGGGGCCAGACGCAAGGGCGTTTCCCCACCGGCCCCCACCTGGCAGCCAGCCACACGGATGAGACGCCGATTGTGACAACGGTCAATGGGCAACGGGTAGCTGCGGCCGGCGGCGTGCATAAAGCTCTCCTTCGATGGCTACGCGAAGATGTACAAGGGCCGGATGGTCACTACCTGACCGGTGCGAAGGAAGGGTGCGCCGAGGGAGAGTGCGGCGCGTGCACCGTCTGGCTGGATGGCATGGCGGTCATGGCCTGTCTGATCCCGGCCGTGCGCGCCCACGGGGCCGAGATTGTGACGATTGAAGGGCTGGCCGGCGCGGCGCTCCATCCCTTGCAACAAGCTTTTATGGAGACCGGGGCGGTGCAATGCGGCTATTGCACCCCCGGCTTCATCATGGCCGGGGCCCAATTGTTGGAAGAAGTCCCCTCCCCCACCCCAGAGCAAATCAGCCAGGCCTACAGCGGCAATCTGTGTCGTTGCACCGGCTATTACAAAATCATCCAGGCGGTGGAAAAAGCCGGCCGCCCCGCTCCGACAAGGTGACCTATGAGCATTGGGCAATCACCCTACAGAATAGACGCCCCCGGCAAGGTGTCTGGGCAAACCCTGTACCCCGGCGACCTGACACCGGCGCACCTGTTGCACGGCAAAGTCGTCTTCAGCGGCCAACCGCACGCCCGCCTGCGGCGCATCGATACCCGGCCGGCGCTGGCTGTGCCCGGCGTGCTGGCCGTCTTCACCGCCGCTGATGTGCCGGTCAACGAGTATGGTCTGGTCATCCGCGACCAGCCCGTTTTGGTAGGGCCGGGCAGCGCCAAACCCGACTGCGACATCAGCCGTTGGGAAGGGGATCAGGTGGCCTTCATTGTGGCGGAAACGGAAGAAGCCGCCGCCACGGCCCGCGAACGCCTGATGCTGGATTGGGTGCCACTCCCCCTGGTAACGGATGTACGGGCAGCGATGCGCGACGAGGTGGTTTTGCACGCCGACCACGGCAGCAATACCTTGCGCCACTACAAAATTCGCAAAGGGGATATGGCGGCCGGCTGGGCCGCGGCGGATGTGATCGTTGAAGGCGTGTACCACGTGCCGCGCCAGGAACATGCCTATCTGCAACCGGAGGCCGGCCTGGGCTATGTGGATGAAGAAGGGCGCATCACCATCGAGGTGGCCGGGCAATGGGTGCATGAAGATTTGTGGCAGATCACCCACGCCCTGCAGCTGCCCGATGAGCAGGTGCGCGTCAAATATGCCGCCATCGGCGGGGCCTTCGGCGGGCGCGAAGATATGTCCATCCAGATCGTTCTGGCGCTGGCGGTGTGGAAATTGCAGGCGCAGGGGGAAACACGCCCCATCCGCGTCATCTGGAGCCGTGAGGAAAGCATCGTCGGCCACCACAAACGCCACGAGGGCTTCATGCGCGCACGCTGGGGGGCCAAAGCGACGGGGGAGATCACGGCCGTGGAAGCGGAGGTGATTCTAGATGCCGGCGCCTATAACTACACCAGCAACAAGGTGCTGGGCAACGCCCATCTGACAGTGTGCGGCCCCTATCGCATTCCCAACGCCCATGTGGATAGTTACGCCGTCTACACCAACAATGTGCCGGCCGGGGCCTTTCGCGGTTTCGGTGCGCCCCAGGGCTGTTTTGTGGCAGAAAGCCAGATGAACAAGCTGGCGGCCGCCTTACAGATGGACCCGGTGGCGCTGCGCCGCCTGAACCTGTTACACGATGGCGATCTCTCCGTGGTGCAAACGCCGTTACCGGCCGGCGTCACGCTGGATCAAGTGGTGGACGCGTGCGCCCGGGCGGCGCAGTGGGCTGCCCCCCGGCCGCCGGCCGCCCCCTTCAAGAGTTTCCACTCCCTCCCCCCGACCGCAGATGCCATCCGTCGGGGGCGGGGGTTTGCCTGCGCCTTCAAAAATATAGGCTTCTCCTTTGGTTTCCCCGAACGCTGCGAGGCCAAAATAGAGCTCCACGGTCAGACCGAGATCGAACAGGTGACGCTGTACCACGCCGGGGCGGAAGTCGGCCAGGGGGCGCACACCGCTCTGCAACAGATGGCAGCCGCGGCGGTAGGGGTGGCGTTTGAGCAGGTGACCCTGGTCACCTCCGACACCGCCATGACCGGCGACTCGGGGTCCGCCTCAGCTTCACGCCTGACCTTTATGGCAGGCAACGCCATTCGCGGAGCAGCCGAACGCGCCCTGGAAGCGTGGAAAAACGAGGAGCGGCCGGCCGTCGGCCACTATCGCTACACCCCGCCGGCCACCGAGATGTTAGACTCCGACACTGGGCGCAGCAACCCCAATTTTGCCTATGGCTACGTAGCCCAGGCCGTGACCCTGGCGGTGGATATTGGCACAGGGCATATTCAGGTAGAAGAGGTGATCAATGCGGGCGACGTTGGGCGCGCTATCAACCCCAACCTGATCGAAGGGCAGGTGGAAGGGGGCGTTGTCCAGGCGCATGGCTACGCG
The DNA here is from genome assembly GCA_034435495.1 of Anaerolineae bacterium. Lineage (GTDB taxonomy): Bacteria > Chloroflexota > Anaerolineae > Promineifilales > Promineifilaceae > DAOTXO01. The sequence continues at coordinate 7,312 of DAOTXO010000093.1, forward strand.
GTGACAGAAGATCTCCATATCCAGGCAGGGCGCATTCTCAATCCGCACCTCAGCACCTATCTCATGCCCGGCATTCGCGACATCCCCGACCGCATCCACTCCGTGGTGGTGGAAGAACAAGACCCCCTCGGCCCCTGGGGCGTGCGGGGGATGGCGGAGATGCCTTTCATCCCCTACGCCGCGGCCGTCAACGCCGCCCTGTACGACGCTACCGGCATCTGGTTCGATGATCTGCCCCTGACGCCGGGGCGGGTGGCGGCGCGTCTGCGCCAGCATGGCATAGGGGCCCCATCAATTACCCATCAGGAAGGAGAGCCATGAACGCAACCGAACCACACCCACCGGCCGGCGAACCGCCCAATCTGGAGCAGGTGTGGCAATTTGCCGGACACAGTCTGCGGAGCAACGACTTCACCACGGCTATGGTTCATTTCTACCGCGGCGAAGTCACCCGCTCCAACACCTGGCGCACCCGGCTTGACAACACCACCAATTGGGCGGTGATCACCACCGGCGCGACCCTGACCTTTGCCTTCGGTTCCACCCAAAACCCGGCCTTTGTGCTGGTCATCAACACCTTGTTGTTGCTGCTCTTTCTCTTTATGGAAGCACGCCGCTACCGGTACTATGAGTTGTGGATGTCGCGAGTGCGCATCCTGGAGCAAAACTTCTTCGGCGCGCTGCTATCACCTCCCTTTTTGCCGGCCTCCGATTGGGCTAACCGCCTGAACGACAGCCTGCACCATCCCCACTTTCCCATCACCCTGCTGGAAGCCTGGGGCCGACGCTACCGGCGCAACTACGCCCCCATGTTCCTGATCCTGGCCGTCAGCTGGCTGCTCAAAGTTTATTTACATCCCGAGCCCACGACGAGTTGGGCGGAGTTCTTGCAACGCGCTGATCTTGGCCCTCTGTCCGGCAGTATCGTGGTTGGGCTGGGCCTGGCCTTTCACCTGATACTCATCGCCATCGGCATCCTATCAGTCTCGTTGCACCTCGGTTCTGACCGCATTGAAGAGGACGCCCCCTTCTCGCTGGGTCATGTGGGGCGGCAGATCCGGCGCGGCCTGCACGAAATTTTGGAAAGCGACTTGCCGTCCTTACCTCGGCTCGATTTACGTCGACGCAACCAGATGGCCTTTATCATCTCCGATCAGGCGGAAACGGTGGGGCGGGCGCTGCTAGATGATCTGCACCGGGGCGTCACCCTGTTGCATGGAACCGGCATGTACACCGGACAGGAACATGGGGTGCTGTTATGCACCTTCCAGGCATCACAGTTTGAACAGCTGAAACGCACGGTGAAACGACTCGATCCCAAAGCATTTGTCGTGGTCAGCGATGTCCAGGGCGTCCACGGTCTCGGTTTTCGCCCTCTGGAAGCTTAAAGCAGATCTTGGGCCAACAACACCCAGGCCGGGAAAGCCACCAACGGTATAAGCGACCCAAGAGGGGTATTAGGCTCAGGACGGCGCTGGCCTGTTAGGGAGAGTAGTCGTAGCCGCGGTTTCCCAACCGCGCCTTTAGGGTATTAGGCTCAGGACGGCGCTGGCCTGTTAGGGAGCCAGGACAGGCTGTTCAGATGCCCATTTGCCAGCTTGCTGGTATCCTATACACCGCTAAATCGACTGATTTGTTTCAACACAGGATAGCAGTCTGTCTTGCGAGAGGTTGACCATGCTACGCAACTACATTCATCCGCAGGAACGTGAGGCGGCCAATCGGCAAATCTCGCGATTGATGTTTGAGGGCTTGCTTCTCGGCGGCTCTGGGCTGGGCGTCCTGGCCCTCATCTTCGAGATTGCCGCCGATGCCTTCAGTGTGGCAGCCTATCAAACCCTGTTGGCAATTCACGGGGCGGAGGGCTATCACACCATCGCCATCTGGGCCTTCATTGTCCTGTCTGGGCTACTTTTTCTGGGGATTGTGCCAGCCTATCAGGCCGGGGCCTATCTGCGCCCCAACGCCGGCGGCAGTGGCCCACTGGTGGAAGCCATTGGCCCGCCGCGCCTGCGCTGGCTCTCCTGGATTGGCACCAGCCTCTTTTTCATCGATGCAGTCCTGACCATCATCATCAGCTCCATCTCGGCGGCGGATGTCACCATGCTCATTCTGCCTGAACTGGCGGATTATCGCATCCTGCTGGCCGAAATCTTCGCCTTCTTCATCATGGCGGTTCTCGTCGCCATCGGCCCCAAACGTGCAGTTCCCCTGTTTCTGCTGGGGGGCGGCGCGTTCACCATCTTCACCATCGTAGCCTTGACCATGGTGGGGGCGGCCGCGGCCGGCAACCCTGAATGGGCTTTCCTGACAGATGGCATTGTCGGCCGGCTGGAGGCCTTGGGGGTGGTGGAACACGTCGTCAGAGCCCAGGAAGATGTCACAGCGCTCGGTTCGGCCCTTTTCTTCCAACTCTTCTTGCGTTCCATGTCCAGCGCCATGCTTGGCTTCTCCGGCTATGAAGTCATTCCCGCCAGCGGCAAACACGCTGCACGCCCCAAGTGGAAGGTCATCAACCTGGCGCTGACGCTGGCGGCGCTGTTTCTCATCAGCACCGGCGTGGTGCAACTCTACGCTGCCCGGCAGTGGAACATCCCGGCCACGGAAGGTTACAGCACGCTCCTGATCGAATACGAGATTATCGCGGCCCAAACCCTGGGCAGTGGCATCGCTCCCGAAGATGTAGTTGTCACAGACGCAGATCGTCTTGAAGCGGAGAGAGTGCTCCAATCCCAAGTGGCCGAGCAGGCGGTGGAAGATTTGCAAGGGGTTGGAGGGGAAGTCGTCGGGGCGCCGGCCGATCCCTCGCCGGGCGCGAGTATCGACCGCGTGGCGTATGAGATTGCCTTCACGCGCACGCTGAACCAGGCCACCACCGGCCGCGCCGGCGAAAGTTTCCTGGTCATTGCCGGCTCCCTGCTGGCTATCATCTTGCTCCTGGCCCAGGGCGGCGGGTATGTGGGCGGGGCGGCCGTGGCGGCCAACGCGGCGCGCCTGGGGCGTTTGCCCAGCTTTTTGCTCGATGACCGACTCGGCATTGGCGTCATTTGGGGCATCTCCGCCATCTTAATTCCCATCATTCGCGAGGTGGTGGTGGTGGAAGCCTATTACGCTTTTGGTTTTGTCAGCGCTTTCGCCATCACCAGCACCACCGTCTTTTTTGTCCGCCACGACGCTCTGCAAGAGCGGGGCATCACCCCCGACTCACCCGAAGCGCGGTCGTTGCGCTTTGCCGGCCTGCGCGGCATGATCGCCAGCTACATCATGTTGGCGGTGCTGATCACCCAAAAGACAGACGCCCTGATCGCCATTGTGATTGCAGGGGCGCTGCTCACCTTCTTGCAGTTGTACATTGCCAACGGCAGTCTGCGTTTCGCCTTGAGGCCGGGCCTGCAACCCACCCCTGCCCCGGCCGTGGCCGGAGAAGCAGCCAGGCAAGGCTACGACGCCGGCATCGAGCGCGCCCACGACCAGGCGCGGCAACGAGGCGTTGTACACGCCGTGGAGGATTTGATCGCCTCTGGCGCGCTTGCCAAGTTCAACGTTGGTCCAGAACGAATTCGACGCCTGGTAGCGCATGTGTACAATATCGACCCCGAATTTTTCGCCGACGTTGCCCACGCCCACCCCCACGACCGCATTGAAGAACCAAACTTGCAGTTGCAGGCCACCTACGAAAACGCCTACAACCAACGCGCTCAGATCGCTCGCCGAATCGAAGATTACTCCCACTTCGGCATCTTCATGTTCATCCACAACTACCACCTGAACTGGGTGGCGACGGAACATGGCCGGGATGCGACCATTGTGCAACAGGCGATGCTCAACATTTTGTTCCCGTTAACCGACCATGATACGATCTGGCGAGAGTTCTGCGCCTTCGAGCCAGAATATCTGCCCGAAGCAATATGGCAATTCAGCCGCCAACGTTACCAGTGGGCCAAAGATCAATGGCCGAACCTGAGCGACCGCATCACCACCATCTGGACGCTACAAGATTTTGGCCTGGTTCCCAAGGATCTGGATGTGCGCACAGTCATTTCGGTGGCCGGTGGCAAGAAGTACACCCTGGTGAAGATTCACACCCATGGCGTGGGCGCAGAAAAAGCGACGGTCGATCAGGAAGATTTGCTGGAGGACGGAGAGGAAGCCCACGAAGTTAAAGGCGTTCAAAATGACGGCGAGAGCGTATGAGTATTACGGTTTGATGGCCGTCACCTGGGACCTGTTCCGCGGGGACACATCCTGTTGGGTGGATCGCTTCTTTTTCCTGGACATGATCCAGGCGTGTGGGCAACCGGTGTTGGATGTCGGCTGTGGCGCCGGCCGGCTGCTGCTAGATTATCTGACCCAGGGCCTTGACGTGGATGGGGTGGACAACTCGCCCGACATGCTCGACCTGTGTCGTCAGAAAGCGGTTAAGCTTGGACTGCAACCCACCCTCTATCACCAAAGGATGGAAAGCCTGGAGCTGCCCCGTCGCTACCAGATGATCATCGTTCCCTCCAGCTCGTTCCAGCTGTTGCTCACCCCGGCCGTGGCGGCCGAAGCGATGCGCCGTTTTTACCACCACCTCCAACCCGGCGGTTTCCTGGTCATGCCTTTCATGCTCATCTGGCGGCCGGGCGATCCCCTCGACACTGGCTGGGCGCTCTCCGGCGACCAGGTGCGCCCGGAGGATGGGGCGCGGGTGCAGCGCTGGTCACGCGCCTGGTACGACGTGGCGCAGCAGCTCGAACACACCGAAGATCGCTACGTCGTCAGTCGTGATGGAACGGTTATTCAGGAAGAGCTACACCAACAGTCGCCAGCTACCCGCTGGTACACCCAGGCGCAAGCCCAGACGTTATATGAAGCGGCCGGCTTTGTCGACCTGACCATGCGGAGTCACTTCAGCCAGACGCCAGCCACAGCCGAGGACACCGTTTTCACCATCACCGGCCGGCGGCCCTAAGCCCCATAAGCATAAGGAAAGCCTCATGCACTTCGCCTACACCATTGTGTACGTCGCCGATGTGACTCGCGCTGTGGCGTTCTACGAACGCGCCCTGGGTTTGCAGCGCCGTTTCATTCATGAAAGCGGCAGCTACGCTGAGATGGAAACGGGCAGCACAACGCTGGCTTTTTCCGATCCGGCCTTTGGCGCGGCCCACTTTCCCATCAACTTCCGCTTCAACCAACTTGACCAACCGCCGGCCGCCATAGAAATCGCCTTCACCACCCCGGACGTGCCGGCCGCCTTCGCCCACGCGATAGCGGCCGGGGCAACTCCCTTCGTTCCTCCCCAAACCATGCCCTGGGGTCAAACCGTAGCCTATATCCGCGATCCAGATGGCGTTTTGGTGGAAATCGCCACGCCCATGGGATAGCTGTGGGGAGGCGACATTGCGCCCGCCCGACTACCGGTCGTCATCGAGGCGCGTCAGCCAGCGATCCACTGACCGGGGCGAGGTGAAGACAAAACATTGCAGGTGAGCGTTTCCCGGCTGTTGTAACAAGGCGGGATATTGCAACCGGCGCCGGCGTGCGGTACGCCAGGCCCAGAGAAAGAGGGAGTTACGCGTGGCAAATTGCGTCCACAGGCTCTCACGGTTGTCGTTCCACAACGCTTCCTGCGTCCACCCCCGGCGCAACGAGCGCCACAACAAGCGCCAGAAGATAATCGGCAGTGGGTAGTCGAGCCAGATCAAGGTTTGAGCGCGGGGCCAGATAAGGTCCCGTGCCTGGTTATAGTTGCCATCCACCACCCAGGCCTCCCCGGCCACCGCCTCGGCCACCGCCTCGCGAAAGAGTTGGGTGGGGCGTTCCGCCCAGCCCGGCCCCCAATACAGCCCATCCAGTTCCACATGAGGGAGGTTCAGGCGGGCGCTCAAGGCCTCAGCCAGGGTGGTTTTGCCGGCGCCGGTGGTTCCCACCACGACGATACGCCGGCCCAATGGCGCCGGCGAAACTGACCCCATGCCTCACCTCCCAATATCTCGCCGGTAGTGCGCCCCGTCGAAGTGGATATGGGCCAGGGCGGCATAGGCGCGCGCCGCTGCTGTCGGCCCATCCTCGCCCAGGGCGCTAACCGCCAGAACACGCCCCCCATCGGTGACCCATTGGTCGGCGCGGCGGGCCACACCGGCCAAAAAGATCGCCACATCGGGCTGGGCGGCCGCCTGCTCCAGCCCACTGATGACCGCCCTACGCGCATACGGCCCTGGGTAGCCGGCTGCGCTCATGACCACTGTGACGCACGCTCCCGCCTTGAAACGCAGGGGCGTCTCCGCCAGACGTCCCTGGACACAGGCCAGACACACCTCTAGCAAATCGCTCTCCAACAAGGGCAACAAGGCCTGGGTTTCGGGATCGCCCAGGCGACAGTTAAACTCCAGCACACGTGGGCCGGCCGGCGTCAACATCAGGCCGGCGTACAACACCCCAACATAAGGCGTACCGGCCGCTGCCAGACCATCCACGGTGGGCTGCAAGATAGTGCGCGTAAGGGTTGCCACCAGGGCGGCATCCACATCTGGCGCAGGCGCATACGCCCCCATGCCGCCGGTGTTGGGACCAACATCACCATCCCCCACCCGCTTATGGTCGCGGGCCGGCAGCAGAGGGACCACCGTCTGCCCATCGCTGAACGCCAGCAGCGACAACTCAGGACCGGTGAGCTGCTCCTCCAGGATAATTTCCTGCCCGGCCGAACCCAGAGAGCCTTCGTGCAACATGGCATGAATGACCGGCAGCGCCGCCTGAGGGTCATTGCACACCACCACCCCTTTGCCGGCCGCCAGGCCGCTGGCCTTCACCACCACGCCGACATCGGCCGGCCACGTCGACAGGTGGCGTCGCGCTGCGGCAACATCGCGAAAAACAGCGTAATGCGCCGTGGGGATGGCGTGCGCGGTCATAAAGGTTTTGGCAAAGGCTTTGGAGGCTTCCAGTTGGGCCGCAGCGCGCCGGGGGCCAAAAATGGTCAGGCCGGCCGCCTGAAAAGCGTCCACCATGCCGGCCGCCAGCGGCCCCTCCGGGCCGACCAGCGTCAGATCAATCGCCTGCGCCTGGGCAAAGCGCACCAGGGCCGGAATATCCGTGACGGGAATGGGAACCTGGGTCGCAATTTGGGCTGCCCCGGCGTTGCCGGGGGCTACAAAGAGATGTCCCAACCGGGGGGATTGGGCCGCCTTCCAGGCCAGAGCATGTTCTCGCCCTCCCGAACCCACAATTAGAACGCGCAAGGCTGTGGCAGACATAGACAGGGTGCGATCAAGAAAAAAGCGTCCCTCGAGCTAATTGTAAGCTTAATCTGCCCCCAAGAGCTGGTCAAACATGGCATCGATGAAGCGGCGATACCCCCACTCGTTGAGATGGACGCAATCATTCTCATCTTCCGGCAGCCAGAACTCAGGCGACCAACTCGTAATGTCCGGCTCGCCGGGCTGCCCCTGCAAAGTTCCCCACAGATTGGTGTAAATCACCTGAGGATAGTCAGCGTCCAGAGCGGCTTGAATATCTCCCAACTGGAGAAAGAGGGGGTTGATGTCCTGCGGCGCATTGGAGCCAAAGATGGTTTGGGCGACCGTCTGGCAAAATTCGGAGCGGTCGAAGTTGAGAATATCGTAGCCAGCCAGGAGGATGCGCACATCGGGCCGGGCGGCAACCAGGGCGTCCACAATGGCGCGCAAATCCGCCTCGATGCCCTCAAAGACGGCCATACCCTCGGTCGGATACTGTTGCAATACATCATTGCCGCTGAGGGAGATATACACCACCGGCCGGGTGGGGTCGATGGCGATCCAGTCGGTGACCACATCCAGCGCGCCCAACTCGTTGTTGGCCCAAAATTCGGCCGTTGTGCCGGGGATAGACGTCTGCCAGACATCGAAAAGGTTGCCCAGGCCACGCTGGTCGAACTCCGCTTTGAAGGGATCGAGCATCAGATAGCCCCAGGAGTCTCCCATAATGATGAAGCGGCGCAACCCGGATGCCGCATCGGCCGGCGGCGATGGCGTCAGAATCGCCATGGTTAGCCCCACCAACAACAAACCCAGGCTCACATAACGCGCCATATCAACTCTCCCTGACGTGCGTCGCCGTTTTCCACTACGCCAACGCACCCTCAAAAATGAACTTCTCGCGATCTTCAGCAAAAAGCCAGTTGGGAATGGGAATGGGATAACGGCCAGAAAAACAGGCGGTGCAGTGGCCGGCCGGCCGGCCGGCTGTCAGTCCGGCGCGCACAGCCTCTTCCATCCCCGGCAATGACAGGTAGGCCAGACTGTCCGCCCCAATACGCTGGCGAATCCCCTCGATGTCGAGCTGATGGGCAATCAGCTGGTTGTATGTCGCCATGTCAATGCCCATGAAGCAGGGGTGGCGCACCGGCGGCGAACTGACGCGCACATGCACTTCGGTGGCCCCCCCTTCGCGCAACAGACGCACCAATGGCCCGGCCGTGTTGCCACGTACAATCGAATCGTCCAGCAACACCACGCGCCGCCCCATCAGGTTAGAAGGCAGCGGATTGTACTTCAGGCGCACGCTATCCTGACGCAGCTGGGCATCGGGCTGAATGAAGGTGCGGCCAATGTAACGGTTTTTGGTCAGCCCTTCTGAATAAGGGATGCCGCTCTCGGTGCTGTAGCCGATGGCGGCCGGGATGGCGGAGTCGGGCACAGGAATGATGATATCCGCTTCGGCCGGCGCTTCGCGGGCGAGTTGGCGGCCCATGCGCTGGCGCACTTGATGGATGACCTGCCCTTCCATCTGGGAATCAGGACGGGCGAAGTAGACATATTCAAAGATGCACAACGCGCGGCCGGCCGGCGGCAACACCTGTTGGCTTGTCACCCCCCGCTCGTCGATGCGGATCATCTCCCCCGGCTCGATCTCTCGCACCAGACGTGCCCCCACCGTCAGCAGGGCGCACGACTCAGAGGCAACCACATAGCCGCCCCTTTCCAACACACCTAAACAGAGAGGCCGCAACCCCTGCCCATCCCGCGCCGCATACAAGGCATCGCGGGTTAAAATGGTCAGGGCATACGCCCCTTCCGCCACCTGCATGAAAGCCCAGAGGCGTTGTTGCCACACATCCAACCCTGCCGGATGTCCCTCTGCCCAGGTCTGGGAGGGAGAAGCCAGCATCTGGGTGATGACTTCGCTGTCAGTGGTGGAGGAAAGACCGACGCCGCGCTCCAACAAGCGCTGGCGCAACGCCAGGGCGTTGGTCAGGTTGCCGTTATGCGCCACGCCCAATGGGCCGTGCCAGGTTTCAATCAGAATGGGGGAACAGTTGCGCCGGGAGGAAGAGCCGGTGGTGGAGTAACGGTTGTGCCCAATCGCCAGATGGCCGCGCAGAGGGGTCAGCGTCTCTTCGGTGAAGACCTGGGAAACCAGCCCCATATCTTTGTGCAAATAGGCGCTGACGCCATCGCTGCTGGCGATGCCGGCGCTTTCCTGGCCCCGGTGTTGCAGCGCGAAGAGGCCGAAAAAAGCCAGCCGCGCTACATCCCGGCCGGGGGCATAGATGCCCAGCACACCGCACTCTTCATGGGGGCCGGTGTCGCTCCAATTTTCAATCATCCTTTCACTACCTTTGACAGACGATCAACGTCTCCCATTCGATGGATCAACAAGACGATAAATATCCTGACGATATTTATCTTCCAGCTATAGGCGGGTGCAAGGCGTCGCGGGCGCGTAGCGCCAGGGCGCGCGCCTGGGCCATATCCGCCCCTAGGGCGGTTAGATGCCCCATCTTGCGCCCCGGCCGGGGTTCCCGTTTGCCATAGAGCCGCCATTTTACCCCAGGGATGGCCCAGGCGGCAGCCCAATTCGGTTCTCCCCTTTGCCACAACTCACCCAACAGATTGGCCATGACGGCCGGGGTGCGGTAATCTGTTGCTCCCAAAGGCAAGCCACACACCGCCCGCAACTGCTGCTCAAACTGATCAGTCGAGCAGGCGTCGAGTGTCAAATGACCAGAGTTGTGGGGCCGGGGCGCTATCTCATTCACCAACAGCTGCTCATCGGCTGTCAGAAACAGCTCAACACATAACACCCCCACCACAGCCAGATGTTCCAGAATAGCCGACGCCAGAGCCAGGGCCTGGGTTCGCACAGTCGGGGAAATGTCGGCCGGCGCGCCGGCGATGTCCAAAATGTGGTTGCGATGCTCGGTGTGAATGACATCAAAATGGGCCTGCGCGCCATTCACCCCCCGCGCTGCCACCACGGAAAGCTCGGCGACAAAGGGAACGACTGCCTCGACAATGGCCGGCCGGCCGGCCAGGGCGCGCCACGCCTGAGGCACATCCGCCTCAGAAGTGAGCCGCCACTGCCCTTTGCCATCGTAGCCGGCCGTGGCGCTCTTCAGAATGGCCGGATACCCCACCCGCCCCAGACCCTCCGTCAAATCC
>DAOTXO010000094.1:0-11528 GCA_034435495.1 Anaerolineae bacterium
GCACAGCCAGCGCCGGTCGCCCTGAGGTAGATGCCTTCATTGATTTCTATCTGCAAAACGCCGGTGAACTTTCGGCTGAAGTGGGCTACATCTCTCTGGGTAACGAGATTTACTCCCTGGCCCAACAGCGGTATGACAACCGGGTAACAGGTTCCATCTTTGAGGGCCTTGGCTCCACTGTGGGCGTCTCCCTGCAAGATCTGTTGGACAACGAGTAAATATCCGCCTGGTAATAAACCGAAAGAGGTTATGGCCTGACATTTGGCTTAACCTCTTTCGGTTATTTTATTATCAACAGGAGATGAGTAAAGATGGCTATAACAGACGCTCCCCAAGCGCTTACAGAGTCTGGTAGGCAGATCGTAGCCAATTCCCTGCGGCGTCAACGGGGTAAGTACTGGCGCGAGGATTTACTTCGCTATATTTTTTTGACCTGCGCCACTATATCTATTCTGACCACATTGGGTATTATCCTGATTTTAATCCAGGAAACGATTCTGTTTTTTCAGCAAGTGTCCCCTATAGAATTCTTTACTGGCACGCGCTGGACGCCTCTATTTGCTTCTAAACAATTTGGCGTGCTGCCGCTGGTGAACGCAACAGTACTGATTGCCACCGGCGCTATTCTGGTGGCATTGCCGCTTGGCTTGCTTTCAGCCATTTATATGAGTGAATACGCCTCCGAACGGCTACGCAATATTGTGAAGCCCCTCCTTGAGATTTTGGCTGGCATCCCTACCGTCGTTTACGGTTATTTTGCCCTCACCTTTGTCACACCGATTTTGAAGTCCTTTTTCCCCCAAACGCAGGCATTTAATGCCTTCAGCGCTGCGATTGTCATGGGAATTATGATATTACCACTAGTAGCTTCACTTTCTGAGGACGCGATGCGGGCCGTGCCTCAATCGTTGCGACAGGCTGCCTATGCCTTAGGGGCCACCAAGCGGGAGGTATCTACCCAAATTGTGTTACGCGGCGCTTTGTCTGGCATCTCGGCGGCCGTTATCCTGGCAATTTCGCGGGCAATTGGCGAAACGATGATTGTGGTTGTGGCCGCCGGCCAGCAGCCAAAATTAAGCTGGAACCCATTAGAGTCAATGGAAACCATGACCGCTTACATCGTACAGGTAAGCCTGGGAGATACACCTACGCAAGGCATTGAATACAAGACTATTTTTGCGGTGGGCATGCTGCTATTTGTAATGACGCTGGTCATGAACATTATCAGCCATTGGGTCACCAGGCGTTATCGGGAGGTTTACGAATGACCGCAGTTACCGATGTACAACATACAGATCTTTTTGCTGCCAACTTGCCACGACGCAAACAAATCGGTCGCGCATTTGCTATCGTTTGTCTGGGAGCGCTATCTGTGGGGACGTTGTTTTTGGTGGTCTTGTTGGTAGATATTTTCATAGACGGGTTGCGTTGGTTAAGCCCGCAACTGTTCACCGCGTTTCCTTCTCGTTTCCCAGAGCAGGCCGGTCTACGGTCCGCCTTGCAGGGAACCTTGTGGATGATTGCCATGACCATCGTGATTGCTTTGCCCATCGGCGTTGGCGCAGCTATCTATCTGGAAGAATACGCGTCAAAGAATCGTTTTACGCAGTTTGTTGAGGTCAATGTGGCTAATTTGGCCGGCGTCCCATCCATTATTTACGGGTTGTTGGGTCTGGGCCTTTTTGTACGCTACCTGGCGCTTGGCCGAAGTGTACTGGCCGGTTCGCTCACGATGGCTTTGCTCATTTTGCCCATCATCATTGTATCCTCTCGTGAGGCGATTCGGGCCGTTCCGCAATCCATTCGCCAGGCGGCTTATGCGTTAGGGGCTACCCAATGGCAGACCATTCGCGCCCATGTCCTCCCTTCCGCAGCTGGGGGCATTCTTACCGGCAACATTCTGGCTATGTCGCGAGCGATTGGTGAAACTGCTCCGCTCATTACCATCGGGGCGCTAACCTTTATTTCATTTGATCTCCAGGGGCCCTTGGATATTTTTACAGTGCTACCTATCCAGATTTTTAACTGGATTTCGCTACCCCAACAAGAGTTTCACGAACTGGCGGCGGCTGGCATCATTATCCTGTTAATCATGCTACTTTCTATGAATGCCCTGGCAATCTTCTTACGATACCGCTTGCAGAGGAGATGGTAATCATGACAACGCAACCATTTAGCAGCAATGGCAAAACGATTATTGAAACCCGCGAACTGAGTTTGTGGTATGGAGAATTTAAGGCGCTTAAGGATGTTACGGTGCAGATTCCCGCCCGCCATATCACAGCCCTGATCGGGCCATCGGGCTGTGGTAAAAGCACCTTTTTGCGCTGTTTTAACCGTATGAATGAGTTGATTCCGGGTACGCGTGTACAAGGAGAAGTACTCTATCACGGCGAGAATTTATATGCGGTGGGCACAGATCCGGTTGAAGTGCGTCGGCGTGTTGGCATGGTCTTCCAAAAGCCCAACCCTTTCCCCAAAAGTATCTATGAAAACGTGGCCTGGGGAGCACGCATCAACGGGTATAAACAAGATATGGACACGCTGGTGGAAGAATCTTTACGCCAGGCGGCCCTTTGGGATGATGTAAAAGACAAACTGGGAGAAAGTGGCTATTCTCTTTCTGGCGGTCAGCAACAGCGGCTTTGTATCGCCCGTGCCATTGCTATTAAGCCAGAAATCATCTTGATGGACGAGCCTACCTCGGCTTTAGATCCGCTGGCGACGTTGAAAATTGAGGAGTTGATTCAGGAGTTAAAACGCAGGTACACGATCATTATCGTTACACATAATATGCAGCAGGCATCTCGTGCTTCTGACTACACAGCGTTTTTTAATATGGATCGAGATCGGGCTGGATACCTGGTTGAGTTTAATAAAACAGACGCTCTTTTTACAACTCCCAAGCATGAAATAACCGAACAATATATCACCGGCCGTTTTGGCTAGGTAATAGTTGAGGTGATTATGACACGCGCCACCTTTGATCGAGAGTTGAAGAAATTAGAGGATGAGATCGTTTCTTTAAGCAGCGAGTTGTTAGTCGGTCTGGATAAGGCTATGCACGCGCTGGCTGATAAGAATAGTCGAGAAGCGCAGCAGCTTATTCATGCTGATCAGTGGGTGAATCAAAAAAGATTGGATATTGTATCAAGCTGCCTTACATTGATTGCCACGCAACAGCCGGCGGCCGGCGACATGCGTTTGCTGGCTACGATTATTGAAGTGGCCGGTGAACTGGAGCGTATGTATGATTATGTAAAAGGTATTGCTAGAATCAGTTTGATGCTAACTAATGTTACGCCAACCCGTGAGATGACTGGTTTGATGACACAGATGGCCGAAAAGGCTGGGGCTATGCTGCGCCAATCTGTGCAAGCATTTACAGAACGCGATGCAGACCTGGCCCGCCTGATCCCCCAATCTGATGATGATGTGGATTTACTGTACAAACAGGTATTTCAGCGGATGATTATCTTAGCCGCTGAGTATCCCCAACAAGTTGAGCAGCTTAGTTATTTAGAGTGGGCGGCTCATAACCTGGAACGATTAGCAGATCGGGTGACAAACATCTGCGAGTGGGTGCTTTATTTGGTCGTCGGCACTTACCAGGAGTTAAGCGTTAGTACAGCATTGCGTAAATTCGCTCCGATTTCTCGCTAGAGGCACAAGTAGCACAAACTCGGAAAACATTTATGCAACCTTGTAGTTAGTAAGATAACTCATTAGCTGTGAGGTTTGATAAGAGCGGGTGAAATATAAGTTCCTGCAGATCGGTAACGCATAAGTGGTGAGAAGTAAAACAGTTCTGCCACCAAGGATCTGACAGGTATATAGCTTCTTGATGCGGGTTTCGACTACATAAACATACACGTACCGTTCACCTCTGCACCAACTAACAAGAATGAAATCATCAGCCGACAGATGGGCGCTGTACTCACAGAGCGTCTGCCAGCGCCAATCCTTCGTGCTAGTGGGTCAGCAACTCGTAGCGAGCGACTGGAGCAGATGCCACAGGGAGGGGCTCCCAGGTTGGTGTCCCTAAATGGTTGGGGAACGCGGAAGCAAAACCTTCGGCAACAATCATCTACTTTTCCTGGCAACCAGCGCTGCCTATCAACGGTCAGGGTGTATATTCTACGGCGTTGTCATAGTGATAGGGGACGACTTGGACCCAACTGTTGCCCAACTGCAAGGGTAAAGGTTGACCATCGTTGGTGAAAAAGGTGAACATGTGGTTGCGCTGCTGACGCTGCCAGTTGCCCACATAGCGTTGGCCGTCGCGGAACAGGATGAAGAGACCCTGCCCCCAAATCTGGCTCTCGGTGGCAAAACTGAGGCAGCTGGACGGCCCCTGAAACTCGCAGATGTTGTAGTCGATCACATGGGTAGCGTAGACGATCAGCACATTTCTGGCGGTGATCGGTTGCCCATTGTTGGCGTCAATGGCTTCCACCCCATCGGCCCAACGTCGGTAACGCTGTAGCTCCGGGTCCCAACGCCATTCAACCAGCGTCCAACCATCGTAATCAATCATGATCACCCCGGCCGGCTCACCGTTGGCCGGCGGTAGGCTGCTGAAAGCCATCTGGCTGCCAAATTGCGGGGGGGTGTTTTGCTGCAACTCCTCCAACTGCACCCAAAAATCGACCGGGGTGGCGTAGAGGGTGTGTTCCCAGGGCTTATCCTCGCCGGTGCGATAATAACCGGGGTAGTGCGAGCGCAGCAGCCGCGCCCGAAAATCGGAGCTGTTAAGCTTGGTCGAGACGCCAATGCTCGCCCCTGAGTAGCATAGGGCGGCATCATACATGGCCGGCAACTCCACATCGATCAGGCGGGCGCTACGCACCGGCCCCACCTTCTCTGGCGTCTGGCTGTAAAAGATGGCGGTGAAGCGGGTGATGGCCCCCTCGGTGACATGCTCAAAGACCAGATCGGCGGCGTTCAGGCCGGATTGGGGACGAACATATTCGGCCGGCGCGTTGGAGATTTTGCAAGCGATGGGGCGACGATTGAGCAGAGCGGGATCGGCCGGCAACTCACCGGTGAGGGGGTTGCGGCCGGTGCGGGCAAAGTCATCGCCCGTTAACAAGATTACCGGTTCAGGTGTAGCGGTGGCGGCCGGGGTAGGCGTGGGGGTGGCGGTGGGCAGAGGTGTAGTGGTGGCCGGCTCAGATAAGACCGGCGGAGGCAGAGGGGTAGGCGTTGGGGGCGCTGTCGGCAGAGATGTCGCCGTGGGGCTGAATGCGGCAACAGGCGTGGTCGGCTCAGCCGCCGGCGACCCTTGACAGCCTACGCTCACCAGACACCATACACAGCCTAATAGCAACCAACGAATGTGCCTCATCGCAATCTCCCTTCAAGCCGGCCGCCCCGGCCCACAATCAGGTTATGCCAGCCTATCCAGGGCCTCGATGCCGGGCAGCGAAATACCCTCCAGCAGTTCCAGGCTCGCCCCGCCGCCGGTGCTGACATGTGTCATCCGCGCCGTCAGCCCGGCCTGCGCCACCGCCGCCGCCGAATCGCCGCCGCCGATGATGACCTGGGTTCCGTTGTCGGCCAGGTCGGCCAGCATCTCCGCCAGGCGCAAGGTTCCATGGGCGAAAGGCGCCACTTCAAAGACGCCCATCGGCCCATTCCACACCACCAGGGCGGCACCCTTCAGCACCTCTTCAAAACGTGCCAGGGTGGCCGGGCCAATGTCCAGAGCTTTCCTGTCGGCCGGGATGGCGTCGGCCGCCACGACAGCTCCCACAGCATCCGCTGAAACCTGGTCGGCCACCACCACATCCACCGGCAACACCAGCCGATCAGCGGCTGTGTCGAGCAATCGACGCGCTTCGCCCACCGCTTCCTCTTCCACTAGCGACGAACCCGTTTCATACCCCAGCGCCTTGAAAAAGGTGTTGGCCATGCCCCCCCCGATCAAGATAGCATCCGCCTTAGTCAGAAGATTCTCGATGAGTTTGATTTTGTCTGAAATCTTGGCCCCACCCATGATGGCCAGATAAGGGTGCGGAGGATTATCGACCGCCAGACTCAGAGCGCGCAACTCTTTGTTCATCAAGAAGCCGGCCACACAGGCCCCACCTTTGGCGCGAATATATCGGCATACTCCTTCTGTGCTGGCATGGGCGCGATGGGCGGAGCCAAAGGCGTCGTTGACGTAAATATCGGCTAGCGCAGCCAGTTGCTGGGCCAGTTCCGGGTTGTTTTTCGTTTCACCCGGCGCAAAACGGGTGTTTTCCAGCAACAAGATGTCTCCCGGCCGGCTCTGTGCAATGGCAGCAGTGACCGATTCGCCCACCACTTTGTCCAATTTGACAACGGGCCGGCCGAGCAGCGTTTCCAAACTGCGCGCCACCGGGTCCATACGGAATTGGCGATCCGCCTCCGACTTGGGCCGGCCGAGATGGGAGCATAAAATGAGCGTCGCGTCCCGCTCCAGCAAATAATGGAGGGTAGGCAACGCAGCCCGAATGCGGGCATCGTCTGTCACGCTGATGACATCGTCGGGGTTTTTGCTGCTCAGAGGGGTGTTGAAATCTACCCGCACGAGAATGCGTTTACCGTGGACATCAATATCGGTAATGGTTTTGGCGTTCATGGTTATCCTCTAGGAGGTGATGAGATTCAGGCAGATGGAGGGTGGACAGGAATTTGAATGGCGCGCAACGATGTATATCGCTCATCGATGCCATTCACACCTAATGTCTGGCGAAGGCGGCGAATGCGAGGCAAGAGAGACGCCAGCGGGACATTGTAGAGCTTGCCCACAGCAGCCTGGGACATTCCCACCCGATCTTGTTCGCACATCAGGTAATGGGCGGCCGCGGCCCAGGCAGAAATGTCTTTTTCATTGAATGTCGGTTGAGCCTGGGCAACAAAGTCGCGCCACAAGCGCCGGCCGCCAATCCAGCTGTATAACCCAAAACCCTGGAGCTGGAGTTGGGGCAGGAAGAGAGCCTCCACCTCGTCGCGGAGCGCTTCGGGTTGAAAAGGGAGGGGGAAGCGGCCGGCCACCAGCGCCAGGGGCAGCAACCAATCCATTGGGGGCAAGGGCTGCCCCGCGCTTTGTTCGAGCTCTAACAGGTGGCTGCGAGCGTCTTCGCTGGTAAACCAGGCGTCCATAGGCGCCGGATTGATCTCCACCACTTGCCAGGCGTCATCCAACCCTTGCAGCCGCACGGTCACACTGTATATCAGCGATGGGAGATGGTAATCCTCTTCTTGTTCCCAGTTATACTCAAGGTACACATCGTTTTGCCCCGTTGTCACAAAAACGCGTGTCAGGCGAAAGCGATGGTGGGAAGCGATCCAAAAGGTTTTGAGCAAAATGCCCAATCCGAGCGGTCCCACCAGATCGAGCGTCATGGCGGCCGGCCCCTGGGGCGTCAACAGGCGACGCGCCTCGGTCGGCTCCTCGTTGGTGATGGTTTGCACCAGCCGAACCACCACCGGCCAGATACGCTGACGAACGAAATCCGAATCAATCGTGGCGGACATAAGGTAAGGCAACGCCTGAGAGGGGTGAGAGCCGGCCGCTAGGGGAGACATAACACCTGACCGGCGCGGATGTAGTAATCGGCGTTCAGACCGTTGAGACTCTGCACCTGATCCAGAGTCACGCCAAAGGCACGGGCAATGGAAAAGGCAGTGTCCCCTTCGCGCACCACATAGGTGCTCAACCCAGGACAAAAAGCGGGATTCGCCTGAGGAATCTGGAGAATATTGCCGGCGATCAGATCCTCCTGGTCAACGCCATATTCCGCCATCAAACTGACCGAGGTGCGATGCAGGCTGGCGATTCGATATAGGGTGTCGCCAGCTTGAACGGTGTAGCCTACCAGGATGATTTCTGCGCTGCTTCCAGCCGGCGCTGCCTGTGGGATGGCGGTGGGTTCCAGAAGGGGGGAAAGGTCGATGGTTGGTTCAAGGTTTTCGGTCGGCGCGGTCTGACTTTCCGGGGGAAGAGTGGGAATGACCAACTCTTGGTCGCTATCCCCCAGGGGTTGTGTCGGTGGACTGATGTTGGCTGGCGGCCCTTCACTTGCCAGATAAGCCATTAACTCCGGTTCCACATCCAGCGTCAGGATATAAGGGCCAATTTGGGCCTGGCGAGCGTTAGGGTTAAAAGCGGGCGTTGTTTCGCCCTCAGATTGGGGAACTTCGACCGGGGGAGTGGCAACGTCGCCCGTTGCCTGACTGTTCTGGCGTCCCGGCAAGATCACCAGGAAGAAAAACGCCGCCGTCAAAACCAGAGCCGCACCAGCCAAAAGGACAAGCCAGCTAAGACGTTTCATGGGAATACCCCTTTAGGATCGTAATGTTACCTGTTGCCAGGCCGGCCGGCAAGCTGCATCAACAAGGCTGTCTGGACAGCTGTTTCGCGCTACAATAGGTGCTGTTACTTACCCTTATGCAGCAGCGCCCGATATCGCTAATTGTATGATAGCATAAAGGGCGTGTTGTTTCAGGTCACACCAGCCGGGAGGATGTGCATGTATTTACGCCCCCAGTTAGAAAAGTTAGAAGATGCCGCTCTGGCCCCTTATGCCTTGCGTAGTGCTCAGTCACGGGGGCGTCTGCATCCAGAAAGAGAATCCGCCAGCCGCACGGCCTTTCAGCGCGACCGGGATCGCATCATCCACACCACTGCCTTCAGACGACTGGAGTACAAAACCCAGGTCTTCGTTTTTTATGAAGGGGATCATTATCGCACCCGTCTTACCCACACGCTGGAGGTGGCCCAATTGGGGCGTTCGCTGGCGCGGGGTCTGGGATGCAACGAAGATTTAACTGAAGCCATCTGTCTGGCGCATGATCTGGGTCATGCGCCCTTTGGACACGCTGGCGAGCACATCCTCAACCTTCTGATGCAGGAGCATGGCGGCTTTAACCACAACACCCAGAGCTATCGCATTGTCACCCAACTGGAGCGGCGTTTCCCGGCTTTCGATGGCTTGAATCTGACCTATGAGACCCGCGAGGGCATGATCAAACACGAGACAGCCTATGACAAAAGCGACGCCACCGGGTACGAACCAGACAAGCGCGCTTCACTGGAGGCGCAATTGACCAATCTGGCAGACGAAATGGCGTACAACGCTCATGATCTGGAAGATGGGTTACGAGCCGGCCTGTTTGACATTCATGATCTCGAAGAGTTGACCATCTGGCGCGATCTGCGCGAGCAGGTTGGGTGGCAGCCCGGTGCCTTCGACTTTCTGGCGCGCCATGCTGTTATTCGAGAGCTAATAGGCTGGACGGTCACAGATGTGGTGCAGTCAACGGCGCAACGTCTGGCGGATCATCGCCTGGACACGCCAGAAAAGGTGCAGCAACACCCCAGCAATGTTGTCAACTATTCAGATGAATTGCGCCCCAAGGTAGCCCAACTGAAAGCCTTTCTTTACGACCGCATGTATCGACACTATCGTCTGGTGCGGATGCAGACCAAAGCGGAACGCTTTATCTCCGACATCTTCCACGCCTATGTCAGCGAACCGCGCATGTTGCCGGCCGAGACCCAAAAACTATTACAACATCGTCCTGTTCAGCGGGTGGTGGCAGATTATATCGCCGGTATGACCGACCGCTACGCCTTAGACGAACATCAGAAACTTTTCGATCCCTATCG
This sequence comes from Anaerolineae bacterium, assembly GCA_034435495.1. Taxonomy (GTDB): domain Bacteria; phylum Chloroflexota; class Anaerolineae; order Promineifilales; family Promineifilaceae; genus DAOTXO01. The sequence continues at coordinate 9,641 of DAOTXO010000094.1, forward strand.
CAAAGTGTGACGTATCAACAGAAAGGCCGGGGTGATCGCCCGAGCACCCCTATCGAATTTAGTTGACCCGCGTCACATACGCGCCAGTGCGCGTATCCACTCGCAACACATCTCCCACCTGAACGAAAAGGGGTGTGCGCACTTTCAAACCGGTTTCCAGCGTTACCTCTTTGGTAGCGCCGGTGGCGGTATCGCCGGCGATAGCCATCTCCGCATCGACCACTTCCATATCCACCGTCACCGGTAAATCGTAGTCGAGAATTTCATTCTCATAGGAGAGGAGTTCAATCTCCAGGTTATCCTTCAGATAGCCGGCCTCATCTTCCAGGACAGCATGGGGAACCTGGGTTTGCCCAAATGTTTCCGTGTCCATGAAGACATAAAATTGTCCGTCATCGTATAAATACTGGAAGACACGCTTTTCCAGACGAATATCGTTGACCCGGTTGCCCGAAGGAAAAGTCAACTCCACCCGCGCTCCGGTGCGCAAATTACGCACCTTGACTCGAATGGTAGCATTGCCGCGCCCCATCTTGCGATGTTCATAATCAATGACCTTGTAGAGATTGTTCTCGTGTTCAAAGGTGGTCCCGCGTCGCAATTGGGCTACATCAATCATACTTCGCTCCTCACAACCTGCCAGACGAAGACCGCAGCTGTTTTAGGACAGCCAGCCGTCGCTAGACTGGCGGGGGGTTTTACATAGGGAATATAACCGACCCACGATTATACCACCATTTTGCCGAAGCGGGTTCCAAGTCCGACCGGTCAGTTTGAGGCGTTTGGGTGAGGGTATCAGGCTGAAGGTGGTTTGCGGCCATAATGGACGGCGATGGAGCCAAACATGAAGAGGTGATAGCCGACATCGACGAAGCCGGCCGCCTCGAAAGCCTGGGCCAACGCATCCGGGCCGAGAAAGCGTTGCGTGCTGTCAGGTAGATAGCGATAGGCGTCCGCCTCGCCGGTGAGCAACCTGCCCAGCAGGGGGATGATGTAGTTCAAGTGGATGAGGATAAGGGGGCGCAACCAGTTCTTTTTAGGGGGACTGGAGTCTAACGCCACCACATAGCCGCCGGGCCGGGTGACGCGCCATTGCTCAGCCAGGGCGGCCGGCAGATCGATCACATTGCGCAGCAGAAAACCTGAGGTGACGGCGTCGAAAGTGGCGGCCGGAAAGGGAAGTTGCAAGGCATCCAGCCCAACCCACTGCAAAGGGCGACGTTCAGGGTAGGTCTGACCAGCTTGCATCATCTCAATGCAGAAATCGCCGCCGACAGCTTGCACCCCGCTTTGCTGGCGGGTGGCTTCATAGGCAATATCCCCTGTGCCGGTCGCCACGTCGAGCAGCCGGCCGCCAGGGGCCAAATGTGTCTGCTCAATCACATACCGCCGCCAGCGAATATCCTGCCCCACGGTCATCACGCGGTTCATGAGATCATAGCGCCCGGCGATGCGGGCAAACATGCGCTGCACATAGTGTGCGCGCTCCTGTCCGGTTAAATGAGCCATACTGTTGTGATAAGTTGCTGGCGCTCAAGGCACCACATCATCTGGGATTTCATTTTCGTCCCCGTTGGCGCTGTCCACCTCATCCTCGTCTGTGCCCACCACGACCCGCGCCTTGCTGGTTCCGGTGGGTGGCCCGATTAAGCCGCGCTCTTCTAAAATGTCCATCATGCGGGCGGCGCGGGTGTAGCCGATGCGAAAACGGCGCTGCAGCATGGAGGTGGACGCTTTGCCCACCTTTTGTACAAAGATAATGGCTTCAGACAGCAGATCATCCTCTTCTTGCGAAGCCGCTTTTTCCTCTTGCTCGGCCAGATGTTCCCACAGCGGTTGTTGGAAAGGCGCCGGCGGTGGGGTGGTTGCTGGCGGCGGGGTGGGCGGG
>DAOTXO010000095.1:0-36606 GCA_034435495.1 Anaerolineae bacterium
AACCCTATTGAATATTTAGTTCGGCGAGCTAAATCTTTGTCTCTTATCAAGCAAAAACGCAGAAGTGAACATTTATCTTTGGTTGAGCAGATGAACTTGACTATCCCCTTTCCTGCTTAACTTGTCACCAATACCTTAAGGGTAACGTGTCTATGTCTGGCACCGCATCGGTGGCTTGTTCGCAGGTTTGTGGTTGCCTCTGTCTGGAAGGTTATAGAAGCCGGGCGTTTGTTGATCGTTGTCTAAACGTGGTCTCAGCGATGGGCCGGCCGGCGGCCGGGTGTGTTAAAGTGGTAGGCATACGCTACGGTTGATCGTGGCGTGCAGCGATCTGGAGAGGAAGATGCCTACACCTCATGACGATACCCGTTCCATCCGCTCCCTACCTACGGCAGCGCCGCCCGGCCGGGGATGTTGCGGCTGCCTGGGGCCGGCCCTGCTGGTGGGTCTGTTGCTGTTTGCCGTCCTGGTCTTTGGCGGCGTGGTGGGGGCGGCCGCTCTGATCTCTTCCAATCTCTCTGAAGAGATCGAGGCCGGCGTCGCCCGGCTGGAGGCGGCTCGTAATCGGGAAAGTTTCGAGACCACGCTCATACTCGACCGGCATGGTCAAACCTTGTGGGAGATCTTTGGTGAGGGTAAACGGACGCGCACAACCCTGACCCACATTCCCCTTCACTGGCAACAGGCCACTATTGCCCTGGAAGACGACACCTTCTACACCAACAATGGTACTGATGCCCCCTCGATTGTGGCAGCGCTCGTCGCCAACTCGCGTAACCCTGAGGCGCGCCCCATTGGCGGCAGTACCATCACCCAACAACTGGTGCGTCACCTGGCCTTTGATTATGAGGAGCGTGTCAGCGTCAGCTATTGGCGCAAGACCCAAGAGCTGCTCCTGGCGTGGCGCATGACCCAGGATTTCACCAAAGACGAGATTTTGGAGCTGTACCTGAATGAGATTTATTACGGCAATCTGGCGTATGGAGCCGAGGCGGCGGCGCAAACCTACTTTGGCAAGCCGGCCGCCAGCGTGACGCTGGGTGAAGCCGCCTTGTTGGCCGGGTTGCCCCAAAGCCCGGTGGACCTGGACCCCTACACCAACCTGGCCGGCGCCAAAGAACGGCAATGGCTGGCCCTGACCCAAATGGTGGAGGAGGGGTATATCACTCTGGAACAGGCTAACGCTGCCTACCTGGAGCCATTAACCCTGGCCCCCCAGGAAGTAAGCCTGATTGCGCCGCATTTTGCCGTCTATGTACGCCAGCTTTTAGAAGCGCAGCTGGGGGCTGAAGCTCTGGCCAACGGTGGCTACCGTGTCACCACCACTCTGGACTTGAATTATCAGAAACTGGCGGAGCAACTGGCGCGGCAACAAGTGGCCCAACTGGCGTCTAACAACGTTACCAACGCGGCCCTGGTGGCGCTCAAACCCGGCACGGGGGAAGTCTTAGCTATGTTGGGTAGCGTCGATTACCATAACGACGCCATCGATGGCCGGGTTAATGTGACCCAAACCCCGCAGCAGCCGGGGAGCGCCATCAAGCCCTTGACCTACGCCGCAGCGTTGTCGCCGGCCGCTGAAACGGGTGTGGCCTCATGGGAACCCGCTTCTCTGGTTTGGGATGTACCGGTCACCTTCCCCCAATTTGATGGCAGTAGCTACGCGCCGGTCAATTATGATGGGCGCTTTCACGGCCCGGTGCGCCTGCGCGAGGCGCTGGCCAACAGCTATAATGTGCCAGCCGTCTTGGTGCTCCACGACATCGGCGTCGCAACCTTGTTGGAGACGGCGCGCCGCCTGGGCATAACCTCCCTGAGCAACGATCCCGCCCGCTACGGGTTGGCGTTAACCCTGGGCGGCGGCGAAGTAACGCCGCTGGAGTTGATCGGCGCTTATGCCACGCTGGCCAACAACGGCTTTTATGTTCCGCCTGTCACTATCCTCAAGATTGAACGCGCCAATGGCGAGGTAATCTACCAGTACGAACCCCCGACGCCGCAGCCGGCGCTCGATCCCCGCGTGGCTTTTGTCATCAGCGACTTTCTGGCCGATGATCAGGCGCGCATCCCGGCCATGGGGCGGGGCAGTGTGTTGGATCTCCCTTTTCCAGCAGCAGTTAAGACAGGCACGACCAACGACTTTCGCGACAACTGGACAGTGGGTTACACCCCCGGCCTGGTGGTGGGGGTGTGGATGGGCAACAACGACAACAGCCCCATGTCGCAGGTGAGCGGTTTAACCGGTGCAGCCCCCCTGTGGTCACAATACATGCAGGCCATCTACAGCAACTTCGACCTTCTGGCAACGCTTGCCAGTGGGGGAGCGCAACCCCCCACAGAGTTTACCCCGCCGCCCGGCCTGACGCGGCGACCGCTGTGCGACCTTGCCTCAGTCACCCCCGGCGCAACGGAGTGCGCCCTGACGCGCCAGGAATGGTTTTGGGAGGATGCGCCACAGGTGACGCCAACACCCACCCCGACCGTCGATCCATTGGCCCCGGTGGTGCGGTGGGAGGCGGTCGATCCGGCCGTCTGGCGGTTGCCCGCCTTACCCTTGCCCCCCCAACCCCTTCCCGTCGACCAAGACCCCAACGCTTTGCCCCCTCAACCATTCTGTTACTTTGCCGAAGGGTTCGAGGCCGTCTTGCTGCCGCCAGATATACGGCCGCTTCTCTTTCTCACCCCACCGCGCAACCAGGAAAGCTTGAAGGGGGCGCATGAGTGGGCCCTGGAGAACAACCGCGCCATCTGGCCGGCCGCTCCCTGTACTGACGACCTGTTGGCGCGGCCGGCCGGCGTCTCGGCTGTGTGGCGCATCACCAGCCCCCGGCCTGGGGATGTGTTGAAGGAAGCCACCCCCGTCATCGGCGTGGCGGACTTTGACCCGACCCAGGTGCAATTTTACAAACTGGAGATTACGCCGGCCGGCGTGGAGCAGTGGGCCACCTTTGGCGAAACCCACACTACTCCGGTGCGCGCCGGGCAGCTGGAGGTCTTGGTCGCTCCGGGCTTGCCCCCCGGCGATTATGTCATTCGCCTGGTGTTAGTCGGTTGGGATGGCAATTATGTGGGCGCACCCTACGTCACGCCGGTACGCATTGAACGCTGATTCACTGCATCAGGGGCTGGAGGAACGCCCGTTTTTCTCCCCGCTATTTCCGTTGCCGGTAAAAAGGGCTGCCAGCTGACGCGCCCCGGCCGGGTGGGTGACAGCCAGTACCTCATCCCCTTCCTCCAGCGTGGTCATTCCACGCGGCACCACCATCTTGCCATGTCGAATGATGGCAGCGATGACACATTGGTCAGGTAGGGCCAGGTCTTTGATGGCGCGCCCAATGGCCGGCGCGCCGGCCGGGATGCGCTCTTCCACCAACGAAAATTGACCCCGCCGCAGCTTGAGCAGGGTCATCATATCGCCCAACGACATCTCCTCCACGATCAGGCTGGCCAGGATTTCCGGCTGGTTGAGAGCCACATCCACATGGAATAGGCTGTCGAATAACCAGGCGTTGCGGGGGTTGTTGATGCGGGCAATGGTGCGGGGAACCTGATAACGCTCGCGTGCCAGATAGCACAGCGCCAGATTGTCGGCGTCATCCGCCGTGCAGGCCGCCAGCACATCGACGCGGCCGATCCCCACTTGCTCCAATAGCAACGGATCCGTCACATGCCCTTCGTAGATCACCTCGGTGGGCAGCTCGCGGTGCAGGCGAGCGATGATCTCCGGCCGGGGGTCGATGAGACGCACGGCATGGTGTTGTTCCAGCAGCAGGTTGGCGAGTTGGGCGCCGGTGCGACCGCCGCCCGCAATCAGAACATACATGGTTATTTTCCCTCTTGCAGGCGTTGCCGCAGCCGAGTTGCCCCTTCGGTGGTAGCGCTGACGTGGATCAGGTCATCCTCTTCTAACGTGGTATCCCAGCCTGGCAGCGTCGCCCGGCCGGCGCGCGTCAGGGCGGCTGGCGTGCAGCAGTCGCCCGGGATGAGCTGGCGCAGGCTCTGACCCGCCCAACTGGGCGGAATCCTAAACTGGTAGATGCCCACTTCCCCATTGCCGGCCGTCAAGACCGCCCACACGTTGGGGTGGCACAACATTTCCTCCATGCGCTGGGCGCTCCAAGCGATGGAGCTAACGGTCTGGAGGCCAAAGGATTGGTAGAGCTTGTGCCAGCGAGGGTCATAGTTGCGCACCACCACATTGGGAACGCCGTAGACGCTACGGGCAATGTGCGCGGCCACCGCATTGACAGAGTCAGAGTTGGTCATGGCGGCTAACCCCTGCGCGTCCTGAATGCCGGCGTTCTTCAACACGGCCCGATCCAACACTTCTCCCTGGATCGTTCGCCCGCGAAAATCGGCCGGCAAATTGTTGAAAGCGCGCTCCACGGAGTCGATCACCGCCACGCGATGCCCTTTGCGATATAATTGATAGGCCAGCTCCGCGCCGGCCCGACCACACCCCACAATCACCACATTCATACGACTTTTCTGCCCTGGTTAACCCTGCTTCAAGCAGAGTTAATCCTCAATCTGGTACGGAACATCGGTGATGACGACCCCTTGTTTGTTGATGAGCGCCAGACGCAGCCAGACGGCGGCCTGTGCGTGGAGCAAATTTTGCCACCAGCGGTTGGGAATGAAGCGAGGCACAACAATGGTCAGGATTTCATTCGGCTGGCGCAAGGCCAAAATCTCCTCGATATAATCCAACAACGGCTCCATCAGCAACCGATAAGGGGAATCAAGAATGACCAGCCGTGCATTCTCCCCCCATCTTTCCCATTTGCGTTGCACTTTATCCGCCTCGGCCGGGTCAATGGAGACATGTACGGCTGTCACGTCATCGGACAGCGAGCGCGCATAACGTAGCGCCAGCAACGAACCCTGGTGGACGCTGCTCAGGGGCACAATGACGCGATGACGCCGCACGCCCAATGGTGGGTTGTACTGTTCCAGCGTCAGGCACCCCGCCAGATGTTTGTAATGGCGGTGGATGGCGAGAAAAGTCACCACCAGCGTTGGCATGAGAATGAGCACTATCCACGCTCCATCACGGAATTTGGTGATGGCAAAAACCCACATGACGATGAAGGTACAGATGGCCCCGAAGCCGTTAATAAACATCTTCAACTGCCAGCGTTCGTCATGCTGCAACACGGAGCCGGGTTCTTGCACCGTCTGGCCGGGGGCCAGGCGACCAATTTTCCACCAGCGGCGCGCCATACCCGCCTGCGACAGGGTGAACGACAGGAACACCCCGATGGCGTAGAGAGGAATCAGATTGGTGACGCTGGCTTGAAAGAGAATGATCAACAGACAGGCGAAAGCCGCCAGAGCCATGATCCCTCGTGAATATACCAGCCGGCTGCCTCTGTAGGTCAACTGGCGAGGTAGAAAGCCATCCCCGGCCTGCAACGCTCCCAGTCGGGGAAAGTCAGCGTAAGCGGTGTTGGCTGCCATGATCAAGATAAGGGTAGTGGCCGCAATGGTTGCCACATACAATGGCCCCCGCCCTCCATAAGCCGTCCGCGCCAGTTGGGAGATGACCGTCTCCGCTTCCGAGGGCACGGCCTGAATCGATTGCGCCAGAAAGGTGATGCCCAGGAAGAGCGTCGCCAAAATAGCGGCCATCCACATAAGCGTGATGCCGGCATTATGACTGCGTGGCTCCTTGAAAGCGGTGATGCCATTGGAGATGGCCTCGATGCCCGTCAGGGCGGTGGTGCCGCTGGAAAAGGCGTGCAGAATTAAAAAGAGGGAGATGGCGCGCAATGTTTCCGGCGTTTCCAGATGGGGCGGGTCCACCACCACTCCCAGCGAACCGCTCAGGTAGCGGATGAAACTTACCGCTACGGTGAGGAACATCATGACCAGAAAGAAGTAGGTGGGGATGGCGAAGGTGATCCCCGACTCTTTCACGCCGCGCAAATTGATGAGCATAATCACCAAGACCATAGCGACAGCAATCGGCACGCGGTAGGCTGGCAGGTCGGGGAAAGCCGAGGCAAGTTGGGCCACGCCGGAGGAGACGGAGACAGCTACGGTCAAAATGTAATCGGTCAACAGGGCTGCCCCGGCCGTCTGTGCTGGCAGTTCCCCCAGGTTATCCCGCGCCACAATGTAGGCCCCACCGCCGCCGGGGTAGGCGTGAATCGTTTGCTCGTAGGAGATGGTGACAACCGCCATCAACAAGACAATGGCCAGGGCGATGGGAAAAGCGTAGCCAAAGGCGATGGTCCCGGCCGCTGCCAGAATGATCATGATCTCCTGGGTGGCGTAGGCGGTGGAGGAGAGAGCGTCGGAAGCAAAAACAGCCAGACCGACCGCTTTGCCGATGGTTTGATGGGGAGCAGCGGCGGTGGGCAACGGCCGGCCGATCAGCCAGGAGCGCCAGGAACGCGGCGGGCTGTCGTCGGCGGGGCGGTGCAAAATCCCCTTTTCAGCGTGCAGTTCATCCTCTAGCATAGTCACTCACTTTATGCGTGTTAGACAGACAAACCCAACATTTTAGCACCCCTTCCCTTTTTTGCCGATGAAACGCGACCCGGCTTTGCCAAATGCACATAATGTACATGCAAGCCAACGCGGCCAACCGCTAGGGCGCTGTGAGCGTGATGAGCGTGAGGCGAATGTGATCCCCGGCCGGTGCGCCCCCAGCCTCTAGAACAGACACACGCTCACCGGTGACAGGATCGTAAAGGCCGATTTCCAGCACATACGCACCGGCCGGGGCCTGAGGATCGACGGGAATAGCGTAGGGATCGAGGATCACCTCATCAGTGCGCCACAAGGTAGTCGGCCAGCGGTTGTGAACCGGCTCATTATCTTGTTGTCCCCACAGGAAGTTCTGCGTCGTGGCGTTGTACTGATCCCCCAACAGGTGGGTGAAGACTTTGTAGCGCGTCAGGATGGGTTGATCAGTTGCCCAGTAGAGCGTCAGATGTACCTCACCCCCTGGCTGTGCCTGATCGGCATCGAGGTCATACCCTAGCAAGCGAATGCCCTGAGCGAAGGCGACAGCGTAAGGAATGGGGATGGGAACCTCCCCCCGGCGCAAGATGGCGCGGGCTTTTTGGCGTACCTCCACCTGACCGATAACGATTTGCTCAGGCCCCATTACCACCTGATACACACCATCGGGCGCTTCCGGCGGCGTGCGCAGGGTGATGATCTGGCGCGGGTTGTCGTCGGCCAGGGGCGCATGAAAAACCGCTTCCGTCCACATCCGTCCCGCAGCATCCTGTAAGAGTAATCGCCGTGGCGTGGGCGTCCCCGGCCCGGCCTCCCAGTAGAGCGCCAGGTGAATTAGCTGGCCGCTTTCGTAGACAGGCGCGGGCTGGTCATACCCCAGCAGACGCCACTTATCCTCCAGCAGCCGATCGAGCGTCTGGCTTGGGGTATGGTCGGGGGCCAGGTTGGTCAAGGCAGCGGCGCGCGCCGGCGTGCGGGCATAGAAGGTGAGCGCTTTATCCCCCAGGCTATAGGTCACGCTCTGCGCCGCCTGCGTCGCCAGCCAGGCCGGCAAAACCCCCTGGGGATCACTCGCCAGGGCGTAGGGCATCGTCGCCAACCAGATGCCGGCGTGCGCCTGCCAGATGGGTCCCAGATAGGCCGCTGCCTGCTCTGGGGTGAGTTGCCAGCTGCTGGGCACGCCCCACCAGCCGGGGCCGACGTAAAAGTCGAAGGTGGGCCAATCCACATCAGTGTATAGCACCACAGCGTCCTGCGGCTGCTGGTAGGCGTGCAGAGTGTCTGCCAGCGATTGGTAATCATCCTGCAGGATGCGCCCCGGATAGTAGAGCATCAGGCCGTAGAGGGCCACGCCCACTGCCCACGCCCCGGCCGCTAATCCCAGAGGCCAACGCCGGCCGGCCCCCAGGCGGGTCACACTCCAGGCTATCAGGACAGCGTAGGCACTGACAAAGAGCATGAAGTAGCGTGGCGCAACAGGCGGAGTGTAGAGAAAAGCGCGTCCCGGCAGGGAGAGCAAAAAGATAAGCACCCCGGGCAACACCAATCCTGTCGCCAGCAAGGTTAGATTGCGCCCCACTCGATAGCCGTTGGCGCGCTGCCGGGTTGCCCACGCCAACAACAGCAGGCCAACTCCCACCGCCAAGGCCAGCGGCAACGTCAAGGGGGCAAAACTTTCCACCGCGGCCGGAATACCCAGGCTTAGGGTTGTCCAGGTGACTTTGAGAAAGGTGATGAAGGTAATGGGCGCTTCAGCCGACCAGGAGCGCATTCGTCCCAGAGCATAGACCAACCAGGGAGCGAAAAGGGCCAGAACGACGAGTTGAGCCGCCAGCCAGCCAACCAGCCGTCGCTTTTGCTCTGCCTGGGTGCGTTGCCTCCAGGCCGCGCCAGCTTCCCACAACCAGGCAACGTTGATCGCCAACCAGACGAAAGCCGCCAGGTAATGATTGTAGAGCCCGGCCGTCACCCCTACAAGATAAAGGAGGTAATCCCGTCGCTCACCGCGCTCCCACACCCGCAGCGCACCCCACAGCGCCAGCGCCGCCAACAGCGCCCCCAGGCTGTACATGCGAATCTCTTGTGACCAGGAGATGTGAAAACGGGAGATAGCGGTCAGACCGGCCGCCAACGCGCCTACCCCCACCCCGCCGATGCGCCGACCGAGGCGATAGGTCACGGCAACCGCCAGAACGCCGGCCGCCACGGAGAGCAGACGCAGGGCAAACGCGCTCTCCCCCAGGCCGGCACGCCACAGATGCAGCAGCCAAAAGTGCAACGGCGGCGCAGTGTCGGTGGAGACGCGCCGGACGATCTCCACCCAATCGAAGCGCGCCATCCAGGCGTTCCACCCTTCGTCAAACCAGACCGCTTTGTCCGCCAGACGGTGCAGGCGCAACCCCCAGGCCAGGCCGGTCAAGGCCAGCGCCAGCAACACTGGTCGGCGCATCAGGTGGAGCGGGAGCGAACGCATCGCTTACAGTGACGGCTCCGCCGTCTGGTGCTGGGCCGTCAGGTCACGCTCAGGAGCATAGACGCCCTGATATTCGGCCGGTAACAGCGCCGCCAGCTGACGCATCATCTCATGCCCCAGAGCGTCAAGTTGGGCGCGCCGGGCCGGCCCCCGTTTTTCTTCTGTCACCGTCAGGGGGCCAAAAGGGCGGCCGATGTGCAACGTGACCGGGGTACGCCGCCACGGGTAGCGCAAATTCGCCTCCAGGTGTTGTGTTCCCCACATGGCGACGGGTAAGATGCGCGCCTGGCTGTGCACGGCCAGAAAAGCGACGCCGGGGCGGGCTGGAATGAGTTCGGCCGGCGAACGGGAGATATGGCCGCGTGAATCCAAAATTTGAATGCCCTGGGCAATTTGCGCGATCATGGCCGGGTCTACACCCCCTTCAGGGAAGACCGCCACCGGTTGACAAACTTGCAGGGCTGCCAGAGCTGTTTGTAGCGCCGTGCGATCCACCTGGCCGCGCCAGATAGGAATAGCCTCAAAGGCGCGCAGGCAGAGACGAAAGAAGAGATGGCGCTGCAACTCTCTGGCCGCCATGAAGCGCACCGCCAGCGGGAAGTGGGACGCCAGCAAGGGGGCATCGTACCAGCTAAAGTGGTTGAAGATGATCAACAATGGGCCGGCCGCCGGGTCGGGCAGATTTTCCCGACCGATGATGGTCAGCTTTACCACAGGCCAGAACAACAGCCGGCCGACGCCGGTCAGGAACAGACGTAGCATCGATGTGGAGAGTAGTGGGCTGCCTACTCGCGCAAAGTTGCGCCCACCGTCGCCGCCAGTTGCTTGAGCATTCGCTGGCGCAATCTAGCCGTATCCCGGTCGGTCAGCGTTTGCGTGTCGGATTGGAAGGTCAGATGGTACGCCAGTTGCTTCTTCCCCGGCGGAATGGGCGCGCCGCCGTAAAGATCGAACAGTTCCACCCGACGCAACAGCGCCCCGCCAGCCTGATAGAGAGCTGTTTCAATGTCGGCCGCCGGCCGGCTGGCATCCACCACCAACGCCAGGTCCTCATGCACGGCCGGATAGGCGGAAAGAGGCTGGTAGGTGTAGAAGGGCGGAATGTGGGGCAGCAACTGTTCGAGCTGAATCTCAGCCGCCCACAGGGGTTGGTCGACGTCTAGATGTAAATCCAGCCGTTCCACAATGACCGGGTGTAACTCACCCATCCAACCTATCTCCGCCTCGCCTAGACAGAGACGCGCTGTCCGGCCGGGGCGATAACTGGGATGGGTGGCCGCTTCGTAGCGCCAGGGAGTAGCCAGGTGGGCGCTCAACGCCTCTAACACGCCTTTGAGGTCGAAAAAGTCAAGGCGCCCCGTCTCAGCCTGTTGCCAGGAGGCGACATCCCGCGCCCCTGTCATGAGAAGCGCCAGGTAAGTATGTTCAGCCGGCAACACAGCCTCTGGTGTCGGCCAGAAAACAGGGCCAATCTCGAACACAGCGATGCGCGGCTGGAAACGGCTGTTGCTGGTCGCCACTTCGAGCAGGGAGGCGAGCAAACGCCGACGCATGACCCGCCGTTCCACTGCATTGGGGTTGGTCAGGGTGACGTAGGGGGGCGTGGCGGCCGGTGGCTCCGGCCACAACTGCGCTTCTGCTTCCGGCGCTGTCAGGCGGTGGGTGATGACCTCCTGCAACCCTTGTTGGATCAGAATGTTTTTGATGCGCTCTTCTTGCTCCAGGCTGGGGTTGCCGCGTTGGGGGGGCAGGCTGTCGCTCAAAATGGTGGCGGGAATACGGTCATAGCCATAGACGCGGCATAGCTCCTCCACCAGATCATGAGGGCCTTCGATGTCCAGGCGGTGATCCGGCACGGTGACGTGGAGCGCGCCGGCGGCCGCTTCCTCCACCACGTTGAACTCCAGCCGGCGCAACAGGTCGGCGATTTCGGCCGGCGTCAAATCCAGACCACTGAGACGACGGGCGTAATCGAGATCGAGGCGGACAGTTACCTGCGGTGGTGGGGCCGGATAGTTGTCCACCATGCCCTGGGCCACCACGCCTCCCGCCAGCCGCCGCAACCACTCGGCGGCGCGGCGCGCACCCGGCAACGCCTGGCTGGGATGCACGCCGCGACTGAAGCGGAAATAAGCTTCGCTGTAGATGTCCAGACTGGTGCCGCTGCGCCGGATGGTGATGAAATCCCAGGCCGCTGCCTCCAGCAGGACGTTGCGCGTTTCCGGCTTGATCTCGCTGTCCAGCCCTCCCATGACCCCTCCCAGGCTCAAATTGCCCAGGGGATCCGTCACCAAAATGTTGGTCTCGTTCAGGCTGTGTTGCACCCCATCCAGGGTGGTGAGCGTCTCGCCGGGGCGGGGCAGGCGGGTGTGGATGTGCACCGGGCCATCGGGCGCGTAACTGTCGGCGCGCCGGCGCAGGAAGTCGTAGTCGAAGGTGTGGTTGGGTTGCCCCAACTCCAACATGACGTAGTTGCTGATGTCCACCACCACATTGATGGGACGCTGACCGGCCAGCCGTAGCCGGTGTTGCATCCAGTAAGGGCTGGGCTTTTGCTCCACGCCTTCGATGAGCAGGCCAATGAAGCGGGGGTTCAGCCGCGGCTCCTCGGTGGTGATGTGGACCCGGCCGGTGATGGGTGCACCCTCCATCACCAAAGCATCCTCCGGGTAGCGCAAGGGCTGGTTTGTCAGGGCGGCGTATTCCCGCGCCACCCCCACGATGGAGATGCAGCGCGCAATGTTGGGGATGATGTCGATATTCAGCACGGCATCCCCCAGCACATCTTGCAGCGGGGTACCGGCCCGGTAAGCGGACGACCAGGCGTCGCGCCGCATGAGGATGATTCCTTCGTGTTCCTCGCTCAACCCCAGCTCTTTTTCGGAGCACAACATGGCGTCGTTGTAGATGCCGCGTAGCGGCCGGCCTTTGAGCGTCATCTTTTTGCCGGGGTTGTAGGGATCGTTCAGCTCCGCCCCTTCCAGCGCCAGCGGGGAATACAACTCCTGGGCGCGTAAATCTTCCTGGTCGAGATAGGGCCACAGGTTGGGCGCGCCGGTGACAACCGTTTTCGGTTTGGTCGCTCCATATTCCACTGTTGCCAACAGAAGTTTGTCGGCGTTGGGATGGCGCGTCACTTCCAGCAGCTGGCTCAGGACGATCTTGTCGCGATCCCACACCAGATCAGCGCCGGGGAGACCGATGAAGTCGGTGGTTTTAACCTCCAGGCCGGCGTTGGTCAGCAAGCGGCTAACGCCTTCCGATGTGTGCTGAAGGGTGACGTAATCCTGGAGCCATGAAAGGGGTAGATGCAGCATAAGGCGGTCCTATTGGCAAAATGCGTCAGGCGTCTGATCCTGGGCGCCGGCAGACGACATTACGAGAACTGTTGCAAAAAGCGTAGGTCGTTGCCCCAGAAGAGGCGAATATCGTTGATCCCATATTTAAGCATGGCGACGCGCTCCGGTCCCATGCCAAAGGCGAAGCCGGTGTAGCGAGTGGGATCGTAGCCTCCATTGCGCAAGACGGTGGGGTGCACCATGCCGCAGCCCAAAATTTCCAGCCAGCCGGTGTATTTGCACACCTGACACCCCTGCCCGTCGCACAGAAAACAGGAGACGTCCATTTCGGCGCTGGGTTCGGTGAAGGGGAAGTAGCTGGCGCGGAAGCGCGTTTCGCGATTGCTCCCGAAGAGCCGACGGGCGAACTCCGTCAGCGTTCCTTTGAGGTCGGCGAAGGAGATGGCCTGTCCCACCGCCAGCCCTTCTACCTGGGTGAACTGGATGTTGCTGCGGGTGGTGATCTGCTCGTTGCGGTAGCACATACCCGGCAGGATGACGCGCACCGGTTCGGGATGGTATTCACGCATGGCGCGAATCTGGCCGGCGCTGGTGTGGGTGCGCAAGATGACATCAGGGGTGGTGGTGTAGAAGCTGTCCTGCATCTCGCGCGCCGGGTGGTGGGGTGGGAAGTTGAGCAACTCGAAGTTGTAGGCGTCCGTCTCCACGTCGGGGCTGCGATAAATCTGGAAGCCCATGTCGCCGAAGATGCGGTAGATGTCGCGCAGGGTACGGGTGATGATGTGCAGCCGTCCCTGGGGTTGCGGCCGGCCGGGCAGCGTCACATCCAGCGCTTCGGCCGCCAGCCGACCGGTGAGTTCCTGCGCTTTCAGCGCTGCCAGACGCGCCTCGTAGGCTGCCTGCAACTGTTGCTTGGCTGTGTTGACCGCCTGACCAAAAGCCGGCCGTTCCTCTGGTGACAACGCGCCCACCTGACGCGAGAGCAACTGAATGGCGCCCTTACGCCCCAGGGTTTCGCGATACCAGGTTTCGAGGGCGGCGGTTGTCGTGGTTGTGGTCAGGCTGGACAGCGCCGCCTGAGACAGTTTTTCCAATTGCGCCAACATGGTTTTTTCCTCTAACACAGACATGGCATGGCCTCAACGCTTCATCTGACCGACTATTGTCTTACAAAGCGGGTTGGAAAACAAAAAAGACGCGACTCGCGCCGCGTCTTACAAGGCATGAAAGCTGGCCATCTCAGGCCGGCCGGCGTCCGTTACGTCGCAGCTTCGTGCGTCTCCACATTTCCCAGAGGCGTAAATCGTTGACCGGTCAACATAGTATCATCATAGCAGGGGAACGAGGGGAAGTCAAGCCAGGTAAGAGCAGGTCGGGGGCGTGAACTATCCCAGGCGGTCGGCCGGCGGAGCTTAAACCAGATTTTGACGCAGAAAGGCGACGGTGCGCTCCCACGCCAGTGCGGCGGCCGAGGCATGATAGGCATCTGTCCGGTCTGGCTCGAAAAACCAATGCCCTACCCCGGCGTAATGATAAAACGTAGCCGGCCGCTGGGATGCCTGTAAGGCGTTCGCCAGCCAGTCAATTGCTTCGGCCGGCTCATAAGGATCGTCGTCTGCAAAATGCCCCAGGTAAGATGCGGTTGCCCGCTGAAAATCCCCATCTCCCGTACCGTAAAACGCCACCACTGCCCGCACACGCTCTGGGGCGTTGCCAGAAAGCTGGAGGGCATAGTAAGCGCCCAGGGAGAATCCGATCACCCCAATCCCTTGTGTCTGGTCGTCAGCACAATCTGCCAGCCGCTGGAGGGCTGCCAGGGTATCCGCTTTGGCCTGCTCCGTGTTGCGGTTGAGCTGGCTACTCAAACTCTCTGCTTCCTCGATGGTGGTTGCCACTTTTCCATGATAGAGGTCGGGTGCGTAGGCCACAAAACCGAGCGCCGCCAGTCGATCACACACATCGCGGATGGTATCGTTCAGACCCCACCAGGCATGAAGCACCAAAACCCCCGGCCCCTTACCAGAACGGGGGCCGGCAAGATGGCCTGATAAAATTTGAGTATTTTCCATAGTACCCCTCTGCCTGGTGCTGACTCCCATAGGAACTCAGTTAGTTGTTGTGTTAAAGTGTGGTCTTAAACTTGTAGGGTAAGCCTAAATGCCTGGCTGGGGTGTTAACTCGTTCAAAAACTGTTGAAGCTTACGCCTGAGTCTGGGATACCCAACGGCCGGATTTTCCCGCCTGCTGACCCAGGAACATCATCAGTTGGGCGCTGTGTTCCTGAACATGGCGCAGATTGTACAACTGAAGCTCCGCAAAGGGAAGCTCGCCCCAGGCAAACTGACAGGGGCGATAAGCCTGTTCCGTTGACAGCGTGCCGATGGTCTCTTGACACCGGCCCCGGCAATATTCCAGGTAGCCGAGCAGTTCGGCGCGAGTATAGGTGCACGGCAGAACCTCGTTGGCCTCCATCTCAATCAGGTCAAATGGCGTCGGCGGGACAAAACCCTCTTCCGCCCCGGTCAGGTAGAGGTCAAGCCAGAACAGAGTATGGTAGGCCAGATACCAGAACGACGAGAAACCGGCCGCCACCCACTGGTCGGGTTGGTCGTCCCACAGGGTCTTTTCCCAGAGGTCATCCGGGCAGTTGCGTAGCGCCTCTTCTAACATGTCGATAGCAGCGCCAAACTGACGCCATAACATCTCCCGATCAATGATAGCCATCACTTTATTCCTCATTCTCCTCTACCAGATGAATCGACTTTCCTAATTTTAAACCAAATGGTTCCTTTCTTGGGCTATTGTGGTGTGTGATTGTGACTACGAAACGCCCCAGTCATGGACAACTCCACCAGGATGTGTGATTTGCACCAGTTTACCCGTTACTCAGGATAGCACAAAGATATTCCCGTCGTCAGGGCCAATCGTAGAGCCATTGCGATGGGAGACGAAAGCCAGCCATTGCCCACCGGGCGACCAGGCAGTCTGCTTGACCCTCGGCTGTAAGAAGGCTATAATCCTTTGGTGCGGCCAGGAGCCGCTATTTTTTTGACGTTTGTTGAGGTGATGACATGGGCGCGGTACCAAAGCGCAAAATATCGAAGACCCGCCGGGATAGACGGCGTGCTCATTGGGCGATTGGGAAAACAACGTTGATGAAGTGTGAGAAGTGCGGTGAACCCAAACTGCCACACACGCTGTGTCGCAACTGCAACACCTATCACCGCCGACAAGTTCTTCCTGAACCAGAAGCTTCTTCGTAACTTGAAGGCCGTATTGCAGAAGATACGGCCTTTGTGTTTAGACCGCTGCCATTGCCGGGCCAAAGATGAAGCGACCGGCCGGCGGTGTGGATTCCAAGCATGAGCGCGGTGTATCTTTTTCCTGGTCAGGGGTCGCAATTTGTGGGGATGGGGCGCGAACTGTATGAACGCCAGCCCCTGGCGCGCACTCTGTTTGATCAGGCCGATCAGCTGCTGGGCTATCCCCTCTCTCAGGTCTGCTTTCAGGGGCCACAGGAGCGGTTGATGGATACAGTGGCGCAACAGCCGGCCCTGTTTGTCACCTCGCTGGCGGCGTGGCGGGTGATTCAACGCAGCCAGGAGTGGCCGCGAGCCGATTATATGGCTGGCCACAGCCTGGGTGAGTTTGCGGCCCTGGTGGCGGCCGGCAGCCTGACGTTTGAAGCGGGCTTGATGTTGGTATGTCGGCGTGGGGAATTGATGAAACGAGCTGGCGAACTGGCCCCAGGGGGCATGGCCGCTATTTTGGGATTGGATGTGCAGGCGGTGGCCGAAGCCTGCGCCGAGGCGCAACGTCAGACGGGGCGGGTGGTGCAGGTTGCCAATGATAACTGCCCCCAACAGGTGGTCATTTCTGGTGATGATGCCGGGCTGACAGCCGCCATGCAGCTTTTGCAAGCGGCCGGCGCACGTAAGGTGGTGCGTTTGCCCATTTCGATTGCCGCCCACTCTCCCTTAATGGCTTCCATAGCAACTGATTTTGCCACAGCCATTCGTGATGTCCCCCTCAATGCCCCGGCCATCCCCGTCGTTAGCAACTTAAGCGCCGAACTCCTGGCGGCTCCGCGCCGTATTCGGGCCGAACTGGAACAACAACTCACCTCCCCCATCCGCTGGACGGAGGCCATGCTGTATTTGCGTCGGCGCGGTGTGACTACCTTTATTGAGGTCGGGCCGGGGGATGTGTTGACCAAACTGATGAAGCGTATCGATTCCAGCGCGACGCGGCGTACCTTTCCTCTGCATTGAGGATGGGCAGCGGCCGGCGCGAAACGCAGCCTCATGAATCAGATATTAGCAGGTAAAGTAGCCCTTATCACCGGCGCTTCACGGGGCATTGGACGGGCCATTGCGGAAGCGATGGCCGCCCAGGGGGCGACTGTGGTCGTCAACTACCGACGACAGGCAGAAGCGGCCGCTGAAGTTGTGGCCGGGGTTGAAGCCCAGGGCGGCCGGGCGCTGGCGGTAGCAGCCGATGTGAGCCAGTATAGCGCTGCTCACACTCTGGTCAAAACGGCCCTGGATGCTTTCGGCCAGATCGATATTTTGGTCAACAACGCCGGCATCACCCGCGACACCCTGTTGCCACTGATGAATGAGGAGCAATGGGACGAGGTGATCGCCGCCAATCTTAAAAGCGCCTTCAATTGTTGCAAGGCGGTGGTGCGCCCCATGATCCGGCGCAAGCAGGGGGGACGTATCATCAACATCTCCTCTGTCTCTGGGTTGCGCGGGCAGGCGGGCCAGACGAATTACGCCGCCTCCAAGGCGGGCCTCTATGGCCTCACCCAATCCCTGGCGCGCGAATTGGGGCCGCGTCGCATTACGGTCAATGCTATCGCCCCCGGCTACATTCCTACCGACCTGACAGCTGATTTGCCGGCCGACCTGGTCAACAAGATGATGGAGTGGATTCCCCTCGGCCGGTTGGGTGAGGCGCGTGAGGTGGCGCATCTGGCTGTTTTTCTGGCCTCCGATTGGGCCGCATATATTACAGGCGAGATCATCCGTGTGGATGGCGGCCTGGGCATGTGAGAGGCGAACCATGACGCAAGACTCCAACACTCCGGCCGGCGCCATGGGGCGCATCGAGGTTGTGCCCGACGTGTTGTTAACCATTGCCCAGCACACCACCCTTCAGGTGGAGGGTGTGGCGCAGCTGGCGGAAATCCCGGCGGGCGAAGTGCGGCGGCTACGTCGCCGGCCGCGTCTGGAGGGCATTGTCCTCGACACCAGCGAGGGGCAGATTGTCTTTGACCTGTACGTGGTCATGGCCCCTGGCGTCAACATCATGGAAACAAGCCGCGCTATTCAACACGCCATCATCGAGGCCATCGACAACATGGTGGGGATGCCTGTTGGCGCGGTGCATGTGCATGTGGAGGATGTGGCCTATCAAGCCGTCTCCCGTCGAGGCAGCGTATGATCGCCCGACGGCGCGGGCGCTGTCTGGCGCTCGAAGTGCTCTATGAGTATGACATTGCCGGGCACGCTCCCCTGGCGGTGCTGGCGCGACGATTATCGGAACAGTTGGAAGATGAGGAAGAGAGCGGCACGACCATCGAAGCGCCCACCCTGCTTTTCACCCGTGAGTTGATCGAGGGCGTGACCGCCTTCGAGGTGGAGTTGGATCGTCTCATCGTGCGTTACGCCCCTGAATGGCCGTTGGATCAGATAGCCGCTATCGACCGCAACATCTTGCGCCTGGCGATTTATGAGATGGTGTTCGACCGTGAAGCGCCCATGAAAGTTGCCATCAACGAAGCGGTCGAGCTATCTAAACTCTATGGCTCTGATAGCACCCCCCGGTTTGTCAATGGAGTCTTAGGCTCCCTGGCCGACGAAATCGAGGCAGTGCGAGCCCAGTTGTGGGTCGCCCCGCGCCCCTCCAACCCGGCCTGAGCTAAGAGGGCTATCGAGTCGATTATGGATAGCCTATTCAACATTGGTTTTCCTGAACTGATCTTCATTTTGGTGCTGGCCGGTCTCTTCATGGGGCCGCAACGCATTCGGCAGGTGGCCCGCTATCTGGGCCGGCTAACGGCGCGCTTGCAAGCCATCTCGCGCGAGTTCACGCGCCAGTTAAACGCCGAGCTCGACGCCGCTGAACGTGGGGAGATCAAGGCTGCCCTGGCAGATATACGTCAACTCCAGGCCCAGGTGGCGGAGTTGCGGCGTGATCTGGCGGCCGCTCCTCAGGCGTTGCGGCAGGAAGCAGAAAACGTCGTCCGCAAGCCTGCGCCGGCCGCTCCATCTACCCCGCCCTCATCTCCGGTGGACAACAACACCATTTTGCCCCCTCGCCGTACCCCCACGCCTGATGAGCTGGAACTCCACCCCCAAGACATCGCCGGCCGGCCGCCTGTCTCCTTGCCGCAGCCGGTGGATGTGCTGGACGATCCCGAAGCATGAGCGCTGAAGCCCCGGCTGACAACAACCAAACCATTTTGGAGCATCTGGACGAATTGCGCCGGCGCGTCGTGTGGGCGCTGGTGGGGTTAGGTATTGGCGTGGCTGTGGCCTTTTTCTTCGCCAAACCATTACTCGGCATTCTCACCCAGCCATTTTGTGAACATCTGGTGTTGCCGGGTCAGACAACACCGACCGATGCTGCCTGCAACGCCCAACTGGTGACGTTGCGCCCCACCGAGGCATTAGAAACCTATTTCAAAATTGCCCTGGCGACAGGCGCTGCCCTGGCCATGCCCTTGATCCTCTATCAGGTGTGGCTTTTCATTGCCCCCGGCCTGGAAAAACGGGAGAGACGTTACGCCTATATCTTTGTGCCGGCCGCCACGCTCCTCTTTGGTCTGGGGGTAGCCTTTGCCTGGTTCGTACTTTTGCCACCCGCCATCTTCTTTCTGGTCAATTTCCTGTCGGACGCCATCAACAACCAGTGGCAACTCGATCCCTACATTGGTTTCACCACCTCCTTTCTCTTCTGGATCGGCGTCAGTTTTGAGATGCCCCTGATCGTCTATTTTCTGGCGCGGCTGGGGGTGGTGACGGCCGGGCTACTGCGCGAGCAGTGGCAGGCAGCGGTGGTGGGCATCGCCCTGCTGGCGGCGCTCATCACCCCCTCCGTCGACCCCATCACTATGCTCTTGACCATGGCTCCTTTGCTGGTGTTATATGGCTTCAGCATCATCCTGGCCCGCATCGGCGAGCGTCAGCTAACCCGCAGTCTGGAAAGTTGAGGTCCGGACAGCCGTCGCGATAGCTTCGTTAACGCTTATTGAGCAACTGAAACAGGTGTGCTATGATTGGCTGGCATCAACGCCAATCAGGACCGATTCATGCAGCAGACGGGCCGTCGGGCGCGTTCCTCACCTCATCAGACTTCCCTCACCCGTCGCCCGGCCCGACCATTTTTGAAGTGGGCCGGCGGTAAAACGCAACTTATCCCCCAGCTCGCTGCCTGTTTCCCGCCCGAACTTCAGGCAGGAGAGATTCAGACCTACATTGAGCCATTTGTTGGCAGCGGCGCGCTCTTCTTTCACATCGCTCAAACGTACCCTTTGCAGCGTTATATCCTCATTGACAGCAACCCCGAGCTGGTCAGTGCCTATCGGACAGTGCAGGCGTGTGTTGAGCCATTGGTGCAGCGACTAGCCGAAGTGGAGCAAACTTATCACCAACTGAGGTCAGAGGAGCGCAAGCCATTTTTTTATACGCAGCGGGCTGATTTCAACCACCAGCGCCTTGAGCATGATGACCCGCAACCCAATGTCGAACGCACCGCGCAATTCATCTTCTTAAATCGCACTTGCTACAATGGCCTCTTCCGCGTCAACCGCCAGGGGGCTTTTAATGTGCCTTTTGGCAGCTATCCAAACCCTCAAATCTGCCTGCCCCACGTTTTACGCGCCGCCGCCCGCCTGTTGCAGCAGGCGGAAATTTATTGGGGGGACTTCACCTTTTGCCGGCCGTTTGTTGGGCCTGGAACCCTGGTTTATTTTGACCCGCCATATAGACCTATCAGCCCGACTGCTCGCTTCACCGCCTACCAGCGCCTCAACTTCGACGAGGCAGCCCACATTCGACTGGCGCATTTTTTCTCCGAACTCGACCAGACCGGGGCTAAACTGATGTTGAGCAATTCCGACCCCCGTTGTGTTGATCCTGAAGATAACTTTTTCCACACGCTTTTCGCCGGGTTTAGGATCAATCAGGTTTTCGCCTCGCGCATGATCAATTCACAAGGGACGAAACGGGGTAAGTTGTCGGAGCTGTTGATCACGAACTACACGTCGTGAGGAGGGCGGTATTGCCCCTGGTCGCCTTAGGCTGGCTAGATGCCAAAGCACGGCTAAAGCCGTTACTACGAACAACGGCTAATGGAGTTTCAGAAAATAAACCGGCCATGAGATGGATACGGTTGGGAATGAAGGCCCTTTGCTTTCTTTGCGTTCTTTGCGCCTTAGCGGTTTGTCACTCCCGTGAAAATGGGAGCGTTGAGCCGAGCTAATTTTTGAAAGTTCATAAGCCGTTACTACGAACAACGGCGAACAGAAGCCGGCGCGCTGTTTGTCGTGAGGGCTGGTTTGGGCATTGGTTTTGTACCCTATGTGCGCCTATGTTATACTTTGGGGCATGAATCTCGGCGTAGGATAAAGCGCATGGCCGATGAACCAGGCATCACCCAAGACCTGCAACAAATTCGCAACATCTTATTTGGCGAACAGGCATCCCAGATCGAAGAGCGTTTCGATGGTCTGGATCGCGCCATCAACGCTCTGCGGCGGGAAACGCGCGCTCTGCGTCAGGCGTTAGAAGCAGAGGCGACGGCCCGCACCGAGGCGGATCGGGCGCAACTGCAACGGCTGATCAAAGAACGGGACGAGGCCTACCGCGAACTGACGACCACCTTGTTGGAACATCTGCGCCGCGAACAAGGGCAACGCGCGACCCAATGGCAGCGCCTGGCAGCCACGCTGGAGGCGCAACGCCAGGGCCAGGATGAAACAACCACCCAACTGATTGCCCTGTGGCAAGGGGAACAGCAACGTCGGCGAGAGCAATTCGCAGCTCTGCAAGCGGCTCTGGATACCATCCACCAACAACAAGATCAGGTGACAGCGGCGTTGCAGGCAGCCCTGGGTGCTTTCCGCGCGCGCCATATCACCGCCTCCCCGGCCGGGGAGAATGGAGAAGGTGAAGGTCAACCCACCACTTGAGGGCGGCGGCGGCACGCATTTCATTTCGACGCCCGGTGGTTAGCCCACAGCGGGCGTTTTTTTTGTCAGGCAGCAGTTTGAAGAAGCGTATGAATGAGACACTTTCCTTTCAAGATATTATGGCGCGCTTGATCGCATTCTGGAAGAGCCAGGGATGCCTGGCCTTGCAACCCCACAATGTGCAGGTAGGGGCGGGCACGATGAACCCGGCCACCGCTTTGCGTGTCCTGGGGCCCGAGCCGTGGAATGTGGTGTATGTCGAGCCTAGCATTCGGCCCGACGATGGGCGCTTTGGCGACAACCCCAACCGGATGCAGATGCACCATCAGCTGCAGGTGATCTTGAAGCCCGATCCCGGCAATCCGCAAGAGCTGTATCTGCAAAGCCTGGAGGCGATTGGCATTCGGGCGCGGGAACATGACATCCGTTTTGTGGAAGATAACTGGGAAAGCCCGGCCCTGGGGGCCTGGGGTCTCGGTTGGGAAGTGTGGCTGGACGGCCAGGAGATCACGCAATTCACCTATTTCCAACAGGCCGGGGGCATCAACCTCGATCCCGTGTGTGTCGAGATCACCTACGGGCTGGATCGCATCACCCTGGCCTTGCAGCGCAAGCGTAGCGTGTGGGAGATTGATTACGGGGTGGGAGTTCCCTACGGGGATTTGCTGTTGCAGAGCGAGATCGAACATTGCCGCTACTACTTTCAGGTGGCCGATGTGGATGCGCTACGGACAATCTATGATCTGTATGAGCGGGAGGCGCAACGTTGCCTGGAGCAACACCTGATCGCCCCGGCGCATGATTACAATTTGAAATGCTCCCATCTCTTCAATGTTTTGGACACGCGGGGTGCGATTGGGGTGACGGAGCGGGCCAACTATTTCAAACGGATGCGCGCCATTGCCCGGCAGGTGGCAGAGCAATATCTGGAGCAGCGCACGCGTCTGGAGTACCCGCTGTTGGAACACACCACCTGGAAGGCCCCAGCTACGACCCGGCCGGCTGTCATCCCAACCGAGACGCCCCCGTCCCTCTCCGAAGCGCAAACCTTTGTCCTGGAGATCGGAGTGGAAGAGCTGCCTCCGCAGGATGTGGCCGGGGCAGTGCAACAGCTGCGTACCCTCGTGCCGGAAGTGTGGGCCGATTGTCGCCTGACCTGGGAGTCGATAGAAGTGGACGGTACACCACGCCGACTGGTGATCATCACCCATGGCCTGGCCCCCCGACAGAGCGACCTGGAGACAGAGGTGAAAGGGCCGCCGGCCGACCGCGCCTTTGATCAGGCCGGGCAGCCGACCCAGGCTGGGCTGGGGTTTGCCCAGAGCCGGGGGGTGGATGTGTCCGATTTGCGGGTGGTGACGCATAACGGCAAGCGCTATGTGGCGGCGTTGGTGCGCCAGGCCGGCCGGCCAACGCCCGATGTTCTGGCCGAAACATTGCCCGATTTGTTGGCGCGCCTCCGCTTTGACAAGAGTATGCGCTGGAACAGCTCTAACATCTCCTTCAGCCGGCCGGTGCGTTGGTTTGTAGCGCTGTTTGGCGCGGCCATCATCCCCTTTGAATATGCTGGCGTTGCCAGCGGGCGCATCACCCACGGGTTGCGTCCCTACGGCTCGCCGCCGGTGGTGATTCCTGCCGCCGACCAGTATGAAGCGATCATGCAGGCGCAGGGAATTATGTGGCGCGCTCAGGAGCGGATGGAACACATTCAGGCTGGCGTTCACGCCCTGGCAATCGGACAACATGGGCGCATCCCTCCCAACCCGGATCTGCTGGAAGAAGTGACGCAGCTGGTGGAAGCGCCTCAACCCTTTGTCGGGCGCTTTGAAGCGCGGTATCTGGCGTTGCCGGCCGACATTTTGGTGGCAGTGATGCGCAAACATCAGCGCTACTTCCCGGTTTACGCGCCTGAGGGGGCGTTGCTGCCCTTCTTTATTGCGGTGCGCAATGGGGACGCAGAACATCTTGACCTGGTGGCAGATGGCAACGAACAGGTGATCAAGGCGCGCTTCGCTGACGCTGAATTTTTCTACAACCAGGATCGCACCCGGCCGTTGTCAGAATTTGTACACGACCTGGACAGCCTGACTTTTCAGGCTGATTTAGGCTCTATGGGGGATAAGGCGCGCCGCTTAATGCGTCTGACTCCGCTGCTGGCGCAGCGGCTGGGGTTGTCCTCGGAGGAAAGCGCCATCGCAGAGCAGGCTGCGTCTCTGGCGAAAGCTGACCTGGCGACCACCATGGTGGTGGAGATGACCTCGCTACAAGGCATCATGGGCGGCCATTACGCCCGGCTGAGTGGGGAATCAGAAGCAGTGGCGGCCGCCATCGCGGAGCAATACAACAGCGTCAGTCAGACGCGCCCCGGCCTGGCCCTGGCGCTGGCGGATCGGCTGGATAGTCTGGTGGGGTTGACGGCGGTAGGGTTGCTGCCCAAAGGCTCGAATGATCCCTTTGCCCTGCGTCGGGCTGCCATTCACATCATCGAAAATCTATGCGCCCACGCCACCCGGTTTGATGTCTACGCCGCCAGTCTGGAAGCGGCCGCTCAGCAGCCCCGGCCGGCCGAAGCAGCCGCAGCAACCGTGGCGGAGTTTGTGCAAGGCCGGCTGGAGGTGTGGCTGCGCGAGCGGGGGTTCAAGGCGTCGGTGGTCAAGGCCACCCTGGCGGAGCAGGGGCGCGATCCCTATCAGGCGTGGCAAATGGCCGGGGCCTTGACGGCCGCCATTCAAGAACCAGATTGGCCGGGACTGCTGGATGCCTATGCCCGCTGTGTGCGCATCATCCGCAACCAGCCGGCCGGCTTACCGTTGCGCCCGGCCGACCTGGCCTTGCCACAAGAGCAAAAGTTGTACGCCGCTTATGTTCAGGCGGTCGGCCGGCTGGATGGAACGCTGGCAACGTTTGTGGCGGCTCTGCGCGAGCTAGAGCCGGCCATCACCCTCTTTTTTGACCAGGTGTTGGTGATGGATGAGGACCCGGCCGTGCGTGAGAACCGTCTGGCCCTGTTGCAACACATCGCTGCCCTTACCCGCGGACTGGCAGATTTGTCCCACCTGGAGGGTTTCTAGCGCCGCAACAGCATCATATTGAGGCGCTAGAAAAGGTTCATCACGGCAAGGTGGTGGTGACCAGACCTGTTTGAGAGGTCAGGCTATCCAGGTTGGAGAGGGCGATGATGACGGCCGTATCGCTTGTTTCAGTTGGGGCGGCCGGTATAGCCACCTGAATGGTGATCGTTGTGGCGTCGCCGGGGGGCAGAACGGGCGTAACGGCCGGCGTCGCCTGCGTCGGCCAGGCGGCGTCTGTGGCGCTCAGGCTGAAACTGGCCGGGCTGTCGCCGGTATTGGTCAATGTCAGGGTGTAGCTGACCACCTGTCCCGGCGCGCCCACCTGTGTTTGCTCAAAAGGCATCACCGTGAAGCCAGCATCCACCTGGGAGACAACATCAGGATCGAGCACCATCCCCGGCCCCCACACATAGTAACCATACGCCAGCTCCTCTTTCAGATAGAGATTGAAGAAGGCGGTTGTCCAGCGTTGGGTAATCGCCAGCTGGTAGTCGTCGTCCATCGTACCGCCACAGGCGGACAACTGACTGGCGAAGCTGCAATGATTGCCGCCCTGCAAAATTGCCAGTAGCCGGGGGGCCAAGGCGTTGTCATACATCGGTTGTTGGTGGTTAGCTACCGGGGCGATGATGTCATCGCTGCCCGCCAGCAGCACGACGGGAACTTCCAACGAGGCAATAGCCTCGATGGCGGAGTCGGGGAAAGTCTCGGCCGCTGCCAGCGTCAAAACTGCCTGAATGCGACTATCCTGCGCCGCGGCCAGAATGCTGACGCCACCCCCCATCGAGTGCCCGGCCGCCCCCAGGCGGTCAACAGCGATTTGCTGGTACAGGGCAGAGCTGCTGTCGTTGTTTTGCGCCTCCAGATAGTCGAGCGTGTAGCTGAAATCATCGGCAAAGGCAGGATGGGAGGGGAACAGCTCCAGAGCCGAGGCCGGCAAAATCATGAAGTAGCCCCAGGAGGCAAGGTGTTGAGCATTGCCCAGATAGAGGCGCGGCGGCGTCAGGAAGCCATGCCCAAATACTACGGCCGGATAAGGCGCACCGCTGCCGTCGTAGGGAGCCTGGCGACCGGGGCTGACAGCCGGGTAGTAGAGCACCGCGTCGAAGGTGGTGGCGTCGGGGCGTGTGATGGTCACGCGCCGGAAGCCGGCCTGATATGGCCCTGGTTGGGCGGGATCAGGCGCATCGGGGATGGTTGCGGTTTGTTGGTCAGGCCCGGCCGCCGTCGTCACGGCCACAACGCCGGTTAGCAGGAGCAACAACAGAGCCACAAACAGGCCCGAAGTCAAGTGTTGGCTGCGATGGAACATGAATGTCTCCTTGATCTGAGTCGATGCCCCTTTCAGCCGGCCGGTAAGGCCTGGCGTGGGCGCGGCGCCAGCGTCAGGGGTCTCCCCGACCGTTCAAAGGTAGGCTGCTTGGAAAAGAAGGTGTATACCTGGATTATACAAAATAGAGCGTGGGAGGCCCGATTTTGGCGGCCGGGTGTTCATCCGAGTATACTGGAGACAACCTATTGGCCGGCCGCTGAGAACCACCGCCAGTTCCCCCACTAGCAAGGTGTCGGCGGCCTGGGATTCGGCCGGTGTGCTGGAAGGAAGGATTCATGACCCAAGCGCCTGGGGAGCAACCCCCGGAGAGCGTCGATATTGAAGTGATCATGCAGCAGATTCGCCGCCAGATTTTAGCTAAAAAAGCGGCTTTGGGACCGGCTCAACCCACCTCCATGACGCCCGTTGGTGGCAAGCGCCTGCCGTCCACCTTTTATGAACATCTCTATCAGGCCGCCCTGGCGCATGATCAGGTGGGGGTCAAGCTCTTGGTGACGCCGGTTCGCCTGCCTGTGGTGGGGCGTCTGCTGGAGCGGCTGCGCACCAAAGTGCATGAACTGGTTGTCTACTATGTCAACCAGACAGCGGCGCAACAGATCAAGGTCAATCACCACCTTTTGCAAGCCCTAAGCATTTTGAGCCAGGAGCTGGAAAAGGAAGCGGAGGACGCGGCCGGCCGCCAGGCCGACGCGGAGTGAAGCGATGACCCGGCTAACCTTTGTCACCCCATGGTACGGCGCAACGATCCCCGGCGGCATGGAAGCTGAAACGCGCCGTACCGCCTACCACCTGGCCCAGGCGGGGTGGGAGGTGGAGGTGCTGACCACCTGCCTTCGCGACTTCTACGCCGATTGGGGACACAACCACCACCGCCCCGGGGCGCGCCGCGAAGATGGGGTGCTGGTGCGTCGCTTTCCTGTCGGCCGGCGCGACAAAGCCGCCTTCGACCACGTCAACTGGCAGTTGATGCAGGGCTTGCGGGTGGGGCCAGAAGCGGAGCGGGTCTACATTGAGCAGATGTTCACCTGCCCAGAGCTCTACGCCCATATCCACGTCCGCCGCCAGCATGACATCTTTATCTTCATCCCCTACATGTTTGCCACCACCCATTTTGGCGTCCAGATTGCCCCGGCCCGCAGCCTGGTCATCCCCTGCCTGCACGATGAGAGCTACGCTTACATGAACATCTACCGTCGTAGCCTGACCCAGGCCCACACATTGATCTGCCATACCCAGGCAGAAAAAGCCCTGGCGGATCGTCTGTGGGGAGAGGCAACGTCTCAGGTGCGGGCTGTGGTCGGGGAAGGGGTAGACACCACCATTCAGGGAGACGGGGCGCGTTTTCGCGCCGCCTACAACCTGGAGGGGCCGCTGGCGTTGGTCGCCGGCCGCAAAGAGCCTGGTAAAAATACTCCCTTGTTGCTTGCCTATTGGCAACAGTATGTGGCTCAGGGGAGCACGCCGGCCGAACTCGTGCTGGTTGGCCCCGGCGACGCTGGCCCCCTGCCCCCGCGCGCCCGCGACCTGGGGTTTGTGCCGCGCCAAACGATGCTCGATGCCATGGCCGCCGCCGATGTCTTGCTCGTTCCCTCCGTCCACGAGAGCTTTTCCCTCGTCTTAATGGAAGGCTGGTTGATGGGCACGCCCGCCCTGGTGCATGGCGACTGCGCCCCCACCCGTGAACATTGCCAGCGTAGCCAGGGTGGGCTGTACTTCACGACCGGGGAGGAGTTTGTGGCGACGCTCGACTACCTTTTTCAACACACCGCCACTGCCACGCAGATGGGGCAGCTAGGCCGGGCTTACGTTCTGACCCACTTTGATTGGGGTGTGATTGTGGAGCGTTACCGCCGCCTGTTGACGCCGCTGCTGAGCCGCCAGGCGCTGACTGCATGAGCCATTCCCTGTCGGTGCGCATCATGACCGCTTCCCTGACGCCAGGGGATGCTATCGGGCACTACATTTTGACTACGGCCCGTCTATTGCGCCGCTGGGGGGTGGAGGTGACGCTCTTCGCCGATCACATCGATCCCGCCCTGGCAACACTGGCCTCCCCCTCCTCGTTTTACCGGCCGGATGGTGAGGGGGTTTTGTGGTTTCACTACTCTATTTACAGCGACAATCTGGCGCTGGCGCGCTCCAGCCCGGATATGACCATCCTCGATTATCACGGCATCAGCCCCCCGCACCTCTTCGCCGGTCAGAACGACTATCTGGCGGAGCTATGTCGGCGCGGACAGGCAGAGTTGCCCCACCTGGCGCACACTTTCCACGCCCATATTGTCCACTCCACCCTGATGCGGGATGAGTTGGCGGCTCACGGTTTTGGTGTCGACCGGACGCATGTCATTCCCCTGGTGGTGGATGCCACCCGCCTGGGCACGCCTGATCCTGATCTGGCTGCCTGGCTGCAACGTCTGGAATATCTGCTCTTTGTGGGGCGCGTGACCCCCCAAAAAGATGTCGCGGCCATTGTGCGCCTGGCGGCGGCTGTGCGACAGCGCCGGCCGCAGACCTGCCTGATTGTGGCCGGGGGGCGTCATCTGGCCCCGGCCTACCAGCGCGAACTCAACGCTTTGACGCGCCGCCTGGGCCTGGCCGGTCGCGTTCTCTTCACCGACCAGGTCAACAACCCGGCCGTGCTGGCCGCACTCTACACCCACGCTACCTTTTACGTCGCCCTGTCGGAGTGGGAGAGTTTCTGTGTGCCCCTGGTCGAGGCGGCTTTCTTTGGGACGCCGGCGGTTGTGCATCACATTCCCCCGCTGCCCGAAGTCGTGGGCCCGGCCGGTCTGGTGATCGACAAACACCGGCCGGCTGAGGCGGCTGCCCGGCTGGCCCATTACCTCGACCACCCTCAGGCCTACCACGCCCTGCGCCAGACAGCCCACGCCTGGGGCCAGCGTTACACCGACCAGGCGCTGGCGGAGAATCTGCGCTATTTTTTCGACGATCTGCGCCAGACCTTGGGCGAGGGCGTGCAGCCCGGTTGAACCATGCCCCCGCTTGAACGTCCCCTACGCCTGGCGCTGGTGGTGCAACGCTACGGCCCGGAAGTCTTGGGCGGGGCCGAGATGGCGGCGCGCAGCCTGGCGGAACGCTTGACCACCCTGGCCGAGGTGCATGTGCTCACCACCTGCGCCGTCGATTACACAACCTGGGCCAATGTCTACCCCCCCGGTGTCAGCCACCTGCATGGGGTACACCTGCACCGCTTTGCAGTCGATGCCCCCCGCAACTGGCAGCGTTCCCAAAAGAGCGCCGGCCGACTGCTGTTGCAGCCCCAACGCACCATTGACGATGAACTGCTCTGGTTGCGCCAACAAGGCCCTTTCTCTACGCCTCTGCTGCGCTTTATCTATCAACAGGCGCGCACCTTTGACCTTTTCATCTTTTTCACCTATCTCTACGCCACCACTGTTTTTGGGCTACCCCTGGTCGCCGACCGCGCCGTTCTCGTCCCCACTGCTCACGACGAACCCTTTCTGTACCTGGAGACGATGCGCCCCCTGTTCCATCTACCGCGCCATCTGGTTTACCTGACCGAAGCGGAGCAGGCTATTGTCCAGCGCGTCACCGGCAACGCCGGCCGGCCGTCGGATGTCATGGGGCTAGGCGTTGCCGCCCCGGCCCAGGCGCAGCCCGAACGGTTTCGCGCCCGCTACGGCCTGGCGGGTGATTTTATCCTGTACGCCGGTCGCGTCAGCGCCTCAAAAAATGTGGAGCAGTTGCTCGACTACTTCGTGCGCTATCGGGCTACCGGCCGGCCGTTGCGACTCGTTCTGATGGGACAGGCGGACATCCCTTTGCCTGCCCATCCCGACATCATCCCCATTGGATTTTTACCGGAGGAAGAGAAGTTCGACGCCTACGCTGCCGCCACGCTGCTGGTTCAACCCTCACGCTTCGAGAGCTTTTCTATTGTCCTGTTGGAGGCGTGGCTGATGGGCGCGCCGGTGATGGTCAACGCCGCCTGCGAAGTTACCCGTCAACAGGTGCAGCGCAGCCATGGGGGGCTGCCTTACGCCTCCTATGAGGAGTTCGCCGCCGGTCTGACGCTGCTACTCGATACGCCGACGCTACGGCGCACTCTGGCAGCCCAGGGCCGCCGCTTCGTCCAGACCCACTACACCTGGGATGGCATTCTGGCGCGTTATGCGCGCCTGTTGCATCATCTCGTGACCACCGGGCCAGATCGGTGAACCAACGTCATATTGTGCTGCTCACACCCGGCTTTCCCCCTTTGCCGGGTGGCGGTGAGCGCTATGTAGCCGCGCTGGCGACCGAGCTGGCCCGTCGCGACTACCGCGTCACCGTCCTGACCAGTGGGGTGCGACTGGAGCGGGATTTCTGGCAGGGAGCGGCCGGGTCCCCGGCCGAATCGGTCGCCAACCTGGCCGTTGAGCGTTACCCGGTGGCACCCTTCCCTGGCGGTCGGCCCGGCTTGCTGCTGTGGCGCAAGGCGATGGTTTTGCTCTCGGCTCTTCCAGGCGACCAAACGCCCTGGTTGCGCCGCCTGGGGCGTTGGGTTCCCCGCCTGACCGGCCTGGAGGCAGGGTTGGCCACCCTGTCGCCCTGGGTGGATATGGTACATGGTTTCAACCTTTCCTGGGAAGCGGCCATCCTGGCGGGTGCAGCCTGCGCCCAACGCCGGGGCTACCCCTGGATTGTCACCCCCTTCGCTCACTTTGGCCCCGACCCGCGGGGCCGGGTGGCCCGCAACACCATGATGGATCACCAGCGCGCCTTGCTGCGCCAGGCGGATGCCGTTCTGGCGTTGACTGCCGGCGAGCTGACCGGCCTGGCTGCCTGGGGAGTTAAGCCGCGCCAGGCAGTTGTTGTCGGCGGTGGGGTGGATGCGCTGCCGCCGGCCGGCGACCCGACCGCAACCTTGAACCGTCTGGCGCTGACGCCCCCCTACGCCCTCTTCATTGGGCGCGCCTCTTACGACAAGGGGGCCTTGCACGCTGCCCAGGCGGCGCTGGCGGAGGGGTACACCCTGGCCCTGGTGGGCCAGACAACGACTGAGTTCGACCGCTTTTACGGCCGGCTCGCCCCGGCCCAGCAGCGTCTCATCCGCCCCCTGGGCTTGTTGCGTGAGGAGGATAAACACGCCTTGCTCAGCGCTGCCTCGTTTCTCCTCTTGCCCTCCCGGGTCGACTCCTTTGGCATTGTGCTTCTCGAAGCATGGCAGCACGGCCGGCCGGTCATCGGCGCGCAGGCCGGCGGCATTGCCCATGTCATCAGCCATGAGCGGGATGGGTTGCTGGTTCCCTTTGGCGATGTAGTCGGTTTGCGCGCCGCCATAGCCCGGCTGGCGCAGGATGAACCCTGGCGGCGACAATTGGGCGCGGAGGGGCGGCGCAAAGTGGACACCCTCTTCAACTGGTCGGCTGTCACCGACCGCACCGTAGCCGTCTATGAAACGATCTGGAGTGGGCATCTGTCAGATGATAGGTAGGTTGAAAACAGGTACAATACAGCTATGACGACCTTTGCCTGGCCCAATCGTGACACGCGCCATCGGCGCGATCAACCCGTGGTGCTGCTGGAAAAGGTTTGGGCTGCCTACACCCCGGCCCTGGCAGCGGCCGGCGTATGGGCGTTGGAAGATGTCACGCTCACTTTGCGCCCGGCTGAGCGCGTGGCGGTGGTGGGGCCAAATGGGGCCGGCAAAAGCACCCTCTTCAAGCTAATTGTCGGCCAGCTGCACCCCGGCCGGGGTTCCGTCCACATTTATGGCAGCGAGCCGACCCGTCATATCTGCATCGCCTACGTGCCCCAACGTAACCAGATCGATTGGGCCTTCCCGGTGACGGTGGAAGAAGTGGTCATGATGGGGCGCATTGGGCAGATTGGTCTGCTGCGCTGGCCGCGCCGGCGCGATTGGGAGTGGGTGCGCGCCAGTCTGGCACGGGTCGGCGCTACCCACCTGGCGCACAAGCAGATTGGGGAGCTGTCCGGGGGGCAGCAACAGCGGGTTTTTATTGCCCGGGCCCTGGCCCAGGAGGCGGAGTTGTTGCTGATGGATGAACCGCTGACCGGTCTGGATACCCCAGGGCGCGAGGCGTTGTTCGAGATTTTGGATGGTGTGGCCGGGGCCGGTGTGACGACGTTGATTGCCACCCACGACCTCAATCTGGCAGCCGAGCGGTTTGATCGCTTGCTACTGCTCAATCGACGGGTGGTGGCTTTTGGCCGGCCGGACGAGGTGTTGACCCCAGCCCATCTTTTGCAGGCCTACGGCGGACAGGCGCGGGCTGTGTCGCACGGTGAGGCCAGCTTGCTCATTGCCGATACCTGTTGCGACCATGGGGAGGAGCCGGTGTGACCTGGTTAGCCGAACCGCTGCACTTTGCCTTCTTCACCCGCGCCTTGCTGGCGGCGGTGATTGTGGGGGTGGTTGGCCCGGTTTTGGGCGCTTATATCGTCCTGCGCGGCCTGGCCTTTTTGGGAGATGCCCTGGCGCACATCATTTTGCCCGGCGTGGTCATCGCTTTTCTCTTGGGTTGGCCTCTCATGTTGGGGGCGCTGGTCATGGGGGTTTTGACCGCCCTGGGGATTGGGGCCTTAAGTCGGCCCGACCGGCTGCGTGAAGATACCGTCATCGGTGTTATTTTCGCTGGCGCTTTCGCTCTGGGTGTGGCTTTGCTCTCCGCGGCCGACAGCTACACCCTGGACTTAACCCACTTTCTCTTTGGCAATTTGCTGGGGGTGGCGACGCGCGATCTGTGGTTGATGGCCGGTCTAAGCCTGGTGGTGTTGGTTGTGATCTTGCTCTTCTACAAAGAATTGTTGGTGGTCTCCTTCGACCCGGTTTTGGCTACCACCTTGCGCCTGCGCCCCGCCGTTTACAACTACCTCTTGCTCGTTTTGATGGCGCTGACGATTGTGACCGCCTTGCAGGTGGTGGGGGTGGCGCTGATCCTGGCAGCGCTGGTGACGCCGGCCGCGGCCGCATCTTTGTTAACACGCCGCCTGCACCACATGATGCTCGTCGGCGCGGCGCTAGGCGTCTTTTCCGGCGTCGTGGGGTTGTACGCTTCCTACTACCTCAACATCGCATCCGGCCCGGCCGTCGTTTTAACTGCCACGCTGCTATTTGTCCTGGTTTACATCCTGGCTCCACGCCGAGGCGTGCTCTGGCGGCGGCGTGCTATGGGCTGAGATAACCTTCATGCCCACCCCAACGGATCGCCTCTACACCCAATTGCAACAGCAAGGCCATCGTTTGACGCCGGCCCGGCGTTTGATCATTGAAACCCTGATAGCCAGCGGCGGTCACATCAGCGCCGATGACCTGGCGGCCCTGGTGCAAGACCACAACGCCGGCATTGGACGCATGACGGTCTATCGCACCCTAGAGCTGCTTAGCGCCCTGGGCTTGATTAGGCCCATCTATCAGGGGACGGGGGCCGCCCATTACATTTTACTGGCGGATGGACACCATCACCATCTGATCTGTTCTCGTTGTGAGAGGAGGATTGAGTTCGACGAGTGCCGTCTGCAAGAGGCGGCGCAGCGTTTGGGGGAACGCTTCAACTTCCGCGTCGATGGGCATTTGCTGGAGTTTTACGGCGTGTGTGACCGATGCCAGCAAGCGGAAGCGGCCGACTGGCCGGCCGCGGGTTAACACCGGCCTGTCACGCTGCCGGCGCGCTGGCTGTCAACTGACGGCGCGGGTGCGGATCACCGTCTCGCTGGTCAGGGTGCGGTGCACCGGGCAGCGTTCTGAAATTTGCGTCAGGCGTTCGATTTGATCCGGCGTCATCTGGGGGCCAAACACCATCTCCACCTCGATAATATCCACTTTGCCAGTTTCGGTGACGCACTCCTCACATTCAGCAGCGTCTACCTTGCGATGGGTCAGGCGTAGCTCCAGGGCGTCAATGGTCCAGCCTTTACGCTGAGCGTACATTTGCATGGTGATGATCTTGCACGCCGCCAGGCCGCCTAAAAGGTAATCGTAGGGGTTGGGGCCGGTGTCCTCACCATTGGCGCTGGGGGGTTCGTCCGCCCGATACACATGACGGCCATTGGTCAACTCTACTTGATAGTTTTGGATCAGTCGGGCTGTGATGCTCATAAGGCGCTGGGTCTCACTGGGTGTCAGGCGCTGGCTGGCTGTGTCCGCCAACGGTTTAAAAGTTCAGCTTCTCGTTCTGGGGTCAGGCCGGCGCGCCACGTATAGTTAGCAGGGCGGGTGGCCTGCCAGGCGAGGGTGTCCTGGATGGTGTCGGTCAGCGGGCGGTGGGTCAGGCCGGCGTGCAACGCTCGTTGAAAGCGGGCGCTGTTGAAGCCGGCATAGGCTGCCGGAACCCACAACGGCATTTCAGTGTAGGGGGCGACGCCTTGCTCTAACAGAAAGGCCTCATCCACCCAAACGGGTGTGGCGGCGCGGCCGACCGTCGCCTGGCAGCTGGTTAGAAAGTCACCGAAAGTCAGCTTTTCGGCCGGGCCGGTGGCGTTGAAGACCTCGCTAATGCTGTGCTCTACCAGGTGCAACGTCCACTCTGCCAGGTCGCGGACGTCGATGAATTGCACCGGCGCGGCCGGGTCGCCGGGGGCCAGAATATCGCCCCCCCGTGCCAGACGAGCTGGCCAATAGGTGAAGCGGTCGGTAGGATCATGCGGCCCCACGATCAAACCCGGCCGGATGATCAGACTGCGGCCGGGCAAGGCATCTAGCGCCACCCGTTCACACAAAACCTTCAACCCTCCATACGTTTCCCCGTTCACCTGTTCGGTGGTTTCGTCCTCCAATGTAGCCAAAGGGGCGGTTTCATCCTGATTCGGCGTGACGTTGTCGCTGTAAACGGATAGGGAGGAGATGAAGGTGTAATGGTCGATGTGGTCGGCCAGTAAGTCAACCGCCTGCCGCACCACGCGCGGCACATAGCCGCAGGTATCGATCACCGCGTCCCACTCCCGCCCCTGCAAGGCCGTCAGATCGCCCACTACACGGTCGCCGATCAGCCGTTCTGCTTCGGGAAAGAGATGGGGGTTTGTTTTGCCCCGGTTGAAAAGGGTGACAGTGTGCCCCTGGGCCAGGGCGATTTGGGTAAGGTGGCGGCCTAAAAACTGCCCGCCGCCCAGAATGAGGAGATGAAAAGGCATGGTCAGGGCTCAGATGGAAGGAGCGGAAGTGTTGGAGGCGACAATGGCCTGGAGCAACTTCCACTCCTCCTGGCAACAGCTGCACAGGTGTAGATGGCGTTGAACATCGGGCATCAGCGCGGAAACATCCACCCCGGCCGCCGCCAATTCCGCCATTTGATCCAGGACGTGGAAAACGGCTTCACAGTCGCACTCCCGCTCTTCGGTCAGCGCCAGCGCGTGGAGCAAGCGCTGTAGTCGTGTTAAGGGATTGATTGCTTCCTCAGCCATACCTTTTCACCTACTCTTACAGACGCGCTGGCAACCCGGTCTCTTACGCCGGCCCGGTCGGTTAGTCCTCAAACAGGGCCAGAATATCATCAGGGGTCAAGTCCTCCTCCTCCAACTTTCTCTTAATGCGCAGGCGGGCGTCGTGCAGCAGTTTGTAGAAGGCGTTGCGAGTCACCCCCAGCCGCTCGGCCGCCTCTGCCAGAGGAACGCCGCCGACGGGAACGGTCAGGATGGCCTGGCGTTGTCTTTCCGTCAACTCGTGGTGGATAATGTCGTTCAGGCGTTGCAGAATCTCGGTGCGTTCGGCTTGCTTTTCGGGGGTGGGGTGGTCGTCCGCCAGAATGGCGGCATTGGCGAACGGAGCCTCCATGGCGAGAAGTTCATCCAGCGAGCGATTTTGCCATTGTTTGCGGCGGAGTTCGGTGAGCGCCACTCGCGCCGCAATTTTGTAGGCCCAGGTAGTGAATTTGCTCCGTCCCTCAAAGGAGTCGAGGTTAGCCAGGATGCGCAACAACGCTTCCTGGACAAAATCATCTGCCAGGGCGGAAAATTCTCCGCCGGAGATTTGGACTGTGTCCACCAAACCGCGTCGTAACCCGTCCAGCAGGATGGGGCGCAGCTCAGCCAGGGCCAGCTCGCGCGCCCGGCCCCCTTCGCGTAGCGAATCGATCCAGACTTCGTTCGTGCGTTCCGTCATCACCCTTAATTGTACTCGCTCTCAGTCGTTGCCCCAAAGATAGCGCCGGCCGGGAAATTCACCACCTCTCCCGGGCGAAACAGGCTGCTCGATTGCCAGCTAGCTGAAGACAGCCCGCCAGAGGGCCGGCTGGTCAGATGTATCTGGCTATCAGGGTGTAAGCTAAAGCCGCCGGGCGGCTGTGCCGGGGTTTGTGTTTGTAGCGTTGGGGATGCCGGATGGCTTCAGAGGGTTCCCAGGTCTGCAGAGGCACATTTTGCCAGCCAGACGGCCGGCCGTCTTTTTCAATATGCCCTCACGGGGATTCGAACCCCGGTTTTAGCCTTGAAAGGGCTACGTCCTGGTCCCCTAGACGATGAGG
Source organism: Anaerolineae bacterium (assembly GCA_034435495.1). GTDB lineage: Bacteria > Chloroflexota > Anaerolineae > Promineifilales > Promineifilaceae > DAOTXO01. The sequence goes on from DAOTXO010000095.1 coordinate 36,292, forward strand.
GCAGCGAGGGGAATTCTAGCATTGTCGCTTGCGCCGGTCAAGCAGCAATCGGCGGGTCGCGGAAGATCACGCCGGAGAGGTGACTTTTGTTATGTCAGCTGCCTCAAGGCCGGGTAGATAATGTTCATAGGGCGTTTGCCCAGTTTTTTGTTTGGTTATGAGGATAGTTGCGCCGCTTAGCTCAATTTAGTCCGAGAGGAGCTGGCGGCCTCGACAACAAACGTGTTGGCAACGGGTTGCCAACCAGATGACGCAGCCGATGACGGTTGGGCCATAAGCTGCAAGCGGGCGCGGGTTGATGGGCAGGGCGCCGGC
>DAOTXO010000096.1:0-13157 GCA_034435495.1 Anaerolineae bacterium
AACCCTATTGAATATTTAGTTCGGCGAGCTAAATCTTTGTCTCTTATCAAGCAAAAACGCAGAAGTGAACATTTATCTTTGGTTGAGCAGATGAACTTGACTATCCCCTTTCCTGCTTAACTTGTCACCAATATGTTAAAAGATGTGCCCTCCTTAAACTTTTAAGGCGGGGCGTTGGCGTTGGGGCCGGCCCCATGTTATAATGCGCACGTTCCGAAAACCCTATATATAGCCATAGTGGTTGAATAACCGCCATATATGGCGCGCAACATTTGTTCGGTAGCCGCGGTTTCCCAACCGCGCCCTTCCGTGGTTGAGTCAGGTATAGGGATTGGGGCCTCAACTATCTCGGAAGGCCGCCGGGTTGTCGGCTCAATCGGAGTTGTGAAGGGTGAAGTGCCCCTATTGTCAGCATGAACAGACGCGGGTGATCGACACCAGCCATGATACACGAGGTGGTGTGCGTCGCCGTCGCTTGTGCCTGCAATGTGACGAACGCTTCACCACTTACGAACGCCCGATGATGGCCATGCCCCTGGTGGTGAAACGGGATGGCACGCGGGTGGAGTTTTCCCGCGAGAAGTTGCGATCGGGCGTGCGGCTCGCCTGTTCCAAGCGCCCCATTTCGGCTGAGGCGATTGAACAGCTGGTGGGCGAGGTGGAGGCGGAGCTGCAACAGTTGGGCCAGGCAGAGATTTCCAGCCGCCTGATTGGCGACCGGGTCATCAAGAAGCTAAAAGCGCTGGACGACGTGGCCTATATTCGGTATGCCATTGTGTACCTACGCCTGGGAGACCTGGAAGCGATCAACACCGAGATCAACCGCCTGTTGGATAACGAATAGCCTGACAGATCGATGGCAGAGGCCAGTCGCACAGATCTGGGCATGGCTGGATCACAGGTTCATGGGAGCAAAGTTGATTGTTAATGATGGTTCAGATAGGGCCCTGGCCTGGTCTGACCTTTTTATTCATTCATCCATCCATAATCGTTAAGGAGTTGTATCATGCTGACGCCATCTCAAACAGACATCGTGGTTGAAACGAATGGGGCAACGGCCACTCCCGTGACCCTGTTCACCGCCGACAGGGAGGCGGTAACAATGCCCAAGACGATTGTCAAACGAGATGGGCGCGTGGTGGCTTTTGACATCACGCGGATTGAGAACGCCATGGCCAAATGCTTTGCGCGTATTGGGCGCACGCCCCGCCGGCCGGTAGCGGAGTTGGCGCGGCAGGCGGTGAATGTGGTGGCGGCCAAATATGAGCAGCCAACGGTGGAGGGGGTGCAAGACATTGTGGAGATGGTGCTGCAGGCGGCCGGCGAATATGAGGCGGCCAAGGCATACATCTTGTATCGCTTTGAACACAACAAATTGCGCACCCGCCGGCCGATCCCAACCGCTGTGCGGGAGGCATTCGCCGCCTCTGACCCCTACTTTCCCACGCAGCTGCAAAAGTTTCAGTTCTACGATAAATACGCTCGCTTTAACTATGAGTTGGGACGACGTGAGACGTGGATCGAAACAGTGGATCGCGCCGTAGCCTATTTGCGCGAACTGTCGGAGGAGCGCCTGCCAGAGAGCGTCTACGCCCGCATCCACCAGGCCATCCTGACTATGCAAGTGATGCCCTCGATGCGTTTGTTGGCTATGGCCGGCCCGGCCGCGCGGCGCAACAATGTCACCATTTACAACTGCTCCTATATGCCGGTGGATAGCCTTGATTCCTTTGTCGAAGCGTTGATCATCTCCATGTGCGGGTGCGGTGTGGGCTACTCAGTGGAGCGCCGTTATGTGGAGAAGTTTCCTCGCGTCCAACGCCAAAAGGGGGAGCCGCCTCATTTTCATGTTATTGAAGATTCGTCAGAAGGCTGGGCGGATGCGGTGCGTCTGGGCCTGACCGCCTGGTTTGCCGGGGAGAATGTGCGCTTTGACTTTTCGCAGGTGCGGCCGGCCGGCGCGCCGCTGCGGGTGAAAGGTGGGCGGGCCTCCGGGCCAGAGCCATTGCGCAAAATGCTCGACTTTGCCCGCGCTCGTATTCTGGCGCGTCAGGGCAGTTTTCTACGCACCATCGACGCCCATGACATTATGTGCGCCATTGGCAGCGCGGCCGTTTCAGGTGGAGTGCGTCGCACCGCCATGATCGCGCTTTTCGACTATGACGACGCAGAGATGCGCAACTGCAAGAATGGCGACAACCTGCTCGGCAATGAACAACGCTGGAATGCCAACAACAGCGCTGTCTGGAATGGGCACTACAACCAGGTCGAAGTGGCGGAGTTTGTTTTGGAAATGGTCAAGGCGGGCCGGGGCGAGCCGGGCATTTTCAATCGGCAGGCGGCGTTGGCAACGCGGCCGGCGCGTCGTGAACCGGCCGAATTTGGCACGAACCCCTGCGGCGAGATCATTTTGCGCCCCTTCCAGTTTTGCAACCTGACCAGTGTTATTGCCCGTCAGGAGGACACGCTTGAATCACTGAAGGACAAGGTGGAGCTGGCGACGATCATTGGCTCTATTCAATCGATGGCGACGCATTTCCCCGGCCTGCGCCCGCAGTGGCAGGAAAATTGTCAGGCCGAACGGCTGTTGGGCGTCGATTTGAACGGCCAGCTAGATTCGCCGGCGGCGCAGGACCCAGTCTGGCAACAGATATTGCGCGACCACGCTGTGGCGGTGAATCAGGTCTACGCGACCCAGCTAGGCATCAACCAGTCAGTGGCTGTGACTTGCGTCAAGCCGTCGGGCAACTCCTCCCAGCTGGTGGATTGCGCTTCTGGCCTGCATGCCCGCTGGGCCCCCTATTATGTGCGCAATGTGCGTGTCAACGCCCACTCCCCGATTTTCAAAGTGTTGCGCGACGCGGGTGCGCCCATGGACCCGGAGAATGGTCAGACGCGAGAAAATGCGGAAACCTGGGTAGTGCATTTCCCAGTACAAGCGCCGCCCCATGCCATCACCCGGGTACAACGCACCGCTTTGGAGCAATGCAACTATTGGTTGCAAAACAAGGTGCATTACACTGAGCATAACCCCAGCGTTACGATCACGTACCATGCCCATGAGGTATTGGACTTGATCAAATGGATTTGGCAACACCAGGACAAGATTGGTGGCATGGCCTTTTTGCCAGCCTTTGATGCTCAATATGAACAGATGCCCTATGTAGAGATCGACGCCGACCAATATGCTTTGCTGGCCGAGCAATTTCCCCAGGTTGATTTCTCTAAAGTTTATCGGTATGAGGAAGAGGATTTGACCTCAGCGGCGCAAGAGTTGGCCTGCATGGCCGGCGTGTGTGAAGTTCTCTAGCGCCTCAGGTAACTAACGTGCTGGCCCGGCATGCCTGGGCTGGAGGCGCACAGGTGAAAATGGGGTGAATCCTCCAGGTTGGTCTGGGATTCACCCCTACTTTTTCAGGCGGCGGTTGACAGTACAAGGGGGTTCAGCGATAATACACAATGCCACGGTAAGCCTTGTCATGCTGTTGGCCCATTATTGTCGATTATTTATTTGAGTTGCTCGTTGATTATCCTGGTTGTCAAAGGAGATTGTTGTGGACGTACAAACAGACAGGATCCCATCTCCCGATGTGTCGCACCGGAAGCCCTATGAGAAACCTGCTATCGTGTATGAGGGAACGTTGAGCGCTCGCGCCGGTTCCGGTTTCGCCGGCCGTGCGGCCGATCCGGGTCTTGACCCAGGGGACCTCTTCGGAACCGGGGATAATTAGCCCGACCCGACAGGTTGTAAGGGGGTGTAAGCGCGGTTGGGAAACCGCGGCTACGCTTAGGGGATAATTAGCCCAACCCGACAGATTGGTTGTAAGGGTGTGTCAGGGAGGGCAATCACCGGCCCACAGAATGGCATCTTGTCGTTGGAGTGAGTCTGAGGGGCGTGGGGAAGGGTTGAGCCAATAACGGTAGCGCAATTGGAGGGCAACCGGGTGTCCGGCAGCCTGCTCCCCAACAGGTTGTTGACAGTAATAGCGCCCAACCGCTTCCCGTAACGGTTCCAGCTCAAAGTCAAACAAAATCTTACTGAAATCCTTCCAGCGCGCCCACGGCCCGCCCAACCAACGACGGAAAGTGTCGTCAGGCGGTTGACCCGTTTGCATATCTAGCACCTGCCCATCGGCAAAGAATCCTTCCACAATCAACCAACCATCGCTGCGTGGCGGACTGCTGAACATATCCCAATACTGGGCCAGCCCGGTGACCAGCACCAGGGTTTGGGGCCAGCCACGGATGGGGGGAATGTAAGGCCGGCCGACGCCCCGCGCATTGATCCACACCACGCCGGCCATGCAGAGGCTCAAGCCCAGAGTGAGAAGAAGGCGGCCGGCCAGACGCAGACGACCGGTCGAGCGTGAGGAGACCAGGCCGGGCGGTGTGGGTGAAACTGACGCCGGCCGGCCGGCCCGCCAACGCCACACCCGCTCGACGAGATCTCCCTCCAGAAAGATAATGTAACAGGCCAGCATCACCAACGAGAAGTTAGGCACGGACATGGTCACGGCAATGCCCAGATGGAGCAAAGCCGTAAAGGCCAAGCCTGCCTGACGCAGCCGGGGTTGCCAGAAAGGGGCAAAAACAAGCGGGACAAACAGTGTATCCGCCAGCAGCGCCTGGTAGGAGATGAGCGTCAGCAGCCCCTCCGGAGCTACGCGCACCAACCAATCCCCTGTCGGCAGGGTGTAGCTGGGGAGTTGGAGGGCGTAGCCGACTGCTTCACCAACGCGCCAGGCGGGGCTGCGCCACTTGAGCAGGGCCGTCGCCAGATAGATCAGTCCGATCTGTAGTTGGAGCAACCGCAGAGGAAAAGCGTAGGCGCTCATGGAGAGTGGTTGGCCTTGTCGCCGCTTACGACGGGCATCGAGGCTGGCATGATCTCCCAACGGGAGAAAGATGAGCCAGAAACTCACGACGCGCATGACAATATCGGCCCCGTTCAAGATGTACAGATTGCGCTCATGGATGGAGAGAAGGAAGAAGAAGTTGAGCAGGGTCATCCAGCGTGTCTGATAACCCAGGGTGAAGGCGACCACAACCCCCACCCAGAGCAGCAGAAAGAGCTGCACCTGCCAGGACGCTCCCAGCCAGTCAAGGGCTGAGAAACGTTCCGCCCGCTGCAAGCTTTGCAGGGCGCTGCGCGGCAGCAGGCCCTCGTCGCTGTAAAAAAGGCGCGCCGTCGGCAGCAGGTAGAGGGCTGTTTTGAGCAAGATCAGCCCCCAGACCAGGCGAAACACCGCCAGGGGGCGCGTATCCACCTCCCCGAACCAGTAATCCCAACGTAGCCAGTTGTAAACAGGCGCCGGCCGGGCAGTTGTCACGGCTCCCCCTCCTGGACAGCTATTGCACCACCAGAGCGCCCGGCGTTGGGGTACGTTGTTGAAAGTCGCGCACGCCATCGTTGGTGTCCACATAGTAGGGTACGCGTTGCAGACTGTTGGTACTGGTGTTGATGGGAACGGGCGTCACACCGGAGAAACTGCCTGTACCGTAGGTGACGACATCCACGATCTGGCCGGCGCTGTTCTTTAAGAACACCTCATCGCCTGAGTTACCCAATTGCAAGAACTGCTCTGGGTCCCAGGCGGGATCATCCAGCATATCGGGCACGGTGGCGTCGGTACTCAAGATTTCATAGTCGGGCAGGAAGCCAAAGGTTTGCAGGAAGGTGGACGCCTGGCGGGCCACCACTACCGTATCCAATGAAGCGATGGTCGCGCCGGCCGGGAAGATGCGCACGTCCTCAAATTCGGCTGGGTCATTGGAATCACCCAGGCGGTAGTTGGTCAGCCCAATGGCGTTGGCGGTTGGGTTGACAATCTCGATAAACTCAGCGTTGTCGTCTGTGCCCGACGGGTTGTAATGAATTTCGCTGATGAGCAGATGATCGGCGCGCCCGGCCGCTTCGCGCCCAATGAAAGGGGCAAAAGCGCGATGGGGCCAGTCGGTGGTGAACATTTCTGCCAATAGGGCGTAAGCAGCATCCGATTGCACCTGCAGCGCCACTTCGCGGTTGGCTTTGCTGGCGTTTTCTGTGCCGTTGAGGCTGCCGACGTGAATGTAACCCCGGCCATCGATTTCAGCCAACACAATTTTGGCGTGAATGCCGAATCCAGTAGGGTTGTGGACGGCGCAGCGCACCCGCAATTGCTCGGCGCGAGCCACGTCGCGCACATAGGCGCAGGTGGCTACGTTGTTGGCCGGGTCCTCCGGGTCCTGAAAGAAGAGGTCGGCGTGGTAACTATCTAGCAGAATCCACACCTCTGCCCCACGTCGGGCAGCGTCCAGGTAGGCTTCCATACGGGGACTGGGATCGTCCACCGCGTTTTCTCCCCAGTAAGGCCGTTCATCGAGTTGCTCCACCAGGATGGTATCGCCGGCCCCGGCCTGGGCAATCAACCCCAACAAGCTGTCCTGGTCGCGCAGGCTGCTTTCCGGCGATTGGACGATCTCAAACTGGAACGTGCCCTGATAGGTGACCGGCTCAGGGTAGCGCACGGTGTAGGTGATGCCGCCGCTTTCATCGCTGGGGACGAAGCCAATGGGGGGCGCGCCATAAACAGGATCATTGATATCCCAGGGAGTGATGTCCTGATGATGATCGGGGTCGAAGTCAGCGTCAAAGATAGCTTGCAGGTGGGCGATCACCTGGGGAGCGTCGGTGATGAGCACCACACCGCGCCGGCCGGCCGTGCCATCACTCTGGTCGTCGTAGGGCAGGCTGTTGGGGCTCATATTTTCGGTGCTGATGACCACCTGTTCCCCATCGATTAGCATGAACTTGGCGTGCAGGAAGGCGTAGCGGGCGCTAATGTTTTGTGCGTCGTCGTTGATCATGAACCAACAGTTGCTGGCACCGGGGGCAGCTTCCAGCATCTGGCACAGGGCCTTCTCCTGATCGGGCAGACCCCCGGCCGGCGAGCCGTCCAACAAGACGGTTACGCTAACGCCGCGCTCGGCCGCCTCGATCAATGCTTCCATCAAAGCCAGATTGGTGAAGGTCAGACTTTCCATCTGGATGGTGTCCTGAGCGCTATTGATAGCCTCCAGCACCGCCTCGAAGGCGTTATCGGGGGCAATGGCGACGGTTAAGGAGGCGGATTCAACGCTTTGCATCGGGAAGAAGAATGACTCCAGGTCCCAGCCGGGGTAGCGCACTTTGCGGCCATTGATGACATCGCCTGTCCATTGGGCCCAATCCTGCGCCTGATCGGTGTCGGGAACTATCTGGCCCGTTGTTTGGTCGAGCTGACGGTATAAGATTTGCCCCTCTTCCCCTTTGGATGTGCCGCCATAAGGTTGCACGGCTGCGCCGCTCCAGCCAGTCGTAGCTGTGCTGCCGCCGCCATAGACTAGCGTGTCCACCACGCCATCGTTGGGATCGAGGAGTAACACTTCATCCCCGCCGGAGCCATCGGTGTTGGCAAAGCCGGGCCAGGTTCCGGTCAGGTCGCTCATGGCGTAGTCGGCCGCGAAGCCAAATTGCGCTGTAAAGGCGGCTTCATCCTGGGTCAGCCAGATAGATTGGCCGGGGTCGAGCACCACGCTGGCCGGCAGCACCGCTTTGGAGCTGCCGCCGTCGTTGATTTTCCAGCCGCTTAAATCGATGCTCTCCGCGCCCACGTTGAAGAGCTGGACCGCTTCATCCTGTTCGTTGGCGGCCTGACCATCATAGAGAACGGCGCTGATCACGACGATTTGCCCCACCACGGTGGTGTGGGAAGCAAGGTTGTTATCGAGGGTGGCTTCCGGCAGGTCGCCGCCGGCCGCCGCCTGATTGACGACGGTCCCATTTAGGGTAGGGTTGGCTTGAACGCGCAGGGTGAAGTTGAGCGCGCCCCCCGCCGCCACATCGCCGGCCGACCACACCAGCACGCCCGGCTCCGGTTGGGTCAGCGGCAGGCCGCTGCTGTCGCTGACGTAGGTGAGACCGGCCGGCAAAGTGTCCGTAATGGTCACGCCGGGCATCTCCGCCTGGGTGGGGTTGGTCAGGTCGAGGGTGTAGACGATCTCAGCGCCGGCCGGGACGGTGGCCGGCCCGGTCTTGACTAGGTTCAGGTCGGGACGGACGCATCCGGTCTGGAAGATCGCCCCGTTGACCTGGACGCCGGGAGAGTAGATAGCGCCGCCTGCCCCATTGGCCAAGGTGTGTTGGATCAAAGTCGGGCCAAAAATGTCGGGGTCGCGGGTCAACGATTGATCCGCCCCCCCTTCAGAACCGTAGGTGTAACTGGCGATAGGGTCGCCTTGTGCAGTGGCCAGGGTGACGGTGTCGCCAGTGTTGTTCAAGCTGAGACCATCGGCGGTTTGGACGAGGCTGCCCCCAAAGCTGCCGCTGGGCGTTCCCCCGCCAAACAGGAGCACGGCGCAGCCGGGGGAGAGCAAGGTGCCGGCCGGAAAGACATGTTGCACAGCGCTGGCGTCGCTCAACGTCCACCCTTCCAGGTCCTGTTCCTGTCCGGTGTTATTGACCATTTCGACAAATTCGTCGTTGGTGTCGTTGACCACACCGTCATTGTTGGCGTCGCCGGCATTGCCATCGGCCAGAATTTCGTTGATCACCAGGCCGGCCACAAAGGTAACGGCGCTGGCGTGATTGTTGTCGAGGTTGGTTTCATCTCCATCGGCGTGAGCCTCCGCCTGGTTTTCAATCTCGCCGGAGAGGGTTTCATCCAGCTGTACCGCTACATCCCAGGTCAGATCGTCGTTGGCGTTAAGGTCGCCCACTGTCCACACCAGGACGCCGGGGGATGGCTGGGTGAGCGGCCGGCCGCTGGTGTCGCTGAGGTAGGTGACGCCGGTCGGCAGAGTGTCGGTGACCACCACACCGGCCGCATCCAACTCGCTTTGGTTGAGGAGGCTTAAGGTGTAGTCGATGGCGTCGCCGGGGCTGGCGCTGGCCGGCCCGGTTTTGCTCAGAGCCAGGTCGATGGTCAGACACGCCTCGTCAAAGGGGTCGCCGCCGATCTGCACGCCGGGCGAGAAAACGGCGCCGTTAGCGCCGGGGGCCAGGGTGTGTTGGATCAGCGGTTCGGGACCGGTGACATCGGGGGAACGGGTCAGGGATTGATCATCTCCCCCTTCGGAACCGTAGGTGTAGGCGGCGATGACGGTGTTGGCGCTGTCTTTCAAGGTAACGGTGTCGCCCGTGTTGTTGAGGTTCAGACTGCCGTTGCTGGCGGTTTGCACCACGCTGCCGCCGAACACGCCGCTGGGTTCCCCGCCGCCAAAGATCAAAACGGCGCAGCCGTTACGCACCACTGTTCCGGCCGGAAAGACATGCCGGTCGCTCAGGGCGTCGCTGATTTTCCAGTTGCTTAAGTCGAGCGTTGCTCCGCTGATGTTGATGATCTCAACGAACTCATCTTCACTGGTGCTGCTGGTGTCGCCATCCCCATTGGCGTCGCCAGCCCCGGTGTCGGCCAGGAGTTCGTTGATGACGACGGGTGAGCCGCCGGCCGGTTGGGAACGGGGAATGGGGCCGGCCGCCTGGACGCTGAGAACCAGGGTGAGGCATAAGAGGGAAAAGATCAGGATGCTAAAAGATCGCCGCATGGTTCATGCTCCTCAATTGAACGGGTGGTCCGCACCGGAAGGCGGTATCTCGCCGGCCGACCAGGGGATGCTCAGCTGCGGCCGACCGGGGTGGCGGCCGACCATTACGGGCGGCATTGTACCGGCCGGCCGGCTTCGCGGCAACCTCAAACCCGCAGCGCCAGCGTTACGTTCAGGTTAATTCTGTTGAAGAGAGAGAACAGGCTGCACGGGTGGAGGCTATGAGAAGAACGCCTCCCCAACCCTGGTGTGAGAAGTGGGTAGGGAGGCCGTTACAGCAGCCTCACCTGACCCACACCCGGTTGTTGGAGCTTTTGTTCTGGGTTGGGACTGTCCGGCCACCGTTCAGGCGGCCGGCGCTGGGAATGCTGAGTGCTCCGCTGCCCAGCACAATGATCACACTCATGATAGCTTCGGTCGCATAAGCATTGCTATGGATGAGATGCTCTTCATGATCGTCATGGATGATAAAGCCTGGACACTCGCTGCCTTGCAGCTGGTTTGCACCCTTGCCCGGCGCGGTGCGTTTCGTGTGCTTCTCTATAAAAATGGCACCCATCCGGCATTCCCTTTTATTAGGCACAGAGCTGGATGCGCCCCCTGTTCTGCCGAGGACGCCCAGGCCTTACGGGACACGGCAACGATGGCGAAAGCTTACGGAGTTACGCTGGAGGTGCAGTTTTTCCAATACGCCAGCTACAGGACGGGGGTGGTGAATGCTGCGGCCCAATTGGGTGTAACGGCCGTTGTGGCGCGTATTCCCCCTTCGTTCATTCCCTATCGGCAACTTTTCCGCTGTTGGCGGCTACGCCGTCAGCTGGCTCGTCGCCAGCAGGTATTTTTCACTTTGGATGATGTCACGCCGGCACTTGTGCGCTATCTGAGGGTAGGAACATCATGATAGGCATGTATGCCATTCTGGCTGTGTTGGCTTTGCTCCTATTAGATTATCTGTGTGTGGCGTTACTTAAACCGGAGTTGTTCTGATGTTGTACACGGGACTACAAATAGCCTTCTATTTGACCTTGTTGCTCTTGCTGGCGTGGCCGTTGGGTCTGTACATGGCGTCAGGGCTTACGGCCCTGGCCCGCACGACTGTTCCGGCCGCTTGAGCGCCTCTTGTATCGTCTGGTAGGAATGGATGAAGATCAGGAAATGACCTGGCAGCAGTATGGGCTGGCATTGCTGCTGTTCAGTGTGGTCGGTTTGTTGGCCGTTTATGCACTGCTGTGGCTGCAGGCCCAGGTCGAGATAGAAGAGTTATGGGAACCAGGCCGCCCACTATCAGGAGGGGGAGATATTTTTTCCACCTGGCGCTTGTCTTCATAGCTTCACCACCTTGTGCGTACACGTTTTGGTGAGTGTACACCCAAAGATATTAAGGGGGTGACAAGAAACCCCGGGTAGATGTTAAGAAACCGTCAAGTCCGGGTCGGCTATCCACCGATAGGGCCGTGATAGAGGAATGGGGCAAATAAAAAGAGCTTCCCCAACGGGAAGCTCTGGCTTGACATATAAAGTGCGGGAGGAATAGAAGAAATTAAGCGTTACTGGCGTAAAGGGCGGCTTTGATTTCCAGGATGTCGCGGCGCAGGCCGGCATCTGCCTCAATGCTGGCAGCGATTTTCTCATAGCCATAAAGGATCGTCGTATGATCACGATCTCCCAGATGCAGGCCAATTTGGGGCAGGGAGGCGTCGGTTTCAATCCGACACAGGTACATCGCCGCCTGACGCGGTAGGGCAATGGCCCGGCTGCGACTTTTACCGCGCAGCGCTTCCATTGAGACGTGATAGTAGTCTGCTACGGCCTTCAACACCTGTTCGATGGTCACTTTTTCGGAGCGGTGGATGATGTCTGCCAGGGCGCGCTCCACCAGGGATTCGCTGATAGGGGCTCCGGTTAACTGAGAGTAGGCGATCACCTTGTTGAGCGCGCCTTCTAACTCCCGAATGTTGTTGCGGACATGATGGGCGATGACATGGATCACCACTTCGGGCACATCTATCCCGCTATCCTCCGCCTTGGCCTGCAAAATTGCCATGCGCGTTTCCTGGTCGGGCTGTTGGATGTCGGCCATCAGACCCCATTCAAAGCGGGATTTCAGGCGTTCTTCCAGGGTGACCATCGCACGCGGCGGCCGGTCGCTGGAGATGACCACCTGTTTGCCCTGGCTGTGCAGGTCGTTAAAGGTGTGAAACAGCTCCTCCTGCGTGCTTTCTTTGCCGGCGATAAATTGGATGTCGTCGATCAACAAAACATCGGGCGAACGGTATTTCTCACGAAACTCCACGGTGCGCTGATTGCGGATGGATTGAATCAGGTCATTGGTGAAGGTTTCGGAGGAGACATAACAAACGGTGAAACCCGCTTCCTGACACTTATGCCCAACGGCGTGGAGGAGATGGGTTTTACCCAGCCCAACGCCGCCGTAGATGAAGAGCGGATTGTAGGTCTGGCCCGGCTTCTCGGCAACAGACAGAGCTGCGGCGTGGGCAAGGCGGTTGTTATGGCCCACCACAAAGGTGCTGAAGATGTAGCGGGGGTTCAAATTGCCCGTTGGAAGATGGAGATGACCATTTCCGTTGGGGGAGGGTGGATGGTTAAGGATGGCAGCCGGTTCGGCCGGTTCAGTCCCACGCGCAGAGCCCATGTGATGCTCATTTGTGGTAACCACAAAGCTGACTTCCGGTTTACGGCCAATAATCGTTGTCATGGTGCGGAGAATCGTACGCTTGAGACGGTTCTCCAGCCAGTCTCGCGCATAGGCATTCCGCACGCCGATCACATAGGTATCTTCATCGGCCGAAACCAGCCGCGCATCCTTTAACCACGTGTTGAAGGTGGCCCGCGTCATCTGGAGTTCCAATTCTCCCAAGGCTGCTTTCCAGGCGACTTCTGGTGTCATGGTATGACCTTCGATCAATAGGATAGGGCATCATATGCTCACCGGGCCAAACAGCAAGCAACTGTCTATCACCTGTCGTGACAGATGGGTTCTCCAGACCACTCGTTACTCCTTGGAGGAGGTTAAGCGCTCAAAACTAACTAAGGAATACCGTCGTTATGGCTTATCGCGGTTCCACCATTCTAACTGATTGCAGGGGGTGATGCAATGGTCGTGGCCTTAAAAGGTTGGCAATTTTAAAGTGGGCAATTGTTAAAATTTACAAATCTTTAACACGTTGTTTACAGGATAGTAGAAAACGGGCATTTGTGGTTGTGGAGATGTCAGACCCCCCATATATGGGTATGAAGGTGCAAAATGACGACCGACGGCGTATAGGTGGGTGGTTTAGGATTGACCCTAGATCGGCCGGCTTCACGGATTGTTTATGTCAAAGTGTCGCATTTTGACTCGGCCGGCGCTACGGGAGGGGTGTCAGTGGGTTGATCAGGGCGGGTTGGGAGCGCTTGATCATCTTGACAAGCTGACCCCAGTTTGTCTAGAATGCCAATACATAGTTTGACAATGTTAAATTAGACTCATGAGAGCCATTGTTAGTAAAATTTGAAAATGAAAAAGAAAAAACTTCACGATTAGCCCAATGGGGGCTAAATGAAACAGCAATCGATAAATTAGGTGAATGGCT
>DAOTXO010000097.1:0-18015 GCA_034435495.1 Anaerolineae bacterium
GCCTGAGGCCGGCCGCCGGCGCAAGCAAACCAACGGAGCGAAGCCGCCACCCCTGCTTATTGATTAACGCGGTCAGTACGTCCAGGCGCGCCATTGGCCGCCTGGGCGAGTTGAAGGGTGGCCTCGTAAATCGGATTGGTCAACACCTCATCCACCAGACCATAGGTCTTGGCTTCCTGGGCTGTCAGGAAAATGTCGCGGTCGGTGTCCCCCTGGATACGTTCCAGCGGTTGGCCGGTGTGGTAGCTCAAAATCTGGTTGAGGGTGCGGCGCAGACGCAAAATCTCATTCGCTTGAATAGCAATGTCCGACGCCTGTCCCTGCGCCCCACCCAAGGGCTGGTGCATGTGAATGGTGGCATTGGGCAGCGCGTAGCGCATCCCCGGCGCGCCGGCCGTCAGCAACACAGTGCCAAAGCTGGCCGTGAACCCCACCGCCACTGTCGAAACTGGCGCTTTGATCTGTTGGATGGTGTCATAGATCGCCATGCCGGAGTATACCTGACCGCCAGGCGAGTTGATGTAGAGGCGGATGGGGCGCTCTGAATCCTGACTATCAAGGTACAGCAGCTGCGCCACAATCAGGTTGGCAATCTGATCATTGATCGGGGTGCCGAGCATGATGATGCGCTCTTTTAGCAGGAGCGAATAAATGTCATACGCCCGTTCGCCGCGCCCGCTGGTTTCAATCACCATGGGAATAAGAGAGGTTGGAAACTGCATATTGTTTCTCCTTAACACAAGTCCTTTAAGATTGTCAGGCGTTGCCGCTCTTGGGCGCATCATCAGTTGGGTCGATGGCCGCCTCCACCGCCTCGGTCGTCGGCGTTTCCGCTGTCTCGGTCGTTGCCTCAGCCGCCGCTTCCATTAGATTCGCCGCTTCAGCTATGAATTCTTCTGCTTCAGTTAGGCTCGCCGCCGAGGCAGCGAGCGCCTCACCGGGCAAATCGAACTCCTGTGCTTCGGCCGCCGCCGTTAAATCGGGAGCCGCGCCGCTCAAGATAGCAACCATTCGATCATAAATCTTGTCCATCAGAATATCGTCAGCAAGCCGGGGAGCGCCGGTCTCACTTAAATAGAACTCACGTATACTCCGCTGTAGATCGGGATTATCGGCGTAACGGGCTGTCAGTTGGTCAACACGAGCCGTCAAATCGTTGTCTGTGACCTTCAATCCCTCCTGTTTTACAAATTCACGAATGAGAAGGGAGCGTTCCACCTCGTTCACCGCCCGCTCTTCCAGGTCATCGCGTAGCTCCTGCTCCGTTTTACCCGCCTGAGCCAGATACTCCTCCCACTTCAGGTTGGAACGGGCGGTCTGGCGCTTCAGGTTTTCCAGCAACTCATCCTGGTGATCGGTGATCAAAACCGGAGGGTAACGCAAGGTTTGCACCCCTTCCATCAGTTGAGCCATCATATGGGTGTAGGCGTCATTGCGGTATTGCATCTGCGCCTGCTGCTGCAACTCCTGCGCCACACTGTAACGCAGCTCGTCCAGCGATTCATATCTTTCCTTCTCCGCCAGAGCATCATCCAGTTCCGGCCGGATCACCGCCCAGACATCCAGGATGGTTAAATCAAAGGTGGCCGTTTTCTGTTGCCAGGCTGGCTCTGGTTCGTAGGTCGGCGGGAAAGTCAGTTCAAAGCGCCGCTCATCTCCCGGCGTGACGCCCAATAACTGGTCGGTAAAGCCTGTGCCTGGGTAAAGAGCATCGGGCGTGAGGGTGATCTCAAAGCGCGTCTCGTTGAAGATGACATCGGTGGGGTCGTCGCTCAGGTATCCCTGGCCAGCTATTACCACCATATCCCCCATGGCCGCCGGTTGATTGGTCGGCTGGCGCTCGGTGTGCTGGTTGCGAATGTTCTCCAACACTTCCGTCACCGCCTCATCTGTGATGGTAACGGGTTGGGTTTCAAGACGTAAGGCGCGGTAATCGCCCAACACCACTTGAGGCCGCAGGGGAATAGTCAGGGTGAAGCCAAGAGGCTTGATAGTCAAATTGTCCGGTTGGGGCTCGCCGTATAGCTCGGGGGCAAGTTGCGTCAGCACCTCGTCGATGAGCGGCCCCCACATATCATCCAACGCTTCCAGCCGCAACGCCTCCTCCCCCACCTGAGCAGCAATAACGCGATAGGGAGCTTTACCAGGGCGAAAACCAGGGATGCGCAATGCGCGCGCCAGTCGGCGCGCAGTGCGTTGCATCTGGCCGGCTATCCGTTCTTCATCCACCGTCACCCTGGCCACCAGCTGACGGTGATCATCTTCATGCGCTTCAATCTGAAAAGTCACGCTTAACCTCGTGTCATCCCTGGCAACATGCGCCGCCGGGGGGGAATATCCTGTTATTGACCAGGCATCAGACACCCTGAGTTGTGAGTTCGCAGCCTCAGATGCAAACTCCGCCAGGGGTGTCAGACACCTTGCATGAGGATGGAGGGATTTGAACCCTCACGCCTTACGGCACATGATCCTAAGTCATGCGCGTCTGCCGATTCCGCCACATCCTCTTTTCTTTGAGAGAAGAATTATACCACCACCCCCACGCCTTTCAATACACCCTTTTAGCGCGGCAGCTGCCGCCAGGCGCGGCCGAGGGCAAGGAGGAGGATCAGCGCGGCCAGGAAAAGAAAGCCGAAGTTGAGACGGATGTGAAGCAGCAGGGGGAAGGCGCTCAGAGCGCCGCCCAGGGCCAACGCCCCCCCCAGCCAGCGTAGATGGTCATCTAACAATGCCGCCAAACCGGCCGCGTCAACTGCATCGCCCGCCGCCAAATGTTGCAGCTCATCCAGGTCCCAAACAGCCAGGGCGGCGGCCAGGCCTGCCAGCAACCAGCCCACCGCAACATCCTGACCTGCCAGCCAGGCCGCCCCCACACTCCACAAGATAAGCATGGGCGTTCCCATGTCCCAGCTACGTGGCCGGCTGCCCACCCACCCCACCACCGCGACTGTCGTCAACACCAAAGGCAACCAGACGCCCGCTAGCCAGCCGCCAACGAACGGCAAACTGAAAGCCAGTCCCAGGGCCAACCGCTGCCAGCGCACCAGGCGCATCATCGCCCCGGCCTCCACCACACCCCATCGGGCGGCAAGGCGCGCAGCGCGGTCTGCAACGTATCATCCAGCGAGGCGGCCACATCCCAATCCACCACCGCTACACCCCCCTGGCGCAACCGCTGCAAGCTGAGCTGCCGCTCCAATCGCGCCAGGCGCACCGCCAGCCGGGCCAGAGGCTCGTCGGACAAACCGGTCGCTTCATAGCGCACCGGATCGGGGCTGACCACCGCCACGCTGTAGCCATAGGCGCGCAAGCGCAGCAACATCGTCTCGTCCTCAGCCAGGAGCGGGGAGACAAAAAGCAACTGCGAGCCGGGGGGAAAGAGCTGAATAGGCAGATATTTCAAGTTGTCGAAAGCCGGGATGTTAGCGGGTTGTGCGCCGGCCAGAGCCTGCAAAATACGGCTGCGCTGCACCCGCCCATAGCCAGGCGCAACCCACGCCCCCTGACCGTAGAGCAACAAACCAACGCGATGGCCGTCGCGCAACGCCGCTTCGGCCAGGGCAGCCGCGGCGCGCACCCCATGTTCCAACAGAGAACGCCCCTGCACCACCAACGTCTGGCGCAGGCGGGCATCCACAATCAGGCCCACCTCAGCAATGCGCTCCTGTTCAAAGGTGGTCGTGAAAGGGTCATCACCGTGGCGGGCTGTGGCGCGCCAGTTGATGCGTCGCAGTGGGTCGCCGGGGGCATAGGGACGCACGCCAAAAAAGACCGCGCCGCTGCCGCTCTGGCGCGCCGGCAGAGGGCCGCTGAAACCAAGAGTGCGGCGGGGGCGCAGGGGCACGGCACGAATAGGGGCCGTCTCCGGGGCGATGACCAGAGTAACCTCTGCTTCCCAGCTGGTGCGACGACGAAAAAGACCCAACGTCTCACCCGTCTCCACCTGGGTGGGAGGTAAGCGGTAGACGCCGCGCCGGCCGGTCAGGGTGTAGGTCAGCGTGACGCGCCCGCCGGCCGGCAAGGTGGTCAGCAGCCGGGTGCGGCCGGTTGCCGTCAGGCCGGCCGGAATCGGTTCCACCAGCCAGACCCGTTCCAGCGCCGGGCCGAGGTTAACCACCGTCACCGTCGCCTGGGTCAGGCTGCCCTCCGGCATCCACTCCTCACTCAGGTGACGGGTGACGCTCAGCTGGGGAGTGGCCGAGGCGCGGCCGGCCGCCAGCGCCAGATAGGCCAACAAGGGAACAGCTAGCGCCGCTATCTGAGCGTTGAGACTGACCAGCCCGGCCCATACCAGACCACACGCCAGCAGCAACAGCCAGGCTGCCCGACTCATGCGCTATCCTCCGGTCGGTCGGCGGCTGTGGCCCGGCTTACATATTGCTCCAAAAAGATGAGCAGCGCCTCCACCTCTCTCTCCAGACTGGTCGCTTCCGGTCTGGGGCGCGTTGGGGGCTGCCCGGCATGGCGCAAATAGGCCTGGACGGTCGGCGGCAGGGGTAGACGGCCGGCCCGCCACGCCGCCCAAACTGCCTCCGGCGGCTGCTGCTCCACCTGGGTCGTTGCCTCCACCAACAGTTGAAGCAACGCTTGGGTCAGCAGGCGCGGGGCGCTCTGCCCAACGCGCAACACCCCCAACCAGGAGGCCACCCGCCCAGGGTCAGGTTGAGGCGTGCGATTGGCGGGGGGCAAACGCAACCAGGACAGCGCCAGCCAGAGCACATGCAGCCCCCCCACAAGCAGCAACCCTGTCCACAGCGCCGCCTGGGGCCAGAGGGATTCTCCAACTTGCCCCAGCGCTGCCAGCCGCGCCAGACGGCCACCCAAGACATCGCGCCATACCCAGGCGGCCGGCAGCGTCACAGCCAGCGCGACAACCACCCAGAGAATGAATCGTCGGCGCCGCTCACCCAATTTCATGTCGCCCACTCCCGTAGGCAGCGGCAATGGCGCGCAAGCTCTGTTGCGCCTGCTGTTCCGCTTCCGGTCCCAAACGCCGCTGACCATAGCGCGCCGCCTCGAACAGACGGGTCAGCTCCCGTACCGGTTCCGGCGGCGCGCCCAAAGCGGTCAACCGCCGCTCAAACTCACGCGGCGTCATGGCGGCCGGCCGATAAATGGCCCGCTCCTCCTCTAACAAACGCACCATCTCCTGATAACAACGCACAATCACATTCTCCCAGGCATCTCCCGCCTGCAGGGCGGCCAGAGCGCTGTGCGCTTCCTGGGCCAGGGCGGCCAGAGGCGGTGGAGGTGTTGCCAACCGGGAACGCCACACCAGCCACCCCACCCCAGCCAACCCGACGAGGAATGTTCCAATCACCGCCAGGCTGAAGGCAAAGGCCACCCAGGCCGGCGGTTCGGGCAGCCGGTCCGTCTGACCAGGCAGGGGCGTCGCCACCATATCGACTACTGGTGAGAGGTCGGGCTGAGGGGTGGCTGCCGTCGGCGGCCGGGGCGTGGGGACGGCTGTGGTGGTGGGGGCCAGAGCGCGCACCCACCAACCCAACGCCAACAGCACCGCCCCCAACAGTAGCAGCGCCAACACGGTGCGCCGCGTGCGCCAAACGGGCCAAAACAGAAGCAGGAGCGCCCCATACAGCGGCAGGGTAAGCAACACCAGCCACTGCATGATCTCAACCACAGGCGGCCAGCGGCCGGCGCTCCAATTCCAGGGCACTCCTCCCGACTCCAGGGACACGCCAGGCAGAGCGCTGATGAGCAGCAGGGTGATCACCAGAGCCACAACCAGCCAGAAGCGGGGGCGCGGGGCGGCGGGCGGCAGCGACGGATCAGGCAGGTTAGGCAATCGCATACCGTCTAATTGTAGCGCATCACCGGGGAACAATGGGTGGACAAGAAAGGAAAAACGAGTAGGATCAAGGTAAACCTGATCAATCAGGGTGGTATATGCGAATTGGCGCCAGCGGCATCATCACCAACGAACGAGGCGAACTGCTCGTCATCCGCCGGGACGACACCCGCACTTGGGCTGCGCCGGGGGGCTTGTTGGAAGCAGGTGAACAACCCACCGAGGGCATGACCCGTGAAGTCGAGGAGGAAACAGGCTTCAAAACGCTGCCGGTGCGTCTGGTGGGGTTGCAATTTCTCCCTTTCCGTCCTCACCCTTATCTTATCTTCACCTTTCGAGCCTTGTTGCGTGGCGGCGAAGCGCGTCCCTCTTCAGAATCACTGGCGGTAGCGTTTACACCCACGCAACCCCTGGGCGTTCCCATGTTGCCGATGCATCGCCAGCGCGTAACGACCAGTCTGCAACACGCCGGCGGGCCGCCGGAATGGGGTAACTATCGCTTATCCTGGAGGGAGCGGCTGGGCAAGGCGTTGATCTTCGCCGTGATCTACCCTTTCAAAGATTGGCAGCGCTGGCGGCGCGGTGAGCCGCTCTACCGCCCGCCGCCCCCGTGGCAGACATCCGCCCTGGCAATTGTGCACAACGAACGGGGGGAGACGCTGTGGGTGCAGGACAAGGCCCAGACCAGCTGGTGTTTGCCCGGCGGCCCCGGCGCTCTCCTGGAACCACCCTGGGAAACGGCGCAGCAGCAGGCCGAGGCGGCTATTGGCTTAAGCGTGACCCTGACCGATCTGGCGGCTGTCTATACGAAGCAGGATCAGCAGATGCGCTTTGTCTTCATGGGGCAGGCGGCGGCCGGCCGGCCGCGCCCCGGCGTTCGGGCCATCCCGGCCGGCCAGACATTGCCCGACGCCCAACCGGCCCATATGGCCTATGTGGCCGCTGCGGCCAAGCCACGCGCCACCACCCTCTTTCAACGTTGGGAATAAAACCTTCTCAGGGAAAGCAACAAAAAAGGCTCCTCGTTTCCGAGGAGCCTTCGATGAGGCGGGATCGACGGGATTTGAACCCGCGACCTCCGGCTTGACAGGCCGGCGTGCTAACCGCTGCACCACGACCCCACATCAGGCAGGAATCATACCAAAATCAGATCGGGCTGTCAACTTATGGCCCCACTGTGATCAGGTCTTGGAGGCGTTCAAAGGTGGCTTCACCAATGCCGGAGACATCCATAATCGCCTCGATGGAGGCAAAGGGGCCATTGGCGTCCCGATAGTCGATAATTCTCTGAGCGGTAGCGGGGCCAACGCCGGGTAGCGTATCGAGTTCCTCCAGGTTGGCGGTGTTAATGTTGACCAACCCTCCGGCCGTTGCGCCACTGCTGCTGTCCTCCTGACCGCCAGCGACCGGCGCCGCCACAATGGGCGCCGGTGGGCCGGCCGACTCACCCACCGCCGGCACATAGATCTGCATCCCATCCGCCAGAGGAAAAGCCAGATTGACCACCGTCTGGTCAGCGTCGCCGGTGAAACCGCCGGCCGCTTCAATCGCATCCGCCACCAGACTGCCAGCTTGAAATTCATACACGGCCGGCGCAACCACTTCCCCATTGACAAAGACGCGCAACGGGCCGGGGGTAGCGGTGGGGCCGATGGTGGGCGGGGGCTGAATCACAATGGGCGCCGGCCGGGCGCGGTTGGTAAGCGTCAACCCGCCTATCCCCAGAATCATTCCAATCAACACGCCAATGCCTGTTTGCAGCAGATTACGGCCGTCTAACTTCATGGCTTGATCCTTCGATGTTGTCTAAGCTGGTGATTAAGCCATAGCGCCTGCGCCACAGCGTAGCAGATGCCCAGGCGGCAGGCTGGCTAGGTGGGGGACGCGTCCGCGGTGTTCTCGGTCTCGCTCTCGTTGCGAATGAGGAAGCGCAATAAAGAGGATGGGCGCGTTCCCCGACTGGTATAGTATAACAACATGCCTACCACGATGGAAATGATTCCCAGCACAATCCCCCCCAACTGCAATGGCCCCACGTAGGGACGCACAAAATCAGGCTCCACATGCGTTCCAATGCCCAGCAGATCGGCCAGGCCGGTGACATAGCCAAACACCAGGCCAGTAGCTGCCAGACGAATGCCAATATCAGCTTGCAGGGAACGAGGAGCGTTGGGCTGGCGCAGGTGGTAGATGTGCACGAAGCCAGCCAGCGTCAGACAGGTGAGACCCAACAACAGTTGAGCCATCTGCACAACGCCAAAGCCGGGGGTAAAATCTAACCCCAACAGTTCCGCCAACAGCGACAGGGCGCTGAAGAGAAGGCCCAAAAAGAAGAGCAACCAGACCAACCCACTGCGTATGTTTCGACCACCGTTGCTCAACACCTGCATAACCTATCCACCCGCTTCCAGACGCTTATGGCTCCAAGCAAAAACGCCGCGCTGGTGCGCGGCGTCCAGTCGGGGCAGCCAGATTCGAACTGACGACCTCTTCAACCCCATTGAAGCGCGCTACCAAGCTGCGCCATGCCCCGTCATGCTGAGATTCTAGCAGAACCCCCCAGGGGATGCAAATCAATCGACGCGAGCGAACGGGGAAGCGGAAAGCGCCAGGTGAGCTAGAAGCGCCTGACGGTCGATTTTGCCGCTGGGCGTCTCGTAGAAATTGGGCAAGAAGTGAAAAATGCGGGGCAGCTCGTAAGGGGAAAGCTGACCCGCCTCTAAGAGGGTAGTCCGCAGGCCGGCCGCATCCAGGGGCGTTCCTTCCACGATAGCGATGACACATTCTCCCAAAACGGGGTCGGGCTGGCCTACCACCACCACCCGCCGGCCGGGGCACACTGCCTGCAATGCTGCCTCGACCTTCTCGGCCTGCACTTTGACCCCGCCGCTGTTGATGACGTGATCCAACCTACCCAACCAGCGGAAGCGGCCATCTGACTCTAGCGCCACACGGTCACGGGTTATCAGACATTGGCCGGCCGTCATCGGACCTGTTACCGTCAGGCAACCGTGGGCATCCTGCCCCACCGCCACCCCCGGCAAAGGGGTGAAATAGTCGCTGGCTGTCGGGCCATTGAGCCGACGCAGCGCCACATGGGTGGCGCTCTCCGTCATGCCGTAAGTGTGGTAAAGAGGGGCGCGTACCTGGCGCGTGCGCTGCGTCAGCTCTGGGCCGAGTGGCGCACCCCCAATCAGAACCGCCCGCATCTCATCCAGGCGCGCCGCCTCCGCCGACGCAGCCAGCGTTGCCGCCAGCTGCAAAGGAACCAGAGCGGTAAAGCGCAGGGGGAGACCGGCCGGGGCCAACGCCAGAGGACGACGGGTTGGCTCGACCACCACCAGGGGTAAACCCAGTTCCAGGCCGCGCACCAACATCATGCGGCCGGCAATATAAAGCGGATTTAGGGCTACCAGAGCCAGTTCGCCCGCCTGCAAGCCCAGCGCAAGGCTGGTGGCATGAGCGCTGGCACGCAGCTGCTCCCGGCCGAGCAAGATGCGCCTGGGCGGGCCGGTGGAACCAGAGCTGGACAACTCAAACTCCGACTGTCCTTGTAGCCAGGCGGAGCAGAAATCGAGGGTGGCCCGTCCCCAGGGGGAAATGTCGGCCGGGTTAGCGGCCGGCCAGACATCACGCACCCAAGACCAGGTGTAAGGCTGGCCGTCCAGAATCAAATCGGCTGTCATACCTGTCACGGGAAAAGGGGAAACTTCTCCCACTGCGGCCGGCGCCCTTCCATAAAGGCGTTGCGTCCTTCCATGGCTTCATCGCTCAGGTAGTAGAGCAAGGTGGCATTGCCTGCCAGCTCTTGCAAGCCAGCCTGACCATCAAGCTCCGCATTGAAGGCCGATTTCAACATCCGAATTGCCAGCGGGCTGCGGCTCATGATGATGCGCGCCCACTCCATGGCGGTCGCTTCCAACTGTTCCAGAGGCACAACTTTGTTGACCATGCCCATGGCATACGCTTCCTGGGCCGTGTATTGCAGACATAGGAACCAGATTTCACGCGCCCGCTTCTGCCCCACATGCCGCGCCAGAAACGAGGCCCCGAAGCCGCCGTCGAAGCTGCCCACCTTGGGGCCGGTTTGGCCGAAGCGGGCGTTTTCCGAGGCGATGGTCAAATCGCACACCACATGCAACACATGCCCCCCGCCAATCGCCCACCCGTTGACCATGGCAATGACAGCTTTGGGCAAGGAGCGGATCTGCTTCTGCAAATCAAGGACATTCAAACGCGGCACAGTGTCCTCGCCGACATAACCACCCACACCCCGCACGCTTTGGTCGCCGCCGGAACAAAACGCCTGATCGCCCATGCCGGTCAAAATGACCACGCGGATATCGCGGCTTTCGCGACTGTGCTCCATGGCATCTTTCATCTCCATCACCGTCAGAGGGGTGAAGGCGTTGTGGACATGGGGGCGATTGATGGTGATCTTGCCCACGCCATCCTGAAAAGTGTAGGTGATCTCTTCGTACTCTTTGATTGTTTCCCATGTCCCCACTGAGGGAACAGGAGACCATTGCACTGGCATAACACCATCCTCAATAAGCTGGTCACCCAGCGATTAGATAATTCTAAACGTTTTGTATTTTTTGAACGTTGCCAATTACGATATATTATATGGCTGATGAGCGTCCGTCACAACGTCACTGATGGGATTCTAGTCAATTCTAACACCCAATCGATAGGTGGCGGCCGGCGTTCCCAGGCCGTGTGAAATAATTCACAATATGATATGATACAGACAGAGCAGATTATGACCCTTCGCACCTTGTCTGATCGATCTGCGCCCGCCTCGGCGGCGGTTCGCAACGTTTGCGCTGCCTTGTTGACGGCGGTCGACGCTTATTTTGACGCCCCATCCTGCCCTCACCCTCCTGGCTATCTCGTGCGCCTGGAAACATCCGCCCCCCAGATCACCCTAGCCGCCTGGCTGGCGAGCCAACCGCAGGCGACCCGCCTGTTGTGGGCCGGCCGGGATGATGGCGAGGAGGCGGCCGGCGTGGGCGCAGCATTGACCCTCCGCGCACCCCACCTGACCAGCCCGGCCGCTGTGTTGGATGATGTTACAGCTGCTCTGTCCCAGGCTGACGCCGGCATGCGTTGCTACGGTGGGCTACGCTTCAACCCCCACCAGCCCATCAGCCCAGAGTGGATATCCTTTGGCGCCGGCCGCTTCGTCGCGCCTGCCATCGAGTGGCGTCAGCAGGCTGCCTCTGGCTCTGTGGCCGTTCAGTTCCAGCTGGCCCCAGCGCCCGAGCGCGCCGCGCAGCGGCAGAGGTTGCACGCCCTGATTACCGGCCTGCGACCGCCAGTCGAAACATGGGAGCCTCTCCCCCTCCGCCGACGCGCAACCATCCACCACCCCGACGCCATAGGTTGGGAGGATCGGGTACACATCGCCCTGGAGCAGCTGACGCAGCGACAGGTACACAAAGTTGTTCTGGCACGCCAGAGCATCTATGAATTTGACAGCCCCTTACAAACCCTGGCCCTTCTGGCGGCTTTACAAGACAGCATCCCCTACGCCTACCATTTTTATTTTCAGTGGCAGCCGGGCCACGCCTTTCTGGGAGCCAGCCCGGAACGGCTCTACTGGCGGGACGGGGCGCACATCGCCAGCGAAGCCCTGGCCGGCACGCGCCGACGGGGACGCACCCCGGCCGAAGACCTTGACCTGCAACGCGAGCTGCTTTCCAGCGACAAAGAGCGTCGGGAACATCGCCTGGTAGCGGATTTTGTGCGCGAACGTCTGACCCGCCTGTGTGGTCGCATCACCTGCGAGCCAACCCCCTCCATCTTGCAGCTGGGGCATGTGCAACATCTACATCAGGCGCTGCACGGCTGGTTGATGCCGGGCGTCTCCGATAGCCAGTTGGTGGCGGCGCTGCACCCCACGCCGGCCGTAGGGGGCGCGCCCCAAGCGGAGGCGCTGCACTTGCTGGCGGAATTGGAACCTTTTGATCGCGGCTGGTACGCCGGGCCGGTGGGCTGGCTGAGCCAGACAGGGGCGGAGCTGGCCGTAGCGATTCGGTCTGGTCTGGTCAACGACCACAGCCTGCGCCTCTTTGCCGGGGCAGGTCTGGTGCCCGGCTCGGTGGCCCAGGCTGAGTGGCAGGAAACAGATAACAAACTGGCCGCCTTTCGTCGCATTCTACCCCTCCCATGCCCCTCGACGCCAACCACGGTCTGAACGCCCTGTGGGCTTCCCTGCTGGTGGAGGAGTGCCTGCGACAAGGGGTGGATTACTTTTGCCTTTCGCCCGGCTCGCGTTCCACTCCGCTGACGGTGGCTGTGGCGCGTCACCCCCAGGCGCGACGCATCGTCTGCCTGGATGAGCGCGCCGCTGCTTTTCACGCTGTTGGGTACGCCCGCGCCACAGGCCGGCCGGCCGTCCTCATCTGCACCTCCGGCACTGCCCTGGCCAACTACCTACCGGCCGTCATCGAAGCGGAGAGCGACCGCCTGCCCCTGTTGATCTGCTCAGCCGACCGCCCGCCGGAACTACGTGACGCCGGGGCCAACCAGACCATCCGCCAGCCGGGAATGCTGGCCCCCTATGTACGCTGGCAGCACGACCTGCCCTGCCCCGCTCCCGACCTGCCGGCCGCAATGGCGCTGACAACGGTGGGGCAGGCGCTTTATCAGGCGCAACGCTCCCCGGCCGGGCCGGTGCATCTCAACTGGATGTTCCGCGAACCCCTGGTGCCCCAACCCCAAACGGTTCCCCCGGCCACTCTCCACGGTTTGGAAGCGTGGTCGGCCGGAGCAGCCCCTTTCACCCGTTTTCACCCACCGCAGCTGACGCCCCCGGCCGCCAGCATCAAACGCCTGATAGAGGTCGTCAACAGCGCCCGGCAGGGACTGGTGATGGTGGGCAATCTGCACACGGCCGACGAGCGAGCGGCGGCGCGTCGCCTGATTGAGCGCCTGGGGTGGCCAACGGCGGCTGACATCACTTCCGGCCTGCGCCTGGGAACTCACGCGCCGATTATTCCTTACTTCGATCAAGTGTTACTGGCGAACGTTCCGCCGCCTGATACCGCGCTGCATATAGGCGGCGCGGTAGTCTCCAAACGCTATCTGGAGTATATCACCCGCAGCCGGCCGGCGCGCCATTTGCTGGTCGCCCGTCATCCCTACCGCCACGACCCCACGCATAGCCTGACAGATCGTCTGGAAGTGGATTTACCAGCCCTGGTGGATGCCCTGCCGCCCGATTGGCAGCCGGCAAGGGAGTCAGCCTGGTTGGCCGGCTGGCAACGCGCCTCGGTCGTGGTCGCGCACCGACTGGCGACATTAGTCGATGACCTGGGGGAAATGGCTGTCGCTCGTCTCGTGACCAGGCATATCCGGCCAGATGCAGCGCTCTTTTTGGGCAACAGTATGCCGGTGCGCGATTTCGACATGTACGCGGCAGCGGAAGGGCCGGCCGTGCCAGTTGCCGCCAATCGAGGGGCTAGCGGCATCGACGGCAATCTGGCCAGCGCGGCCGGCCTGGCCGTTGGTCTGGCGCGCCCGGTCACAGCCGTGGTGGGCGACTTGACCGCTCTGCATGATCTCAACTCCCTGTGGCTACTCCAGACCATACCGCAGCCGGTGACGGTGATCCTGTTGAACAACCAGGGAGGCGGTATCTTTTCTTTTCTGCCCATCCGCGATCTGGCCGACGTTTTCGAGCCTTATTTTGGCGCCCCCCACCCGCTGACCTTCGAGCAGCTGGCGGCCGGCTTTGGCCTGCCCTACTTTCAACCCACCACTCCCGACGCCTTTCGGCAGGCATACAGCGCCGCCCAACAGCTGCACCGGCCGGCCGTGATCGAGGTGCGCAGCGACCGCGCCGCCAACTGGCAGGCACACCACAACCTGCAAGCAGAGCTGCGCCGTCTGGTGAACGAGGCCACACCCTGGGAACAGCCCGCCTGACCCTCGCCATGCCTCCTCTGGCTTATCAGCTCTACGGCGCACCCGACCGGCCGACTCTGGTTGTATTGCATGGCTTTCTGGGCAGCGGGCAGGATTGGGCGGCGGTAGCCGGCCGGTTGCAAGCGGATTGGCGCATCGTGGCCATCGATCTGCCGGGCCATGGCGGGAGCGCCCACCTGGTCGATGTGAAACAGTACACGATGTCGGCCGCCGCCGCTGCTGTGCAGCAAACGCTGGATCGCCTGGGGGTGGGGCAAGCCGCATTGCTGGGGTACTCCATGGGCGGGCGGCTGGCGCTCTATTTGGGGCTACATGCTCCCTGGCGCTTCACCTGTCTGGCGCTGGAATCCGCCTCACCGGGTTTGCGCACGGCCGGGGAGCGCGCAGCGCGTCGCGCCGCCGATGAGCAGCTGGCCCAACGGTTGGAACACGAGTCGCTCGTTGACTTCTTGACGGCGTGGTACAACCTGCCCCTTTTCGCCGGCCTGCGCCAACATCCCGACTTCCCGGCGCTTTTGACCCGACGGCAGGCCAATCATCCACAGGCCCTGGCCCGCTCACTGCGGGGGATGGGGGTCGGCGTGCAACCCTCGCTCTGGGACGCCTGGGCGCGCTGCTCTTTGCCCACTTTGTTGTTGGTGGGAGGGGAGGATGACAAATATGTCGCTCTGGCGGCAGAGATGCAGCGCCTACATCCCCCGGCCCAGGTAGCTATCCTGGCTGGCTGCACCCACACCCCTCATCTGGAAAACGTCGAGGCCTTTATAACGGCGCTGAGGCCATTCCTGGCCTCAGCGCAGATGGGGGCGTTTTGACTCATCCCCTACAACAATTTGACGAAGCCTGCCTGCTCGAAGTGACGATCCGGCGTCAGAGCGTGTGTCAACCCCAGACGCTGCATGATCACAAACGAGATGCAATCTGTCAGGCTCCAGGCCTTATCCGTGCGGGCGCGATAAAGGCTGAAACCTTGTTTCACCAGAGCGCTATCGATGGGGACAAGGTGATACTCCTGGCTTTCGCGCAGAGCCGCCAGAACACGCACACCCAGCTTCCGATTAGGGGGCTGCGCCAGGGCATTGCCAATCTCCAGCAAGACGGCTTCACTGGTCACGTAGGGAGGCGAGATGCGATCCGCCAGGGCCAGCGCCGCTTGATGATATTTATCCCGCGTGTTCAGCAAAGCCAGGATATAGCCCGTATCCAGGAAAAGGGGCCGTGCGCTCAAACATCAGCTCCATAGAGATAGCGATCATGGTGCTCGGCCAGGTCCTCGACGCCCAGGTCCTGAGCCAGAGAAGCCAGATAGTGCAGGCTGTTGACGGCTGGGGAGGGACTGCTCTCTTTGAGCAACCTTTCGGGGGCGGTGGGGTTCAATAAGCGCTCGTAGGCAGCGTAGCCCAGCACCACCACAGCCGGCCGGCCGTGCACGGTAACGTAAAACACATCCCCTTTTTCTGTGACATCGGCCACAACTTCGGCCGTTCGACGGCGCAGATCACTGATCGGTATAATATTGGTTGTCATTTTTGACACCTTTTTTGAGGATATATTTGTATACATTTCTATCAACAAGGTACAACATTTAGCCTGTTTTGTCAAGTGGCAAACAGCGTCAAATCCAGCCCCATCGTTAGGGGGCCTATGGGTCAAGGCAGAGGGGTCAGGAGATGCCAGCGCAGGTCGGTTGGGTCGGGAGCGGGGAGGGTGAGGCGGCCGGCCTGGGGGTCAAAGGGTAACAACAGGCTATCGGCCGGCAACCATTTGAATGTGTCCAGGCCGGCCGCCGCCGGTCGCTCTCCCCAGGCAGCTGCCAGCTGTGCCTCGGCCCACAAACCGAGGCTGTTGTGAAAGGTATCGCTGAGAACGGGCTGCACAGCCCGTCGCCGCGCCCTTTCCATCCAGGAGAGAGTACGGGCCACACCCCCCAGAACGGCCGGCTTCAAAATCCAGGCCACCACCCCCGGCCAATCGGGAATCGCCTCAGGGGAGGACTCCTCCAATGTCTCATCCAAAGCCAGGGGTAAATCTGTCGCCGCGTACAGAGCCGGCAGGTCGGTCGGTTGCACCAGCGGTTCCTCCAGATAAGCAATGCCGGCCGGGGCGATGGCGCGTCCAAAGATGATGGCCTGTTCCAGCGTCCAGGCGCGGTTGGCATCCAGACGCAGCGCTACATCTGGCCCAACCACAGCCCGCACCTGCTGCACCAACGCTATATCCTCGGCCAGCAAGCGTCGCCCCACTTTGAGTTTCAACGTCCGGTAACCGGCCGCCGCCAGGTGGTGGGCCGTCATGACTGCCGCCTCGGGCGCACCCTCCACCAAACCACTGAGGGGCACATCCAGGGCTGAATCGGGGTTGAGCAGATGAGCCAGGGAACAACCGCGCAGCGCCGCCAGAAGATTCAGCAAGGCTGTTTCCAGCCCGAATTGCACAGCCGGGCTCCAGTCGCCCAGCCAGGCTGCTACATTATCGGCCGACGCGCTCTCGGCCGGAGGCAGAGGACGTCCTACCAGCCGGGTACTCGCTCGATGGAGGCTGGCGATCACCGCCTGCCATGTCTCGCGCTGGCGACCTGGCAAAGGGGCAATCTCGCCGTAACCTCGCCGGCCGGCCGGCGTCTGCGCCTCGACCACAATCCCCTGACGCTGGCGCACCACAACACCCTGAATCGTCAGGGGGCGGGTCAAGGTCAGCCGATAGCCCCACCACGCCAGGCGGCCCAATGGCAGTGGGGCGCGCACCCCGGCTTCGCCTGCCCCACCATCATACCTACCATCAGGAGGGACGTCGCTCATAACCTGTCAGACCTCAGGAATGTCACGCGCGGGTAGCGGTTCCAGGTCGGCGCGATGCAAAGGGGAGAGAATATCTTGATCGTCGTTGAGCTCCACAATCTGCCCTGTCACCATATAGACCACGCGCTCGCAAATGTTCGTCACCCGATCAGCCGCCCGCTCCAGGTTGTGGGCCACCCACAGCAGATAGTTCCCCTGATCAATGGTGTGCGGGTTCGCCAGCATATAAGTGAACAACTCACGATAGATTTGGTCGTACAGTTGATCCACCTGGTCATCCTCTTTGGGAATCTGGCGCGCTAACGTCAGGTCCTGGCGGGTGAAGGCAACCAGCGAGCGATGCAACATCCCCTGGGCTATCATTGCCATGCGGGGAATATCCACCAGCGGCTTGATCAGGGGTTTGTCGCCAATCAACAAGTTGACCTTAGCGATACCCTTGGCGTAGTCGCCAATACGCTCTAACTCGGCCGCGATGTTCATGATCGTTGCCAAAATGCGCAAATCGCTGGCAGTAGGTTGCTGGGTGGCAATGAGTTGCATACAACCCAGCTCAATATCATATCGCCGAGTGTTGATCTCCCAATCCTGCGCCATCAACCGGCGGGAGCCTTCAAAGTCGCGCTGGGCCAACATCTCCACCGCGTCCGCCAGGGCGCATTCTGCCATGCTGCTCAAAACCAGCAGCTCATCTTTTAATCGCTGTAGCTCGGTTGTAAATACCTGACGCACACTGCCTGTCACAGTATCTCCTTGCGCCGGCCGGCGGCGCGCTGTCTGGAAGGGGATTAAGCCCCCTCGTGTTGCGGCGCTGGGGTCTCAAATTCAGACGAAGACTCGCGGTAAACGCCCGTCGCCGCATAGATCACCCATTCACAAATATTGATCACGCAGTCACGCAGAAACAACACCTGCCAGAGCGCGCCGCGGCGCGTGCGGCCGGTGATTGGTGCCTGGAGCGCAGCACCTTCGGGGTAGGGGGGAAAGGTTCCATCATTCGTACACCCCGGCGACAACTCTCTCACCGCCATCGGCATTTTCGCCGCAGCTGAATGAAGCGTCGTCGCCTGACAGTTACATAGCACGAAGGGGAAAGGCCACATGCCCGCTCTCTTCCACCCAGAACAAGTTCGCTGGGCGTGCCCTGTAATGATAGCGTGCTAACAGGCCTGCGGCTTATATTGTTGGCGTTCAACCGGTTGAGCTTCGCCAGATTCCAGGCATCCTTGCTGGCCGGGAAGTACCCCACGTTCACCACTTCTTCATTGCCTACTATCTTTGCCCTTTTTAGTAGCTCAATGAGATGAGCCACTAAGAACACTCTTTACAAAAAAAATTGGGCGCATAGTTTGACAATGTTAAATTAGACTCATGAGAGCCATTGTTAGTAAAATTTGAAAATGAAAAAGAAAAAACTTCACGATTAGCCCAATGGGGGCTAAATGAAACAGCAATCGATAAATTAGGTGAATGGCT
>DAOTXO010000098.1:0-10536 GCA_034435495.1 Anaerolineae bacterium
AGCCATTCACCTAATTTATCGATTGCTGTTTCATTTAGCCCCCATTGGGCTAATCGTGAAGTTTTTTCTTTTTCATTTTCAAATTTTACTAACAATGGCTCTCATGAGTCTAATTTAACATTGTCAAACTATACAGGTCCAAAACCTGTGGTATAAATGACACTCATGGACAAAGAGCCACAACTGCGTGAAGAGGTCAAACGGCTAACACAGGAGAATCAGGAACTCCGTGAGCGCCTGACGGTTGCCGAGGCTACTATCAAGCAGTTGATTGAGTTGCTGGGACAAAACAGCCGCAACTCCAACTGGCCGTCCAGCCGGGATAAGAGCCGGCAGCAACCAAAGCCGAAAAGCTTGCGTCCGAAAACAGAGCGAAAAGCAGGTGGACAAGAAGGGCATGAAGGGCATACCCTGAAATTCAATCCAGAACCAGATGTCATCGCAAAGCATCGTCCGGCCCACTGCGGACATTGTCAAGCGCCTTTGGCCACAGCTATTGAGGCCAGTGATACGGCCAAGCGTCAGGTCTTTGACTTGCCACCGTTACGGTTCGTGACCATCGAGCATCAGGCCGAAACCATCGTGTGCCCCTGTTGTGGCGAAGCGACAACGGGTGAATTCCCGGCTGATGTAACCAATCTGGTCCAGTATGGCTCGCAAGTGAAGCGTTTGGCTGTCTATCTGCGCCACGAGCAGTTCATTCCCTATGAACGGGAACGGCCGTTGTTAGCTGACCTGTTCGAGTTACCCATCTCACCCGGCTCATTACAGAATTTCGTGGAGACGGCAGCCGAAAAAGTTAAGCCGGCGACTGAAGCGATTAAAGAGGCGGTCATTGAGGCGGAAGTGGGACACGCCGATGAGACCGGTTTCTACGTTAATGGGCAGCGGCATTGGCTGCATACAGTCAGCACCGATGAATTGACCTACTATGAACCCCATGCCAGGCGGGGCCAAGAAGCGACCGACGCCATTGGGATTCTGCCCCAATTCACCGGCACACTAGTACATGATGCCTGGGCGACTTACTTCAAGTACCAATTGCTGCTTCATGCCTTGGGCAACGCCCATCATTTGCGTGACCTGACGGCTATTGTCGAAAACGAGCAGCAACAGTGGGCGGCTTTGATGATTGCCTGCTTGTTAGCAGCCAAACAACTGGTTGCCGAAGCTTATCAGGCAGGCGAAAGGGAACTGCCAGCCGACTATCTGGAACGCATTCACCAACTGTATGAGGCGATTGTCTCTCTAGGTCTGGCCGAAAATCCCTTACCGGATATTCATCCCCCACCCGGCAAGCGCGGGCGGCGCAAAAAGAGTAAAGCCCGCAATCTGGTGGAACGTTTCGACCAGCACCAAGCGGCCATCTTGCGTTTTGTCCATGATTTTAAGGTGCCGTTTGACAACAACCTGGCTGAACGTGACATCAGGATGATGAAGGTTCAGCAGAAAATATCTGGTTGTTTTCGCAGTTGGGAAGGTGCCCAGCAATTCTGTCGCCTGCGCAGCTACATCTCAACTGTCCGTAAACAGGGTCTGAATGTGTGGGAAGCCCTCGGCTCTCTCTTTGAAGGCGATGTCCTCATGCCTCAACTTACACCTGTATAGTTACGGTAAAACGATCTTTCCAGATCACATACACCCTGCCGGTTGCACTGAGTTTAAGAAGAGTGCAAAGGATTTAGAGATACATTGCCTTCCGGTAGAGGGCTGGCGAGCCAGGCTTCAACGGTTTTGCGGGCGAAGCGCCACCGGCCGCCAACTTTGCGCCCAGGGAGTTGACCGGAGTTGGCAAGTTTGTAGATGGTGGAGGGCGAGACCTGGAGGTAATCAGCTACCTCTTGAATGGTCATCACCGGGTTGGTGTCGGGGTTGTTCATGGGCGCTCCTTCTTTCTGGACACGCGGGTAGTTGAATGGAATGACATGCGCCGTTATCAGCTCCAGGCAAGCTCCGCCATTAGGACAAGGGCCTCTCATCATCTCAGGTGGCACTCGTCTGATTTGTACGCTTACTATTATGTATTTCCTTTTCACAAGAGATTAGGCATTTTTTATGGGTAATATCTGCGACTTTGTGCGACTTTGTGCAAAACGTGCATTTTGCTCCATTTCCCCCGCCATTTTTGTTGTTTTGGGTTGATTTTCTCCTGTGGTGGTTGGTTTTTTCTTCTCCTTTACTTTACAATTGGCGTTTCTGGCTAGTCGAGAGAAGAGGCCGTATGTGCCTGTTTTCTAATGAGTGTATGGTGGGAGGTTGACATGTCGGAGGGCGACCCGTTGTTGTGTCGAGAGATAGAAGAGGCTTTATCTCAATTAGCTCTTGTATATGGGGAGAATGACATCGCGTCGGTAAGGTCTGTCCTGATGGAAAATTGCCGTAGCGGGCGGGTTCAACATTACATCCAGCGCCAGCCTGACTGTACCCCGACCGATTATGTTCAATATGTGCTCGAACAATACCAGGCCGTGCATCCTGTTGTGGATCGCCTGCGCATCATGCGGGATGAGGAAGCCTGGAGCGCCCTGTTCCGACAGTTGACCCGGGCGGCCTGCCGACATCTGCAGCGCAAGAACTTCCCCCCGGCCATTCTTAGAGAGGTGGCGGAGGAGTATGTTCTTGCTGCTGTTCCCGCTTTGTTGGAGGGTCACTTCCCTTATCATAGTTCCTTTGAGTCCTGGGCCGCCCGGGTGGTGCAGAACACGATTGATAAGGGGGCGCGCCATCTGATGGCGCAAAAGCGAGGCTATGGGCGCGAGATCGATCTGGAAGAGCCGGGGATACAGCGTCTGTTACAGGCCATGATGAGGGATGGTGTTGAGCAGTCGGTTGACCGATGGTATGATTTGAAGTGGGCTTTGCAGCAGCTGCCGCGGCGCTATGTTGAGATCCTCTATCTTCGTTATTACCAGGGATTGGACTTTGATGAGATCGCCCTGGCGCTGGAACTATCGCGGGCTGCCACCTACGCCCTGCATAAGCGCGCTAAGAAAGCTCTTAGAGATCTCCTGGCCTAATCTCACGCCAAATTGGGAATAGTATAGAATGATGGCAGATATGCCGGAAAGTATGGAAGCTTACCTGCGTCGTCTATTGGGTGACGCTGATGATGGCGGGCTGGCGGATGTCGCCCCGGCCGATGAAGAATGGTTGTCTCAAGCCGCTGAGGAGGCGTTGCAGGGGATCGATATCCGCCAACGCTACCCGCTGTTATGGCAACGTCTCTTGACTCAACGCCAGTTGCGTACCTCCTTTTTAGAGCTGGTGGCTATGTTAGAAGCGATGACACAAGACAGTTACGATTCCGTTGAGCTGGAAGGAGAGGTTCTGGAACAGCTCCGGCGCTTGCCCCCTGGCCCCCAACACAAACAATATGCCCGCGACCGTTGGGAAGTGACCTGGCGGCATACTTCGGCTCAGCTAGATTATTTGCTCACCCCCCGACCGGCCGACCAGTCACGGTATCGACGCGCTCTCGATGCCCCGGCCGGCCGCAAGGTGGTGCTTTTGCGCACAGAAGAGGGGGTGCATGTCGAAACGGGGCGCCTGATGGTTTTTCTAGAACTGGAACAGCACGCCAATGGGTTGACTGATGACGTGGTTGTCCTCGTTAGCTTTGAACCAGAACCAGAATGCACCAGCTGGCCCCGCCTGCAAGTCTCCCTCAGTTGGGGAGCGTATCGGCAAACGTTACCCCTGACACAAGATGCGGCCACATTTACCTCTATTCCACGCCCCGCCACAGTGGTGGAGGGTGGGCCTCTCTTTCACCCCCTGGAATTGACCATTGCCACCCTTGTGGAGGATTGATCCTCCCTGCCCGGATGCGCTAGCCGCGCCCGCTGCCCTTCAATTGGCGGCGCTCCAGCTGGCCGAGTCCGAGATGGACCCGGCCAATCCTTCCGGGCCTGCGCCATACACCTCAACGATCCCCTCGCTCACCCCGGAACAGGCGCGCTGCCTGGTAGTGGCGGCCGAAGATACCCATTTCACCCAGCCGCGCCAGGGCTGGGCCATGCTCGCCCTGGCAGAACAGGTTGGCCTGGCTTCCTCTGATGCCTGGCTACGCGCCTGGCTGGCCTGGCATCACGCCCGCGCTGCCAATGCCTGCTTTCAACCCCACCTGGCCGGCGCTGCCCTGGCCCGTGCGCGGGCCGGATTTGTTGCTCTGGCAGATCGCGGCTGGCAGGCGGCCTGTGTCTGGCAGGCGTGCGCCTTGCCCTGGACGCGCCCCAACTATGCTGACACCGTTGAGGAATTGGAAGAAGCCCTGGAACTGCTGCAAGCCGGTGATCTCAACGCCTGGGCGCCCTACTGTCAGGTAACGCTGGCTCATGCCCTCTTGCTGGTGACGCGCTACGACGCGGCGCGTGACCACCTCAGGCTGGCTCTAGCCGCTTTCCAGGCAGGCGGGGATACCCTCCACACCGCTCAGGCGTGGTTGATTCAATCCAGTCTGCACCGTCGGCAGGGAGAATATCCCCTGGCTGTGGCGTTTGGTTGCCAGGCTTACGAACTTTTTGCGGCTGAAGGGGCCTGGGTGGGCATGGCGCGTGCCCAGGAACACATCGCCACGGCTCAACTGGCCTGGCAACAGTACCCGGCCGCTGCCCGCAGCTACCAGGCGGCGCTGAAACAGTACACCCAGGTGCGCCTGCCCATGTTTGTGGCCCAATGTTACAACGGCCTGGCGCAGATCTACGACAGTCTGGGACAGTTTGCCCCGGCCGAACGCGCCTATCGACAGGCGCGCCCCATCTTGGAACAGATCGGCTGGCAAGGGGCGCTGGCGGACAATCTGCTTGACCACGGGGTGTTGGAGTTGTACCGCGGCCGGCCGCGCCATAGTCTTGGCTATCTGGAGCGGGCGCGTCGGCTGTATGCTCAATTAGACCTGCCGGAGTTTGTGGCGGTGGCGTCCACCTGTGTGGGGGCGGCTTATGAGCAGTTAGCTGAATATCAGCGCGCCCTGCATGAGTTGGAACAGGCGGAAGAGACTTTTCAGGCCTTGGGGAAAGAAGAACGGCTGGCAGAGAACCAGCTCTACCAGGCGCGTGTCTGGCTGCGGGTTGGGTTTTCTGATAGGGCGCAGACCTATCTCGAAGCGGCGCTGGAGGTTTTTCAGGCCGCCGGCCGGCAGATGTGGGAGATAGAAGGGCTTTTATTGCGGGTAGCGCTATGCCTCGTGGATCAACAATGGGAAGCCGCGCTCTCCCAATTAGAGCTTGTCCAGCGCATAGCGGAAGAACAAGATTACCAGCGCCACCTGCTCCTGGCCATGCGCCTGAGCGGTCAACTGATGGTGCGCCAGGGGGAGTTGGAAAGAGCCGTGGCGCAATTGGAACAGGCGCGAAGGCGAAGCAGCACCCTGGCCATGCCGGCCGAGGAAGCGCGTTGCTGGTTGGCCCTGGCTGACTGTTACCAAAAACAAAACGATCCCCAAGCCGCCTACGAGGCGCGGCAGACAGCGCTGGCGTTAAACACTGTCCTGGAGCTACCTGATGTACGCTGGCAGGCCTACGCTGGCCTGGGGCAAGCGGCCGAAAGTGTTAGCCATAGCGCCCAGGCGCTGGAAGCGTATCGTCATGCCCTCACAGCGCTGCTGCAAATGCGCCGCGACTTTACCCAACCTGAGTTGGTGGATCGTTATTTGGATGATAGCCGTGAATGGGCCGGGTCTGCCCCCCCCACCTCACGTGAACCCTTGCCATTGCTGGCGCAGGCCCTTCGCCTGGCGCTGAAGACGGGACAAGATTGGACAACCGCCCTGGCATGGATAGAAGAAGGCAAAGCGCAAATCGCCCTGCGTCAGTTCAGCGTCGCCAATCTGCCCCACCGCTTGACTTCGCCGGCCGCCCGTCAACTCGACGATCTGCGCGCCCAGATGCAGGGACGCCCCACCTCATCCCGCGATGCTCCGTTACCCGCCCACTCCGTCCGGGGCCAGGTGACCGACTTCAACCACCTGTCCCACCAGCGCCAGGCTTACGTCCAGCGTCTGCAACGCCTGGAGCGGGCCGACGCGCCAGCGGCGCTCACCTTGCAACCTTTCGATAGAGCCTCTTTCCAGGCGGCCGCCAGCGCCCAACTGGGGGAGTGGATCGCGTTAAATTATTACGTGACCGACGAGGAAGTCATCATCATGGCCCTGGCCCGTCACTCCCGTGAAAACGGGAGCGGCGCCGAGACATGCTGGCAACACAGCGTCGTGCACCCCATCAGCAGCCGCCTGCGTTTTGCTTTGCGTCTGGCCACAGATAGCCAGCGCCGCCACCATCTGACCCAGGCGGATTGGCGTTTATTAGGGTCAGCTTTGCTCCCTCCCCCTGTCTGGGAGCGGCTGACGCCCGATACCTGCCTCGTCATAGCTCCCCACCGCTGGCTGCATGGGCTGGCATGGCCCGCGCTGCTCCCTCCC
The DNA here is from genome assembly GCA_034435495.1 of Anaerolineae bacterium. Taxonomy (GTDB): domain Bacteria; phylum Chloroflexota; class Anaerolineae; order Promineifilales; family Promineifilaceae; genus DAOTXO01. Next base: position 6,419 of record DAOTXO010000098.1, read on the forward strand.
GATTCCGACGCGCCCCTGATCGACCGCACTCATATGACCATTGTTCCCTCCTGGCACAGCTTGCAGTTGCTCTGGGCGCGCCGTCAGAAACCCCCTCCGCCACGCCTAAGCGCCGGCCTGACCCTGGCGGTAACAACCTTTGGCGACCGTCACAGCCCCCTGTTGCATGTCGCCCATGAGGCCCAGGCTTTGCATCACCAGGCGCGAACGAGGGTGTTGCTGGACAGCGATGCCACCTGGCCAGCCTTACAGCAACTGGCCGCGACTGGCGGTCTGCGCCGCTTCCCTTTCTGGCATCTGGCAACGCACGGCCTGTACGACGACAGACTCGGCCGGCCGAGTGGCTTTGCTCTGGCCGATGGAGACATCTGGCTCGACCAACTGTGGGAGCTTGCTCCCTTGCCCCAACTGGTCACTTTTTCCGCTTGCAGCGGCGGTCAACGTCTTGTGTTGCAAGGAGATGAGCAGGTTGGTTTGTCGTTGACCTGCCTGGCGGCCGGGGCATCCAGCGTGGTGGGTAGTTTGTGGCCTGTTTTGGATCACAGCTCGGCCGGGTTGATGCTGGCTTTCTATCGTGGTTACCAAACTGGCCGGTCGCCAGCCCAGGCTCTGGCTGAAGCGCAACGTCAGCTATGGCGCACGGGACGTGATGTGCATGAGTGGGCTGGTTTCGTATGTGTAGGCTGCCCCTAGCCGGAGCATTTTGTTCGGGCGAACTTGTTCTCACCGCTGGAACGCTGATAACGCTGATGGAACGCTGATAACGCTGATAAAACGCTGATAAAAAGCCCCCTATGTGTTCGCCCCGTTCACCCTTTCTTTGCGTTCTTCGCGCCTTCGCGGTTCGTCACTCCTGTGAAAACGGGGGCTATGAGAAATTGGCGGTGATAGGGATTGGGCTTGATTTAGCCAGGCTCCAGGCGCTCGGATGAACGCCTGGAGCGGACAAGGGGTTGTGTTTAGCAGCCGCCGTTGTTATTGCCAGAATGGCACTGGGGCGTAATCAGCTCCCCAATCGGGGCGATGCCAGTGGCCTGCTCAATTGTGGCGAGGGAACGAGGACTCGTCGGGATGGCCAACAGCAACCAGAGCGCCGCGAGCAACAACTGCCGGTACAGTGTGCGAGAAACCATTTTTTGCTCCTTATGATGTTTTGGTTTGTGTGGATGGCCATCCACGTACCAAAGACGCAAGGAGCCAGGTTTTCGTATCGCACCACTGCCAGAGGATCAAGTGACTGTGTTGCCAGGGGTTATAGGTTACGGGATGTGAACGAGATCAGTCTATCGATGTGTGAGAACCTGGTGCGCGCCTATCTGGGTGCACAGGATTGGCAATTGGTGCCTGCGGCTGAATTGGCGCTGGCCATTTGGACCGATTCTGATGTGCGCCTGCAGACAGATGTTGCGCTCTTTAAGACCAGGGTGTGCCAGGAAGCCTGGATTCGTTACGCGGCCATTTTGTATGCAGCCGGTCGCAAAGCTAATGACAGCGCGGGGGAGAACGCCCGCTATAATCTGGCGTGGAGGGAGTTGGATAGGTGGTTGAGCCAACAGGTGCGACGCCTGACATTGAGCCTGGATGAACAGCAAAATATGGTACAGCAAGCCCTCCTTAAACTGCACCGCAAACTGGAGAGAGAGAACCTCAACGCACCGCGTGCTTTCTTGACCTACAGCCTTCAAACACTTACGAATTGCCACATAGATACGCTACGCCGCCAGGCAAAAGAGAAGCGCGAGTCCGATCAACCTCTGACCCAGGGGGAGGGGGATCGGCCCTGGGATGAGCAGGTGGCGGTCGAGGGCCCCGGCCTGGAGGATGAAGTGGTAGAGAATGAGACCCAAGAGCGGTTACGCCACTTTTTTGTGCGACACTTAACCACACCCTTGCAACGGCAGGTGGCTGAGATGTTTTTCATTCATGGTTTGGAAGCTCAGGCCATAGCCGCCCAGTTGAACAAACAGCCCCACGAGATTCGATTGGTTAAGGCGCGCCTTGTCGCTGCTTTGCGCTCTTTGCCTGAGGTGGAAAAAGATGCCTTGTTACGGATTATCAAGGGGGATCAAGATGACCAATAAACAACCACCACCCTGGGAAGTGCTCATCCACCTGCTTCAGCGGAAGCGTGAAGAAGATGTCATCACCCCTTTCGATAGGCCGGGGCAGCTATCCCGACAGGCAGAAACCAGCGTTACCTGGGCATGTCAGGATCATCGCGATCATGTGGCATTGTTTGTCACAGATGAGATGATGGGGCACAATGTGGATGCACTGTATCCTGAATTAGCGCACCATTTGGATGTCTGCGAAGCTTGTTTGATGGCCTACGTCGATTTAGCGGATTTCACACACCGGGTATGGTTGGCTGGGGGTGACGCATGAGTGATGGCGTGGTAAGTTTACGCCGGGTATTGTTGGAACCATCAGGGGGTCACCTGGATGATGAAATGCTGGCTGTGTTGACGACGCTAGAGGCGGCCGGCGAAGATATCGCCCAGCTTTATCCATCTGAAGTGTACCATTTAGAGACATGTGTCCCATGTTCTGAAGCCTATGCCCAACTCATGGAGTTGACGCTGGCGGCTGTGGGGGATATGGAGGCTGCGGCCGAACAGTATGATCCGCGGCTGCAATTGGAACAATATGTGCAACACACTTTGCAGGCGGAGTTCCAGGCCACACCGAACCTGAAACAGGAATTGGGCGAGTGGTTGGATGCCTTGCCGACCATTCTGGGCCATATCAACGCCGAACAGGTGGAGCAGGCTTTGCCAACAACTGGGCCATGGACGCCATTGATTCGGACACGCCTGGCGCAAGCGCTTAACCAACGCCTGACCTGGCTGCGCGATTATGTATTCCAGGCAGCGCAAGTGGCCTGGAATCAGGCGTTTGCCTGGCAAGGGCAATTCGTAGCGGGATGGTACCAGTTGACTTTGCAGCCATTGCCCGCCAAGACGATCCCTGTGCTCTCGACCCACCAGACGGATGTGCAGCGCGAGGTGGTTGCCACCCGGACCCCCGGCCCGTTGGGTTTGAACATCGCCATCACGATGCAGGCCACAGATGACCTGGGCTGTCGAGTGGTTGTCACGGTTGATCGGCCGGGGTTGTCAGAGGTTGCCGGGAGAAGGGTACAACTACGCTATAGCGGGGTGGAGCAAACAGCCACCACCGATGAGCGGGGCGTGGCCGAGTTTCAGGTTGTACCTATAGCCGCATTGCCCCATTTACAGGTGATGATTCAAGTATCATAAACTCCAAAATCAGCGTTCCATCAGCGTTATCAGCGTTCCATCCTTTTATCCTCACATTGGCAGTTCATTCCCTCAGTTGTCAGTGCGATAAATCAACCCGCTCATGACGAATAACAGCATGACGACCAGCCAAAAGAAGTAGGGGGAGGCTACCCAGCCGAGCCATTCGGGCATGAGAAAGAATAGAGCTGTGTAAAGCGCCGGCCAGAAAAAAGGTAAAACCAGCCCCAGGAAGGTCCACCCTTCTAAAAAAGAGCGTCGGCGTGCTTCTGTCGGCAAAGCCAGGTAGACCATACGCCAGGCATGGCGTGCCCCAAGATACCCAAAGAACGTTATAAACAGCAAAGTCAGGCCCCAAAGCACCTGCCGTCCTCCCCGGCCTATCCAATCAGTCACCTCCGCCTCCGCCAGCGCCAACCAGATGACTCCGGCTATGGCCAGACTCATCAGCGTGTACATGGAGGCGGAAGCAGCTTTGAAGAGCAGCCATTGTCGGCCGGCGACACCGGCCGGTGGAGTAGAAGCTGGCAGCATGGCCGCCCCTATCAAGGGCAGGATAGCCATACCCCATAAAGGCAGGATAACCTCTGCCTGATGTTGGCTCCAGGGCGTCAGACCGGCCAGAGTATGGGAGAGTCGAGCCGCCAACAAGCACCACCCCATGCCTAACCAGACGCGCCAGGCAAAGATGCGGGGCATGCGATCCAACAACCAATCAGCCTGTCGCGCCAACCAGTCCGGTTTAACATCCGGTGTAGCGGCCGGGGCAGGTGGGAGATAGAGGACAGGGACGCTCCAATGAAGAGGGTCTTTATTTTCCAACCACACAGCCCGTCGGGCGCGAGTCATGGGGGGCGG
>DAOTXO010000099.1:0-28917 GCA_034435495.1 Anaerolineae bacterium
GCCGGAAACCGACGAAGTGGGGGTGGGGGGTAGGGCCGGGTGAGCCTGGGCTGGCCTGGTCGGTTCCGGCCGGCGGGGAGGCGGCACTTCCCGGTTCAAGTCCGGCGACCAACTCCACCGGCTGACTTGCTGCTTCGCCTCCTGTCGGCGTGCGATTCGGCCATCCACCAGGCGTTCAGGAATGTCCTGTAAAAAACGCGAGGGAGCGGCCGTGTCAGACAAGCCATACAAATTGCGGCGAAAGGTGTGGGTCAGATAGAGCCGGTCGCGGGCGCGGGTGATACCAACATAGAAGAGGCGACGCTCTTCGGCCATCTCCTCCGCGTCTTCCAGCGCCCGACTGTGGGGCAGCAAACCTTCTTCCAGACCGGTGATGAAAACGACCGGGAACTCCAGCCCCTTGGCGGCGTGCAGAGTGAGCAAGGTGGGAGCGCGCACCCCTTCTTCCAGATTGTCCACGTCCGATACCAACGCCACTTGTTCCAGAAACTCCGCCAACGGCGTGTCCCCGGCCGCCTGGGCCACACCGCGCAACTCCAACACATTGGCCCAACGGTCGCGCCCTTCGTCAGTGCCATCGTCCACATAATCTCGAAAACCAATGTCTTGCAGAATGCGCTCTAACAAAGCGCCTACCGGTTCACGCTCCCGCGCCGCACTCCAGGTTTGCAACAGGTTACCCAGGTTGGAGAGGACTGTCCAGGCCCGGCCGCGAAAAGGGTGTTCCTGTTCCGGCCGGCCGGCCAAAAGCAGCAAGGCTTCGGCCGAACTAAAGCCAAGCTGTTGCGCCCAGGCGGCCAGTTGTTCCCGTGTCTTGGCCCCAATGCCTCGCGGGGGTGTATTCACCACGCGGCTAAAACTGACTTCGTCGCGCAGATTGTGCGTCAGGCGCAGATAGGCGATGATGTCCTTGATTTCACGCCGGCCGTAAAAGCGCGTTGCTCCCACCAGACGATAAGGCAGACCGGCCCGTAGAAACGCCTCTTCAATAACACGTGACTGAGCGTTGGTGCGATACATGACGGCAAAGTCACCGGGATCATACCCTTCTAACACCAGCCGCGCAATCACCTCCACCACCTGACGCGCTTCCTCCCCCTCGTTGTACAACTCCCGCACCGTGATCTTCTCGCCTCCGCGGCGGGTGGTGAAGAGGTCTTTGTGCACGCGGTCGCGGTTATGTTGGATAACTGCCTTAGCTGCGTCCAGGATCAGCTGGGTTGAGCGATAATTTTGCTCCAGCAAAATTTGCCGCGCCGCCGGATACTGCTCGCGGAAACGTTGCAGGTTACGAAAATCCGCCCCGCGCCATTTGTAAATAGACTGGTCAGAGTCCCCCACCACAAAGATATGGTGATGAGCGGCCGCCAGCCGATTCAACAAAGCATATTGGGCCGTGTTGGTATCCTGAAACTCATCCACCAACAACTCCTGGTAACGTTCCTGGTAACGCGCCAACACCTCTGGCTGATCGTCAAAGAGACGCACCGTGTTGAGCAACAGATCGTCAAAGTCCATGGCATTGTTGGCCTGCAGCAATGCCTGGTAGCGGGTGTAGACCCGTCTGGTCACTTCTGCGATGTAGTTGCTGGCGGCGTACAAGTCGGGCGTCAAGAGTTCGTTTTTGGCCTGACCAATGCCGGCCAGCAACTTACCCGGCGGGAAACGCTTTTCATCCAGATTCAGCTCTTGCAGCGCCTGTTTGATCAGTTGTTGTTGGTCGTCGGCGTCGAAAATGACGAAGTCGCGGGTATAGCCGGCCAGCTGGGCCGCTTCGCGGCGTAAAATGACGGCGCAGGTGGCATGAAAAGTGCCCATTTGCAACCCACGCAACTGGCTTTCGAGCAGCTTTTCAATACGCTGGCGCATTTCACGCGCCGCCTTGTTGGTGAAAGTCACCGCCAGGATATGCCAGGGGGGGACGTGCAGCTCACGAATCAGATAAACAATGCGATAGGTGAGGACACGCGTTTTGCCGCTGCCAGGGCCAGCCAGCACCAGAGTCGGGCCGGCCGGCGCAGTCACCGCCTGGCGCTGCGCCTCGTTCAACCCTTGCAACCACATCTGGCTATCTTGTTCAGAGGTCACGCCGGCTCAACCCAAGGCCAGGCGGGTGCGCACCACGCCGGCTCGCTCATGCTGAATAGTCACGTCCACTTCGGCGCCGGCCGGCCCCTGTACCACCCATTCCAACTTCAGCCGATTGTTGGTCTCGTCCGCTCGCCACATAGAAAAAGCCTCCATGTGGTCACGGCCGGCCAGTTGCCCCGCAAACTGCCTGGCCTCACCCAGCAACAGGCGCACCCCTTCCGGCAACTGAATATCCACTTCCACCGGCTTGACCGCCTTCATTTGCACCGCCTGCTGACTGATATTGGTGGGCAGCCAGCCGGTGTTGTGCACCACCACCCGCACATAGTGGACATCCCCTTGTGTTTGCACTGTGGCGCTGTGCAGCTCCAGGCGGGGAGACATCAGGCAGTTGGCCAGACAAAACTCTGCCAGGGGAGCGATCTCCTGTTCCAACAAGGCGTAGGGTGGGTTACGCCAGGTGATGAAGCTATTCCACCCCCCCAGTTCCACTGTCCCCAATTGGGGATGCTCGAAAGCGTACCAGGGCACCAGCCCCTCGCCGCCGAGATGTTCATCGAACCAGCGTATGATCTGCAGATCATGCTCCACCGGATGTTCGCGGAACCAATCAATATATTTGTAATCTTTCAGACCTGCCTGCCGCTGCACGCTCCAAATCTCGGTCGTCCAGGCGTAGACCCCCAAATGCTCATACATCCAATCATCAAACGTCCCCTTGATGTAATCTTTGGGGTTGTAGGCGAAGTCGTGGTAAACCGAGACAGCGGGATAGCCGGTTAACGCTTCCCCACGTTCGCCTATCTTTTTGTAGGTGTGCAAATCTGAGGTGGGCAGGTCGCTATCGGGGCCTTTGGTGGGGGGGCGCAAATGGACGCCGCTGAAGGTGTGAAAGGAAACCGAGCCGGTGATATTGCGGTGGGCAGCAATAAAGGCCACGGCCGCCCGCACTTCCGGTTCGGCCGTCGGAAAATCGCCTGCTCCACTCTGGCTGGGACTCCAATTCACCGGAAAGTTGCGGTTCAGATCCAGACCTTGCTGTGAGGGGGCCACTTTGATCAAGACGCCATCATAATTTTGAATCTTGCCCTCTGGCAACAGGCGGTAGTAGTCACCGTTGGGCAAATCATCCGGGGCCCGACGAACCATCAAACGGGGCTCGTCAGGATGCACCTTCCAATTGCCATGCGGGTCTTTCAGACGCATCTGCAACAAGCGCCCATCGCCGTCGATGTCTTCGGGGATCAGGCCATCCAGCTGATCTTGCCGGGGGTAGGGGCGGGTGCTGCTGCGGATGTAACGGGGATGATCCGCCAGGGCCCATTCCGCGCCATCGGGATTCAGGCGGGGCACTACGTAGAAAACCCGGCTGTCCAGAGCGTAGGTGACCCGTGGATCATGCCCATACTGGGTGAGCAATTTATGGATCAGGTAGAGCGCGGCCGTAGAGGCGGAAACTTCCGTGGCGTGAATGTTGCCATCCACCCAGTAGGCGGGTTTCTCGTGGTCGGGGCCTGTGTCCATCTGGGTGAGGGTCAAGAGGGGAATGCCGCGCCCTTCATAACTCTGGCCTAGCATCTCCAACCGGCACAGGTTGGGGTAACGCTCTGCCCAGTGGCGCAGCAGCGCCAGCAACTCATCGTAACGATAATACCGATCAAAATGAACCTGCATCCCTGTTTCCTTACAAAGTGGCGTCCAGGTCGCGCCGGGGCCGGGTCGGCCGGCATCGATCCATCACCCCCATGGGGGTAATCTGGCGGGTCAGCAGATTATATGCAGGCCAGAGGATGTGGACAATGGCAGATGCGCCAAAGGGTAAGTTCAAGCTATAATTCTTATGTCAACTCCCGCTGCATAAGGAGACCAGGATGCACCGTATTATTGCCTTACATTTCCGCCCCGTGGAAAGCTATAGCGAAACCCTCACGCTGCTGGGTCAGTCGATCACGGTTGACCATATCGGGTGTGACAAGAGCCTGGAGGTCATGGCGCAACATATTGCGGCCTACGATGGCCAGGTGGACGCCATTGCCCTGGAGGGAGTGGCGCGCACTCTGCGGCTGGGAAAGGATAAGATGGCTCACAGCGAGGCAGGCCAGCTATTCACCGTGGCTACCCAAACGCCAGTGGTGGACGGCAATGGTATTCGAGATGCGATGGAACGCTGGGCGGTGCGTCTGGCGGCCGAAGATCAGCCCGGCATCTGGTCGCGCAAGCACATCTTGATGGTTCCCGGCCTGAACCATACCGGCCTGACACGCGCCCTGAGCGAATACACCGAAACCCTGCGCTACGCTGACCCCATTCTGTATTTCAACCTGCCAGATGCCCCCTTCGTGGGCAGCATCGCCTCGCTGGACAACATCGCCGGCTTCACCCTGGCGACGATGGCCCAGAGCTCATTTCGTATTCTCTTTGCAGCGGCCGGCGAACCCGGCCGGCCGCGCAGCGCCACCCCCTTTGAATGGGCCGATGTGCTGGCCGGCAACATTGGGGCTATCCGTCGCTACGCCCCGGCCAGCCTCAAGCGCAAAATCATTGTGGTTGAAAACGCCTCGCCCGAAGATGTAGCGGATCTGGCAGCGCGTGGGGCGGCCATGCTGGTCACGACCATGCCCAACCTGGGGGACAGCGCAGCCACCCAGCACGACGCCGCGATCTTTGAAGCGTGCCTGATCGCTCTGCGCCCCGATGATGCCCCCCTGACAGAAAACACCTACCTCAACCTGATGGCGGACCTGGAATGGAAGCCCGCCATCGTCAATCTGACCGAAGAAGCGCGCATTAACCGCTTCGCTTTTGTCATTCATCCCTTGAGTCTTAAATTCATCCATAAATCCCCCATGTTCCGCTGGACGCGCTATCTACCCGATACGCTGGTGGAACGCACGGCCGCCTATCTCCCCCCCCTCTACCTGAGCCGCATCACCGGCATCCAAAGCTCGGCCACCGGACAGAAAGTAGAGGGCGTGTTGATCACCCTGGGCGGGACCCCGCGTGAACTGATGCGCCACGACCCACCTTTCATTTATCGCCAATTGGTGGGGGCGGCGCGCATTGCCGAACGGATGGGGGCGCGCATCATGGGCTTAGGCGCTTTCACCTCCGTAGTGGGGGATGCCGGTGTCAGCGTGGCACAACAGGCGGATATTGCCATCACCTCCGGCAACAGCCTGACTGTGGCAGCAACGCTGGAGACAGCCAAACAGGCAGCGGTCAAAATGGGGCACAAACTGGAGGAGTCCCAAACCGGCCGCTGCATGGTCATTGGGGCCACCGGCTCCATCGGGGCGGTCTGCTCGCGGTTGCTGGCCCAGGCCGTGCCCAACATCACCCTGGTCGCCCCACGCCCGGAGAAACTCATCGCCCTCAAGCGCACCATTGAAGAGGAAACCCCCTATGCCAATGTCACCATCAGCACCTCACCCGATGAGTATGTGGGGCAGGCGGATCTGATTGTCACCACCACCACCGCCTTTGACCAGCGTGTCGTGGACATTAGCAAAGTCAAGCCGGGGGCGGTGGTCTGCGACATCGCCCGGCCGCCCGACATCAGCCCGGAAGAAGCCGACCTGCGGCCCGATGTTTTGGTCATTGAGTCGGGCGAAATTTTGCTGCCGGGCCAGCCCAACTTTGGCTACGACATTGGTCTGCCCCCCGGCGTGGCCTACGCCTGCCTGGCGGAAACGGCCCTACTGGCTTTAGAGGGGCGCTTTGAAGATTACACCCTGGGGCGAGAAATTGAGATTGAGCGGGTCAAAGAGATTTACCGCCTCTACAAGAAGCATGGGTTGCAACTCTCCGGCATTCGCAGCCATGGGCATTTCTTGAAAGATGAGGATATTGCAACCAAACGGCAGTTGGCGGACGCTTTGCGCAACGATCCGGCGCGCTTTGCCCAGGTGCAGGCGGAGGCGGCGCGCCAATTGGCGGAGCTGGATGCCAAAGGGTTGATCAAAGAGGGGCGAACGCGTCGGAAATCACCGGCCGCCAGCGTCACACGCCCCATTCGCAACGTCGCCGCGGCGGTGGCAGCGCGGGTGTTGGCCTGGCAAGAGCGACGCTAAAAGCGTTGAGACCCTACCAAACACCACGCCCATAGTCGGCTAACGCCTGGCTATGGGCGTGGGTAAGGTCGCAGCCTTGCTCTTAACTGTCGCTGGGCAACGGCCGGCGAGCCGTGAAGACCAGCTGACCGTCAGGGTGGTTCAGCGTCAAGGTGTCGCTGGTGAGCGTATAACCGGTCACATTGGCCAGGGCGTTGAAGTAGGCGCTTTCCTGACTCATGATCCCCTCGACGCACGCTTTCTTGGTGGCTCCCACCGGGCCAAACCGTAACTGGCCCTCTGCCAACTGATAGTCGGTAAAGTATTGGTTGCAGCCGCCGTGGCCTGTAGCCCGGCCGGCGGAGAGTGTCAGCGTCACTTCCGAGCCGGCCGACACAGATTGCGCCGTCTCACCGGTCACGAAGCTGGTTAAATACCACACCATATCTTCCATCAACACTTGTTCCGTCAATACCTGCATCTGATAAACCAGATCAACGCCAGGAGTATGAATCGTCAAGCGGTCGTCCAACAAGGTGAACGATTCCGCCGCTTGCAAAGCCTCCAGATAACCCTGCTCTTGCTCCATGATGGCCGGCTCGCAGGCGATTTGCGTCGTCATAAAACCAGAGGTGTCGAAGGTGATACGGTTGCCATCCACGCTGTAGGTAGCGCCATAGCCATTGCAACCGGACGAGCCTCCCGCTTCTCCCTGGTTCAAGGCCAGGGTGACGGTCGTGCCTTCGACGAGGGGCGTCAAGGCCCCGGCCGGCCCCCACTCCACCAATAGCCACTGCGTGCCATCCAGTTTGTCTACTACCACCGTCGCAGGGGTGGGGGTGGTTTCATCAGCCGCGCCAGCGGCCGGCGGTTCCGGGTTGGCGGTGCAGGCCGCAACCAACAGCAGCAGCCCAAGGGCGCCTATCATTCGCTGTATCCAGCGTAAACCAGGTATATTGTTCATGTTCGGTAACTCCATCCGTTTAGGTGTTGCTTGCATCACACCAACTAACGTCGTGACTGGGCCTAAAGTTCCCACCAGCCGGATTGGGTCAGGATCGGCGCCCCTGACGCAGAATAACCAGAGCGGCCGTCAGCAATGTGGCGCCAACCCCTAAGGCGGAAAGAAAACCTCCCAGGTGAAAACGCGGCGCTTCTGCTGCGGCCGGCGCGGCCGGGGGGAGTGGAGTCGAGGTAGGTGGGGGCGTCGGGGAGGGGAGCGCGGGGGCAGCCGGCATAGGGGATGGCAGCAAGGTGGCCGGCAGCGGCGGCAATGGGGTCGGAAGCGGCGTGGGGGTAGGCGTGAGCAACGTCGGGTCAACAATATAGATGGCATCCCCAGGTTGCAAAATAGCATTGGCGTCCAGCCGATTGTAGGCCAGCAACTGATCCAGGCTCAAACCATAGCGCAGGGCAATGCCCCACAACGTTTCCCCACTCTGCACTTGATGGGCCACCAGGGGCGTCGGTGTGGGGCGCGGACGGTTGGGGTCCAGCCGCACCTGCAATTCATCCCCCGGTTGTAAAAGGCTATCGGCCGAAAGGTTGTTCAACCACAGCAAATCTTCCACCGTCACCTGATACAAAGCGGCAATCGTCCACAGGGTCTGGCCCACCTTCACCACGTGGGTGGTGGGCGGAGTGGGCGGGGGGGGCGGGGTCTGCCCTTCGCCCAGGCGAATCGTCAGCTGGTCGCCGGGGTGCAACAACGGCTGATCGCTCAAGTTGTTGAGCCACAGCAGTTCCCCCAGAGGAACGTTGTAGCGCGCCGCAATGGCCCAGGCGGTTTGCCCTTCACGCACCTCGTGGACAATGGAGCCATCTGGATTGGGTGGGCTGATCTCAATCGGGGTTACAATCAGGGGTTGGGCGATCTGGCGCGGTGTGCCAGCCTGATCGACGTTGCGGCCGGGGCTGCCTATGACCAGGACATAGAAGTTTTGGTCCCCTCCTGTCGCCACCCCAATGCCAGCCTCGGTGTAGCGGGTGGAGACCATACCCGCCAGATGCACAGGGCTGTTTTGCCACCAGATCACCCCTTCTTGTGGAGTCAAGCCGGTTCCGCCCACAATGTTCTCCGAGACCCAACCGTTGTAACCATACGACTCGGCCCGGCTTTGAGGTGTTGAGCCATAGGTCTGGACATGGCTGTAAATGCCAGTGGCCGCCATCCAGTTGGCATGGCTTTGGGCGGCCGAGGCCAGGGCGCTGTTGTAACTGTACCCCGTCAGGCCATAAGCGGCGCGCACCTGATTAACCAAAGCCAGGATTTGCCCCGCCGAATCTGCCTGTGCGGCTACCGGCCGGCCTACAATCAATCCCAGGGCCAGTAACCACCCAAACCAGATAGAACGGAAGACAGAACGCATAGGGGGATACTATAGCCAAAAGGGACGATGCGCCCAAGCCGGCCGGCCCAAAATTAAGGATTGGGTAAGCGCCGCGCCGCTGGCGCAAAAAAACAGCGGAACCGGCGCGCCGATTCCGCTGTTGACTTGTCTGTCGAACAATAGAGAGGCTTAGAAATCGCCCATATCGCCGCCACCGGGCATGGGGGCAGCTTTCTTCTTCTCCGGCAGGTCGGTGATCAATGCTTCCGTGGTCAGAATCATAGCGGCAATACTGGCGGCATTTTCCAACGCGCCGCGTGTCACCTTGGCCGGGTCGATGATGCCAGCCTCGATCATGTCCACGTATTCACCCGTTAACACATCGTAACCGATGTTGGTGTTGCCCATCTCACGTTGCTTCATCTGCACATTCTGGATGATGACATCCCCGTGCTGGCCGGCATTTTCCGCAATCTTGCGCATCGGCGCACGCAGTGCGTTGCGCAGAATGTTCACACCGGTACGGGCGTCACTGTCGCTGACTTCCACGCCATCCAGCGCCGATATCGCATTGATCAACGCCACCCCACCGCCGGGGACGATACCTTCTTCCACTGCGGCGCGAGTCGCGCTCAGGGCATCTTCCACGCGGTGTTTCTTTTCTTTCAATTCCACTTCGGTGGCCGCGCCCACACGAATAATCGCTACGCCGCCCGCCAGCTTGGCCAGGCGTTCTTGCAGCTTTTCTTTATCGTAATCGGAGGTGCTGCGGTCGATCTCAACTTTGATCTGCTCAACGCGCCCCTTGATCTGGGCTTCATTGCCGGCCCCATCCACGATGGTGGTGGAATCTTTGGTCGCCACCACTTTGGCCGCGCGGCCCAGGTCGCCCACCTGAACGCTCTCCAGCTTACGCCCCATCTCTTCGGTGATGACCTGTCCACCGGTCAAGATGGCAATATCCTGCAACATTGCCTTGCGACGATCCCCAAAACCAGGAGCCTTCACCGCCAGGGCGTTGATGGTGCCACGCAGCTTGTTGAGCACCAGTGTAGCCAGCGCCTCGCCGTCCACATCTTCAGCAATAACCACCAGGTTACGGCGGCCAATTTGCATCAACTTCTCCAGCACCGGCAGCAAATCTTGGGCCGAGCTGATCTTTTTGTCGTGAATCAAGATGTAGGCATCATCGATTCTGGCTTCCATCGCCTCCGCATCCGTCACAAAATAGGGGCTGATGTAACCGCGATCAAACTCCATACCATCGACGTATTCCGTCTCGAACTCCAAACCACGCGACTCTTCCACCGTGATGACGCCGTCTTTGCCAACCTTATCCATCACTTCAGCAATCAGCTTGCCAATGGAGGGGTCTTGAGCAGAAATCGAGGCCACCGAGGCAATCTCTTCCATGCTGTCGATGGAAACAGCCATATCTTTAATGCGCGCCGAAAGCGCCGCTGTGGCTGCTTCCAAACCGCGCTTGAGCTGCATCGGGTTAGCCCCGGCCGCCACATTCTTCAGACCTTCATTCACAATCGTCTGGGCCAACACCGTCGCTGTCGTCGTACCGTCGCCGGCAATATCGTTGGTCTTGGTGGCCGCTTCTTTCAGCAACTGCGCGCCCATATTTTCATACGGGTCGTCAAGTTCAATCTCTTTGGCTACGGTCACACCGTCGTGGGTGATGGTAGGAGCGCCAAATTTCTTGTCCAGCGCCACATTACGGCCTTTGGGGCCGAGGGTGGTGGCAACCGCCGTCGCCAGAGCATCCACGCCTGTTTTAAGTTTGCGGCGCGCTTCTTCAGAAAAAGCAAGTTGTTTAGCCATGGTTGTTCCTTACTCCTGTGACGTAATCTGGCGCTTAGCCGACAATCGCCAGGATATCTGTTTCTTTCAAAATGAGATATTTTCCACCCTCAAATTTCACCTCTGTGCCGGCATATTTGGCGTAGAGCACAACATCGCCGACTTTCACATCCATATCAATGTAGTCGCCATCTTCATCACGCCGGCCGGGACCAACTGCCAACACTTCTCCTTGCTGCGGCTTTTCTTTAGCCGTATCTGGCAAAATAATACCCGAAGCGGTCACTTCCTCTTGCTCTTTGGGCTTGACAATCACGCGATCACCCAATGGCTTGATGTTAAGAGACATGGGCCATACTCCTTTTCAACAGGTTAAATTTTCACTTACCGTGATTTTTGGTTTTTAGCACTCGGACACAGAGAGTGCCAACCAATTTCGCATATTGTAGCACAGATTGTAGTCATGTCAAGCCATTTCTGGCAATCACGCTACAGGAGTGCTAACATATTTATAACAGACAAGAGGGCAAAAGGTGGGGGTTAAGGTTGCGTAATTTCGTATTGACGGCATAACTCCAACCCCTCCTCGGCGCTGATCTGACCCGGCGAGCCAGGGGTGGAAACGGACAGCGCGACTTCAAAATAGGGGATGGCTTTGAAACAATCGGCCGCGTTTTCAAAGTAGTAAGCCAGGCCCAGCATGGCGAAGTAAATCGAGGTGTTGGCGTTCGGTTCCCCATACCCGGCGACGGCTATTTCCAGCTGTTCAATGGCGCTGCCGTAGTTGAACCCTTTGTAATAGGCGTGGCCCAAATGGGCATGGGCGCGCACCATATCCGGGTCTAGCTCCACAGCCTGGCGGGCGTTATCCTCCGCCTCTGGGGCCTGACCGGCTATCAGGTAGAAATAGGCCAGCAGATCATAGACCGCGGCGTTATCGGGATCCATTTCAATGGCGTCGCGCAACGTCAAAATGGCGCGTTGGCGCTCATCGGCGATGAAGTAATAAATCTGCGCCAGACTGATGTACATATCGGTATACGTCGGGTGGCGCTCCAGAGCCACTTCCAACTCCTGCTGCGCCGCGTCGTAAAACCCCTGGTTGATCAAAACCTGGGCGTAATAATATTGCACATCCGGGTTAGTCGGCTCCAGCGTGATGGCGCGCTCGATCACGTCCTGGGCCTGGGCGTAGTAATCAATGCCCAGAGCGATCAAGCCTCCCGCCATGTAGGCATATCCCTGCGCATTGCTGGGGTTGATCTCGCTGGCAGCCCGGCCGGCTTCCACCGCCAGACCATATTCAACTTCGGCCCGATCTTCCTGTCCTGTATCTGTCCAGCGGTTGCCCATAGCCAGATGCGCCGCAGCTTTGGCCGCCCACACCGTATCGTTTTCTGGGGCCACTTCAACCGCTTCCTCGGCGCGCTGCAAAGCATCTTCCAACTGTCCCAATTGGGTCATCAAATGAATCATAGGCACAAGATAATCAAGGTTGCCGGGGTCGAGCGCCAGGGCCGCTTCATAATCGCGAATAGCGCTGGCAAACTCACCATCCCGCTCAAACAGCCTGGCGCTGGTGGCATAGGAGGCGGGTGAGCGAGTGGGGGTGGGGGTGGGGTCGGGCAAGATGGCGTCGCGCACCTCGGCCGCATTGGAGATCATGAAAACGCCAAACACAGCGGCCATCACAATGCCCAAAACCAATAGACAGGATGGCCCCTGACGGGGATAACGAGGAGGGGTACGCCGAATTTCCATACAACCACAACCGGCGACATGGTAACATCAGGCCAACAGCGCGTCAAGAGAGGAAGGGCACCTATTAGCCTCGCCTCACCCTTCCCCACTTTCTGGGCGCGGCAGCGTCACAGGCATCAGGGGTAGGTCGATGGTGAAAACGCTACCCTGGTTCAGGCCTGGACTGGCAACCCGAATGACGCCCCCATGGGCTTCGACGATGGCGCGCGCAATCGCCAGCCCCAGGCCCACGCCGCCGGTGTCACGGCGACGCGACCGATCGGTGCGGTAGAAGCGCTCAAAGACATAGGGCAAATGGCGCGCAGCAATGCCTTCGCCGGTATCCTCGACCGTCAAATGGATCGCCTCAGGGCTGCGGCCGGCGCGCAAGGTGATCGAGCCGCCGGCCGGCGTGTGGCGCAAAGCATTGCTCAACAAATTGTGCAACACCTGGGTCAGGCGGGCCGCGTCGGCGCGCACCAAAGGCAACACGGCCGGCATCTCCACCCGCAGCGCGACCCCCTGGCTTTCTGCCAATGGCTGGAAGGCAACCGCGGTAGTGTGCAGCAGGCGCGTCACGTCTACGCCCCATAAGTCGAGCGGCAATTCATGGGCTTCCGCCTGGGCCAAAACATGCAAATCTTCAACCAGCCGATTAAGCTGCCGCGTCTGGTCATACAGACGCGCCACCTCCTCTTTATCCAGCTCGTAGACATCGTCCAAAATAGCGCGCAGGTTGCCTTGCAAGACTGTCAAGGGGGTGCGCAACTCGTGGGCAATATCCGCCAGCAAATTGCGGCGCAAATTTTCCGCCTGCTCCAGGGCCTGGGCCATGTCGTTGAAAGCCTGAGCCACAGCACGAATTTCCTGTGTCCCTTTAACCTGCACCCGGCGATCCAATTGTCGGGCCCCAATGGCCTGGGCTGCCAGGGCCAGCTCGTCGAGCGGCGCCGTCAGCTGGCGGCTGACCCAAATGCCCAGCAGAATACTCAACAGGCCCCCCACCACCAGCGTTCGCCCCACGCCATAGGCGAAACGCTGCCCCACGTACAGACGCAGCTGCTCCAACGTGGCCGGGTCGACCGCCACATCCGGCAGGGGAGGCGAGGGTTCAATCAGACCGGCCGAATTGAGGATATAGAACACGAGCAAGGGCCCCAGCACGCCCACGACGATCAGCGCGCCAAAGGCCACCCCCAACCGTACCCACAGGCGGTTCATGGGCCCGCCTCCACATCGGCCAGACGATATCCCACCCCATAAACAGTCTGAATAAAGGTGGGCTGGCGTGGATTGGGTTCAATCTTGCGCCGCAGGTTCTTGATATGGCTGTCCAGCGTGCGTCCCAGCCCTTCATAAAGGTATCCCAACCCCTTCTCGATCAGCTCGTCGCGGGTAAAAGCGTAACCAGGGTTTTCCATCAGAAGGCGCAAGAGGTCAAACTCCGTCGGCGTCAAATCCACCTCGCGCCCTTCCACTGTGGCCTGACGCCGGCCGACATCAATGCGCAGATCACCCACCTGCAACACCGAAGAGCGCACGGCCGGCCCCTCCTGAACGCGGCGCAACAAAGCCCGCACCCGCGCCACCACTTCCCGGGGGTTAAAGGGCTTGGTCATATAATCGTCCGCCCCCAGCTCCAGGCCTAAAATCTTGTCCACATCCTCCACCCGCGCCGTCAACATGATGATCGGCGTTGCCGCCAGACTGGGATCGCTGCGAATCAGGCGAGTTAGCGCCCACCCATCCCGGTCAGGCAACATCAAATCCAGGATCAGCAGATCGGGGCGTTCGCGGCGCAAGGTGTGCAGCGCCATCTCTCCGTCGTAGGCGGTTAAGACCTGATAGCCCGCCTGGCGCAGATAGCCTTGCACCAGCCGGACAATCTCCCGGTCGTCGTCCACCACCAGAATACGTTGCTCCATCATGCTCGCTCAAGCGCCGGCCGCCAGCGCTTCCGCTGTGGACAAGAGCTGGCTCAGATACCAGCGCAAACCGCCCATCGATTCAATCTGGGCTGTCGGCTCCAGGTGGCTGACAATATGGTGATAGCTCACGGCCTGGTGCAACATCGCCAGGGGGCGAGCCAGCTCCCAGGCAGCCAGCAAAACCGGACGCGGGACCAGCGGCTCCCAGCCAGCCAGATAGACATCCCGCAGATGGGTTTGAAGGGCCGGGTCCTGCTCATTGAAAATATCGATTTGATCCACAAAGGGGTGGGTCCAACAGGCGTCGGTCCAATCGAAAACAACATACTGCCCCTGGTAGAGAGCCACATTGGCGGTGTGTAGGTCGCCGTGCGCCAGGGTGGCGGGCAAGGGGTAACCCGCCAGCTCGGCGCACCACTGTTTCAGACACGGCGCCAGGGCGCGCAGACGCGCCACTTCGGCCGGGGCGCACCCGGCCAGCTCAACCCCGGCCGTCAGCAAAGCCTCGATCTGAGTAGCCAAGACCTCCAGCCGGCGATCCAGCAACCCGACCCGCAGCAGGTTCCCCCGGTGGGGAATGGAAGCTCGCTGGATGCCTCCAAACAGGCGCACCAACGCTTCCCTCTCCGCCAGTTGCGCCTGCCACGGGAACACCTTCTCAAAGGCCGGCAGCAACATCCAACGCCGGGTCGGTTCGATGGCCAGGGGAAGCACGATATGCGGCGCAAACAGGCGGGCCAATTCAGCCGTGACGACCGACTCGTTGACAAACAGAGGGGAAACGCCGGCCGCCTTGAAGTAGATGTCCCCACCCGACGTGGGAAAGCGCAAAACGCAGGAGAGGCTCCAACTGCGCACCTGTTCCACTGGCCCGCTGGCCGGCCGGCCGAGGCGCTCCAGTTCCGCCGTGGCCCAGGCGATGGCTTCGGTGTACCAGCCGGGGCGCGCCCAGGCCGGCCGTTGGGGAGGTATCGCGCCGTGCAGACGTTCGTTCAACCAGGTCTGGGTCACCGACGCCAGCGGCAGCAACCCTTCTGGCTCATCCAGGTTGAGGTCCCCATCCAGCTCATCAACACGGCGCCACCATCCGCCGGCCGGCAACAGGCTAGGCAGGGAGCCCGTTTCCAGCTCAAACACCCCCACGCAACGCCGGCGCTCTTTATTCGAGGCGTAGGCCACACAGCGCAGGGCGCGCACCGGCCCACCCAATACCTGCGACAGGGCGCGCGTGGCCGTCCCTACGCTGTCGCGCCAGGTGTCTTCCCACACGGCGGCCTGGGGCAGGCTGTAGCCATCTCCTTGCCGGATCACCGCCACACGCTCCCCATCAGGGTCGGGCAACAATCCATAGAGCGTGGAATGCCAGGGGGTTTCGTCTGGCGTCACCTTGAACCTCTTAAACCGGAGCGGCCGGCGCTTCGGTTACCGTCACCCGCACCAGCACATCTTTGGGTTGAATGGCGTCCACCACCTCACGGCCCTGCACCACCTTGCCAAAGACGGTGTGGCGATTATCCAGATGGGGTTGGGGAGTGTGGGTGATGAAAAACTGGCTGCCATTGGTGTTGGGGCCGGCGTTGGCCATGGAGATCACTTTGGCTTCGTGCCGCAGAGGGTTGCCTTTGAACTCATCCTCAAACCGATAGCCCGGCCCCCCACTGCCCGATCCGGTGGGGTCGCCACCCTGGATGACAAAGTTGGAAATCACGCGATGAAACGTCACCCCATCGTAAAAGCCTTCCCGCGCCAGAAAGACAAAGTTGTTGACTGTCTTGGGGGCATGTTGGGGATAGAGCTCCAAAACAATGTCACCGCGATTTGTTTCGATGGTTGCCAGATACGTCTTGGTGACATCGATTTGTAGCGCCGGGGGTTGGGGCCACTGCTTACCGCTGGGACGTTTACTGAACATAGTCTACTCCTGAGATGGTTGCGCCGCCTGCGGCGCGCCGCAAAATTTTGCCCAGGGGCCGGCCGTGTCCACGGCCGCCCACCTGACGTGTCTCTCATTATACCCTCAACCCCAACCGGCATACACCAACAGGGCGCCGGCGTAGACCAGACCGATAGCCGCCGAAATGACCACCAGCCTGGGCGAACGGGGGACATGCGGCCGACGCACCAGGCGGTGCGCCAGGGCCGGCAAGGGAATCAAACCCACCGGCCACAAAAAGCGCGGAATAACGCCCTGTCCCACCCACAGCGCCGCCCAGCCGAGAAGCAAAAAGGTCGTCAAACGTAATAGCTGTTGGCTGACGCGCTGCCCCCACCGGATGGTGAAGTTGCGCTCAACACGCCGATCCACCTCGTAGTCGCGTACCTGCTGCTCCAGTTGGGCGGAAAGCGAGCCAAGAAAGGTGCACACCAGGATGATGCCATCCAGGCGCGTCCAGGTCGCCCCAATTAATATGAGGCAGCAAACATAAGGGTAAGTTTCCACAAAGAGGCTGTGGGTCAAAAGGTCGAGCCCCGGCCGGCTCTTCAACCGCAGCGGTGGGGCGGAGTAGAGCCACATCACCCCCAGGCCCAGACCGGCCAACCCCACACCCAACCAACCAAATTGCGCGAAAGCGGGCAAGAGAAGCAGCCCTACGCCGCCCACCAACAGCCCCATCTGACCCGCCGACCAGGGATAGTGCACAAAAAAATTGCCTTGCCCTTTGGCCGGTTCAAGCGCGTCGTAAGGGGCATCATAAAAATCATTCAGGGCAAAGGCCAGCCAATAACCGACTGTCAGGGCGAGCGCCAGGTAGAGGGTGCGCAGAGACAAGGCATCATGAACCGCCAGGGCGATAGCTGCCACGACCAGGGTGACAGTCCACGCATCCAGGTGGTTGAGAAACAGGCAACGGATGGCAACTTGCCTCATGTCAGCCCGGCCTGTTCCATGTGCGTTACTCCTGGCGTGAGGTTGGCGCGAATTCCACCTGAATACTTGGCAAAGTTAAGCGGCTGGCTCATAATCAAGTCGGTTCTATTTTGCGGGTGGGCCTGACGCCCCGACCTGAAAAGGAGAGAATGGTGCAACGGATCTTGGATGGCTGGTACAGTCCTAATCTTAACAAACACATGGAGATCGTCACCTACGGTCACTATGGGTTTCCCTTGCTCTTGTTTCCCACGGCAGCAGCCGACTATCTGGAATATGAACGCTTCCATCTCGTCGACGCCATTGCTGCTTTTATTGACCAGGGCAAAGTGAAAGTTTTCTCCATCAACAGCATCAACATGGAGAGCTGGCTCAACCCAGGGATGCACCCCAAACACAAAGCCTTGCGCCAGGCCCAATACAACGAATACATTTGCCAGGAGGTTGCACCGTACATCTGGCACAGTTGTCAAAGCCAGGTGGGCATCATCACTTCTGGAGCGAGTCTGGGTGCTTTTCACGCCGCCAACCAGCTTTTTCGTCGGCCCGATATCTTTGATGGGGTGATTGCCATGAGCGGCGGTTATGACATCCGCAGCTACTACCGTGGCGATTATTACGACGACAACGTCTATTTCAACAACCCGGTCGATTTTTTGCCCAACCTGGATGATCCCCACCTGTTGGGACTTTTGCGCCAGAAGCAACACATCCACATTGTAACCGGTCAGGGGTCTTATGAAAACCCGGAAGCCTCGCGCCGGCTGGCGCGCATTCTAGAGGCGCGGCAAATTCCTTACGAACTAGATTTGTGGGGTTTCGACATGCCCCATGACTGGCCCACTTGGCGGCAGATGTTGCCCTATTACCTGGCAACACGCTTTTAGCGCCGGCCAATCCCACACCCCAGCCTCATTTCCCACATTTATCCCACATCATTTGTGGGATAAATGTGGGTTAGATACTCTTTTCCAACACCTACGCTTCTAACGAGGGGTGGGGGCCGGGGTTGCGGTCAGAATAAGACGCGCCACGCGCTCAAAGAAGAAGTAATCCCAGGCCCAGTTGATCAACACCACCAACCGGTTGCGAAAACCAATCAAATTGTACAGGTGAATAACCACCCAGATCAACCAGGCGGGAAAGCCGGTGATGGCCCGGCCGGCCAGCTGCGCCACCGCGGCGTTGCGCCCGATGGTCGCCATCACGCCTTTGTCACGGTAGACAAAGGGGCGGAGGGGGCGGCCGGCCAGCTGCGCCATGATATTGGCTGCGGCATGGTTGCCTTGTTGGATGGCTACCGGGGCCAGCATGGGTAGAGGTTGCCCATCTTGCTCCAGATAGGCCAGGTCGCCAATGACATATACTGGTTCCTGTGCGGCGATTTGCAACGTGGGTAAAACCGGCACACGCCCGCCAGGGCCGGCCGGCAGCGCCCAGGGTGTCGTCAGGTGCGCGCCCTGCACCCCGGCCGTCCACACCACATTGCTGGTGGGAATCGCCTCTCCCGACTGCAAGATAATCGCCGCTTCGCTCACCTGACGCACCGGCGCGTTCAGGCGCACCTCCACCCCCATGCGCTCCAGCCGCTGCCGGGCGTAGTCACCCAGGTTCTCCGGCATACCCGACAGCAGCCGGGGGGCCGCTTCCAATAAGACAACGCGGATCGCGCCGGGATCAAGCGTAGGGAAATCGCGCGCCAGGGGGCGATCAATCAACTCGCGCAACGCGCCGGCATATTCCACCCCGGTCGCGCCGCCGCCCACAATGGCAAAGGTCAACAAACGTTGCCGACGCTCCGGGTCGGTCTCGTAAGCGGCCGTCTCGAAACTGCGCAAAATACGATGGCGCAAGGCCACCGACTGCTCAATGGTTTTGATGGGGAAAGTGTGCTCAGCCGCTCCCGGTACCTGGAAAAAATGCTCCCGACTACCAGTAGCCACAATCAGGTAATCGTAAGTCAGGCGTCGTTCCGGGGTGATAACACTCTGGGTTGCCAGATCGATCCCGGTCACTTCTCCCATGACAAAATGTACCCGGGGCAAGCCGCGCAAAATGCTGCGCACCGGATAGGCTACCTGTTCCGGCTCAATTTCGGCCGCTGCCACCTGGTATAAGAGAGGCAGAAAGGTATGGTAGTTGTTTTTATCCAGCAGGTAAATGTCAACATCCGCTTGAGCCAGAGCGCGTGCGGCCCAGAGACCGCCGAACCCCGCCCCAATGATGACAATGCGTGGGCGTGTAGACATCTGTCGCTCCTTCGGGCCGGCCGCTCAAACCACGACCAGCATACATGACGGGTTGGGTAGACCCGTTCCGGCTATTTAGAGCCGGATTGTGAAAATTTTCACTTATCGGAGTATAGTCGCCCCAAATAAGATATGGATAAGATAACACAAAACCCCTCGCGCCAGACGGCGGCCGGCGCGAGGGGTCTGATCATCCTGGTCTATCAGAGCGCGTTGGTTACGCCTGCCAGCGCCGTCTCACCCACTTCTCCAGCTCCACCGCTACAAAAATGATGATGCTCAAGGCCACGGTTAGAGCAAAATGGGAGGCCGAGAGGGCGGTGGTGCGAAAGATGGTTTGCATAAAGGGCACATAGATGACCGCCAACTGCAACAGGAAAGTCAGCGCCACAGCCCCCACCAAAGCCCGATTGGCAAAAAGGCCGGTGGTGAAAACGGATTCGCGGTTGGCGCGTAGAGCCATCACATTTGCCATTTGCGAGATCGTCAGGGTGTTGAACACCATCGTCTGCCACCAGCCTGTATCACCAGGGTCAATGCCATAAGCCCAACGCCCCACGCCCAGGGATATAATCCCCATCAACAGACCAACCCACAAAATGCGGGGGCCAATGCCACGGCTAAAGATGCTTTCGTTGGGGGCGAAAGGCGGCCGGCGCATGGTATCCTTTTCCGAAGCTTCGACTGAGAGCGCCAGCCCCGGCAGCCCATCCGTCACCAGGTTAATCCACAAAATCTGCAACGGCACGAGGGGCAAAGGCATCCCCAAAAAGGGTGCCAGCAGCATAACATAGATTTCGCCTGAGTTGCTGGTCATGATGTACTGCATAAACTTGCGTACATTGTCGTAGATGGTGCGCCCCTCTTCCACTGCCCGCACAATCGTGGCAAAGTTGTCATCGAGGATCACCATATCGGCCGCCTCTTTGGAAACATCTGTACCGGTGATGCCCATGGCCACGCCAATCTCCGCCTTGCGCAAGGCGGGCGCGTCGTTGACGCCATCGCCTGTCATGGCGACGATATGTCCTTGTTTTTGCAAGGCCTGAACAATGTTCAGCTTATGTTCGGGGGAGACGCGAGCAAAGACAGGCGCTTCCAGCACAACTCGTTCCAACTCTACGGCCGAGAGGGTGTCCAGTTCCCGGCCGGTGACGATGCGGTCGCCAGGCTGGGCAATGTCGAGTTCGCGGGCGATCTGCTTGGCTGTCAGTGGGTGGTCACCGGTGATCATGATGGGGCGAATGCCGGCCGTCTTACAGCGCGCCACAGCCTCTTTGACTTCCGGCCGGGGGGGATCGATCATGCCCATCATCCCCACAAAAATCAGATCGTCTTCCAGCCCGATCAGAGTGGCTTCGTCCGGCGGCTCGGTAAAGAAACGCATCGACAGACCTAAAATCCGCAACCCTTGGGCTGCCAGACGGTCATGAGTGTCACGAATACGGTGGCGCCACGTGTCATCAATCGGCTCGTAATGGTCGCGCACCCACACCCGGGGCGTGATGTCCAACAAAACATCTAGCGCCCCTTTGGTAAAGGAAGCGTACTGGTAGCCAAACTCATCATAGATACCTACCGCCAGAGGATCGACCGCCATAATCCCCTCGCGACTCACCTGATGTACTGTCGTCATGCGTTTGCGATCTGAGGAGAACGGCACCTCAGCAATGCGGGGGAAAAGCCTGTCCAACTCCGCCTTGGTGAGGCCATATTGCTGGGCGGCAATGAGAATAGCCGCCTCGGTGGGGTCGCCCATGATGTCGAATTTATCGGACACATCGGGCCGGGGTTCAATGATGGCGTCGTTGCACAGCGAGGAGCCAGCCAGCATTAAACGTAGCGTGATCGGGTCACCCTCCCCCGACACAACGCGGAACATGGGAATATCGCGCTGCTCGCGCCCCTCCAACACAATCTGGTTATCGGCAATATCGAGTACCTTGACAGTCATCTGATTTTGGGTCAGTGTGCCCGTCTTATCGGAGCAAATAACAGTTACAGAACCTAACGTCTCGACGGCCGGCAATTTGCGAATCAAGGCCTTGCGTTCCAACATGCGGCGCGCACCCAAAGCCAGGGCAATGGTCACCACGGCCGGCAAACCTTCGGGAATGGCCGCCACAGCCATCGCCACAGATGTCAAAAAGAGCTCGACAGGTTCATCCCCGCGCAGCAAACCGAGAATGAAAACCACAGCAATGATCACCAACGCCACCGCAGCCAGCGTTTTGCCCAACTGCTCCATGCGACGCTGCAACGGGGTGCTCTCTTGGGCCACTCCTTGAATCAACTCCGCAATTCGCCCCAGCTCGGTTTGCATTCCGGTGGTCACCACCACCGCCTGCCCATTGCCATAACTGACCGATGTCCCAAAGTAGAGCATGTTGCGACGGTCGCCTAGAGGTATATCCGTTCCGGTCAGAAGGCGGGTGTGCTTGGTAATAGGTTCCGACTCTCCGGTCAGCGATGCTTCTTGCACCCGCAAATTGGCAACCTTGATGACGCGGCTATCGGCAGAAATGGCGTCCCCGGCCTCGACCAGAATAATATCCCCCGGCACCAACTCCCGGGAGGGGACTGATTGGGTTTTGCCGCCCCGACGGACGCGGGCCGACGGGGTAGCAATACGTTTCAAGGCCGCCATGGCCTGTTCTGCCCGGTACTCTTGCACAAAACCTAGCAAGGCATTAATGATAACAATCGCCAGGATCACGACTGCATCCAGATGCTCCCCCAAGAGGCCGGAGATAATGGCGGCTGCCAGCAACACCAGAACCATAACACCCTTGAATTGCTCGAAAAACATCGCCAGCGCGCCGGCGCGTTGGTGTTCTATCAGTTCATTCCAGCCATATTTCTGGCGACGCGCTTCAACTTCCTCAGCTGACAAACCTACAGCGGGATCGACCTGGAGCTGCGCCAACACCTCTGGGCTATCCAGCAGGTGCCAGTCGACAGGCCGGGATGGGACGTTTGCATTCATGCTTTTTTCTCCATTGAGGACAGTAAACAACTTGCGACAGCGACCGAAGCTTCGGCCGCTGTATCCAGGCGCTTAGAGGATCAACTCTGCCTTTAAGACATTACCCTCGGCGCTAAATTGAAAACCCAACTGCTCTGAAACACGCCTCATGCCAACGTTATCCGTGAACATGTAGGCCACAATGCGACTCAATCCCTCATCCTGCCCAATGGCTACCAGTCGGCGCAACATTTCCGTGCCTAATCCTTGACGATGGTAGGCGTCGGCAATGGTGATAGCAAATTCAGCTTCGTTCAGGTTGTGCGCTTTGCTCAACCGGCCGGCGGCCACAATTTCTTGCTCTCTCGTCTGTGGGTTATCATAGGTGGCTACCAACGCCATTTCGCGGTCGTAATCCACATGGCACATGCGAATAAGGCGGTCATGGGCAATGCGCTGGCTCAACTTGAGCGCCTGGAAGTAGCGCATGTAGACGCTTTGCTCCGACAGCCCGGTGTGGAACTGAACCAACAACGGTTCATCTTCAGGGCGAATGGGACGGAAACGCACCTGCAACCCCTGACGGCTGGTCCAATCACCCTCGTACTGCACCGGATAGGGACGAATGGCCGGCCGGGGCAGCTGGTGAGGGTTCGTATCAGGTGGATAGAGGATAATACGGGCGTCTAGAGCCAGGAGCTGATCGGGGCCGGCCAACAGCGGGTTGATGTCCATCTCCTTGATCCACGGCTGCTCCACCACCAGATAGCTGAATTGTACCAGCAACGCTTCCAGAGCAGCCATGTCAACCGGCCGGCGGCCGCGCACCCCGCGCAACGCTTCCACAATTTTGGTGCGCTCCATCAAGCGCCGGGCCAGGGTGGTGGTCAGCGGGGGCAGGCCCAACGCCCGGTCCTGAAACACTTCCACCAACGACCCACCGGCCCCAAACAACAAAACCGGCCCAAACTGTGGATCGGGGCTGCTACCCACGATCAGTTCGTAGGCCCCACTCGTTTTGACCATAGGCTGCACCGCCACGCCCTGGAAATCGGCGGCCGGAACAGCCGCTTGAATGACGTTGAAAGCGTGGCGTACCGCGGCCGCATCTGTCAAATTGAGATGCACACCCCCTACATCCACCTTGTGGGTGATGGTTTCGGAGTTGATCTTAACCACCACCGGGTAGCCAAGTTGCTCCGCCTGGGCCGCTGCTTCGTCGGCGTCGGCCGCCAGATAGCTAGGTGTGGTGGGGATGCCATAGGCCATCAGCACTTGCTTCGACTCGTGCTCGGTCAGGATGGCCCGCCCCTGTGCTCGCACATGGTTCAAAATAGTAGCGGCGCGTTCCCGGTCAGGTGTAGCCTCGGCCGGCAGGAAGGGTGTTTCGTATAGGCTGCGCAGGCTGGTGCTATAGCGCCACATATAACTAAACATGCGCGCCGCGGTATCGGGATAATCGAAGGTGGGGATGCCGGCCTGATTCAAAATGGCCTCGCCGGCGGCAATATCCGCCCCACCCATCCAGCTTGCCAAAATAGGTTTGCCGTGCGTCAGATTAGGCCCGGCCTGGCGCAACCTCTCCGCCGTTTGCGTCGGCTCAGTCATCGCCTGGGGCGACAAAATCACCAACAAGCCATCACTTTGGGGGTCACGGGCGACAATTTCTACCGCTTTGGTGTAAATATCGGGCGTGGCATCGCCTAAAATATCCACCGGATTGCTGTGGCTCCAGTGAGGGGGCAAAATGGCGTCCAGCGCCGCCATCGTCTCTTCGGTCAGGCCGGTCAGCTGTCCCCCATTAGCAATGAGGGCATCGGTCGCCAGCACCCCCGGCCCACCAGCATTGGTAACAATGGTCAGCTTGGGGCCGCGTGGGCGCGGCTGTTTAGCCAACACCTCGGCGATGTAAAACAGCTCAGCGATCTCATTGACCCGCAAGACGCCACAACGCCGGAACGCTGTCGCCAACACCTCATCACTACCTGTCAGGGAACCGGTGTGCGAGGCAGCCGCTTTAGCTGCTTCCTGGGTACGTCCCGGCTTGATGACGATGATGGGTTTGGTCAAGGCCACCTCACGTGCGGCTGAAAGAAACGAGCGCGCATCTCCGATGGTCTCCATGTACATGACAATGCTCTTGGTGTGGGGATCATCACCCAGGTAGTAAATGAGGTCGCCCCAGTTCACATCCAACATAGAGCCAATGGAGACAAAAGCACTGAAGCCAACATTTTGGGCGTAGCTCCAGTCGAGAATGGCCGTGCACAGGGCGCCACTCTGGCTGACAAAACCAACGCTGCCAGGACGGGCCATGCCACGTGCAAAGGTGGCGTTGAGACCAGTTAACGGACTCATGACCCCCAAACAGTTGGGGCCAATGATGCGCATGTTGCTCTGCCGGGCAATAGCCAGAATCTCTTGTTCCAGGGCAACGCCGCCTTCTCCCACTTCTTTGAAGCCGGCCGAGATGATAATTACGCCCCGCACACCCATGTCAGCGCATTCGCCTACGATTTCAGGCACCAACTCAGCCCGGGTCACAATCACAGCCAGGTCAATCGGTTCCGGGACATCACCCACACGGGCATAGGTTTTGACCCCCAGCACATTGCGCCGCGTCGGATTGACCGGATAGACAGTGCCCCCAAAGGTGTTGGTCATCAGGTTCCAGAAAATGGTGCGCCCAACGCTACCCGACCGTTCCGTCGCCCCCACCACCGCCACAGAATTGGGGCGAAAGATCTCATCGAGCGGCCGGCGTTGATACCGCAGATAATCATGGGCTGAGCCGACTACTTGTGTTGTCATAACGCTCCTCTCTTCAGCCATCGGACAGATTCCGGAATGGCCTGCTTTCACATACGCTCGAAGTTGGGAAAAGTTCTACCATCCAGCCGCTGGAGCTGTCAGTCTGTGTATTGTATGAGAAGCAAAAGGGGAATGCCAATCGGCGGGGAACAACGCACAGGGCCAGTCTGCACGGACAGACTGGCCCTGTTTAGCCCAAAGGGGAGACCTCGCAGCAAGATTACTTGATCTCGACCGTCGCGCCGGCGCTTTCGAGTTTGGCTTTGGCGTCGGCAGCTGCTTCTTTGCTGACAGCTTCCAAAATGACGCTAGGAGCGCCCTCCACCACATCCTTGGCTTCTTTCAGGCCGAGGTCAGTCAAAGCGCGGACTTCCTTAATGACGTTGATCTTCTTGGGACCAACCTCCTTCAGGATAACGTTAAACTCCGTCTGCTCCTCAACTTCCTCGACGGGAGCAGCTGCCCCGCCCATGGCCATGCCGGGCATCATGCCCATGGCAACCGGCGCGGCTGCACTGACGCCCCACTTCTCTTCCAGCAGCTTGGTCAACTGGGCCGCCTCCAAAAGCGTCAGGCTGCTCAGTTCGTCTACCAGTTTGGTTAAATCTGCCATTTTTATGATCCTCCAATGATCTCTGTTAACACATCATGATGGTAAGTAAAACGGTGTGCAGGTCAGGCCGGCGATTCGGCCGGGGCATTGGCTTCGTCCTTTTTGGCATACGCATCCAGGACGTTCATCACCTGACGTACACCATTGGCCAAAGCTGAAGCGATGCCCTGGGCCGGCGCGGACAAAATGCCCAGGAATTGAGCGCGAATGACCTCCAGCGGCGGCAATTTTGCCAGAGCTTCTACGTCATCACGGCTAAGGGCGCGGTTGCCCATCACACCGCCGCGAATAACCATCTTTTGCTCTTCTTTGGCAAAATCCATGAACACCTTGGCCACTGCGGGCGCATCCTTGAGCGCGAAGCCTGTCGCCACCTGACCAACAAGCAAATCGGCCGGGGCCGGCAACCCTTTGCCTTCCAGGGCCCTGATGAGCAGCGTATTCTTGGTGATGTGAAAAGCGCCGCCTGCCTCACGCGTCCGCCGACGCAACGCCTCCACCTGCTTGACTCTCAAACCGGTGTATTCTGTCAAGAAAATAGCGTCGCTTTGGTCGAGCAAAGCCTCGTATTGTTCCAACAACTCTTCTTTACGCTCTTTTGAGATTGCCAAGAATCTCACCTCCTCAAATAAAAAATCCTCATACCGGCCGGCATGAGGATCAAATTGACAGCTTATCTCCATCCAGGACGCCTGGACAGAACCTAGCTACCGTCAAGACCCTCCGCCTCGGCTGGCAAATTTAAGTGCGCCGGAGCGCAACACCAACGGTCTTCAGCAGAGTGTGTTTCCCATCAAGGGAAACAACGGGATACATTTTACGACATGGCGTCGCTAATGTCGAGTCGAATACCCGGCCCCATCGTGTTGGCAACGGTCAGGCGACGCACATACGCTCCCTTGACAGCGGCAGGCTTGGCCCGATTCAGAGCCTGTAAAAAGGCGCGCAAATTTTCCGTCAGGCTTTCTTCGGAGAAGCTGGCCTTACCTACTGGAGCATGAACATTGCCGGTGCGGTCGACACGAAACTCCACCCGGCCGGCGCGCGCTTCTTGAATCAAGCGCGGCAAATCAGGCCCCGGCGCGACCGTTCCAGCTTTGGGGTTGGGCATCAAACCACGCGGCCCCAAAATACGCCCCAGTCGCCCAACCTTGCCCATCATCTGGGGCACGGCAATGGCAACGTCAAAATCCGTCCAGCCTTCCTGAATCTTCTTGATCGTCTCATCGTCCGCGATGACATCTGCGCCGGCTTCCTGCGCCAGACGAGCATCTTCACCTTCAGCGAACACCAAAATGCGCACCGTCTTGCCCAATCCATTGGGCAGCACCACCACATCGCGCACCTGTTGATCCGCGTGGCGGGGGTCAACACCCAGGCGGGCATGGACTTCCACTGTGGGGTCAAACCGGGTGGTCACTGTTTCCTTGAGCAACTGCACCGCATCGGCCAACTTGTAATTCTGCTCCCGATCCACTTTGGCGGCAGCAGCTTCGTATTTACGTCCTCGCTTTGGCATCTTATCTCCTCGTGGTGCTAACGGTCTGGTCGCCCAAACCTCCCACCTGATCCTTAATCGACGATCTGAATCCCCATACTCTGCGCCGTGCCGGCAATAATCTTCATCGCATGCTCGACATCGTAGGCATTCAAATCCTGCATCTTCGTTTCTGCAATATCGCGCAACTGCGCTGTCGTCACCTTGCCCACCTTGTCTGTATGGGGCGTCTTGGAACCGCGCGGAATGCCGGCCGCCTTCTTGAGCAAATCAGCCGCCGGCGGCGTTTTCAACACAAAGGTGAAGCTGCCATCCTGAAAGACGGTCACTTCTACCGGCACAATTTGTCCAATCATGTGGGACGTTTTGGCATTGTACTCTTTGCAAAACTGCATCAAGTTAATGCCCTGGGGGCCCAACGCCGTACCCACCGGGGGGGCGGGGGTAGCTTTGCCGCCATTGATTTGAATCTTGACGACGGTTTTAATCTTCTTAGCCATGCTAACTCCTTGGAGTCCAAACGCCTGCTGTCAGGCTCCTCCACATCAAAAGGGAATCTGTTTCTAAAAACCGGAACAACCGGCCGGGGTTTACACTTTTTCGACGTGTAGAAAGTCGAGCTCTACGGGCGTCTCACGGCCAAAAAAGGAGACCAACACTCGCACTTTGGCTCTTTCCGGGTCAATGGCGTTGACCGTGCCCAGGAAATCCGCGAATGGCCCAGACCGAATACGCACTTTCTCACCTATGCGGAAGTCAAACTTCATCTTGGGCGTCTCGGCTTCCATGCGGTTCAAAATCTTCGCCACTTCATCCTGGCGTAAGGGCGTAGGATCATTGCCCATGCCCACGAAACCGGTCACGCCGGGTGTATTGCGCACCACATGCCAGGAATCTTCGGTCAGAATCATCTGCACCAAAATATAACCCGGAAAAACGCGCCGTTCCACCGTGCGCCGCTTGCCGTCTTTGATCTCAATTTCCTGTTCAGTCGGCACCACCACATCGAAGATTTTGTCCGCCATGTGCATCGTCTCCACCCGCTGCTCGATGCTATGGCGCACCTTTTCCTCATAGCCGGCGTAGCAGTGCACAACGTACCAGGCCCGTCCATCGGGAGGTAGAGTAGACTCTTGTACACCTAGCAACGATGTGGTGGTTTCATTGTCGTTTTTTTCGTCTTTCATCACAGCTTACGCCCTGGAAAAGAGTCGCGCCGGCCGACCCATTTCCGTTCATGTTCTCATCTGTGGTAGGTCACCACTGACCCTTCCCACCTTAAACGCCTAAAACAGCTTGAATCAACAAATCCAATCCATTGGAAAAAATAAAGTCAAACAGCCACAGAATAAAAGTCATCACAGCCGTAACCCCAATGACAATCGAGGTCAGGCGCAACGACTCTTCACGGGTTGGCCAGGTGACTTTACGCAGCTCGCCGCGCGTTTCACGATAATATTTCACCATCGGGTTCACCCGTGGCGTGGTCAACTTCTTTTCGGGCTTGGTTTCGGCCACGTCCTCATCCCTTTCACACAGTCACCCGCTCGCCCTTTGGGTTACAGGCGGTCTGTCTATTTTCACTTCAAGTCAAGACACAGGCAAGGTTGCTCCGCACCGGCGGTGCAACCTTTCCTTGAGCTTCTTATTGTGCTGCTTGAGCGCCGGGTCTGGACGACCCGACGATAGCAGCTTAACAGGGGGTGCAGGACTCGAACCCGCAGCCTACGGTTTTGGAGACCGTTGCTCTACCAATTGAGCTAACCCCCTAAAACAACCCGACAACGGGGGAGACTTTCGGCAGGCCTCCCCCGGCCTTAACAAATGGATGGCTTACTTCAAAATTTTGGTAATGACGCCGGCGCCAACGGTCAATCCGCCTTCGCGAATGGCAAACCGTCCGCCTTCTTCCAACGCCACCGGCGTGATCAACTCCACCTGCATCCGCACATTGTCCCCAGGCAT
>DAOTXO010000100.1:0-43964 GCA_034435495.1 Anaerolineae bacterium
CCGCCCGCCCCCCCGGCCGATTTGCCCTTCCCCCCCCTCTCCAGGTACAATCCATTTGCATCAAGACACGCCCGACATCCCACACCTGGTCGGAGGTTCCCGCATGGCCGATAACTGCTTCCTGATCTTGGGCGGCGCAGGTCTGGTTGGACGCCAGATCGCCCATCGCATTGCCCGTGACTTATCCCCCCAGCGTATTGTGATCGCTTCGCTCTACAGCAAAGAGGTGCGCGAGGCGCTGCAAGTGTTGCGACGCATGTACAGTCACAAAGACATCGAATTTGTGGGGCTACACGGCAATGTTTTTGTTCGCGACGAGTTCGCCGATCAATCCCGCACCGCGCTGCTCGACCGCTACGCCGACCGCGAGGCGCTGTACGACGATTTGCTGGGGCCGTTGGACGACGCCTATGAACGTTCCCGCCTGGTAGCCATCATCCGTCAATATCGTCCCGATGTCATTGTAGACGCCATCAACACCGCCACCGCCATCAGCTACCAGGATGAGTATGTGGCCAGCCGTCAGGCCAAACGTAAGTTGGACGAGCTGTTGCATCATGTGGCCGCCCAACAGCTGGCAGAAGCACGGGCCAAATGGAAGGAAACGGAACGCAGCGTCGAGACGCTGTTCCTCTCCCTCTCCATTCCCCAACTGGTGCGCCATGTGACCCTGCTCCACCGCGCCATGCGCGAGGTGAACACGCGCCTGTACTTGAAAATCGGCACCACCGGTACGGGCGGCATGGGCCTCAACATCCCCTACACCCACGGCGAAGACAAACCCAGCGCCCGCCTGATGTCCAAGACAGCGGTGGCTTTTGCCCACACCGGCCTGCTCTTTCTCATGGCGCGCACCGTCGGCGGCCCCGTTGTCAAGGAGATCAAGCCGGGGGCCATGATCGGTTACGCCGATGTGACCTGCAAAACGATTCGGGAGCGTGGTCAGGTGGTGTACCGCTATGCCAGCCGCGCCGAGACGCTGAACGGCCAACCGCTGGCGTTGCGCCTTGACCCCCAAAGCTTTGAGCAGTTGGGCGAGCTCGACCTGCCGGTGGTGGACACCGGCGAAAATGGCAACTTCACCCGTGGCGAGTTTGAAGCCATCACCTCCCTGCGGCAGATGGAGTTTGTCACGCCGGAAGAGATTGCCCGCGACGCTGTGCTGGAAATTAAAGGCAGCAACACTGGGGTGGATGTGATCGCCGCCATTGACAGCTCGGTCATGGACCCCACCTATCGGGCCGGTTATTTGCGACAACAGGCGCTGGATGAGTTGCAACATCTGGAACAAGAAACGGGAACCTACAGCGTGGCGCTGGGGCAGTTGGGGCCGCCGCAGCTATCTAAATTGCTTTGGGAAGCGGAGTTGTTGCGGCTCACCTATGGATCTCTGCGCGCCGTGTTAGACCAATCGGCCGGGGAAGTGGCGGACACGCTGTATACACGAGTGTGCCACGATCACCGCCTGCAACACACCATCACCTCGATTGGCGTACCGATTTTAACTCCTGGCGGCCAGGAGCTGATTCGCGGCCCCTTTATCCGCATTCCTGAAATGCCCGGCGGCGAGAGTACCACCCCCCCGGCCACGCCGGCCGATATTGACCGCTGGGCATCGAAGGGCTGGGTGGATTTACGGCCAGCCAACCTGGCCCGCTGGCAACACCGCTTTCAGCAAATGGAGCGCGCCCGGCAGGCCATTCGGATGCGCGGCTCGGCTGCCATCACCCGTGAAGGCTATCTCTTCAACGATATCCGCATTGGGGCCATCGTCGGCTGGATCTTTAACAACGAAGAAGAAGGGTATCGGATTAAGTAACGCCTAACAGAGCGCCGAGTACCGGCCGGCCAAAAACAAACCCCCGGCCGGAAAGAAGGCAGATCAACCCGTCTAGGCTATAATACAAAGTTGGATTACCCTTTACACCTAAAGGAGATAAGTATGCCCACCAAAATTGGTATCAATGGCTTTGGTCGCATCGGCCGCCAGGTATACAAAGTCATCTACGAACGTTATCGCGACGTTCTCGATGTCGAAGCCATCAACGATTTGATGAGCACCGAAACCAACAGCCATCTTTTAAAATACGACTCCACCTACGGCCGGTTCCCCGGCACAATCGAAGTCCGAGATGGTGATATGTATATCGATGGCGAGCGCCTGAAAAGCTACGCCGTCAGAAACCCGGCCGAGCTGCCCTGGGGCGAGCTGGGTGTGGACATCGTGCTCGAATGCACCGGCATCTTCGCCCGGCGCGAACAGGCCGCCCTACACCTCGACGCTGGCGCCAAGAAAGTGATCATCTCTGCGCCTGGCAAAGGTGGGGTAGATGGCACTTTCTGCATGGGCGTCAACGAGGAAAGCTACGACCCGGCCACCCAGCATGTCATCTCCAACGCCAGCTGCACCACCAACTGCCTCGCCCCCGTAGCCAAAGTTCTTCACGACACCTTTGGCATCCAGAAGGGGTTCATGTCCACCATCCATGCCGTCACCAACGGGCAGGCGATTTTGGATACGGCCGGTAAAGACCTGCGCCGCGCCCGCACCGCCTTCGCCAACATCGTCCCCACCACCACCGGCGCGGCCCGCGCCATTGGGTTGGTCATCCCTGACCTCAAAGGCAAACTGGACGGCATGGCCTATCGTGTGCCGGTGGTGACCGGTTCAGTCGTCGATCTGGTGGTGCAGTTAGAACGGCCGGCGACCGCCGCCGAAGTCAACGCCGCCCTGAAAGCTGCTTCCGAAGGGGATAACTGGTTGGGCCAGGTGTTGGATTACTCCGAAGAGCCGCTGGTTTCCTCCGACTTCATCGGCATGGTGCCTTCCTCGGCCGTGGATGCCCTGTCCACCGCCGATCTGGGTGGCGGCTTTGTCAAAGTCGTGGCCTGGTATGACAATGAGTGGGGTTACGCCAACCGTCTGGCCGATCTGACCGCCTACGTGGCGGGAAAGTTATAAGCCTGGCTAGAAGAGGTTTATCGTCCTGGTATTCGCCGTGGAGCTGACGGAATTAACCACCCGAATGCACCAATTCGTCGCCGACAAAGGCTGGTACGCGCCGGATTCGCCCAAACAGCAGACACCCCGGCAATTAGCCATCTCCCTTGTGTTAGAGGCGACCGAAGTCCTGGAGCATTTCCAATGGCGTGAAGACCTGGCCGACCGCGAAGCTTTGGCCGGCGAACTGGCCGACGTCACCCTCTACCTTTTGCAACTCGCCAGCCTGTGCGACATCGATCTGGAACAGGCGGTGCTAACCAAGCTGGCTCATAACGCGACCCGTACCTGGCCGGCCGCCTCATAACTCCCACAGCCAGCGGCCGGCCGGGCGGGTTGCCAATCCAGCGCCGGGGCAACATCCACGCCAACCCCATCCATGAAAATCCTGGCTGTCAGCGACCGCGTGCTGCCCCATCTCTACCACAGTGATGTGGCGGAGTTGTACGGCGATGTCGATCTGCTGTTGGGGTGCGGGGATCTGCCCTTCTACTACCTCGATTTTTTAACCTCCGCCCTGGATGTCCAGATGTTATACGTTTTGGGCAACCATGATGGAGGCATTCAATACACCAGCGACCGGGGCGCGCTCAAAAATGTGCGCGGCGGTCGCAACATTCATGGGCGGGTTGTCGAGGAACATGGTGTCTTGGTGGCCGGCCTGGAAGGCTCCATACGCTATCGTCCCAAAGCGCCGCTCATGTACAGCGAAGCAGAGATGACCCTCCAGGTAGCCCGTTTGCTGCCTGGTTTATGGCGCAACCAGCTACGCCATGGGCGGGCGTTGGACATCCTGCTCACCCACTCCCCCCCCCTGGGCATTCACGACCAGCCCGACCGGGCCCACACTGGCTTTCGGGTTTTTCGCTGGTTGCTGCGCCTTTTCCGTCCTGCCTATCTGCTACACGGCCACATCCACCGCTACCGCTCCGACCAGCCGGCCCAAACGTTGTTCCACCACACCCAGGTGATCAACGTCTACCCCATGCGCCTTCTGACCATCGAGACGCTCCCTCTGGCGCGGTTGGGAAACCGCGGCCACAGATGACCGATCTCGTCCTGCGCGGTTCGCCACTCCCGTGAAAACGGGAGCGCGGCTACAGATCGGGCGCTGCGCTGCTCTTGGGGTGGCGCAGGCCATACGCGACCAGGATGCGCGGGTGAAACAACCAGGCGATGCCTAACAGGGGTTGGAAAAGGGGGAAATAGCCATAATCTGCCCCAAAATGGCGCCAGACGGTGCGGCCAATCACTTCCGGCTCTACAAAGCTGAGCACCCCAATGACAACCGTCATCAGGGTTTCAAAGCCCAGGGTAGCAACCGATATCCCCCAGGCCCATTGCGTCCGCTTGTAAAACCCAATCGTCGCTGTCAGATAGCAAAAGCCGGCCACCAGACTGAGGGCCGGCGGTAAATAGTCGCTGACTCCCTCTTTAAGAAAGAGTTGATAGGCGCCGCGCACAAAGGTGGAGAGCGCCAGCACCGGATAGGAAACAGTCAAAATCACGCCGGCGGCCGCAATGAAGCCCGACAATCCCTGCCCGGCAGTTGTAGGTTCAGAAGTGGTAGTGGAAGAACTCATAATATAAACCAATGATGAGGATTCGTTGTAGCGGCGGTAAGGGCAAACACATAGGTTCGCCCCTACCGTGTGGTGCCATAAAAAGCCAGGAAGTGAATCACCGTCTCCAGGCCGCGATAAAAGTTGGGCAGGAAAAAACGCTCATTAGGAGCGTGGATGCGGTCATGCGGCAGGCCGAAGCCCAACATGATGGGTTGCAGCCCTAACGTCGCCTGGAGCGTGGCCACCACCGGCAGCGAGCCGCCTTCGCGCCGATAGACAGGAACCCGGCCGAAAACCGCCTGACACGCCTGGGAAGCAGCCGCCACCGCCGGATGATCGAGATTGGCCACAACAGCGCGCGCTGTGCCCAGCGTTTGCATCTCCAAACGCACATGGGGGGGCGTCAAGGCGCGGATAAAGGCCTGTGTTTGAGCTAGAATCGCCTCCGGGTCTTGGTCGGGGACAAGACGCATGGAAAGTTTGGCGTGGGCGCTGGATGGGATGATCGTTTTGCCGCCGGGGCCGGTATATCCTCCCACAATGCCGTTGATGTCCAGGGTGGGACGAGACCCCACCCGCTCCAGCAGGCTGTACTCTGGTTCACCCCAGGCCAGGGGTACATCAATGCGACGCAGCCACTCCGCCTCGTCGAAGGGGAAACCCGCCAGCAACTGCTTTTCGGCCGGGGTCAACGCCCGAACCGCATCGTAAAAGCCTGGGATCAACACCCGCCCCTCATGATCCTGTAACTGCGCCAGCAAGCGCGCCAAAACGTTCATCGGGTTGTTGATGCCGCCGCCGTACACGCCGGAATGCACATCCAGCTTGGGGCCGATGAGGGTCAGATTGAGTTGAGCCATGCCCCGCAGCCCATATACCAGGGCAGGCTGGTCAAAATCCGCCATGGTGGTGTCGGAGATAAAGACAATGTCGGCCGACAACAAATCGCGGTGGGCCGGCGCAAAGGCCATCAAACCCTGGCTGCCGCTCTCTTCCTCCCCCTCCAGGGCAAACTTTACATTCACCGGTAGCCGGCCGGTCGCCTGCAACATCGCTTCCACCGCCTTCAAGAGCATGAAACTCTGCCCCTTGTCATCAGAAGCGCCACGGGCATACAGGTTCTCCTTGCGAATCTCCGGCTCGAAGGGGGGCGATTTCCACAGCTCCACATCATCGGCCGGCTGCACATCATAATGGCCATAGAAAAGCACCGTGGGGGCGGCCGGGCCGGCGTGCAACCAGTCGGCGTACACCACCGGATGGCCGGCCGTGGGGTGGATGGTGACATGCTCCAGACCGGCCGCCTCCATCTGGTGGGCCAGCCATTCGGCCGCCGCCTGAATATCCGGGGCGTGCTCTGGCCGGGTGCTGACGCTGGGAATGCGTAAAAACGCGATCAGCTCAGTCAAATACTCCGTGTGACGGGCGCGGGCGTGGTTAAGCGCCGCCGCAACCTCAAAAGGCTGGCTCATGCTGCTTTGCTCCAAAACAGGATATAATCCATCGTGGCCGGCGGTTGACCGTCGCCCCGATAGGCTGCCATTATAGCGTGAACACGTCAACTTCGCTTACTCCTTTGGCTCAACTGGAGAGCCTGCTTTTCGTCGCCAGCGGGCCAACGCCCCTGACGCGGCTGGCAAGTGTATTGGAACTGACCACCCGGCAGGTTAAGACGTTGCTCTACGAATTAGAAGAGCGTTATGTCGGGCGTGGCCTGGCGCTGCAATGGCAAGATGACGCCGTGCAGCTAACCACCGCCCCTGAAGCCAGTCCTGTGGTCGAAAAGTTCCTGGGGCTGGAAAACGTCACCCGCCTCAGTCAGGCCGCGCTGGAGGTATTGGCGATCATTGCCTATCTTCAACCGGTGACCCGCCCCCAAATCGACCAGGTGCGCGGAGTCAACTCCGATGGCGCGTTGCGCACCTTGCTCAACAAAGGAGTCATCCAGGAAGTGGGCCGACAGGAGACGCCCGGCCGGCCGATCCTCTACGCCACCACCACCGATTTCCTGCAATACTTCGGCCTCTCTTCCCTGTCCATGTTGCCCCCCCTGGCGTCCGATGTGGACGAACCCTCGCCCACCCCGGCCGGCTGATGGCTCATCTGGCCCAAGGTTCATCATGCTCGAACGACTACAAAAACTGATGGCGCGCGCCGGCGTGGGGTCACGCCGACGCAATGAAAAGTTAATTCGCGCCGGCCGGGTCACAGTCAACGGCCGAGTGGCTCAAGTCGGAGATTCCGCCGACCTGGAACATGATAGCATAGAAGTGGATGGGCAGTCTCTGGCGCTGCAACCGACCATTTACATTGTGCTCCACAAACCCCGGGGCATCCTCTCCTCTACCGAGGACGAGCTGACCCGTGGGCGGCGCACCATTCGCGATCTGGTGGCTGTGCCCGGCCATCTTTATCCGGTCGGCCGGCTGGACAAAGAGAGTGAAGGGCTGATGTTGCTGACCAACGACGGGGAGATGGCCCACCGCCTGACGCACCCGCGCTACGAACACGAGAAAACCTATCTTGTCTGGGTGGAAGGACACCCTCGGCCGGACACCCTGGTGCGCTGGCGGGACGGCGTGACCTTAAACGAGGCGCAGACCGCTCCGGCGCAGGTGGAAGTGTTGGGTCAGGATGAAAAGCAAACCCTGCTGCGTGTCATCCTGCGCGAAGGGCGCAAGCGGCAAATTCGGCGCGTGGCGGCCCAACTGGGGCATCCTGTGCAACGGCTGGTGCGCATCGCTATCGGGCCGCTGCAACTAACTGACCTGAAGCCGGGGGAGTGGCGGCGCGTCACGCCGGCCGAGTTGCG
Organism: Anaerolineae bacterium; assembly: GCA_034435495.1. Classification (GTDB taxonomy): domain Bacteria; phylum Chloroflexota; class Anaerolineae; order Promineifilales; family Promineifilaceae; genus DAOTXO01. Next base: position 7,379 of record DAOTXO010000100.1, read on the forward strand.
CCAGCTGCAACAGGCAGTGGCCGGCCGATCCCGTCCTGCGCGGTTGGGAAACCGCCTTTGACTCTTAGTTCTCGCTTTAGCGGGAAGGGGGCAACGAAATTTTCACCGCAAAGGCGCAAAGGGCGCGAAGGGGGCAAAGGACGCGAAGGTTTTTCCTTTCTTTCTTGGCGTCCTTCCCCCCATTTTCACGGGGCTTTGTGGTTTGTCACTCCCGTGAAAACGGGAGTTCGCCCCTACCCCGGCTACGGATGAATAGGCGTGAGCGCGGTTGGGAAACCGCGGCTACGGCCGTTACAATGAACAGGCAACACTTAACGACCTGGAGAAAGCGCGTTGACTTTACCCCAAACCATCGCCATTGATGGCCCGGCCGCTTCTGGCAAAACAACCCTCGGCCGGCTGCTGGCGGAGAAACTCGGCTATCTTTTTCTGGACACCGGCAGCATGTACCGTGCGGTGACGCTGGCGGCGTTGCAACGTGGCGTCAATATCAGCCACGAAGAGACCGTGACCGACCTGACGCGCCGGCTGAAGATTGAGATCGACCCGCCGGGGGCAGCCACAGATGGACGCATGTACACCGTCTGGCTGGATGGGGTGGATGTGACCTGGGAATTGCGCTCCCCGGCCGTCGATAGTCACGTCTCCGAAGTCTCGGCCTACCCTGGGGTGCGGGTGGAGATGGTGCGTCGGCAACGGCTGATGGGACAAAAGGGGGCTGTGGTCATGGTGGGGCGGGATATTGGCACGGTGGTCTTGCCTGATGCTCCCTTGAAGCTCTATGTGGTGGCTTCGGCTGAAGTGCGCGCCCAACGTCGCTGGTTGGAGCGGCAAGCGCGTGACCCCCAGGCTGATTATGCGCAAATTCTGGCCGACATCCAGCGGCGCGACGACATCGACTCCCACCGCCCCCATTCACCGCTCAAACCGGCCGGGGACGCCTGGCTGCTCGACTCTTCCCACCGTTCACCAGAGGAATTGCTACACGATATTTTGCGCCTGATAGGCGTAGAAAATGGCCCGACTTAAACGCTATCTTGCAACGCCAGCCGGGCCGCCACCTTACCCGATAGGATCACCATGGGCACACCGCCGCCGGGATGAGTCGTCCCGCCGGCGAAATAGAGGCCGGGGACATTCTGGCTACGGTTGTGGGGGCGGCGAAAAGCGGTCAGGGGGCTGTTGGCCGAAGCGCCGTACAGTGCGCCGCGATACGCCCCCGTCTGTTGCGCCAGTTCCAGGGGGGTGATGATCTGCTCGTAGCGCAGGTGGGGGCGGACATCCCAGCCCCAACCTGCCAGCTGCGCCAATATCTGGTCGCGGTAAGCTGTTTTGGCCGCCTGCCAGTCAAAACGTTCATCCAGCGCCGGCGCGTTGACCAGCACAAACCAGTTCTCACAGCCGGCCGGGGCATGGTCAGGATCGCTCTTGCTGGTAATCGCCAGGTAGAGGGTGGGATCGGCCGGGGGGCGGCCGGCGCGAAAAATGGCTTCGAATTCGGCCGGATAATCCGCACTGAACAAAATGTTGTGGTGCGCCAGGTCTGGGCATTGGCGGGCCACCCCCAGCAGCAGAATGAAACCGGAACAGGATGGCTCCCGGCGGCGTAAACGAGCCAGGACGGGCGCGCTGATGGCCGGGGGCAGCAACCGCTCGTACACCGTCGTCACATCCACATTGGCGATGACGGCTGCGGCCGCGATTCGCTCACCGCTGGCGCAGAGCACCCCATTTACCCGGCCATTAGCCAGAGTCATTTCCGCGACCGGTGTGTTGAGCCGCACCTCAACCCCCACCTCCTGGGCCAGTCGCCCCAGAGCTGTGGCAATTTGATACACCCCACCCTGAGGATACCACACCCCGCCGGTCAACTCCACATGTCCGATCACATTCAAGGTGGCCGGGGCGCGGTAAGGGCTGCCGCCCACATAAGTGGCGAAGCGCCCCAACAGCTGGCGCAGCGCCGGGGGGCGCACCAGACGCCGGATCGCGCTATCCATGCTGCGCCAGGCGTCCACCTGCCGCCACGCCCAGGGGGACACACGCCCCAAACTGCGCCAGGTGGGCGGTTCGTCTTCGATGAAAACAGGCGCGGTCAGGTTATACAGACGCGCTGCATAGCGTAAATAGGCCAGATACCCCTCCACTGCGCCCGGCCCCAGGCTCGCCAGTTCCGCCGCCAGTCGGGGCCAGTCGCGCCAGATATTGAGCACCCGTCCATTGGGATAAAAGTAGCGCGTCAAGGGATCGATGGGCAACAAGGTGAGGTAATCGGATAGTCGCCGGCCGGCCACAGCAAAGAGGTCCTCCAGCACCGGCCGCATGGTGATGACGGACGGGCCGGTATCCCACCGAAAGCCGGCCGCCATCAGCTGCCCCATTTTGCCGCCCACCTGCCCCTGCTGCTCCAACAGAATGATGCGCCGGCCGGCCGTCGCCAGGTGAATGGCTGCGCTCAGGCCGCCGATGCCACCGCCAAGCACCACAATCGGCAAGGAGGTTGAGGTTGTCATAGAGGTGGGCGCATCAGGGGGCGCCCTTTCCACTCCCCGGCCCCGCGCCATAACCACAGCAAGGATTGAAAGGCGATCAACGTCATCAGGGCCACAGAAAGCGGCAGTGCCAGGGCATCCCACGGTCGCTGTCGGCTCCACCAGGCAGTGAAGGCGCGCAACCCTACGCCGCCCAGAGCCAGAGCCAGCGGTTGCCAGGGCCAGCCCAGACTGCCCCGCCCCAGCGCCAGCCACACCCACGGCCCCCAAAAGATGACCCAGTGGAACAGGGTGGCCAGCAGCAGCCCCGGCCCACCACCATAGCCGGCAGCAATGTTTTTGGCAAAGCCGCGCCGCACCTCGGCCCAGTTATGGTACATGCGACATTGAATCAGGCCGGCCGCATCCGCCAGACGCAACCGCCGGCCGGCGCGCTTGATGTGGCGCGCCAGCGTTACATCATCCAACAGCTCTCCCCGCACCCGTGTGTGCCCTCCCAGAGCATGATAGGCCGACCGGGAAAAAACCAGGCATTGACCATTGGCGGCCGCCAGAGATGCCAGGGGTAGATGATGCACCCCCCACACCGGCAGGTAAGCCAGAATGACAAAAGCCATCAGGGGGACAACCAGGCGTTCGCTCCAGGTGACCGTGTCTTGCGTCGGCCAGACCGACAACAAATCCGCCTGCTCCTGCTGCCACAGGGCGACGATAGCGTTCAGGGCGGCGGGCGTCCACACCACATCCGCATCGGTGAAGATGAGCAACTCCCCCGCAGCCGCCTCGCCCAGCTGTTGACATGCCCATGCTTTGCCCAACCAGCCGGCCGGCAATGGGCGGCCGGTCAACAGGCGAAAGCGTGGGTCTGCTCCGGCCGCCTGCTGCGCCAAGGTCGCCGTTTCATCTGTCGAGTGGTCATCCAGGATCACCACCTCGAAATGAGGATAGTGCTGCCCCAACAAACCGCGCACACACCCTTCAATGACCCGCGCCTCGTTGCGAGCGGGCGTCAAAAGGGAGACGCGGGGCGTCTCCCTCCCTGTCGCAGTCGGGCGCACCTTTAGCCGGGGAAAGGTTAACCCGTTCAGCAGGGCAATCACCGCCATCACCGCCAGCGGCAGGCCAATCAGCCCCGTCAGCCAGTTTAGCTCAGCCATGACCCCGCCGCCTGCGCCAGGTAGGACGTTGGCGTAAATCCTCCTGCTGTTTGATCAGCGAGAGGAGTAGCTGCCCGGCCAACACCAGAAAGTAGTCGACTGGCAGCGCTTGCCACGCCAGATAGCCGGCCAGCGCCGCAATTGTCAGCAGCACGGCCCAGCCGGGGGGTTCAATCAGCCAGGCGAACACAACCAGGAAAAAGGCGGCCGGCAACGAGACCACCCACCCCGTCAGGCCAATCCAGGTCCCGAACATGGCAGCAATGGCCTTGCCTCCCCGAAAGCCCAGCCAGGGCGAATAGGCATGTCCTACGGCCGGGGCCAGGGCCATGGCGACCAGCGCCAACCCATCCCAACCCCAGACGTTGCGCGCCAGCCCCACCGGGGCCGCCGCCTTGCTGATGTCCAGAAAAAGAGCCAGGCCAAACCAACCAATATGGCTGGCGCGGTATACATTCATCGCGCCTGGGTTGTGGTCGCCGAAGTTGCGAATCTCCCGCCGCAACCCGTAGCGCCCAATCCACACCGAAAAAGGCAACGCACCACACACCAAAGCCACACCCAACCAACCCACCTGGGCCAAACTCATCGCCACATTCTGTACCCCCCTGACCGGTTGTTACTTTGCCGTTCAACCCGATCAGACATTCCTAACCGCATAGGGCGGCGGCATTAACGCCCTCTTGTGACTGCCAACATTCTCCCCTATCATGCTACCGCCAGCCAGAAGTTTACCATACCCACAACCGGAGTGAAGATGATACAAAATCCCTGGAAATCATTCTGGAGTGGCAGCCTGAAAAATACCGCGACCGAAAAACACCACCAGCCCCATAGCCAATCCCCCCGCCAGGGCCGGGCCGGGTAAGCCCCAGAACAACGCCAGACCGACACTCTCCAAAAACCAGGTGAGGCTATAGATCAGAAACAGGGGGCGACGTACTCGCGCCAGCGCCGGCCGCAGTGGCAACCAACGACTTAAGATCAGCGTCAGGGTGAATGAAGTCAGCAACCAGCCGCCGTAATTGCTCCACGGAATGCCAAAATAGCCGCCGGGCTGCTCCCACTGCCAGAAGCCCCAGGCCACCATCTGGGGATCGAGAAAGAGGTCCCAGGCGGTGAAGGCCAGGGCGCTGACAGCCGCAAAGCGCAAGGAGGAGTATCCCGGCTGCTCCACCGCCGCCCAGGCCGGGGGCAATAGCATGAACCAGGCCAGCGGAATGAGCAGTGGCACGCCGCGCACCTGAGGTTGCAACAATGCGGTGTAATAATACCGACCAAAAGGATAACCCGTCGTCACCCCCACCGCCTCCACCGCCCAGGTGAAAACAACCACCACGCCCAGCGCCAGCGCCAGTTGACGCGGCGACCAGACAAGGGCCAACATAGCCGCCACCGCGCCCGCCTGCCACACTACACCCAGAGACGCGCCGGCCGGCAACACCCCATCCCCCCAGACCCACCGCCCAATGGGCAGCCCCACCATGGTCGCCAACCAGCCCAGCAACAGGGCGGCGACCAGACGATCCCATCCGGCCGGCGGCGGCTGCTTCCTCCACACCACGCGCCGGCTCCAGGTTTGGAAACGGCTCCAGGCGGCCCCCGGCTTCATTCCAGCTCCAGACGTAGCGCCAACAACGCCTGGTTCAGATCGCGGATAAACGCTGTCAGCGAGCCTATCAGCGAGGCCATGCTGCCGATGAAGATCGCCCCAATCAGCCAGGCGACTTCCCATTGCAACAAGGCTGTTAGAAAGAGAACAATCACCAAAATGGCCGCCAGCAACACACTCACCGCCCCCAGCGTGATGGCGCGGCGCAACAACACCGCCCGCCGCGACAAAATCTGCAACTGCCCCCGAATACGCTGGGCCTCCTGCCCCTTGACCACCTGCAACTCATCATTTAGGCTGCGCGACCGGTCAATGACCCGCGCCAGACGATTGGTCATGGTCAGCAACAACAAGCCCACGCCGGAGACAAGAATCACCGGGCCAATAGCCACCTGCAAGATTGGAATCAGTTCGCTGACACGTAAAACAAACATATACCTTCCCCTACCTGTTTCTACCCAGGTTTATCGTCTCGTCGTCAGATAGGAAGCCTGGCAGCGGCCCGGACGATAAATGCTTCCTATCGCAGCTTCGGGTGTGAATGCCTCTACCCCTAACGCTGCGCCTCACCAATGGCGAGGACCGCTTTGGCAACACGGTCGCTGTCGTGTCGCCAGGGGCGTTGGGCATCTACCAAATCGGCGGTGACCATCTTCACCCCGGCCGGCGCCGCTAGCTGGACATACACCGTGTGACCACCGCCGGCGTCGGGCGGAACGGAGAGATTATGATTGGCCAATACGACATCCACTACATCGGCCGAGACGTGCCCTATCAACGCCTGCACATGATCGGCGGTCGTGAAACCGTCTGTCTCCCCCGGCTGTTCCGCTATATTGCAGACATAGATTTTAGGGGCGCGGGTGCGGCGCAGCGCTTCCGCCAGGTCAGGAACAAGCAAATTGGGTAAGACACTGGTGTACAAACTCCCCGGCCCCAACACGATCAGGTCAGCTTGCAAGATAGCTTGCAAAGCGGGCGGGTAGGCCTTGACCGGCGTGGGCCTCAGATAGACACGCTGGACGCGCCCATGCACCTGCGGAATGGCGGATTCACCCACCACGTGCTGCACCACCCCTTCCTCCGTCGCCACATCCGCTTCCAGCGTCACCGTATCCAGGGTGGAGGGCATCACCTCTCCCTGCATCGCCAAAACGCGCCCCATCGCCAGCAGCGCCTCATCAAAACTGCCGGTGATGCCGGCCAGCGCCGCCAGCAACAAATTGCCAAAGGCGTGGCCCCGCAACTGACTTGGCTCCTGCGCCATGACATTATCGCCAAAGCGGTATTGCATCAGCTGCGAGAGCAGGGTTTCGTCGCGCGCCAGGGCGGTGATGTTGTTGCGGAAGTCGCCGGGGGGCAAAAGGCCCAGTTCACGGCGCAGCCGGCCGCTGCTGCCCCCATCATCCGCCACTGTGACAATGGCGGTCAGATTGCTGGTGTACGCTTTGAGGCCACGCAACAGGCCCGGCATCCCCGTGCCGCCGCCAATGGCCACAATCCGTGGGCCGCGCCGGCCGCGCGCATGGCGATAGACCGACTCCGCCACCGCTTCATCCGGCCGGCGGAAAGGGGCCACCAGCCGCATGGCTACCTGACGTATGGCCAACATGCCCAGCAGCAACCCCACCAGCAGCAACGCTACCCCGATCCAGGGGGTGGTCACAAACTGCGGCCGCAGCCAACCTCGCCATTGAGCCAGCAAAGAGAAAAAGCCCGCCCCCATCAAGATGGCCGCCAGCGCCAGGCACAGGAGCCAGCGTTTGACTCCCATCCCTGGCAGCAACCACAGGCGCACAAAGCGCTGCCACTCCCACCGCCGCTGTTCCTGTTGCTTCATACCACGTCTAATTCCCACCATCCATTGTATCTCAGGCCCTTCCAAACGGGTGCGCCAGGTTGGCAGGGCATCCGACGCTGTGTTATGATTCTACCGTATTCCGCCAGGGACAGCCCCAGGCATTTAGCTGTTGAGAACTATCTCCTCACCCTAAAGTTAACCACATGCGCACTGTTTTTTGGGATTACGACCGCCAAACCTTGAACCTGATCGACCAACGTCGCCTACCCTGGGTCTTTGAAACGGTGGCTTACACCGATTACCGGGAGGCGGCCCAGGCTATCACCGATATGGTGGTGCGCGGCGCGCCGGCCATTGGCGCAACAGGAGCCTTTGCCCTGGCCCTGGCCGCCCACGCCAGCCCAGCCCGCGACCGCCTGACCCTGATGCGTCACCTGGAAGAAGCTGCTCGCGTCCTGGAAGCGGCCCGGCCGACGGCCGTTAATCTGGCCTGGGCGCTGGCGCGCGTCTTGCGCGTCACGGCCAACGAGGAGCTGATCAGCGCCGACGATCTGCGCCAGGCCGTTCTGGTCGAGGCGCAACGCCTGGCAGATGAGGATGTGGAGATCAACCGACGCATGGCTTACCATGGCGCAACCCTGGTGCGAGAGGGAGATACCATCTTGCACCATTGCAACACCGGCGCGCTGGCAGCTGTGGATTGGGGCACAGCCCTGGGCGTGATCTTTGCCGCCCATGAGCAGGGCAAAAAGCTGCATGTCCTGGTGGATGAGACTCGCCCCCGGCTGCAAGGGGCGCGCCTCACCTGCTGGGAACTGCAACAGCGCGGCATCGCCTACGATCTAATTGCCGACAACGCGGCCGGCCACTTCATGCGCACCGGTCAGGTCAATCTGGCTCTGGTTGGCTCTGACCGCACTGCCGCCAATGGAGATGTGGCTAACAAAATCGGCACCTACAGCCTGGCTGTCGTGGCCCAGGCCAACGGCGTCCCTTTCTACCCCGTTGTGCCCACCAGCACCATCGACCTCGATCTGCCCCATGGCGACCAGATTCCTATCGAGGAGCGCCGGCCGGAAGAAGTCTTAAGCATAGGGAGCGAACCCATTGCCCCGGCCGGGACCACTGCACGCAACCCGGCCTTTGACGTCACCCCCCATCGCTATGTGACCGGCATCGTCACCGAAGAAGGCATCATGTATCCTCCCTTCATTTCCAGCCTGCGTGCCGCAGTGGAACGCGCCCGACAACGCTGGCAATCCCCTTAAACGACTTATGTCTGCAAACCCCTCCATTCCCGTCGTCATCTTCTGCGGGGGTCAAGGTTCGCGGATGCGTGGCGATACCCTGACCAAAAAAGAGTTGGTCGAGATTGGCGGACAGCCCATCATCTGGCATGTGATGCGCATCTTCTCCACCTACGGCTTCAATCATTTTGTGCTGCCCCTGGGGTATGGAGCGGATCAGATCAAGCGTTACTTTCTGCATTACGAAGCGCTATCCCGCGACTTCACCCTGACGCTGGGGAGTCAGGATGGGCAGACGCCGCTCCAATTTCACGCCCAGGCCCCCCACCCCACCTGGCGCATCGATCTGGTGGATACCGGTCTGTACACCGATAAGGCGTCACGCATTGCCCGCGTGGCTGACTACTTAACCAGCGACCGCTTCTTTGTCACCTATGGGGACGGGGTGGGCAATGTTGATCTGCAGGCGCTGCTGGCTTTTCATCTGGGGCACGGCCGGCCGGCCACCCTGACCGCCATCCAGCCCCGTCACTACCAATATGGCACACTGGAAGCCAATGAGGTCGGGGAAGTGCTGCATTATGAGCAGTACCCGCCCATACCCTACTGGATCAACGGCGGCTTCATGCTCTTTGAGCGCTCTGTCCTGAACCTTATGGCGGCTGGGCCCAACGTCGCCCTGGAAACGGAAGTATTACCCCAGCTGGTGGAGCAGCGTGCGCTGATGATCTACCGCCATCGAGGCTTCTGGCAATCCATGGACACCCTCAAAGACGCCCTGGAGCTGGAAGAGCGCTGGCGCGCCGATGCCCCCTGGAAGGTGTGGTGATATGAGCCTTCCGACGGCCCCTTTCTGGCGCGACCGGCGCGTCTTTGTCACCGGCTGCACCGGTCTGCTCGGCTCCTGGTTATCGGCCGAACTGCTGGCCCAGGGGGCAGAGGTGGTGGGCCTGGTGCGCGACGATACCCCGAACGCCTGGCTGGTGCAGTCACGGACAATCCAGCAGATGCAAATCGTGCATGGGGATGTGGTGGAGTACGCCCTGCTTGAGCGGGCGTTGGCGGAGTATGAAATCGAGGTCATCTTCCACCTGGCAGCCCAGACGATTGTGACGATTGCCAACCGCGCTCCGCTGTCCACCTTCGAGACCAACATCAAAGGAACCTGGGTGCTGTTGGAAGCGGCGCGGCGCAACTCTACGGTGCAACACATTGTCGTCGCCAGCAGCGACAAGGCGTATGGCGACCAGGCCGTTTTGCCCTATACCGAGACCGCCCCATTGCAGGGCCGACATCCCTATGATGTCTCCAAAAGCTGCGCCGATCTCATCGCCCTGACTTACGCCCACAGCTATGGCCTGCCGGTCGTCGTCACGCGCTGCGCCAATCTCTACGGCGGCGGCGACCTGAACTGGAATCGGCTGGTGCCGGGCACGTTGCGCAGCCTGCTGCGCGGCGAGCGGCCGGTCATTCGCTCCGATGGCACGCTGCGGCGAGATTATATGTTTGTGCAGGATGCCGTCCTGGCCTATCTGCTGGCGGCCGAACAGGCGACCGCCCCGGCCGTGCGCGGTCAGGCGTTTAACTTTGGTCTCGACAACCCCCTGACCGTCCTGGAGCTGACCCGCGCCATGATCGCCATCTCGGATTACCCTGACCTGGAGCCGGTGGTCTTAAACAGCGCCAGCAACGAGATTCAAGACCAATACCTGGACTCGCACAAGGCGCAGCGCGTTCTCGGCTGGCGCTCCCGTTACACCCTGGAAGAAGGGCTGCGCCAGACATTGGCCTGGTATCGCCGCTACCTGGCTGTCAGCTAAACCATGCCGCAGCGGGTTCTGGTCACAGGTGCGACGGGCTTCATCGGCCGGCACTTAACACCCCAGTTGGTGCGCGCCGGCCACCATGTCACCTTGCTAGTGCGAGAAACGTACACGCTGGGAACCCCTCTGCCGCCGCCGCTGGCGGCTCTGCGCCCCGCCCTGGAGTTGGCCCCGGCCGATGTGCGCAACTACGCCCTCACCACGCGCGCTGTGCAAGCAGCCCGGCCGGATGTGATCGTGCATCTGGCAGCGGCCGGCGTGACCGACCCTTTTCTGCCCCTGGAAAGCGCCTTGCGCCACAATCTGTATGGAACCTTGAATGTGGTGCGGGCGGCGTGTGAGAAGCAACCGGCCGGCCGGCGCGTCTTGATTGGGCGCACTCCCGGCGAACGCGCCGCCAGCAATGTCTACGCCGCCAGCAAGGCCGCCGCCTGGAGTGTGTGCACCATGTACGCCCGTACTCAGGGCTGGCCTCTGGCCGGGTTGATGATCTTCCAGGCGTATGGCGCCGGTCAACCGACGCACACGCTCATCCCGGCCGCGCTGCGGGCCGCGCTAAACGGGGCTGATTTGCCCATGACCTCGGGGACGCAACAGCGGGATTGGGTGTACGTGCAGGATGTGGTGGAGGGGATTGTGCGCGCAGTGGAGACGCCATGGCCGGCCGGCGCAACACTGGAGCTGGGAACCGGCCGGCTCACGTCGGTGTTGGAGGTGGTGCAACAGGTATACGCCCTGGCGGGGCGGGGCGGCCGGCCTCTACCCGGCGCCCTACCCGACCGGCCGGGCGAGGACGATCACCGGTCGGCCGACGCCACCGCCACGGCTGCCCTCATCGACTGGCGCGCTCCCACCACGTTGACGGCCGGCCTCCACCACCTGATCACCCAAACCCTGCAATCAGGGGCTCCATAACCTGGCAGGTGCTGGCGACGTTACCCTCAAACTGCTCACTATCTGAGGGAGCGCCGGCATCTTGCCGGCATTCCCCATCCCCCCTGAAAAATTACATTTTCGGCATCCTTCTTTGAAGCTCATCCCGCTTGAAACCCGTCTCAAAGCTATAAGATTTGTGTGCCAACCCATCGGAATAATTCCCAAACCGCAGCCAGGCAAACTTCCCAAACCAAATAAGGCATTTACCTCATGATGGAGCACGGCCGCTTATTTAGAATGCCGGAAAGCTCAAGAATTCCTGGCCATTCTTGCAAAGGATAGGATGGTGCAGGAAATATATGGAGACAGGCCCATGAGCCAGGCATTTTGGACGGGAGAAAGAGTAACGGGCACTTTGCTGGTTGCCGGCCTGCTGATCGGATTGCTGGCGGTCGTCATAATGATTGCCAGCGGCTCCGCGCCCGGCTTTGCGGCCGTGGGCGGCGCGCTGGAAGCGATGGCGCCCTATGCCGCTACCTTCCGGCTACTGACCGGGATGTACACCGTCGCCTGGCTTTTCCTGCCATTGGGGTTTGGGCTGCTGGTCCGGCCGCTGGCGCGGGCCGGGTATGAGCAGCTTGCGATCCTGGCCTTCATTCTTATTCTCATAACGGCCATCACCGGCATCTTTCACGGCGCTTTTCACGTGGGCCTGACGACATGGGCGGCGGAGGAAGCGGGACGAACCGGCAGCATCCCGGACATCTACCAACCATTGCGGGCCTGGGCCGATGGCTTCTTTCGCCTGGGCTACGTCGGGAGTTTTGCCGCGATGGCCTTAATCGGATGGGCCCTACTCCGCTCCGGCCTGCTGCCAGCTTCGCTAGGCTGGTTCGTAATCGGCTGGAGTATTCTCTGTTTCGCCGGGTGGCTGGTTGGGGTCGGCGCGCCGGCCGTCCCCTTCCTCATGCCGGCCGTCATCGGCATGGCCCTGCTGTGGCGGCAGGGAGAGCCCATACCAGTAAAGACATAAAGGGGATAAAAAATGACTGTTATGACTACGGCAAAAAATCAGTCAAGAGCGGCGAAAGTGGGCTGGGGTATCCTAATGGTCGTCAGCGCCATGCTGTTGTTCAATGGCGTTGCCTGGTTCTTCCTCGGCCCCGAAGCCGAAAGAGCGGATTTGAGTGCGTTGGAATTCAGCCAGCTATATCCGGAAATTGCCGGCCAAATGGGAAAGAATGCCCAGCAGGTAGCTATATGGTACATGGCGTTTGGCTCGCTGGCGCTGCTCGTTGCTCTGGAAGGTTTCCGGAACGGGTCACGCTGGGCCTGGTACGCCTTGTGGGTCATGATCCCAGCCATGGCCGCCGTGGGCATGCTCTACGTCGGCGGATTTGGTGCCGGTTTGCTTGTCCTGGCGGTCGTCGCTCTGATTGGGATGTTCCTGGCCCACAAAGGGCTGGTGCAATGATGGCCACGAATTACTTCAGCATAGCGCGTATCGCCGGCATCTTGTTGCTGTTGGGCCTGCTCATCCTGCTTTATGGCGTCGGATCTATTGCCGCGCAGGGACGACTGGAGGGCATGGCGGCCGCCCATCGCGGCGTGAGTTTGCGACCAGAGACGCTTCGGGGCTGCGCACTATCGCACACTTCGCTGTGCCGTACTTAATGGCCCAACTGGCCGGGTTTGCCCTGCTTACCGTGGTGCTGCTTAAAGCTGGGGATAAGGGCACGGCCGTCGTCGCCCTCAGCCTGTTTGTGGTCTCAACGATGCTCGGCGCGATCGAGGGCAGCTTTCACGGCAGCGTCACCGTTTGGGCGGCCGGGCAAGCGCGAATCGGCGCCGTGCCAGAGTTCTACGAGCCCCTGCGCCGCTGGCTCAATTATGACGTGCAACGCATCTACATCAGCTTTCAGCTCACGACCCTGCTGCTCTTCAGCGCCTCGGCCTTGCGCAAGGGCTTGCTGCCGTCATGGATCGGCTGGGCAGCCCTGGCCTGGAGCCTCCTGTCCTTTCCCCTCTATTTTTCCGTCACCGAGGCACCGGCGGTCTACATTCCCACACCGCTGTTGATCGGTGTCGGGCTGGTGTGGCGCGGGTGAGGGGGGCCAGGCACCACCCTAAACACGAACGCCTTATTCGCCAAAAGCTCTAAGTTGTAAGGAGAAGAGCCCATGAACCATCAAACTACATTTAGGCGTGTCGCAGCTATCACCACTATCCTCGCCGCGCCTGTAGCTCTATCAGCCTGGCTCCTGGTCGCCCTGGCGATTGGGTCCAATGCCGAGGCCATGTCCAACCTGGCAGATATACTCGTCCTGGGAGCGCCGGCGGCCGGTTACCTCCATCTGGCCTGGGCAGTTTCTGACACCTTTGGCTACTCACTGCTCCTGGCCCCAGCCGCGCTCTATCTCTGGTACTGGCTCAAGCCACGCAACCCCGCCCTGGTCACTCTGTACACCATCGCTGGCTTCGCCCATATTTTAGTTGGCATGATCGCGGTGAACCTCATGGGCGGCATGGTACCACCGTTGATGCAGGAGTATGCGGCCGCTTCTGCGGCGCAGCGAGAACTGCTCCTGGCCGTTTTCCAGAGCGGCTTCAATATGGTCTTTTATGGTGTGGGGCCGCTGGCTTTTTTCTTTGGCAGCCTGTGGTGGCTGGGCATCGGCACGGTGTTGCGGTATGAGCGGCGCACACTGGGGATCGTGACGATGGTTTTGGGAATCATGGCACTTGGTGTCTGGTTTGAGCAGGCTTTTCGCGTCACACCGCTGGCCATCATTGAGACACCATTCCTCCTGCTTATCCCCGTCTGGGCTGTATGGCTGGGCATCACTATCTGGCGACGCGTTGAGCAGAGGGAAATAGCCTTGGAGGCTGCCTATGAAGGAATATGATGAGACCATCTACGGTCAACGTATTGCCGAAATTTACGACGAGCTGTATTCGGAATATGATCCAGCCTCCGTGCCAATCGCGGAGCGCCCAATGAAGAAGCTGTGTGAGAAAAGAAGGGGAGAATCGGATGGCGAATCAGAATTTTTGGACTTTTCAACGGGCGACGGGCGCTTTGCTAGTTGCCGCTATTTCCCCTCTGGCGTTTGGCCTGTACCTGTTTAACAGCCGGAATGGAGTCCAGGGAGGTGCGCCCCGCAGCCCGGCGCTCTTCGTGTGGGAACGAGGTTCCATCCTGGCGGCGGGCGTCTTCACCGCGCTCGGATTTGTGCTGCTTGCGGCGACACTTCAAGATACCAACGGCCGTGTACTGGTGCGGTTGGGTGCCAGTGCCTATTTCTTTGGGGCCGTCTTGCTTACGGCGGCCGAGGCAATGCGGCTGCAGGGGGGGCAGTCCTCTTACCCGCTCATCGTCGTCTATGTAGTCCTGGCCTTTCTTGGACAGGCAGCCATCGGAGGCGCATTGCTCCAATCGGACTTGCTACCGCGATGGATTGGCTGGAGCACCGTCATTTGGAATCTGGGTTTGCTAGTGATCCTTCTCATGGTCATCCCGTGGGACATCTATTACCCCATTGCCCACCACCTCATGCCACTCCTGATTGGCATTCCGCTGCTATGGCGAGGGTAGCAAGGAGTCGACAAGATGAAAACGATACAAGAAAACCCGTCAAACTCTACTCTAAGACCAGGGCCGCCCCGGCTACCCTGATTATGTTGTATAATGTGGCTACCTCTATCATTTCGATAGTTGAAGGCAAACAACCGAAGGGATAAGCATCTTAGCCCCTGGAGGTACTCAGGGCGTCGAGTCTTTTGGTTGGATCATGAATGCACGTGTTGCGCGAAGCATAGCCTGGTTATTGGTAGCCGCTTACTTCATCCTGTCCGCAACCGGACTATACCTTCAGCTATTAACCAAGACCTCCCCGGCGAATAGAGCTATTCCGCTCCTGCCTTATGTCATCGCCTTGATCATGGTGGGCATCTGGCCCGTCGTTGGGGCCAGGATTATTTCACATCACCCCCGCCATCCGGTCGGCTGGCTCTTGTTTGCCACGTTTCCGTTGGTTGCCGTCGTCATGTTTGCGACTGGTTATGCCACCTACGCTACTTCAAATTCTCCAGATTTGCTGCCAATTCCAGGAGCACTTCTTATCTGGCTTAAAGATATCGGCTTTCCTATTGGCATCGTCACCCTTACCTTGATGTATTTGTTGTTCCCTACCGGAAAGCTCTTATCCCCGCGCTGGCGGTTGGTTGTCTGGACCAGCATCGGCGCACTTCTGGTTGTTGTTGGCTTATTGGCGGTCAAACCTGGTCCATTGGTCCATTTTCCCGACCTGAATAATCCTGATGCCGTGAGCGCCCCAGTCTGGGCCGTACTGGAGCCTATCCTCCTGACCGCCATCGTGATCTTGTCGTTGTGTAGTCTAGCTGCGCTCGTCTCTCTGTTCATGCGACTGCGCCGGGCACAGGGAGATGAGGCCCAACAAATCAAATGGCTGCTGCTTCCGGCTGCGATTTATTGGATAGGGATTCCAATAAGTTATCTTGGCGGATTAAATCCGAGCGAAATCCTTCTGGATATTGCTATTGTCCTGCATCTAATCAGCGTCCCGGCGATTGTCATCGCGGTGGCCTTTGCCATCTTCAAATATCGTCTGTATGACATTGACCTCATCATCAACCGCACCCTGGTCTACGGTGCCCTGACCGGCTGCGTGGTCGGCCTGTATGTGCTGCTCGTCGGCGCCTCGGGGACGTTCTTCCAGAATCAGGGCAATCTGCCTATTGCCCTGCTGACAACCGGCATCGTCGCCGTCCTTTTCCAACCGCTCCGCGAAAGATTACAGCGGGGGGTCAACCGGCTCATTTATGGGGAGCGAGATGATCCAGTGGAGGCGTTAGCCAGGTTGGGCCGGCGCTTGGAAATGGCCGTTCCCCAAGACGAAATCCTGCCGATATTGGTAGGGACGATTGCCCAAACTTTGAAACTTTCCTATGTGGCCATCCATCTACCGGCCGAGAATCAGAACAGAGTAATGGCCGAGTATGGCAGGCCTGGGCCTGATCTCATCCAATTTCCGCTTATCTATCAAGGAGAGGCCATCGGCCAACTGGTGGTCGCCTTACGCAGCCCAGGCACTCCTTTTGATCCTTCCGAGATGCGGCTGCTGCGGAATATTGCCCGGCAGGCAGGAGCGGCCGTCTATACCGTGCGGTTGACAGGCGACCTGTTACGCTCCCGCCAGCAGTTGATAACCACCCGTGAAGAGGAGCGACGGCGTTTGCGGCGTGATCTGCACGATGGATTGGGAGCAACGCTGGCGGCGTTGAATCTGGAAGCGGCCGTTTTGCGCCGTTCCATCCGCAGTGACCCGGACAAAGCGGAAGCGCTGGTGGATGAGTTCCGCCAGGATATTCAGGCTACCATTGAAGACATACGTCACCTGGTCTACGAACTGAGACCCCCAACCCTGGATCAGTTGGGGCTGGTGGAAGCGGTGCGCGCCCAGGCAATCCATTGCGGCCGGGTAGAGGCGCAGGGCCAGCCGACGCTGCAAATAACCGTTGAAGCGCCTACAACGTTACCGCCGCTGTCGGCGGCTGTCGAGGTAGCTGCTTTTCGCATCGTTCAGGAGGCCTTGACCAACGTTGTGACTCACGCTCAGGCGCACCATTGTGTGGTTCGTTTAGAATTGAGGCATGAATTGCGGGTGGAGGTAGTAGATGATGGGGTGGGGGTGAGGAACGGCCGTCAGCAAAACAACGGGCTTGGCCTTCTATCTATGCGTGAACGAGCCGAGGAGTTGGGCGGCTCCTGCCGAATTGAGCCGGTTGCCGGGGGCGGCACCCGCGTCCTGGCTTCCCTGCCACTGCTGCAGGAATAGCTTCATGAGTGCGCTCACCGTCCTTATTGCCGACGACCATCCCCTTTTCCGGAAAGGGATGCGTTCCCTATTGGCAACCATGCCAGATATTACCCTTGTCGTCGAGGCAAAAAGTGGACGTGAGGCTGTGGAAATGGCCCTGGCTCATCAGCCAGATGTCGTGCTGATGGACTTGCAAATGCCTGAAGGCAGCGGCCTGGCGGCAACACGCGAGCTGAACAAAATTAGCCCAAACATTCGTATTCTGGTTGTCACCCTGTTTGAGGATGATGACTCTATCTTCACCGCACTGCGCGCCGGTGCTCGCGGCTACATTCTGAAAGATGCCGATGAAGAGGAAATGATGCGGGCCATCCGGGCTATTGGGGAGGGGGAGGCCATTTTCAGCCCGACAATTGCCACACGCCTCATAGACTATTTTGCTACGACAAGTCGGCAAGTTCCGCAAGAAATTTTCCCGGAACTAACGCATAGAGAACGGGAAATCCTGACCCTTATTGCCCGGGGAGCGTCGAATACCTCTATCGCAGCGCAATTGATGATTAGTTTGAAAACAGTACGTAACCACGTCTCCAATATCTACAATAAGTTGCAGGTGGCCGATAGGGCCCAGGCAGCCATACGCGCCAGGGACGCCGGCTTAAGTTAAGCGGTTTGACCAGCCGCCACCTGGCACCCTGGCTAAATTCACCATCGAGCAGCCAGCGATACCCATAAGGGAAGCCTTTCTGCATACTTGGCGAGTTGTCCTGATCATATCCTGGCATGTCGCCAAACCGCACACAAGACGGCCAGTGGTGGGCTGGCCTTCAACTCAAACTCTGTCTGGCCGGGGGTAAATGTGATAGAATAGATGTTCTTTGATCATCACATGCTCTGGGCGCATGGCCCCGCTATTCGTGGAGGAACATGAGTCACACCTTTCAGTTGGTTTCTGATTTCCAACCCACCGGCGACCAGCCGGAGGCCGTCAGCGCCCTGGTGCAGGGTTTGACGGCCGGCGACCGCTATCAAACCCTGTTGGGCGCTACCGGAACCGGCAAAACCTTCACCATTGCCAACGTCATCGCCCAGACCCAACGCCCCACCCTGATCATTGCCCACAACAAAACCCTGGCGGCGCAACTCTACAGCGAATTCAAGGAATTCTTTCCTAAAAACGCTGTCTCCTACTTTGTCAGCTACTACGATTACTACCAGCCCGAAGCTTACGTCCCGCGCCACGACCTCTTCATTGAAAAAGAGACCCAGATCAACGAAGAGCTGGATCGGTTGCGCCTGCTTGCCACCACCAATCTGATGAGTCGGCGTGACGTGATCATTGTGGCCTCCGTCTCCTGCATTTACGGCCTGGGCAACCCTGTCGATTGGGGCAAAGTGACGGTCAAGCTGGAGCGTGGCCAGACCTACCGCCGCGACCGCGTGCTGCGCCATCTGGTGGACATTCAATACGACCGCAACGACATCGAGCTGCGACGCTCTGCTTTCCGCGTGCGGGGCGACACACTGCAAATCTTCCCTGCCTACGCTGAAACAGCCTACACCGTCGAATTTTGGGGGGACGAGATCGAACGCATCAGCGAAGTTGACCCCCTGACCGGCGAGCTGCTGGCTGAACATCTGGCAGTGGAAATCTTTCCCGCCAAAGCCTACATCACGGATGAAGAAAAGCTCGGCCAGGCCATCAACGACATCGAGGCGGAGTTGACCGAACGCCTGGCATGGTTCCAAAGCAACCGTAAGTTTCTGGAAGCGCAGCGCCTGGAGCAACGCGCCAAGTATGATCTGGAGATGTTGCGCGAGGTGGGTTACACCAGCGGCATTGAAAACTATAGCCGCCATATGGATCGTCGCCAGCCCGGTGAACCCCCCTGGACCTTGCTCGACTACTTCCCGAACGATTACCTGTTGGTCATCGATGAAAGTCACATGACCATCCCCCAGATACGGGGCATGTACGCCGGTGACCGCAGTCGCAAAGAAGTGTTGGTGGAGTATGGCTTTCGTCTGCCCAGCGCCATGGACAACCGCCCCCTCAACTTCAAGGAGTTTGAGCAGCGTATCCAGCAGGTGATCTTCACCAGCGCCACCCCCGGCCCGTATGAGCAGGAACATTCCACGCGCACGGTACGCCAGGTCATTCGCCCCACCGGCATTCTTGATCCTGAAGTGGTTGTCCGGCCGGTCAAAGGCCAGGTGGACGATCTGGTGGGAGAGATCAAAAAGCGCACCGCCAAAGGCCAGCGCGCCCTGGTGACCACGCTGACCAAGCGCATGGCCGAAGATTTGAGCGATTACTTGCTTGAATTGGGGATCAAGGTACATTATCTACATTCTGAAATCGAGACCCTGGAGCGCACCGAGATTTTGCGCGATCTGCGCCTGGGCGTGTTCGATGTCGTCGTGGGCATCAATTTACTACGCGAAGGCTTGGATTTGCCGGAGGTCTCCCTGGTGGCCATTCTGGACGCTGACAAGGAGGGCTTTTTGCGCTCTGAGACGGCCCTGATCCAGACCATCGGCCGGGCGGCGCGCCATGTGGAAGGCCGGGTGATCATGTACGCCGATCACATCACCAACTCGATGCAGCGGGCCCTGGACATCACCAACGAGCGCCGTCAGACGCAGCAGACGTACAACACCGCCCACGGCATTGAACCACGCCAGATTCACAAAGCAGTACGTGACCTGGTGAGCACTTTGGGGTCTGAAAAGGCGAGCGAGATGGCTCTGGCAGAGTCGCCGGCCGCTTACGTCGTCCAGCAAATGCCCAAGGACGAGGTGAACCGCCTCGTCAAGGAGCTGGAGAAGCAAATGAAAGCGGCCGCCCAGGCCCTGGAGTTTGAGCGCGCCGCCGCCCTGCGCGACCAAATTGTGGAGCTGCGCGAGTCACAGGCGCTGGCAGAAGGCAAAGCCCCGGCCTGGGAACAGATTCGCGCCCAGGAGCAACCAGCCGCTAAACGCACCCGCTAGGGGCGTCTTCATCGGCGCACCCCGGCAAAGGACAACGGTCATGCGACCAGACGCACATCAAATCCTGGCCGACGGGCCAACCCCACAGACGATTTTGAGCGCCGACCGCCAAGAGCTGCTGCGACAAACGCGCCAGCTATTGGGCGAGTTGCGCGATGCCCTGGCTTTCGCCGGCGCATCCGAAGAGCAACGCGCTGCCCTGGGCGAATCCATCCGCCAGCTAGACGAGTTATTCTTGCTGGTCATCGCCGGTGAATTCAACTCCGGCAAATCCTCGTTGATCAACGCCCTGCTCGGTTTCAAACTCCAAGAAGAAGGCGTTACGCCCACCACCAGCCACATTCACCTGCTGAAATATGGTCTGGAAAGTGCGCGCCAGCTCAACGAACGGGGCGTATGGGTTCAGACCGCCAACATTCCCCTGCTCAAAACCATCAACATCGTGGACACCCCCGGCACCAACGCCATCATCCGCGAGCATGAAGCCTTGACGGCCGAATTCATCCCGCGCAGCGACCTGGTGTTATTCATCACCTCGGCCGACCGCCCCTTCAGCGAAAGCGAGCGTCAATTCCTGGAGGAGATCAGAGAGTGGGGCAAAAAGATTGTTCTGGTGGTCAACAAGATCGACATTTTGTTGGACGAGGAAGAGCGGCGCAAGGTCGTTGCCTTCGTTCAGCAGTCGGCGGAAAAGTTGATCGGCGAGATTTTAGCGATCTTTGCCGTCTCGGCCCGTCAGGCACAGCGGGCCAAAGCCGGAGAGCCGCTCTTGTGGGAAGGTAGCGGGTTTCAGGCGTTGGAAGATTTTGTCTACCAGACCCTGGACGAAGCCGGCCGCTTTCAGCTCAAATTGCTCAATCCAATGGGCGTCGGCCGGCGACTGGTGGGCGAGCAGTTAAGCCTATGCCAGCATGACCTGGACAGCCTGGCAGCCGACAACCAACTCCTGGAAGACATCGAGCGCCAATCCGTCGTCTACAATGCTGACATGCAGCGCAACTTCCAGGCGCGCCTGGGGGAGATCGACAACCTGTTGTTTGAAATGGAGCGGCGCGGCAACAACTTCTTCGACGACATGATCCGCTTGGGGCGCATTCCCGACCTGGTGCGGCGGGAGAAAGTCCGCTACGCCTTTGAAAATCAGGTAGTGGCGGACACCCCACAGCTGATTGAAAAGCGCGTCGCCGAGTTGATCGATTGGCTGGTGGAGCAGGACTTGCGTCAATGGACGGCCGTCGCCGACCATTTGCAACAGCGGCGTCAGGTACACGCCGACCGCATCATCGGCCAGGGCGGGCCGCGTGAAGGAACGCTGGCCTTCGACCGCCAACGCCTGATCGACTCCATTGGGCTGGCGACGCATCAGGCGGTGGCAACCTACAACAAAGAGCAGGAATCGGAAAAACTGGCGCTGGCAGCGCGGGAAGCGGTGGTCAACACCGGGTTAAGCCTGGGCGGTGTCGGTCTGGGGGCGGCCGTTGCCATTCTGGCCCACACCGCTTTCTTCGACGTGACCGGCATCCTGGCCGGCGTGGCCGCCCTGGCCCTGGGGCTATACGTTTTGCCCTCGCGCCGGCGCAAAG
The DNA here is from genome assembly GCA_034435495.1 of Anaerolineae bacterium. GTDB lineage: Bacteria > Chloroflexota > Anaerolineae > Promineifilales > Promineifilaceae > DAOTXO01. The sequence goes on from DAOTXO010000100.1 coordinate 28,801, forward strand.
CCAAAGAAGAGCTGGCCCAGAAATTGGGCGAATTGCGTCAAAAGCTGATGTCGGGCCTGACCGACCAGTTTGAACGCGAAATGCGCCGCAGCGGCCGGCGGTTGGAAGATACCGTCGCCCCCTTCAGCCGCTTTGTCCGCGCTGAAACGGACAAGGTGACGCAGCGCAAAGCACGCTTCGATGAGATTGGGCAACGGCTGGACACTCTGCGCCAGCAAGTGCATCAGGTGACGTAAACCCGGCGGTGACAACCATGCCTGACGCCACGCCGCCCTTCGTGGTGCGCAAATTAAACAGCGAGCACCAGGAAGTGTGGCGCTACAGCGCTGCCCATCACACCTGGCTTGCCAATGGCGTACAACTGGAGGCCCGCTTCCAACGCGCCGACCTTCCCACCCCATACACAACCTTCAAACAAGGCGACCGTTTTGTGGAATACTTTTACACCGACCGCTGGTACAACGTCTTTGCCGTCTACGACCGCGACGACGCGCAGCTGAAAGGGTGGTATTGCAACATCTGCCGGCCGGCGCGTCTGGAAAGCGGCGGACTGGCCTATGTCGATCTGGCGCTGGATGTGTGGGTGACGCCCCAGGGCGACTGGCTTCTGCTAGATGAGGATGAGTTTGCCGCGCAGACCTTGAGCCCAGCCGAACATAGCCAGGTGCAATTGGCTGTGGAGCAACTTCAACAGTTGGCGCGTGAGGGTCGGCTGCCGCGCTGACAAATCCGGCCGGCTACCCCTCACATGTCAGATTCTTTAGGTGGGCTGGCCGCCTCCTGGCGTTGCAGGCGCACCAGTTCGCTCATATTCTCCGCAATCCGAAACACCACAATAATCAACTCCATCCACACCCGCGCCCCAATCACATACAACAAGGCCACCAGCGGCGTCAGGCACAGCAACCCCAGGCCGGTCAGGACCGAGTCGCGCATCCCAATCAGCGCCGCAACCAGACCAAAGAGCGTTGCGACCGCAATCAGAGCTAACAAAATAGCGTACATCACCTTGATCAGGCGCGTGGTGACAAACTCTTGAAACGAGAAGTCCAACAACAAGTTGAAAAAGCTTTTGCCTTGATCCATCTATAACCCCCTTATCGGGTGGACGCTCTGGCGTGCCATCCACCCGGCACAGGGCAGGAGACGCCCGGCGCTCCTGCCCTTCATAATAGACAATACCACCAGCGGGGAGGGCCAGCAGACGGTTACAACAGCCCCCCCAGAATCGGCCCCAGCACGAAAAGATTCACCAAAAGGGCCACTAGCCAACTTAAAACCACCGTTATCAGAGTTTTGACGTTATCCAGGTCTAGGCCCTGCCGGATGCCAACAAAACCTGCCACCAGCGCCCATATACCGCCGACAAAAGAGAGGATCCCCCCCAGGCAGGGGATGAAGGCGAAAACACTCAGGAAGCGTGGTGCCTGAGCATAGCCTAGAACGCGTAACATTTCGTTGAAGGTTGCCTGACCGCCGAACAGGTTAACCCCAATAAGATAAGTCAGGCCAGACCACAGCACCCAGCCGACCAATACGCCGACAAATGCGTTAATCGCCACGCCGGTCGGGCTTAACTCCGGCATGGCAAACGGCAGCTCGGTGTCACCCAACTCTTGCAGTTGGGCCGCCAGCTGGTTGCCCGTTTGCGCCGCCAGGAAGCCGCCAATAGCTGCGAGAACTGCCACCACCACCACAATTATGAACGCCTGCATGGTGGCGCTCTCATCCCGCTCAACATCCTCAAACGTGTTGACATCTAGCTTAAAAACACCCTTGATCCGATCAAACATCATTCCCTCCAAAGGAAAGTGTGAAGTGAGGCTTTTACTATACAACCCTGCACATGGCCCAGGGTTGCACCTATTTAGGAAAGTGGGCGAGACGGGGTCTGACGCCGCCACAACCAAAAAATGAGCCACAGGATGACCAGCAAAACGAACGCACCGACAAGCAGGGGAACGATCAAGGCCAGCAGTGACGTCACAAAAGCGGTCACATCCTCGGCGATGCTCACCAGCCAGTTGCCTGTGCCGGCCGTCGAAGCCGTAACCACCGGCCGCACAGCCCCCTTGGCCACATGCACACTGCCGGCCAGCAGAATGCCGCTCACCACCGCCAGGCCTGGGCTGATGTCGGTGATGACCTGGGCATTGGCGGCGAACAAAATCGCCCCGGCCGTGGGGCGAATAAAGGTTTGAATGACATCGTTGATGGAGTCCACGGCCGGGATTTTGTCCACCAACACCTCCACCAACAACAGCAGCGTCAACAAGGCAATTGCCCACCAGCTGCCCAGCAAGTTATAAGGTTCAGCCAGCTTCACCCAGGGGTCTGCCAGAGGAAAACGTGACGCCAGGGCAACGATCACAAGAGGGATATAGGCGTTCAGGCCAGCGCTGGAAGCCAACCCAAAAGCTGCGCCAATGCCGCCCAATGCTGTGGTCAGGTCCATCTTTATTCCACACCTTTGCCAAACCCGCCGCAGCGACGCTTTGCGCCGGCCGGGGGCGCACAATCGATGGTCAAACTACCCCTTACTACGCAATTTCTCCCCAATCGTTGCGCCCGGCCGACCCTGTGACCCTCACATGGTTCAACGGTCGCGCAAACGCGGCTCAAAAATGCGTTCCAACGCCAGACCCACCATGGCAAAGGCAAAACCGGTGACGATCAAAGGCAGCAGCGAGGCCAACACCAGATGGTACGTCCCACGCTGCACCCCATACGACAGAGCGGCAGCCGCCAGCTTGCCCCAGGTAGGTAACACCGGGTCGCTAACGCCCAGAAAAGCCAGCGTCGCCTCCAGAAAAACATAGCCCGGCACCAAAATGACCATGCGCGGGATGAGCGTTGCCGCCAGCCGGGGCGCCAGATAGCGGGTGACAATGCGTCCATCACTCGCTCCGTAGGCGCGGGCCGCTTCCACATAGGGGGACTCCTTCACCTGGAGGAAAGCGGCGCGATACGTCTTGATGGCGCTGCCAAACAGGGTCAGCGCCACCGTCACACCCAGAATGGCCCAGAAACTCTTAGAGTAGAGGGTGTAGATCATCAAGCTGACCGGGAAGAAAGGCAAGATCAGGTTCATCTCGGTCAGAAACTGGATGGCGCGATCCACCGTTCCCCCTAACCAGGCCCCCATCGCAGCCAGCAGCAGGCTGCCCAGAGAGGTAGCTATGGCTGCCGCCAGGCCAAAAGCCAGCGCCACCGGCGCGCCCCACATCACCGCCAGCATCAGATCGCGCCGGGTAGCATCCGTGCCGGCCAGGCCATGCACCTGTCCATAGATCACCAGTTCCACATCGGTCGTCGCGGCCGGTTCAAAGAGCAAAGCGCTGACCTGCAACCGGTAATCTCCCCGGAGCGCCCTTGTTTCATCTGCTGTCGGGTCGGCAAACAGCGCTTCATGGGGAAAAGGGGTGCGCAACCGACGCTGGAGGCGGGCATCCTGGGATACAAGGTAAGTCTGCGCCGGCAGAATGGCAAAAGTCGCCAGATCAATGCTGCGCTCATCCGGCGTGAACCAGGTCAGTGTGATGTGGGGGGCTTTTTCCGCGTAGCGCGCCGTAAAGTTCAACACCACATCTTGGGGCAAGCCGCCATAGTCATAGACTACAGGATAAGTCCAGATCACCTCGCGAATGCCGGCCGCAATCTGTTCCTCCGTGCGCACCACGCCGGGGGCCTGGCTATCCAAAATAAAGGTGGGCGGTAACTTTTGCCGACGGAAAAGATTGACCCAGGTAGGCAACGCATCGCGGGGATTGTACTGCCAGACCTGACCCTCGCCACGCCACAGGCGGATAGCTTCGCTGTAGGGGACGGTGACGAGCGTGTAAACAGAAAGCGCCAGCAAGCCAATGATGATGAGTACCCCCACCACCGCCATAGGATATTGGAGCAGTTGCCGCCCCACATTCCCGACGCCGCTCACCCAACTGCTGAGGGCGCGCCAAAGTACGCCTGGCAATCCCCGTAGCCAGGCCAACCGGTGGGCGAAATGGGACAGTGTGCGGCCGGCTGCTATGCGCCCCCCTACTCGTGAGCGACGACGCCAGGCCGCGCGTTCGGCCGGCCGCCCCGATGGTTGTCGGTCACTGCCCACCCGAACCCGTGGGTCAACCAGCACATACACCATATCCAGCGCCAAAACGGTGACCGCAAGCAGATAGGCAAAAGTGACCACCAGGCCCACGATCATGAGCGTATCAAAAGCGCGCAAGGCTGTCATGAAAATACGCCCGATGCCGGCGACATTGAAAAAAAGCTCCAGAGCGATCACCTCTTGCCACAGCGTCATCGTTATCAGAACAAAACTGGTCAACAAGGCGGACAGCGCCGGCCGCAACACATAGCGCCGCGCCACCACCCCCGGCGCCAGGCCTTTGGCCTTCGCCATCTCCACATAATCTTCGCTGGCATAGACCAGAAAGAAAGCGCGCCAGGCGTAGACACCCTGAAACAGGCCGCTTAAAAAAATAGCCAAAAAGGGCAGAAAAAGATGCTTGAGGACAATGAAAGCGTAGGAAAGGGTAAACTCATCTGGCCAGGCGTCGAACGTGCCACCGGTGGAAAAAGAGAAAAGGCGTAAGAAAAGCACACTCAACACCACGCCATACACCCAGGCCGGCGCAGCCGAGAGCGGCGAAAGCAAAATAAACACCCGGTCAAGCCAGCCATGATAGCGCCGGGTCAACCCCAGCGCCAGCCCAACCGTGGCGGCAAACAGCAAGATATTGGCTGTGCCAAACACCACCGCCGTGCGCGCCAGATGATCCAGAATGATGGGCCGCACCTCGCGAACTCGGTTGCCGCCCACATAGATAAAAGCGCTTTTGGCTTCGCCCCAATCCAGCGTCAGGCCCCGCCCCAGCCAGCGCAGCGTGCGCAACACAAACGGCTGGTTGAGTCCGGCCGCCTCCGCCATGGCCGCCGACGCCTGTTCAAGGATCACGGCGCGTTCGTCAGGAGGAGTGTCGCGCAACCAACCGCCTTGAACCTGCATAGCCAGTGAAAAATCAATCTGCGCCTGGATGACCTCATCCACATACCCGCCCAGATTGGCAATGACAATGGTCAGGTACACGGCGCACACCACTGTCGCCCCCAACATGAGAACGCGCAGCATGAGATAGCGCCAGACAGCGCGCCAGCCGGTGATGGAGCGCGGTTGAGCAACTGGGGCAATAGGGGAAGGTGAGGAATAATCGGCCGCCATACCACTCCCATCGATCAGGGATGGCGCACCTCGCCCGGCCGGGTGCGCCGCCACCAATAGAAAAGCCGTCGGGCGCTTACCCAGCCTAGACCCCGACGGCTCTGAATCACCTGCCTGACAGACAACCCCGGCTAATAATCGCTCCGGCCCATGTACAGAGCCACCCCCACCACGCCTAGGGCCAGGCCGGCCGTGGACGCTCCATGTGAGAGGAAGATCAACGCAAAGCCAGGCTCCAGGATGCGCATCACCATCAGGAAGGGAAGAATGGCGCCCATCACCACCAGCAGCGCACCTAGAAAGATCATCTTACGCGGGTGCATGTTCGCTCTCTTCATACAACCAGCACTTCACCCGGTGCTCCGGCAGGACATAGAAGTTCAACGGTTCTTCTTTGTCGCACTTGCCGGGGATGATGTGCGGACAACGAGGGTGAAAACGACAACCCGTTGGCGGGTTCACCAGACTGGGCGGCTCGCCGGGGGGGATTTCACGGTAGACCAGGGCATTCTTAGCGTCGGGGTCCGACGAGGCTTCCAGCAACGCCTGCGTGTAGGGGTGTTGGGGATGTTGCAACAGGTCATCCACCGGGGCCATCTCCACAATTTCGCCAGCGTACATCACAAAGATGTACTCCGAGAAATAACGCACCGTGGAAAGATCGTGCGTAATGTAGATCACTGCCAGGTTGTGGTTTTCCTGCAAACCGCGCAACAGGCGCAGAATCTCCACCCGCACCGAGGCGTCTAACATTGAGACGGGTTCATCCGCCACCAACAGCTTGGGCTCCAAAATCATGGCCCGGGCAATGACCACCCGCTGCTGCTGGCCGCCGCTTAACATGTGCGGAAACTTGGGCAAAAACTCATGCGTCGGCGTGAGTTTTACCTCATACATCACTTTTTCAATTCGTTGCCGACGCTCCGCCTGATCCGTGACGCCGTTGATGATCAACGGTTCTTCCAGGATGCGCTCGACATTCATAAAAGGGGGCAACGCGCCATAAGGGTCTTGCTGCACATAGCCGATTTGTGAACGATAGGCCCGCAGGTCCTGGCCAAAGGTTTCGGTCAGCTTGAGACCATTGAACAGAACATCGCCCGTGGTGGGACGGTTGAGTCCCAGAATGGTTTTCATCAGGCTCGACTTGCCACAGCCGCTCTCGCCCACACAGGCGATAGCCTCGCCGCGCCGTAAATCGAAACTGACCCCATCCACCGCCTTAACATAGCCAGCGTGACCAAAACCCCAACGGCGTAACTCATACCACACATGCAGGTCTTGAATGGACAACAAGGGCCCCGACGACGTGGCCGCATCGCCGGCCGGTGCCTGCCCGACGGGTGAAACTTGAACAGTTTGTGTCATGCTCTTCTCCTACCCCTTATCTCCCTAGATGTAGAGCCAACATTTGACTTGCCGTCCGTTCAACATGACCGTCGGCGGTTCCTCATCACAGCGCTCAAAGCGCGCCGGACAACGAGCTGCAAAACGGCAACCGGTGGGCGGATTGAGCAAGCTAGGCGGTTGCCCCACAATGAAATCTGGTTCACTGTCGCCACGCAAGCGGGGCACACTGGCCATCAACTTCTTGGCATAGGGGTGCAGAGGGTCTGGGAAAAACTCGGCCGCTGAGCCGATCTCCACCATCTGGCCGGCATACATCACCGCCACCCGATCCGCCAGCTCGCTCGAAGTCGCAATATCGTGGGTGATGAGGACGAAGCTGGTTCCCATGCTTTTCTTGATGCGCTTGAGCAGGTTCATGATATTGGCCTGCGTCAAAACATCCAGCGCCGAAGTCGGCTCGTCCAAAATCACCAGGTCGGGAGCTGTGACCAGCGCCATAGCCAGCGCCACCCGTTGCCGCATCCCGCCGCTCAGTTCAAAGGCGTAGCGATAGAGAAAATCTGTCGGGACCCCCACCTGCTCAAACATCTTACGCGCCTGCAGCAGGGCGTCCTGACGGTTCAGGCCCAGATGGACAATCGCCGGCTCGGCCACCTGGTCGCCCACGCGCAAAACTGGATTCAGGGCGTTCATGGCGGCCTGGGGCACCATCGAGATGCGCTTCCAACGCACCTCCTGCCGGAACTGCTCATCCGTCAGTTTCATCACATCCTGGTCACCTAGCTGAACCTGCCCGGAATAGGTGTGAACATTGCGAGGCAGCAGGCGCAACATCGCCTTAGCCAGGGAACTCTTGCCGCAACCCGATTCGCCGATGATGACGGTGGCCTGGTTGTAGGAAATGTCGAAATTGACATGATCCACCGCCTGCACCACTCCCCGCGTGGTGCGGAAGTGCAACACCAAATCCTTGACCTGCAACACTTTCTTATCGACGTCTGTCTCAGTCAGGGTCATCATCCTACAGCTCCCTCAATCTGGGGTTGAAAACGCGATCCAACGCAAAGCCCACCATGGCAAAGCCAAGACCCACCAACATTAACAGGACGGCCGGCTCTAAGATCCAGTAATAGTGACCGTTGAAGAGCGCCCCCTGCGACTGGGCATCGTTGATGATCTTACCCCAGGTGGGCAGCACCGGGTCGCCCAGACCCAGCACTGCCAGGGAAGCTTCCAGAAAGACAAAGGAAGGAACCAACACCACCAGCTGGGGGATGAGCAGGGGCAGAATGCGCGGGATGAGGTAGCGAAAGATCAGACGGGTACTGCTCGCGCCATAGGCGCGGGCCGCTTCGATATAGGGCGACTCCTTCACCTGGAGGAAAATAGCCCGATAGGTCTTAATCCCCGAACCGAAAATGCTGAACAAGATGACAATACCCAACATCAACCAGATACTGCGAGAGTAAAACGTTCCCACCATAATCAGAATCGATAACAACGGCAAGATCAGGTTCACTTCCGTGATGCGCTGGATCAGAGAGTCCAGGACGCCGCCAAACCAGACACCCACCGCAGCAATGATCAGGGTAGTAACCGTTGTACCAACCGCTGCCAGCAAACCAAAAGCCAACGCGATGGGGGTACCCCATAGCAACGCCACCATCAGGTCGCGCCGCAGGTGATCCGTGCCGGCCAGGCCGTGCACCTGACCGTAGAGAACGAGCCTGGCTGTCACGGTGGAATCGGGCTCAAATAACAGGCTGCTCACCTGAACCTGATACGTTCCCTTGAGAGGAACCGGCGTTTCCGAGTTGGGATCGGCGAATAAACCTACTTCCGGCATCTGGTCACCCAGACGACGCAACAGACGACTATCCTGGTTAAAGCGATAGGTATCAGCCTGCCGGCTGGTGAAGTCGCCGCTGCGAATCTCGCGTCCATCGGGCGTGATCCAGGTGATAGCGATATGGGGTTGTTTCTCCACAAAGGTGGTGTTAAAGAAAATGATCAGTTCCTGGGGAAAAGCATCCGCCTGGTAATCAAAACTGAAGGTGATGATCTGGTCGCGGATGTCCTCGGAGACCTGTTCCATGGTCACTGATACATCTTCAGCCTGGCTATCGAGAACGACCGTGCGTGGCAAATCGGCGCTGGTGAACCAATTGTACCAGATGGGGGAAGCGTTCTTGGGGTATTCGGCCCAGACATTTTCGCCGCCACGCCACAGCTGGATCGCCTCCTGGTAGGGAATGGCGAAGACGGTGTACAACGCCACCAGCACCAACAGCAAAATGATGGCCAGGCCGCCGACAGCGGAGGGATAGCGTCGCAGTTCTTGCAGGTTTTGCCACAGCGCTTTCATCAGTTCTTGCTCCCTTCCCCAACGCGCACCCGTGGATCAACCAGGGCATAGATGAAATCGAGGACAAAAACAGTCAGAGCTAACAGGTAGGCGTAAATGACAGTCGAGGCCACAATGACCGGCGTATCGTAAAGACCGATGGCGCGGAAGAGCAGCCGCCCCAGACCCGGCCAGTTGAAGACCGTCTCCAAAATGATAGCTCCCGTCCAGAGTGTGATCAGCGTCAGGGCGAAACTGGTGATAATGGTGGGCAGGGTGGGGCGCAAAACATAGCGACGCTCGATCATCTTGTCGGGCAACCCTTTAGCCTTGGCCATATCCACATAATCTTCACTGGAGTAGATGAGGAAGAAGGTACGCCAGTTGTAAATGCTCAGGAAAATAGCGCTGATGAGCCAGGCAGCCACCGGCAGAATCATGTGCTCTAACAAACTCAGCCCATATTGCAGCGGGTTGTCGGGTGGAGGGGCATCCACCATGCCGCCAAAGGGCAGCACCTTGAAGAGGCCGGCGAAGATCAAGATGAGAAAAATCCCATAGAACCAGGCTGGCGCAGCGGAGCTGGGCGTCAGGGCAATAATCACTTTGTCTATGAAGCTGCCATAGCGACGCGACAGGCTCAGAGCAAAGAAAAGGCCAAAGAAAAAGAGCAGCATCTGGGCCGTGGCAAAGAGTACCAGCGTCGATGGCAGCCGTTCTAGAATGATCAGGCGCACCTGTTTCGAGCCGCTATCGCTGACCAACGACTCCGCCTGACCCAGGTCGAGCGTGAGGGCGTTGACCAGATAACGGAAGCTGCGCACAATGAAGGGTTGATCGAGTCCAAAGCGCTTTTCCGCCAATGCCACCTGCTCTTCAATGTAGTTTTCACGCTCTTCGGCCGATAACTGGCGTAGTTGGGGGTTCAAGCTTACCGATATAGCGATGCCCTCGGTAATTTGTGAACGACGGATCTCGTCCACATAACCGCCCATATTGGCAATGAGAATGGTCAAATAGACGCCGATGACGACGGTGACCAGGAGGGCGGCTGTTCGACTCAGGGTGTATCTGGCGAATTTTCCTAACGCCCGCAGGTTTTGCTGTCGCTGCGCAGAGCGGTCGGCGTCAAGGGAAAGGGGGGCTGTTTGTTCGCTCACGTCACATCTCCGCTGTAGGCCTGGTATGACTGTAGGGGGCGAGTAGATTCGCCCCCTACGGATGTTAGCAGCTCATATCTTGAAGAGGCCAGACAGCCTCTTCCTATTCCAGGAGGGCCAGCCAACCGGCCGGCCCTCCTGGCGTTCAAACAGCGTGTAGACTACGGGGTTGTCACAAACTGGAAGGAGCCCAGGCTGGGCAACGCCACCAACTTGGAGACGACAACCACTTCGAGGCGGTTGGAGCCTTCCACCAGTTTGCCGGTCGTATCGGCGTCGAGGGTGACCTGCCACAGACCATCCTCCACAGCGGCGGCCGCGCCAGAACCGGCCAGGGCTCCCGTGGCGTCGAAGACCAGGTATTTCACTTCCTGGATATCGGCGGCCGGATAGGCCTGGTCATTGAAGTCCACAAAGACATCGAAGACCGCTTCCTGACCGATGGTAACACGGCCTTCACCTTCCACTTCCACCTGGGCAATGGCCGGGGCCGAGAAGCGCGCCCATTTGTTGGCCGGATCCGGATACTCAGGATTCCGCTCCAAAATGGCGGTGCCTTCGACCGGGAAGGCGCGTTGCAGGAAGAAGGGCCCCGTGCCAACCCAGAAGTGACCACGACGGCGATTGAATTCCGTCAGGTTCTGGTAACGGGCAGCGGCTTCTTCGGGTGTCACATATTGGCTCATCGTCGGGGCATAGGGGATATACCCTTCAGCAGTAGCGGAGATGAGCTGGCCGGCCAGGATTTCCAGCGTGGGGCCGGAGATGTAGTTGAGGGTCTCAACTTCCAGAGCCGCCGCTTTGTCCTCGGACATCACCGCCAGACCGGCGGCTTCAGCCCGCAGACCGATGCCCAGGGTGTGCCAGGCAGCCTGGCCCTGGCTGTAGAACGGGAAGAGGGTGGTGACAGCCAGTTCCGCATCCAGTTGCCAGTTGTCGGCATACCATTCGATCACCAACGGGTCGGTAGAGACAATGCGCATCCCCTTGAAGGTGGAGATGAAGGAATCGAAGTTGGGAACCTGCGCTTCGTCGAAGACTGCGCTTTCGGGCTTGGCCTGGTCGAAGAGCATAATGGCGAACATGACCACGTCGCCGACGCTAAAGTTGCTGCCATCGTGCCACTTGACCGCCTCGTAGAGGTCGGCCGGGTAGTAGACGGTGCTCATATAAGCGGCGGTGGCGGTTTCGGTGTAGACCTCAGCCGCGGTCAGGAAGACCTGATTGGCAGCGTCCCAATCCACCCAGGCATCATCGGGCACAACGATTTCAGGAGCGAACTCCAGACTCACCCAATCCAGGGTTCTACCGACCGGCAAGCCCTCGCGCACCACGACTTCGGCGCGCTCAATGCGCTGCGGCCAGGCCAGACCGGTGGAGGGATCAGACACAAGGCCAAAGTCGCCCGTGGCGCGGATCAGCGCCTGGTCATAGATCCAGTTGCTGCCGGCGATGGGGTTCCAGGCGGTGGTCAAGATGCTAGGCATGGCCCAGGTGACAGAGCCACCCACTTCCCCGACGCGGCGCAGAGTTTGCGGCCAGAGCTGGGAGCCGTAGATGCTGCCCGACAGGTCCGACGAAACTTCGATGTCGCTGCGATAGGGAGCGGCGCTGATGCGGTCAAACAACCAGACGCGGACGGAGTCCTGCATCGACAGGGGGAGAACCTGGGCGAAGAGGGCGGTACGCTCTTCCAGCGAGGTGAAGTCGTTGTCGTTCAAACGCTGGGAAATGGTGGCGAACTCTTCGCTGGGGGTGTAGGCTTGCCACAGAGGACGCGGCAGACCGGCGGGGGTGTAGAAGAAGTTGAAGTTGGTGCCGGCGTCGCGGCTGATGGCGGTGCTGATCCAGCCACCGGTGTAGATGTGGAACAGACCTTCGGCCGGCTCGCCGCCCAACCAGATGGGGGAAGCTTCGGCAGCCGTCTTGTAGTCGCGGGTGACGGTGAAGCCGATGTCTTCCAGCTGGTTGCCGACGTAGTCGCCAACCTGACGGCGCTCATCTTCGGTGCGGATGAGGATGATGATTTCAACCGGTTCACCGTTGAAGTTCCACTTGCCATCTACCATGGTGGCACCCAACGCTTCCATTTCGGCGGTGATGACTTCTACGGCCTTATCTTTGTTGTAGGCGTATTGGGCTTCGATGGCACGGATTTCCGCCGCCAGACGGGCGCGGTCAGCCGAAGCGCCGTTGATGGCCACATAGCGCGGCACACCCAACCCACCGGCAATCTCTTGCACGATGAAGTCGCGGTCGATCAGCCAGTTCATGGCCTCACGCACAGCCGGAACGGAGAAGGGATTCAACTTGCCGTTGCTGAAAGCGGCCGGGTTGAAGGTCAACTCGTTGTAGGAACCGTAGGAGACAGAATAGGAGAGATCCGGCGAGTTGACGATGTTCTGGAAAGTCGCCGGATTGGAAATGGTGAAGGCGTAAACGTCAATGTCGCCAGCCTGTAGGCGGGTGACGCCGGCGTCCGCGTTGGGTTCTTCCACCACAACCACGGTATCGACCCAGGTTCCGTTGCGATCGATTGGCTCAGGGGTGGGCACAACGATCACTTCTTGCGTCACCACAACTTCTTGGGTGACTTCAACCACAACTTCCTTGGTGACTTCGACCACTTCCGATTCACCAGGAACCACGACCGTTACCTCGCGGACAACTTCCGTGGGTTGGGCGCAGGCAGCCAGGACGGCCCCTACCACCAACAAAAACACGACCAATGACAACCATCTCTTACGCATATTTCTTCTCCTTAACTTATCGGGTAGATAGAAAATACCTGACGGCCGGCCGCCTCTCTCAGCTGCCGACCCTGCCACAACAGCCTGGGGCTGGTTACCCAACCGTCAGGCTGATGAACACACAATCATAAAGTGCTGTTTACGTATTCGGAGGCTTGAAGCAAGACCGGTAACCTATTTCCACATTATTCCCGGCGAGCCCCAAGCACACCCACCACGCTGTTGGAAAGACCAGCCACCCGTTCCAATGCTAACATATTTTGGGTATCTTTGCACACATCCTGAAAAGATTGTACTATGGTTTAGCTTTGAAAGTCAACATTTTGGTGACAATTCGAGGTCAAAAGCGTGCCAAAATGAATCGGATTTGAGACGCGGCCTGAGATTGTTGGAGAAATGCGATGTCTTTTCCCTTTCATCCCATACCTACCCCGGCCATCACCGCCCATCAGATGGCAGAAATCGACCGCCTGATGATCGAAGAGTACCACATCACCTTGTTGCACATGATGGAGAACGCCGGCCGGGCTCTGGCCCATCTGGCGCGGCGGCGTTTTCTAGGTGGAGACCCACGTGGGCGACGGGTGACGATTCTGGCCGGCGTGGGCGGCAATGGCGGGGGAGCGTTGACGGCCGGCCGGCGACTGCACAATTACGGCGCACAGGTGACCGTCTATCTGACCCGGCCGGCCGATCAGCTGACACCAGCCACGGCCCACCAGATGGCGATTCTCCAGCGCCTGGGGGTGACGGCCGGTCGTGCTGGGGAGCCAGACAGCACTCCGCCGGCCGATCTCGTGTTAGATGGCATTCTGGGTTACAGTCTGCAAGGCGCGCCGCGCGGGGGAGCGGCCAACCTGATCGCCTGGGCCGATGCTCAGCCTGCCCCCATTCTGGCGCTCGACCTCCCCTCTGGTGTGGACGCTACCACCGGGCAGGTGTACGCTCCGGCCATCCAGGCTGCGGCCACCCTAACCCTGGCCTGGCCCAAAGCGGGCTTGCTGACCCTCCAGGCCGCCCCCCAGGTGGGCGAGCTCTATCTGGCTGACATCAGCGTTCCGCCTGTCCTCTACACAGCGCTGGGCATTCAGGCCGACCCCATTTTTGCCCTCAGCGACATTGTCCGCCTGGTGTAAGCGGCGCTCATCCCGTCGTCGGGGCGCAATCGTACAGCGTTGCCCCGCGCTCCGACCCACCGCCGGCCGGGATGCCCGGCCCAATCAACGTTTCATTCAACGTCACCCCAGCCGGCGTGGCCGCCTGACACTGTTCCGTCAGCCAGGTCGCTATTGCTGGCTTCTGCACTGCCAGCCCAGGGTTGCTGAGGACAAAGCGCAACTGACCACTCGCTGTCATGGTGGCCAGATCGGCGACATCCACAATGTTATCTGTGCCCAGAAAACCTCCCAGCGTCAAGACCGGTCGATCCGTTTGCAAGATAAAAGGGGAGGCCTCCATAGCCGTTGCTGTGGCTACCAGGTAGCTTCCGGCCGGCGTGTTGTCCAGCAAATACGCCTGCAGCGCCTCTGTGCCCATCTCCTGGGTATCGGGCGTGGGCAGCCTCGCACCGACGACTGTCGGCCCTGTTTGCGCCTCGGCCGGCCCAGAACGAGGCAAGGCGACGTTGGGGGTGGGGTTGAAGGTGGTCAGCAGCGACCACACCAGAGGCGCGATCAAGGGGGCCAGCGCCATAGCCGCCCAGGCTGCCGGCCGGAGGGCGTTCAGACGGGGCAGCAGCCGGCCGGCCGCCAACCCCACGCCCCCCACCACCAGCAACCCACCGCCGATCACCAACCATGCCTGGTACGTCGGGTAGGCGCGCAACAACCAGGTCTGAAAGGCCAACACGCCGGTCCCCAATCCCAACGCCAGTCCTACGCCGACAGCCGCCCGTTGCTGCCCCAGGCGCGTCACGGCCCACCAGGCCGCTCCTACCAGGGCTGCCAGAGGTGGGCCGGCCATGATCAAATAGTAGCCGTGTATCAGCCCGTCTGTGAAGCTGAAATAGAGCCACTCCGGCAACAACCAGCCTCCCCATAACACCAGCGCCAGATGTGGCGGCGTCAGGGGCCAGGGGCGTCCGGCCGCTGCCAGCGCTAACACCAGACCGGCCAGCGCCAGCGGCAGAAGCCAGCTCGCCTCTGTGGCCAGGGGGCCGGTGATCAGACGCAACCAACCCGCCGTGCCCGTCTCCCCCTGGAAGCCGCCGCCCACCCCTAACGCCACCAGCGAGTCATTGCCGGTAGCGTCGGCCGGCCCGCCAGGAGGGAATTGACCAGGGGCGAAACCAGGGGGAAGTTGTCCAGGGTTAAAACCAGGCGGCAGCTGGCCCGGCGTGG
>DAOTXO010000101.1:0-19655 GCA_034435495.1 Anaerolineae bacterium
CATCGGCTGGCGCGCCTGTCAGGGGCAACCCGGCCAGCCCCATCTCCTCTAATAGGGGGTGGAGGGTGTGGGCGGTGGGGGTTGCCACCCAGGCGATGTTGCCGCCGGCGGTGTAGCGGCGCGCCGCTGTTCCCATGTGGTTGTCGAAAGTCGCGGCCTGACCGGCCGCCAGCGGGATTTTGATCAAGGTCTGGTCGGCCGGAACCCAATGGCAGCTATTGACCTCAGCCCAATAAGCGCCTTCGGCCTCGTGGTCGGTGAGTTGCTGTAGGTCATGGATGTGGCTGTGGTCGGTCAGATAGGCGGTCAGCCGCCCCAGCCGGGCCGACAGCGCCTCTGACAGCCCGCCCAGCCGAATGGCCAGTCGGACAGGAGCGGACAGAGGACGGGAGGGGTGGTGAAGCTCGATGTCAAGCGTTTCTATGTCGAAGGGCATAGCCCCCAGGCGCAGGGCTGCCTGGAGGGCGCGGCTCAGGTCTGGGTAGGCGGCGAAGAGGGTGCTGTAAGCCGGTGGGCGGGGGAAGACTTTGAAAGCTATCTCTACCACCACCCCGTATCGCCCCAGGCTGCCGACGAAGAACTTGGGCAGATCGAAACCGGCGGCATTTTTGACCACTTTGCCGCCAGCGCGGGCCAGCCGGCCGGCGCCATCCACAAAGCGCACTCCCAGGATAAAATCGCGCACGCCGCCATAGCGATAGCGCCCTGAACCGGACAGGTTGGCGGCTACGGTTCCCCCCAGGGTTGCGCCCTGGGCCGCCAGCAGGGGATCGAAGGGGAGGTGCTGCCTGTGGCGTGCCAGGGTGGCGGCCGCTTCGCTGACCGGTGTGCCGGCGTAGGCGGTGAAAACGTATTCCTGGGGCGCATATTCCAGAATGCCGGTCAGGCGGCTACAATCCAACACCGTGACGGTATTATCCCAGGTGGAGAGGGCGGGTTTGCTGCCGGCTCCTCGCACCCGTACCTGGGTGGCTGTCTGGACTATCTCCTGCACCTCGGCCGGGGTTGTGGGTTGTAGGGTCATACCTCACCTTTCTGACCTGATGGGCCTGGGTTCCCGCTTGCGCGGGAATGCCCTTGTTTTCACGGGAGTAGCGAACCGCGAAGGCGCAAAGAACGCAAAGAAAGAAATGTGTGTTCGCCCCTGTTTACACGGGAGTAACGAACCGCGAAGGCGCAAAGAACGCAAAGAAAGAAAAGGGAAAAACCTTCGCGTTCTTTGCGCCTTTGCGGTGAGAACGGGCAAACACATAGGTTTGCCCCTACGCGCTCTTTGCGCCTTTGCGGTGGGAACAATTGGGAAACCGCGGCTACGACGAACCTACCGCGCCCATACCCATTCATCGTCCCCCCGTTTTCACGAGGGCTACGAGAAAAACCTTCGCGTTCTTTGCGCCTTTGCGGTGAGAACAAAATACCCCCGTTTTTACGGAAGGTGAGAACAAAAGGCTCACATACGGGAGGCTATGCCTTGCGCTTCCAGAGGGTGCATACCGTGACGGCGCAGGGCGGGCGCTTCCCCGGCCGGGAACATCTTGCCCCGATTGGCTATTTCCAGGGGGTCTATTTGCTGGCGGATGTCACGCATGACGGCCAGATCGTCCGGGCTGAACATGTCGGGCAGATAGGCGCGTTTCTCCATGCCCACGCCATGTTCGCCGGTGATGGAACCTCCCAGTCGAAGGCACAGCTGCAGAATTTCCCCGGCCAGGGCCTCGGCCCGTTCCAACGCCCCCGGCTCACGTCCATTGTAGAGAATCAAGGGGTGTAGATTGCCATCCCCGGCGTGAAAGACGTTGGCTACGGACAGGTGATAATGCTCGCTCAGGCGACGGATCTCTTTCAGGGCCGTTCCTAAATGGGTGCGTGGCA
Source organism: Anaerolineae bacterium (assembly GCA_034435495.1). Classification (GTDB taxonomy): domain Bacteria; phylum Chloroflexota; class Anaerolineae; order Promineifilales; family Promineifilaceae; genus DAOTXO01. The sequence goes on from DAOTXO010000101.1 coordinate 1,873, forward strand.
CGACGCCATCCTGCACCACATAGTCGGGACTGAGGCGTCCGACGGCGGAGAAGGCGCCTTTGCGCCCTTTCCAAATGCGCGCCCGCTCTTCCGCATCCTGTGCCAGCCGGACTTCATAGGCTCCTGAGGCGGTGATGATGGGCCGGAGAGTCGCCAGCTCCTCTTCTACCTGGTTGGCTTCGCCTTCTAGCTCGACGATCAGCAGCGCCTCAGCCCCGGCCGGGTAGTTGGCGTGCACCGCTGCCTCGGCCGCCTGAATCGCCAGCCGATCCATCATCTCGATAGCCCCCGGCAGCAACCCCGAGGCCACCACCGCCGCCACAGCATGGCCGGCCGTCTCCAGGTCATGATAGGCGGCCAGCAGGGTGCCATACCGTTCAGGACGGGGCAACAGGCGCACGGTGATCTCCAGAGCAATTCCAAACAGCCCCTCGGAACCGACGAAGAGGCCCACCAGGTCTGGCCCCACGCCACACCCATCCAGGCTGTCACTGCCCAGCGTTGTCACCTCTCCGTCGGCTAACACGACTTTTAGTTTTAGAATGTGGTTGCTTGTCATGCCGTGTTTCAGGCAATGGGCGCCACCGGAGTTGAAGGCTATATTGCCGCCGATGGTGCATACCGACTGGCTGGAGGGATCGGGGGCATAATACAGGCCATAAGGTTCGGCTGCCTGGGAGATACTCAGGTTGATCACGCCGGGTTGCACCACGGCCAGCCGCTGCTCCAGGTCGAGGCGCAGGATGCGGTTGAGCCGATTGAGGGCGATGACCAATCCGTCTTGAATGGGCAGAGAGCCGCCGGAAAGGCTAGTGCCGCTGCCACGCGCCACAAATGGGATGGCGTGCTGATGACACAGGCGCACGGTTTCGACGACTTCGGCCTCTGTTTCTGGCAGGACAACAGCCGCCGGCCGGGCGTGGAAGGCGGTCAGGGCGTCGGATGCGTAGGTTGCCAGTTGCGCCGGCCGGGTCAGCAGTCGGCCGGAGGGGTAAAGGTGCGCCAGGTGGGTCATGAAGGGTTCTGCTGACATGGGGCCTCTGAAAGATGGTTTCCAGATGATAAATGTCTTACCTGTAGCCGATGAAGATTCCTGGAAGGCGTTTATCGTCTCTAGGGTCTGCGCTCTTGTCTATATCATACTCGCTCTGCCGGCCGGCGCAAGCACCGCCGCACCTTTTTTCTCACCGCAAAGGCGCCAAGGGCGCGAAGGTTTTCTCTTTCTCTACTTGGCGTTCTTCGCGCCTTCGCGGTTCCATCATTTTGTTCTCACCGCAAAGCCCCCGTGAAAACGGGGGCGAACACCCAGGTTCGCCCCTACAGAGGAGGGAAGCACAAGCATGGCTACACCCGGCCGTAACGCCGCAAGATGACCATCATATCATCCAGGGGCAGCTCATACACGGTGCGCCCCTGGTAGCCCACCATCGTTTCCGCCATGGTCAGGGCGTTGAGGATGGCTTCTTCGACTGCTTCGGCGACAGCATCGAAGAATTCGTTGAGGGTACGATGGGGTAACATCACCAGGTTGCGCACGGGGTCGGCGGCGCGTGGCAAATGGTTGCCGGTGGCAAAGGCGAGGAAGATGTCCCCACTGCCATTGTAGCCTGTTCCACCGACGCGCCCCAGCCCGACTGTGGCCCGTTTGGCAAGGCGTTTGCATTGGGTGCCTAACAGGGGGGCATCGGTGGCAATCACCACAATGATGGAGCTGGAGTCGAGCGGTTGACGGTGGGGCGTGGGAATCCGCCCCGGCCCTAGATGTCGCCCCACGGGTGCGCCATCCACGCGCAGTTGGGAGCGGGCCCCATAGTTGGCCTGGACGAGTACGCCGACGGTGAAGTAGCCGGCCTGTGTTTCTAGCACGCGGGAGGCGGTTCCGATGCCTCCTTTGAATTCGTGGCAGATCATGCCGGTGCCGCCCCCCACGTTGCCTTCCTGCACCGGGCCGCTGCGGGCGCTGTGCAGGGCAGCATAGACGTGCTCAGGTGTGAGGGGAAAGGCGTTGATGTCGTTTAGCCAGCCGTCGTAGGTTTCGCCCACTACGGGTAGCAGGAAGCTGCGGGTATAGCCCCGACGGACTGAATATTCCACCAGGGTATCTCGCACCATGCCGACTTGATGGGTGTTGGTCAGGCCAATGACTGAACCTAACATCCCCGACTCTTCCACCCAGGCCATGCCGGTTACCTCACCATTGCCGTTGAAGGAGTGGTAGCCGGCAAAGGCGGCATCGTGCCAGATGTCCTCGCGGGGGACGATGACGGTCACGCCTGTGCGGACGACATGGGGATGATCATATTGCACCGTGCAATGGCCGACCAGGACGCCGGGGACATCGGTAATGGCGTTGTGAGGGCCGGTGGGGAAGTCGCCGAGGGTAATGCCCAATTCGCGTAGTCGTCTCCGCATAGCACGCTCCAGACCTATTCATTTCGTGTAGTGATGTCAGGATCGAAAACCGCCCCATGATCAAGGGAGTTGTTGCCACGCGTCCCACCCCCGTGAAAACGGGGGGCGTTTTCACGGGAGGATAGTCCGTCCAGGATAGGCCACCCGCTCAAAGGGCCAGGCGCGCGCCACCCACGCCTGCACGCTTTGGAAAAGATGCTCATCTAACCCCGAAGCCAGGGCGCTGGCGCGCACCCACAGGTGCACCTCGGCGTCGAAGTCTGCTTTAGAAGGCTAACCCCGAAGCCAGGGCGCTGGCGCGCACCCACAGGTGCACCTCGGCGTCGAAGTCTGCTTTAGAAGGGGGATCGACGTAGACGCACCCCAACAGCTGGCTTTCATCCAGCGCCAGGGCGGCGTAGGCAAAGGCGGAACGCAACTGAAATTCTTTTTGATGCCAGGCGAGGTCGATGAGGTCTTGTTCGAGGGTCAGATCGGCCGGGGGCCACCCCCAGATGTGGCCGAATAATGACCACAAATGGTCACGACTGCTCATAACGGCGTCGTAATCCTTGATGATATGGTGGATAGTCAGAGGGCGGAGGCGTAGACGTTCGGTCTCAAGCTGGTCTGGGACGACAAAATCAGGGGGTACAAAGGACATAGGAGGCGCTCCACACAATATGAGGGAGTTTTACCCCGCCCGGCTAATTTTGTCCAAGAAAGATGGCTTACGGCCGCCGGAAGCCGGCCCCTTTCGCTGTCATTGTTATAGGAGTGAACACACAGTCCCCGTAAAAACGGGGGGGGGAAACGGGGGCTTAGCGGTGCAACAAAATCAGCGTTCCATCAGCGTTATCAGCGTTCCATCCTTTTGTCCTCACCTCCCTGTCACTCCCGTGAAAAAGGATGTTGTTGGTAGATGTCCTCCGGCGAGGAGAGCCAGTAGGCCAGCCATTGGCTGTCAGCCGACCAGGCGCGAAATGGATGAATGAGGCGCTATCCAGCGGAACCAATTGCCCCGCGGGAATAGGGGTTGGGGTAGGCGGGACGGTAGGCCGGGTGGGAAGCAGCCCAGGCGTTGGGGGGAGGGCAGAAGCTTCCAGCGTAGCCGCGGTTTCCCAACTGCGCCATTCTTTGGGAAGCGGCCCAGGCGTTGGGAGTATCCCGGCCGGTTGGCAGGCGCTAAGCCCCAGAGCGATCATCCATATAGCCAGCAGGACGCTTATACGATAGCCTCCAGACGGAGGCCGATTGTGCCAGTTTATCATAACGACTCTCGCCAATTGCCGGGACATAGGCCACTCCTTGAGCGTTCACCATGAAACGACAGCTTGAGCGCTACAGGTCATGATTCCAGGGGATGGGCCGGGTCTGCTCTATTTTTACGCCACGTCTGGCCCACGCCTGCCCGTCAAACCGCCGTCATGCCCTGACTTATGGTATACTATCGTTCCAGGTGGGTAAATCTTTTCGCCGCCAAGCCCCGTGAAAACGAGGGGAAGGGCGTTAAGGGTTTCCCTTTCCTGGTGTTCTTCGCGCCTTCGCGGTTCCAGCATGTTGTTCTCACCGCTGGAACGCTGATGACGCTGATGATGCTGATGGAACACTGATGACGCTGATAAAGAGCCCCCTATGTGTTTGCCCCGTTCACCCTTTCTTGGCGTTCTTCGCGCCTTCGCGGTTCCATCCTTTTGTCCTCACCGTTCCATCAGCGCCATCAGCGTCCCATCAGCGTCATCAGCGTTCCATCCTTTTGTCCTCACCGCAAAGGCGCAAAGGGCGCGAAGGTTCTTTCTTAGCGTTCTTAGCGCCTTCGCGGTTCCATCCTTTTGTCCTCACCGCCAAGCCCCCGTTTTCACGGGAGCAAACACAGCGCCGGCTATCGGCCGGCATGGGTAGGAACCATGCAAACAACCGTCCAGGTTTTAGTTGAAATCCCCAAAGGCAGTCGTAATAAATATGAGTACGACGAGACGACGCACCGGATTAAGTTTGATCGTATGATCTACTCTGCCATGCACTATCCCAGCGACTATGGTCTTATCCTGGATACGCTGGGGGGGGATGGCGACCACCTGGACACCCTTGTTCTCTTGTGGGAACCCACCTTCCCCGGCTGCCTGATTGAGGCCAAACCGATTGCTGTCTTTAAGATGACGGATGATAAAGGGCCGGATGAGAAAATTCTCTGCGTTCCTGTGCATGACCCTCATTGGAATGACCTTGAATCTCTGGCGGATGTCCCCCCCCATTTGCTGAAGGAGATCGCCCACTTCTTTGCCGTCTATAAGGACCTGGAGCAAAAATATGTGACCGTCCATGGCTGGGGCGACCGTGATGAGGCGTGGGAGGTGATTCACCACGCCCAGGAGCAATATCGCCTGCGCCACGCCGGGTAACGTTATGCCGCGTATCTCCCGCCGCCCCCGGACGAAAATTGGCGCTCCGCCGGGCGCCCTGGTGCATGTTGGCCAGCGCCATCTGACGCAGCCGAAGGTTACTTGCATCCATTACACGCCGGAAGCGTTGACGATTGAGGAGCTTGCCCCCGAAGCTATCCCGGCCTGGCGCACGGCCATCTCCGGCGTGGCCTGGCTGAACATCACCGGCCTGCACGATGTGCCGCTGATGGCTCATCTGGGTCAGATTTTTGGCATCCACCCTCTGGCGCAGGAAGACATCCTCAACACTACCCAACGCCCTAAGGTTGACTTGTTCGACAATCACCTCTTCCTAACCCTTAAATCCCTCAAATGGCAGCCCGGGACAGGCCCGGTGCAGGCTGAACAGATTAGCCTATGGCTGGGCGACAACTTTCTCATCTCCTGGCAGGAGAAGGAGCCGGATGATTTTGAGGCCGTTTATCAGCGTCTGTCTCACGAAGGCGGGCGGTTGCGGCGACTGGATACTGATTATCTGGCTTACACTTTGATCGATGGGGTGGTGGACAACTACTTTGTGGCCGTGGAAGCCCTGGATGAACAGCTCGCCCATCTGGAGGAGAATATCCTGGGAACTTCTGGCCCCACCTTGTTGAGGCAACTGTATCATGTCAAGCGTGAGCTCTACGCCTTGCGTCAGGCTGTCTGGCCCTTGCGTGAGGTGTTGGGCAAGCTGCTGCGCCATGAGACGCCTCTGGTCACATCGGCCACAACCCCTTACTGGCGGGATGTGTATGATCATGTGGTGCAAATCATTGAACTGACTGAGGCGCTGCGCGATGTTGCCTCTGGTTTGTTGGATGTTCATCTCTCTAATCTGAGCCAGCGCACCAATGAGGTGATGCGGGTGTTGACGGTTATCGCCACTTTTTTCATCCCGATCACTTTCATTGCCAGTGTCTATGGGATGAATTTTGACTTTATGCCGGAGTTGCATTGGCCGGCCGGCTATCCCCTCGTCCTCTTGCTTATGCTGGGCGTCACGCTGAGCCTGTTTTGGTACTTTCGACGTAAGAAATGGTTTTGACTCACCATCCTTGGTTCTCACCGCCAAGCCCCCGTTTTCACGGGAGTGACAGGGCGCGTAGGGGTGAACCTATGTGTTCACCCTTTCTTGACGTTCTTGGCACCTTCGTGGTGCGTCACCCCCGTGAAAATGGGAGCGGCGCTCTGTCAGTAAATCCGGGCCGCTCGCCTTCTGGCGAGCGAGCGCCACAAACTGTGACTTGTAACGATGACCACCGAACCTGAACACTCTCATCCTGTCCATCCTGATGCCGGCCCGTCACCCTCGTGGAAACGGGAGGGGGCGAACACACAGGTTCGCCCCTACACCCGTGAAAACGGGAGGGGGCGAACACACAGGTTCACCCCTGCACAGAGGGAGCGAACACACAGGTTCGCCCCTACACCCGTGAAAACGGGAGCAGCGCTCCTTTGCCTTGCCCTCCTCATTGTCAGTTGGCTACTCGTCGGCTGTCGCGGCTCCGCTGCCACGCCCACGCCGGCCCCTACCCCGCCCCCCCCCTCCCAAGAAAACGAGAACACTCCCCAGGCTGAGGAGTTACCGGGTGTCACCCAGGCGCGCCAGGAGCTGGCGCAACGTTTGGGTGTGGCTCTGGATGAGGTGGAGCTGACAGCCCTGGAGTATCTTGGCTTTCCCGATCTCTGTTTGGGCGCTCACGCCGCTGACGAAGCGTGTTATCGCTTTCAACTGACGGCCGGCGAGACGATGGCCCTGTACCACACCAACGCCAGCGGCAGCGGTTTGGTGGAGGTGGTGGAAAGCCCGCGCCCCCAGGTAGGCGGCCTGGTCTTGACCTATGGGGCGGAAAGTTGCCGCGTCATTGGCTTACAACACGAGACCCCCTCGGTGGCGGTGGGGCCGTGTCGTGGGGCGTTTATGACTTATGACTGGCAGACAACGCCGGAGGCGGAAGCGGATCTGAATGCTTTTCTGGACACCTATGCGCCCTTCAGGGAAGCCACGCCGGCCGGCTTTCTCGACTTTAACGGTCGTGGTCAGCAGAGCACCAACCCGGCCGAGCGCCTGCTCATCGCTCAGTGGGTGCAATGGGTGGGGGAAAGCGCGGCCGCCGGCCGCAACGACCTTGAGGATCGGCTGGTTTTCACCTGGTCGCGCCTGGGAGGTCTGGCCGGCTTGTGCGACGAACTCGACATTTACCTCACTGGTCTGGTTCGCGCCGGCCGGTGTGACGATGACACCCGCCCCACTCTCTACCTGAGCAGCGCCGACGCCACCAAACTGGTCGATTGGCTGGCGGTCTACGCCACCCAACGCCTGGAGCGCAGCGATGGCGCGGTCGCCGATAGCCTGACAGAGGTGGTGGAAATACGCGGCCAGGGAGAGCAGGCGGTGGATGAGCCGGGCCGCGATGCCCTGTTGGCCTTGGCCGCGGATCTCTTCAACCGCCTGATGATGCCACAGCCAGAGGCCGCCCCCGTGGTTGAGCAGCCGGGGGTTGGTCTGTGTCCCGGCGTGTCACGGCCCGCCCTGGTTCTTTACGTGGGCACTGGCTTTAGCCTGACGAACCCGCTGACGGATGAAACCTGCCCGATTGAGTTCCCCAGCCCACTGCATGGTTTGTTGCAGGCCGCTGGGACCAGCCTATATTACCGCACGTTGGATGCCACAGGTGCGGGGGTTATTGTGCGTCTGGCGGCCGCCGGCCGCACGGAGACGCTAACCTACACCCAGGCGGTCAGCCCGACCACCGCTGTGCAACAATTTGTGGTGCGCGCCGATGAGGGGCGTATCGCCTGGTCGCATGTGACCAATCCTGCCCCGCAAAATCCGGAGCTATCGGCCAGTGATGTGTATGTCGCTGATATGGCTACCGGCCGGCCGCTGCCTCTCGTTCAAGGTCTGGTGGACCCGCAGGATCGTATTCTGGAGCCAGTACGCTTCAGCGCCGATGGCGAGACGCTGTATGTGGCGGCTTTGCCCTATGGGGTGGGGGGCTTTTGGAACAGTTTCAGCGGGCGCTATGATGCACTCTATGCTCTGGAGCTGCCGACCGGTCTCTCCCGTGAAAACGGGAGCACCCCTACACCTCTGACACCCCTCTTTGATTGCGCCGACCTGGGCCTGTTTTTGTGTCTGGGGGACTTCACCGAGACAGCCCTTGTCTATGTGGATGCCGCCTCTCAGGTGCAGATCGTCACGCACGCTGGCAGCCCGCTGGCCACTGTCACGCCCGATCTAACCGATTACGTAGGCTATCCCACTTTTAGCCCAACCGGAGACCTCGTCATCTACGCCGCTGCTGTGGCTACGGACACCTTTCCCCTGCCCCGCCCCGGCGCTATGTATCTTTTGCCAGCCCCTTACACAGGTTTGCTGGAGCCTATCCAGCGGGCGGATGGCATTTTGCCACCCCTGTTTTGGTTCGATGCGATGCATCTGGTAACCAGTTACGCTGATGTTCAGGGTGACTGGGGCATGGCGCTGGTCGGGTTGGATGGTGCTCTGGAGAAATTGGAACCCTGGCCGACGGCCCAAGCCATCGGCCCGGCCACCCCATAAAAAGAGAGATAGACACCATGAACACGCCAGGAGCGCCAACTGGGCCGCCTCTTGCAGCCATTCCCCGGCTGTTAGCTGCCACTACCCTGTTACTCTTGACACTGGCCATCGCCCCGGCCATTCAGGCCCAAGATGGGGCGACTGACCTGGCCCAACTCGACGTGGAGCTGTGGCCCGATTATGACCAACCAGCTGTCCTGGCTTTGCTGACGTTGCAACTGCCTGCCACAACCCCTTTACCCGCTACCCTGGTCATCCCCCTGCCGGCCGACGCCACCCTCAACGCGGTGGCTTATGTGGGCGCGGATGGCAACCTATACAGCGATCTCACCTATACCCCTGACCTCGGCCTGCAAACCCTGACCATCATCACCCCGGCCCCACGCCTGCGGGTGGAGTATTATCGCCCCTACCAACGCGACGGCAGCTCCCGCCGCTTTACTTTTGCCTGGGGCGCCCCACTCGCTATTGCGGCCCTGACTGTCAGCGTGCAACAGCCGGCCGCAGCCGGGGAGATGACGCTTTCAACCCCGGCCGAACGCATCCAGGGACAAAATGAGTTGTTCTACTATGTGTTGCCCAGCCAGGCCCTATCGGCCGGTCAGGCTTTCACCTTTGACGTGCATTACACCATGTCAGTTGACCAGTTGACGGCCCCCGACACCGGCCCATCGGCCGTCCCCATGGCAACCGGCCAACCGGCCGTCGCTGTGGACGCCGAAGCTGCTACCTCGTTGCTGGCCTGGATCGGCCTGGCGGCAGCGGGGTTAGTTGGTGTCGTCGGCTGGCGTTGGTCTCGTCGACCCGCTCCAACGCGCCAACCCCGCCCCCAGCGCGCCGCCTCCCCGCCTCGGCCGGGGGCGCGTTTTTGTTCCCAGTGTGGCGGCCCTGTTCAAGCCCACGACAACTTCTGCGCCCACTGCGGCGCAGCGCTGCGCTCATGACCCGCCCGGCCTTCATCACCATTGCCGGCAACATCGGCGTGGGTAAATCCACCCTGGTACAGCTATTGACCAGGCGCCTCGGCTGGGAACCCGTCTTCGAGGCGGTGCAGGAAAATCCCTACCTGGCGGATTTCTATCAGGACATGCGCCGCTGGAGCTTTCACTCCCAGATCTTCTTTCTGTCACGTCGGCTGCAACAACACCACGGCCTGCTCCAGCGCGCCGTCCCTACCCTGCAAGATCGCAGCGTCTATGAGGATGCCGAAGTTTTTGCGCGCAACCTGTATCATCAGGGGTTAATGAGCCAGCGCGACTGGGCGGTGTACGATGAGTTGTACCAGACCATGGCCCTTCTCCTGCGCCCCCCCGATCTTGTCGTCTACCTGCGCGCTTCCCCGCTCACCTTACAGCGTCGCATCGCCCAGCGCGGCCGGGACTACGAGCGCACCATTTCCGAGGCTTATCTGACCCAACTCAACACCCTTTACGATGCCTGGGTGACCAGCTTTAACCTCAGTCCGGTTTTGACAGTAGATACAGACTCGCTGGACTATGTTCAGTATGAAGAACATCTGGATCGCATCTGGGCCAAAATTGACGAGCGCCTAAAGGGTAAAGATTACCTGACTCTGCCGTAAGACGGCACCCCGTCATCCGGCCGGCTACAACGAACTCCCGTTTTCACGGGAGTAGGGGCAAACTTATGTGTTTGCCCGTTCTCACCGCAAAGGCGCGAAGGTTCTTTCCTGGCGTTCTTCGCGCCTTCGCGGTTCCATCATGTTGTTCTCACCGCCAAGGCGCAAAGGACGCGAAGGTTCTTTCTTGGCGTTCTTGGGACCTTCGCGGTTCCATCATTTTGTTAGCCCTATCCCCCCAAAGCGCGTTTCAGAACCTTACCTGCGCCGGACAGCGGCAGGCTCTCCACCATCTCCACCCGGCGTGGAACCTTGTAGCGCGCCAGCCGGCCGTGCAGATGATCGAGCAACTCCCCGGCCGTCGCTGCCAGGCCCGGCTTAAGCACCACATACGCCACCCCTACCTGCCCCCATTGGGCATCGGGCACGCCCACCACAGCGCACATCAGGACGGCCGGGTGTTCATAGAGCGCCTTTTCAATTTCGGCCGGATAAACGTTTTCCCCGCCCGAAATGAACATATCCTTTTTGCGATCCACAATCCGAAAGTAATCCTCTTCATCCCGCTGAGCCAGATCGCCGGTGTGGAACCACCCTTCGCCATCCATGGCGGCAGCTGTGGCGGCCGGATCGTTGTAGTAACCCGAGGAGGCGCTGGGGCCTTGCAACACAAGTTCCCCAATCTGGCCCGGCCCTACCGGTTGGTTGTCATCGTCCACAATGCGCGCGTCAACATAGAAGTTGGGCCGGCCGATACTGCCTGCGTGTGACACGGCATCTTCGGCCGCCAGTGCAAAGAGGCCGGGGCCAAACTCTGTCATGCCAAAGCCTTGCTTAAAGCGCACCCCTTTTTCCCGAAGGTACTGCTCTACCAGCGTCACCGGCAGCGGCGCTCCGCCGCTGGTGCAAAAGCGCAAGGAGGAGAGATTGGCGGTGGGCCAGTTGGGCGCTTGCGTCAACATCTGGTACATGGTGGGCACGCCGGCGAAGAGCGTGACGCCTTCCTGCTCGATGAGACGTAGAACTTCGGCCGGCTCAAACTGACGCATCAGGATCGTTGTCCCTCCCAGGATGTAGTTGGGCAGGGTGTAGACAAACAGCCCGCCGGTGTGAAAAAGGGGGAAGACATTCAGGTAAATATCCTCATGGCGCAGGTCGTGGATGACAGTGTTCAGCGTGTTCCAGCCGATCATGCGGTGGGATATCTGCGCCGCTTTGGGATGACCGCTTGTCCCGCCGGTGAAGATCAGGGCCGCAATCTGTTCCAATTCATCCGCTGTAGGGGCGAACCTATGTGTTCGCCCCGGTTGTGTGCGCCCCGGTGAAACTGGCGCTGCCGGGATGTCGGCCGGCTGCATCCTGGCGGCGCGCACCTCTTCCATTTCCACCACAAAGGGGGTATGCGGTGGTTGCCAGGCGCGCACCCCGGCCTCAAACTCGGCCGCATAGATGACCACCTGGGGCGTTACCTGCTCCAGCAGGGCGGTGATTTCCCGCCCATGCAGTCGCCAGTTCAGGGGGGTGTGCAGGGTGCCCAGTTTGCTGCACGCCAGAAAGGTATCCAGCTGTTCCACTCCGTCCCGCGCCAGCATGGCGACGCGGTCGCCCGGCCGCACGCCGGCCGTCTCCCACAACCAGTGCGCCAGCCATACCGCCCGCGCGTTCATTTGGGCATAGGTGAAGCGTTCGGCCGGGGACTTGCCCACATCCACAATGGCCACAGCCTGGGGAGTATAGTGCGCGCGCCGCGCAGCGTAGTCAGGCATGTCAGGCCCAGCGCCACAAACTACCAGCCAGGGCAATGCCGCCGCCGCTGGCTAGAAAGAGCACCAGGTCACCGCGGCGCGGACGCTGGCGCGTTGCCAGGGCATCATCCAGGGCCATAGGGATGCAGGCCGAGCCTGTGTAGCCCCACTTATCCATGATCCAATGCGTCTTGTCCAGCGGTTGCCCCAACCGTCCCATCACATCGCGAATGGTGTTCAGGTTGAGCTGGGTGAACAAAAAGAGGTCCACCTCATCCAATGTCACCCCCGCTTTATCCAGGAGGGCGTGAATCAGACGCGGCCATTGTTCGGCGTTAAAGGTGGCCGGGAATTTGCGCACAAATTGCACCCGTGGCACACCGCCGTTGACGCCGGCCGGCGTTGTGGGACAGGCCACCCCGCCGGTGTAGATGCCCAGGGCGTCGTAATAGGCCCCATTGGCGGCCAGCTGGCCGGCCAGCCACCCGGCTTCCCCCTGAGTTGCCCCGACAATGACCGCCCCGGCCCCATCCGCAAACAGAGTACAGGTTTTCAGGTCGCTGGTGTCCACATAGCGCGTCATGCCATAGGCTCCCACGACGAGGATATAGCGCAGGGTGTGGTCGGTGAGGATGTAGCGAGCGGCATTGTCGAGGGCGGTGACCCAACCGGCGCAGGCGCAATTAACATCGAAGGTTCCGGCGCGTTGGGCCCCCAGCTTATGTTGCAAAACGCTGGCCGTGGCCGGGCTGATGTAGTCAGGGGTATCGGTGGCAAAGATGATCAGGTCAAGGTCCGTCGCCTGCAAGCCAGCCCGTTCCAATGCCTGGCGCGCGGCCTGCAGACCCAGATCGCTGGTGTTCTCGGTCGGGGCCATGACGTGGCGATTGTGGATGCCCACATTAGCTACTAGCCAGGCATCGACATCGCGGTTGAACAAGGTGTTAAAATAAGCGTTCGGGAGCGCTTTTTCAGGTACATAGCGCCCCACGCTGATGATATGAGCCTGACGTGACAAGGCTTCCTCCCATCGGGTGAATTTTTTGGACAGGCCGCGCGCCACAACACTGGTCTGCTTCGACGTGATATAATGCCCGATTGTTGGCATCTGGTCAACTCCCATGGGGGCGAACACACAGGTTCGCCCTGATGGAACGCTGATAACGCTGATGGAACGCTGATAAGGCGAACACACAGGTTCGCCCCTACTACCCCCGTGAAAACGGGGGGAAAACGGCAGTTCACCCCTACATGTTTATCGATTCAAGGAGCTGTGTATGTCCTCTATTCCAACGCTTCCCGGCATCATCTCAGAGTTTATCCCCACGCCGCGGCTGACCGTGCATCTGTTGCACACCGGCCCGGCCGATGGCATCCCCATTCTCTTCTTGCATGGCAATGGCTCCTCGGCCACCTTTTGGGAAGAGACGATGTTGGCCTTGCCGGCCGGCTACCGCGCCCTGGCCCCGGATATGCGCGGCTATGGCGCTACCGAAGCGTTGCCCATCGATGCCACGTTGGGGTTGGGCGATATGGTGGATGACATTCTCAGCCTGGTGGACACCCTGGGCCTTACCACCTACCACCTCATCGGCCACAGCATGGGGGGTGGCGTAGCCATGAAAGTGGCCCTGGCCCGGCCGGCCGCCGTCCTTTCTTTGACGCTAGTAGATGCCATGTCCCCCTATGGCTACAGCGGCAGCAAAGACGTGGCCGGAACCCCCAACCATGAGGATGGTGCGCCGGCCGGGGCGGCCGGGGTCAACCCAGAATTTGTCAAATTGCTGGCCGCCGGTGAGCGTGGGCTGGACAACCCTATGTCGCCGCGCAACGTCCTGCGCCAATTTTACGTCAAGCCACCTTTCGTGCCGGCGCGTGAGGAAGAGCTTCTCAGCAGCCTGCTGGCCATGCGCGTCGGGCCAGATTGGTATCCTGGCGACTTTACTCCCTCCTCCCATTGGCCGGGGGCCGCGCCGGGAACGCGCGGCGTGGTCAACGCCTTCAGCCGCCGCTACTTTGATGCCAGCGCCCTGGCTGAGATGCAGCCCCAACCTCCCATTCTCTGGATTCGGGGGGCTGATGATCTCGTGGTTGCCAACAACGCCTTCTGGGACATGGCCGCCCTGGGCGCGATGGGGTTCGTGCCGGGCTGGCCGGGGGCCGATGGTGCCCCGGCGCAACCTATGCTGGATCAACTGCGCGCTGTCCTGGAGCGCTATCGGGCCAACGGCGGCCATTACCGTGAAGTTGTCATCGCCGACACCGGCCACTCTCCTTTTCTGGAAAAGCCGGCCGAATTTAACGCTGTGTGGCACGCCTTCTTAAAGGGTGAAAAATAACACAAAGCTTGAACCGCAAAGAACGCTAAGAAAGAACCTTCGCGCCCTTTGCGCCTTGGCGGTGAGGACAAAAGGATGGAACCGTGAAGGCGCAAAAAACGTAAGAAAGAACCTTCGCGCTCTGTCACTCCCGTGAAAACGGGGGTTTGGCGGTGAGGACAAAAGGATGGAACGCTGATAACGCTGATAGAACGCTGATTTTGTTGCACCGCTGCGCCTTGGCGGTGAGAACAAAATGATGGAACCGCGAAGGCGCAAAGAACGCCAAGAAAGAACCTTCGCGTCCTTTGCGCCTTTGCGGTGAGTAAAGAATGCTCTCGTTTTCCTCCCGTTTTCCCCCGTGAAAACGGGGGAGGCGAGGGAGTGACGAACTGCGCAGTCTTGATGGATGATATGATAACCATATCCAGGCTTTTGCCCCCCCGGCTGCCGCCGCGCATCTTGCCCCGCCCCCGCCTGACTGAACGACTCCACCAGGCCCTGGCTTACCGCGTGACTGTCGTCCAGGCCGGGGCGGGTTATGGCAAAAGCACCGCTCTCAGCGCCCTGGTTGAGAGCCATGCCCCCCTTGTCTGGTATCATCTTGAGGCCGGGGACAGCCAGCCCCGGCCCCTGCTGCACCATGTATGGCATGGCTGTCGGCGCGCTTTGCCTTCTCTCTCTGACGCTCCCCTGGCCTTGTTAGAGCAGTGGGAGACGGCCGCCCTCTCCCGTGAAAACGGGAGGAAAACGGGGGCTGTGTGGAAGCCGGTGGTTGACGCCCTGGCCAACGCGCTGGCCGAAGCCACCGCGCAGACGGCCGGCGCAGCGCCCCTGCTCATCATCCTGGACGATGCCCATCTGCTTAACGATACCTCATCAGGGGCAGCCGCGTTGGATCGTCTGGTTCAGGTAGCGCCCCCGGCGGTGCGGTTCATTTTCTCGACTCGTTTTCCTCTCCGCCTGACCTGCCTGGCTGATGCCCGGCTGCGCGGTGATTACCTGGGCATCTCCCAGGCGGAACTTGCCTTCACCCCCGACGACATAACGGCTCTCCTGCACACGCATTACGGCGTAACCCTCAGCGCGGCTCAGGCAGGCGCTCTGTGGGAGGCCATCGAAGGCTGGCCCATCGCGCTGCCCTTGATCGGTCAACGCTTGCAGGCGGCGACTCCGGCCGATGTCGTCGTCGCAGCAGGTTTGAAACCGCCCCGGACATCCACCTCCACCCCGGCCGGGGCAACGCTGCTGCCGGATCTTTTCGCCTATCTAACCCGCGAGGTCTTGGAAGGGCTGCCCTCCCCGGTCTATCATTTTCTGCGCCTGACGGCTGTGCTGAGGCAGCTAACTCCAGAGATATGTGATTGCCTGCGTTCGGCCGGCGACAGCCGTGACATCCTGGGTTATTTACACAGTCAGGGACTCTTCATTCATGCCTACGCCGACGCTGGTTATCGCTACCATCCCCTTTTTCGCGATCTCCTGTTGCAGCAGCTGACTCCGGCCGAGGCCCAGCATGCCCACCTGGGGGCCGCCCATTGCTATCAGGCGCAGGGACAGATCGAGGAAGCCATTCCCCATTGGCTGGCGGCCGGCGATTTTGCGGCCGCCGCCGCCGCCCTGGCCGACATCGGACGTGACCTGGTTCGGGCCGGCCGGCTCGAACCCCTGTCCGCCTGGCTGAATGCTTTACCGCCCGACCATCTGACCGCCCGGCCGGCCCTGCTCATCCTGCTGGGTGATATAGCCCGCTTACACAGCCGCTTCGACGCCGCCCTGGGCTGGTATCAACAGGCCGAGGAACATTGCCGCCTGGCCCGCGACCGCCATGGGTTGGGTCAGGCTCTGCGCAGTCAGGCCCGCGTCTATCTGGACACCGTCAACCCCAGTCAGGCCGAAGCCTTGCTCCAGGAGGCCCTGCGCCTCTCCGATGGTCAGGAGGACCGCGAAAGCCGCGCGCGGCTGCTGGAACTGCTGGCGGAGAATTTGCTCAACCAGGGCCGGCCGGCCGCGGCTGAACAACGCCGCCAACAAGCCCAGGCCCTGCGCCAGGCTGGGCCTGACGCCGCCGAGCTGCCCACCCGGCTCCTTTTACGAACCGGTCAGATCCATCGCGCCCGCGCCCTGCTGGAGCAACAAGCGGCCCAGGAACGTCTTTCCCCCATCGGCCGGCCGCGCGCCCATCGCGAAACCTCCCTTCTCCTCTCTCTCATCCTCTCCATGCAAGGCGAACAGGCCCAGGCACACCAGGCTGCCCTGGAAGGGGCCGCTCGCGGTGAGAGCCTCAAGGCACCCTTCGTCACCGCCGTAGCCCTTATGCGCCAGGGGCACGCCTGGATGTTACACAAAGATAGCGCCGGCTACGCCGCTGCCGAGCGCTGCTTTCTGGCTGCCCTGGAGTGGAGCTACACCCTGGACATTCCACGCCTGCGGGTGGAGGCGGATTGGGGATTGTGCCAGGTGTATGGTTTCCAGGGCCAGCTCGAACGCGCCCGGCAGGTGGCTGCTGATGGCATCACCCTGGCCCAGGCGGCCGGCGATGAGTGGGTAGCGGCCTGCATCCGCGTCACCCTGGGGGCCGGTTATGTTCTGACACAGCAGTGGGAACAGGCCGCCCACTGGCTCACCCAGGCCGGCCACGCCTTTCGCGAATGCAGCGATAGCTACGGTCAGGCGTTAGCTTTGCTGTGGTCTGGTCTGATGTGGCACGCCACCCATGACGCCGCCCGTTTGCAGCGCGACCTGGAGACCTTGTTACGGCTGTCACGCGAACATGATTACGCTTTTCTCTTCCAGCGCCCGACTCTGTTGGGGCCGCCCGACCCGCGCCGGCTTGTCCCTCTCCTCCTGTACGCCCGCCAGGCCTCGCTGACGCCTGATATGGCCGCCTACGCCCACACCCTTTTAGAACACGCCGGCCTGGGGAAGGTAGACATGCACCCAGGTTACCAGCTGCGTATCCAGACCATGGGCGCTTTTCGTCTCTGGCGCGGCACAGAAGAGGCCCCGGCCCGCGCCTGGCGGCGCCAGAAAGCACGCCAACTCTTCCTGCTTTTCCTCACCCACCGCCGCCGTCTTATCCACCGTGAGCAAATCATCGACATCCTGTGGCCAGATCAGCCGGCCGAAGAAGCCGGACGTGACTTCAAGATTGCCTACAACGCCCTATGCCAGGTGTTGGAGCCGGCTCGCGCCCGCAACGCGCCCTCGGCCTATATTGTGCGCGACGGCCCTCGTTATGGCTTGCGCCCGGAGGCGGATGTGTGGCTGGATGTAGCCTTGTTCGACGAGTTAACGGCGGCCGGCGACCGTCAGCTTCAACAGCGGCCGGCCGTGGCCCGCGACGCCTACCGACAGGCCCTGGCCCTCTACCACGGAACTTATTTGCAGGAGTTCCCCTATCTCACCTGGGCCGACCAGGAGCGGCAGCGATTGCTCAACGGTGCCATCCGCTCGGCCGAACGCCTGGCGCGTTCCCTGGCCCAGGAGGGCTTATGGGATGAAGCCATCGAAGTCTGTCAGGCCGCCCTGACGCACGACAATTGTTGCGAGCCAGCCTATCAGATTCTCATTCAGGCCCACATCGCCCAGGGCAACCCCAGCGCGGCCCGGCGCATCTATCAGCAATGCGTCGCCACTCTGGAACGCGAACTCAGCCTCCCCCCCACCCCGGCCACCCAGGCATGGGGGCAAAGCATTCAGTAGCCTGCCTGGCGCTCGGCCGCGGCCCACGCCTAAAAAGGGATTTCACCGCGAAGG
>DAOTXO010000102.1:0-19038 GCA_034435495.1 Anaerolineae bacterium
ACAGTAAATGACGATAATGAATGTGTTAAGATCCATGTTGGAGGCCTCCGTTTTACTTGGTTTCTTGCTTGATACTCAAGTGTACGGAGTCTCCTCCATTTTCTCACCCCCGATTACTTGCACACGGGGTTAACTATGTATTATCTTGCAACCGCACCATGAATAGCTTCCGAAGGTATTTAGCCTGTGCTTGATAACCCCCTATCTCAATAGGGAAAACAAGAGGGATATGTTGCAGCTTGACAAGCTATGACGCTAAAATGTTTGAATAGGTTGCATATCCATATAGCCTAGCTGGCAAAAAATGAGCCGACTATGACTGGATTATAAAGCCTGGTAGATAGCTGGTCAACACGTTTGATCTCTGGGCGAGGTTCCTCTTTTGTGGACGGGGTAGGACACTGGGGATGCCCGCAGGTAAGAAGACTCAGCATAGGCTGAAGAAGAGGTGGTTGATCTGCCGGCCGGCCGGTTGGCTGGTATACTTTCTGACGCGGGTAGACGGGCAGATTGGAGTAAGGATGTGACATGATCGACCTGATTGTGAATTTGCTGGCCAATGTGGGGATTGATGCGAGTGGGGTCGCGCCGCTTTTGATCGTCATTGGGGCGATTGTGGCGGCGTTGATTGTGGTGCGGTTGGTGCTGGAAATTGCCGATGACATTTTCCGCATTGGCTGCTCCCTGCTGGTGTTGTTGTTTGCCATTGCCCTGATTCTCGACCTGCTCTCCTGAAGGCGCAACCCCGGCCCGGAACCCGATTGATGAAAGCTACCACGCATCCTATTCTGGGGGGGCTGTGTCTGCTGCTGGTTGCCTGGTTGACGCTGGCGACAGCTTGCCGGCCGGCCCCCCCCCCACCGACTTCCACGCCCTCACCCGTTCCAGCGTCCGCCACCGCGACGGCGACCTGGACGCCCACCCCCACCATCACCCCCACTCCATCCCCGACGCCAGAGCCACTGGCAGCGCGCGTCAACGGCCAGCCCATTACGCTGGCGGAGTACGAGGCCGCCCTGGCGCGCCATCAGGCGAGCCTGCCAGATAGCCCCCCGGCCGAAGTGCAAACCCTGACCCTGCAAACCCTGATCGACCAGGCGTTATTGGAGCAGGCCGCCCAGGCGCGCCAGCTGACGGTCGCGCCGGCCGAAGTGACCACCGTTCTGTCGGAAACCATCAGCCTGATGGGTGGAGAGGCAGCTTACACCGCCTGGTTGACGGCCAACCATTGGAGCGATGCTGCCTATCGGCAGGCCCTGGCGGATGAAATGCTGGCGGCACGGGTCATCGAAGCCATCACGGCCGATGTGCCCTACACCACCGAGTTTGTACGAGCCCGCGTCATCGAGCTCCACGATCTGGCCCGCGCCCAGGAGGCCCTGGCGCAACTGCAAGGGGGAGGCGATTTTCTGACGGTACTCTCCCTCTACTCCATCGATCCCAACGCCGCCATCACCCAGGGAGACATCGGCTTCTTCGACCGCGGTACGCTGCTCATCCCGGCCATCGAGGAGGCGGCTTTTGCCCTGCAACCGGGGGCCTTCAGCGACATCATTCCGGTGACCCGCGCCGATGGGACGATGGTCTATTACATTGTCCAGACGACCGCGCGTGAACCATTTCGCCCCTACAGTCTAGAGCGTCGGGCCGAGTTGACCCGACAAGCGTTTGAGAGCTGGCTGGCGACGCAACGCGCCCAGGCGCAGATTGAGCTGTTGGTCAGCCCGGCCCCCTGAGCGCCCATGTCCACCCTCTACCTGGTTGGCACCCCCATCGGCAATCTGGAGGACATCACCCTGCGCGCCCTGCGAGTGTTGCGCACTGTGCCCCTGATTGCGGCTGAGGATACGCGCACCACCGGCCGACTGCTGCATCACTTTCAGATCGAGACCCCTCTGACCAGTTTCCACGAGTACAGCCGCAGCGGCAAGCTGGACAGCCTGCTGCGCCATCTGGAGCAGGCTGACCTGGCGGTGGTGACGGATGCTGGCATGCCGGGCTTTTCTGACCCCGGCTTTGTATTGGTGCGGGCAGCATTAGCAGCCGGTCACACCGTTTCCCCCATTCCTGGCCCCACGGCAGCCAGCGCCGCCCTCGTCAGCAGCGGTCTGCCGACGGAGCCGGCCCTATTTCTGGGCTTCTTGCCCCGGCAGGCGACGGCGCGACGGCGCACCCTGGAAGCCCTGGCCGCCCTACCCTACACCCTGGTGCTCTACGAAGCGCCTCACCGCCTGCTCGATTTGTTGCACGACTGCGAGGTCATGCTGGGGGATCGTCAGGTGTGCGTGGGGCGAGAACTGACCAAACTGCACGAAGAGTTGTGGCGTGGCAGCCTCAGCCAGGCGCGCCGCCATTTTGGGGCCGGGCCGGTGCGGGGAGAGGTGACACTGGTGTTGGCCGGGGCAGCGACGGAGACCATCCGGTGGGAAGCAGACGAGGTGCGCCGGCGTCTGGCGGAGATGCTCGACCAGGGCGAGACAGTCAAGGAGGCGGCCGCCCGGCTGGTTCCCCTCTCTGGCTGGCGCAAGAAAGAGATTTACCAGTTAGCCAACCATCCCCACGCTCCCCAGGACAGCGACAAATCAGATAGGTAGGGGGCCTATCTAGCTATCGCTTTGGGGCAATTCCCAGTCTGCGCCCAGGATGATCAAGATATCGTAATCAGTCGCCGGTTGCACGCTGGTAGTGGCGTTCAGGGGGGGAATGCCCAACAGCTGGATGAGATAGAGGCGGGTGCTGGGGTGGTCGCCGAAGTCGATGATCTGGGTTGAAGGATAGGCGGCCGAGTCGGCGTTGCCGATGCCAGTGACGTTGATCTGTTGTTCCAGCAAGTAGGCCTGGGTGGCGGCCGCTAGGCCGATAGTCGGCGTGCCGTTGTACACCACCACCCGCGCTCCTTCCGCCAACATCAACTCCGGCAAATTCTCGACAACCAGCGGCGGCGGCGCAACAGCCGTGAACAGCTCATCACGCAAGATGCGAATTGCCGGCCGGTTGGGAATCAAGACATCCCGGCCATCCACCGTCGTCTCATTGTAGACATAGCGGTAATCGATGACTTCCGTACGCAAGTCGTCGGCCTCGATCTCACGCGCCAGCAGCGCCAGTTGAATAATCTCCACTTCGCTGAGGTTGGTGTGCACATGCTCTTGCAGGATTTGCCACAGTTGGGGGAAGTTGCTGATGAGCTGGGGCAGCATGTTCAGGCGCAACGCTTTGTCGCGCACCGCCATGACTACCGCCTGTTGCCGGCCGGCGCGGTCGACATCCCCCCCTAGCGTGGCGCGGGTGCGGGCGTATTTCAGGGCAGTTTGACCATCCAGCAGTTGCCGGCCGGTGTCAATGGAGAAGCCTTCATACCCATAGCAACGATCGGGATACGTGGGGTCGTCGATGGCTTCCGGCACATCGATCTCGATGCCGCCCAGCAGATCCACAATCGCCACAAAGGCATCAAAGTTAATGGTGATGTAGTAGTCCACCTGCACGCCCAGGAAACTTTCCACTGTCGCGGTAGCCAGGGCCGGGCCGCCGCCGGGGTGTTCGTTCAGCTCCCCCAGGTAATAGGCCACGTTGATGCGATCCAGGCCGTAAGACGGAATTTCCACCCACAGGTCGCGGGGCAGGGAAAGGGCAGCTGCTGTACGCCCCACCGGGTCGAGCGTTAACAACATCATGGTATCAGTGCGCGTAGGGCCGGTCTCGTCGCAACGCTGGTCGATGCCCAAAATGAGAATGGTCACCCGTTCCCGCCCCGGCCAGGGCTGAAAAGCAGCGGGTGAGAGCAACGAAGGGGGTTCGTCTGTTGCTTCCGCGTCTTCAGCCGTGGCGGGGTCGGATGCCTCGCCTCCGCCTGACGCCTCGGAGACGGCCGGAGCGTCACCGGGCAGGTTGATGGGCAGATCCGATGAGAGAGTGTACATCCAACGGAAGAGCAGCACACCGCTGCCGACGAGAAGGATGAGGATGCTCAACAGCAGCAGGCTGGCGGCCCACAAAGGGAGGCGCACCCGGCCGGCCGGGCGACGGTTGTTGGCATCAGGAAAGTTGTTAATAGGCATCATACGCTGTTTGTGACTGCCATTTCCACCATGGCTACATCCACTGGCAACCAGACGGGCAGCAAGGCAAACGAAAAGTAAGTCGGCCGGCCGGCCAGGCCATGACTCTCGGCCGGCGTCCCAACTCCCGGCGCACATTATAACACGCTTCGTTTATCTGACGCGTCGTTGGCGTCCATCCATCTAAAGGAGGGTTTAGTAAGCGGATTCTTCCAGGTCCTCGTGTTCCTGGCGCAGGCGCAGGTAGCTGTCGTAACGTCCCGGCGCAATCGTCCCGGCCGCCACAGCCGCTCGCACGGCACACCCTTCCTCGTGGGTGTGGCTGCAATCGCTGAAGGCGCAGTCGGCCACCAGTGGACCGATCTCGCGAAAATAAGCATCTAATTCGGTCGGTTCCACATCGTAGAGTGCCAGACTGCGAATCCCCGGCGTATCGGCCACATAGCCTCCCTCCGCCAGTGGGATCAGTTCGGTGTGGCGTGTGGTGTGCCGCCCTTTGGTAGTGGCGGCGCTGACGGCGCTGACGCGCAGCCCCAACCCCGGCTCCAGGGCGTTGAGCAGACTCGATTTGCCCACGCCGGAGGAGCCGGCCATAACCGACACCTTATGGCGCAGGGCAGCTTTCAGATCCTCCAGGCCATCGCCGCGTTGGGCGCTGGTGTAGATGACACGATAGCCCAATTGGGTATAGAGTTGGAACAGTTGTTGCGCCTCCCCGGGCCCTACCAGGTCAACTTTGTTGACGCAGATGACGGCCGGCAGGTGGTTCTTTTCTGCCGTCACCAGAAAGCGATCCAGTTTGCGCAAATTGGGTTCCGGGTCGCGGGCAGCAAAGACAAAGAGGGCTTGATCGGGGTTGGCAATGATCACCTGTTCCCGGTCATGCAACCAACTGCGCCCGCTGGGAGCCGGCCGGGTGCGCGAAAGAACCGTTTTGCGTTCCGCCACCGCCTCGATCACCCCCTCCTGCCGGGCGACGTTCGTCACCCGCAGCGTCACATGATCGCCCACAGCCACCAGATCGCTGATGGGGCGGTCTTGGGTCTGCTGTTGCTGGCGGGCGGCATGTTTCAGCCGCTTAGGGGCCTGACAAACATAGAGGCCGTCGGCGGTCTGCACGCTGAAGAAACCGCTTTGGGCTTTCAACACCAGACCGTCCAGTTGCGTTGAGGGCTCCATCAACCGTCCCTCTTCATTGCCATGTCCAAAAGGCGCTGAAGCCCAGCGTCACCAGATCGGGGCTACGGCCATCGGTAAAAAACCGAGCGATGAAGGCCAGCCCCTCTGAGGTGATGGGCAAAACCAGGGATTGGCTGTCGGGGGCCCAGACGCGGTGGCTGCGCGCATATTGATCGAAGAAGGGCAGGAATTGGGCCAGGAAGAGGGTGGAAGGGGTTAAGGTGCTGTTGAAGCGTGTCTCTCCTGAAGCCACATCCACCAACCACAGATCGAGGGCCACGCCGCGCTCTTCCTGAATGGGGTGCAGGGCGACGGGTTGGATGGCCGGGTCGGCCGGCTGCCACAGATCGCGCGAACGCGATCCGGCCCCATGTGGCGTCAGATAGGCTAAAGTGCGCCCATCGGGCGACCAGAAAAAGGCCACCACCAGATCGGCGCTCAGGGTGCGCACAGCGCCTGTAGCCGGGTCGAGCAGGCGCAGCGGCCCAAAAAAGGTTTCGACGTTGCCCACGCTGGCAATGTAGGCCAGGTTATCGGCGGTAGGGCTCCATGCCAGGGCTGCCAGGCCTTGATGGGGAGCGTCCACGCGCCGGCCGGTTGCCTGCTCGACGATGGCGATCTGCCGCTCGTCGCTCCCGTTTTCCGTGGCGTAGGCGATATACCGGCCGCTGGGGGAGAGGTCAGGGGATTGGAAGTAGCCCGGCGCAGCCAGAGCCTCACCGGCTGTCGCCTGCCCCACCTCCCAAAAGGCCAGGCGGGGGTCGCTCCCCACAAAGCCGGTGTGCACCAACAGGGAAGCGCTGTCCCCCGCCCAATCCCAATAAAAGGGCTGACCGGTGGTCACCAACTGGCTGTCAGCGGCCCCACTGGCCGGGGCAAGATAGAGGGCGATGCCATCGGCCGGGTGGTTGGCGATGAAGCTCACCTGGGCGCTATCAGGCGACCAGGAGAGGTAGATGGGAACGTCACGACTGTCCTGGTAAACGACAGTGGGTTCCGAGCCATCGGGAGGCAAGACAAATATCGCCGACTCTGCCTGGTTATGGGCGATGGCGGCAATCCAGCGCCCATTGGGCGACCAGGCCGGGAATTGGAAGCGGTAGTCGCCCTCAGTCAAAATGTGGCGCTCGTTGCCGTCGGGGGCCATGGTTACCAGCTGCCCGCTGGCGTTGACCACCACCAGCTGCATGGTGGATGGGGCTGAGGTGGAGACGACCGGCGTCTCCAGGGTGCTGGTGGTTGAGGCCGGGGCTGAGGTGCTGACCAGCCACAAGATGCCCCCGACCACGCCCAACACGACAGCCACGACCACCACCACCGGCATGACCAGCAGGCCCACCAATAAGGCGCTTTGAGCAGAAGAGTTTTCTGAATCCACCGGTAACTCCTGGGCGCATCTGGCGCGCCTGAACAAACCTTGCTTATGTCATAGGATCATAGGGCATGAGCATCTTTGGGGCAAGGGTTCCATCCGGTCGAAGTTGTCTGACTATTGACGCGGCATAGAGGGCGGGTTACACTGACAGGCAATGTGGCCCGGCGCATGTTGGGCGGCCGGCCGGAATGCGAGAACCTATTATGAGCCAACCTGTTATCCAAACCCACGATCTGACCTTTTACTACGGCCGGCAGCGCGGCGTGCTCAACCTCAACTTGACCGTTGAGGCGGGGGAAGTGTACGGTTTCCTGGGGCCGAACGGAGCTGGCAAGACAACCACTTTGCGCCTCTTGTTGGACATCCTGCACCCGACACGTGGTTCGGCGACGATCTTCGGTTTGGATTGTACCCGCCAGGGCGTTCAGGTACGCCAGCGGGTTGGCTATTTGCCAGGGGAGCTCCATTTCTACCCCCAATTGCGCGGGCGCGACTATCTGACGCGCCTGGCCCTGTTGCGCCCCGGCCAGGTGGACGTGGAATATCGTCGGCAGTTATGCGCCCGCCTCGACCTCGACATCAGCCGACGCATCCAGGAGTATTCACGCGGCAACAAACAGAAGCTCGGTCTGGTGGCAGCCATGATGCACCGCCCCGACTTGCTGATCCTGGATGAACCCACCAGCGGCCTTGACCCCTTGGTGCAGCAGACGGTGTTGCACCTGGTGCGCGAAGCGCGCACCGAAGGGCGCACCGTTTTTTTCTCCTCGCATGTCTTATCCGAGGTGCAGGCGGTGTGCGACCGCGTGGGCATCATTCGCGAAGGGGAACTGATCGCAGTGGAGCGGATCAGCGATCTGGTCGGCCGGGGCTTTCGGCGCATCCACCTGACCTTTGCCGAAGCGCCGCCAGCGACGCTATTCGAGCGGGATGGCGTCCAGGTTGTCCGTCGCAATGGCGCCCAGGTGGTGGTGGAACTGGTGCGCGATCCGGCCGGCTTCTGGCAGGCGGCCGCCCCCTATGGCATCCTGGACCTGGAAACAGAAAACCTATCGCTAGAAGATGTCTTCTTGAGCTACTACGGGCAGCAGCTGACCCCATCACCGTCAGCCACCTGACACCCCTCAGAGAGAGTGTGCCGTATGATAACGTATACATGGCTTGAATTTCGGGCGCGTTTCAGCTCCATTCTAAGTTGGGGCGTGGGCATTGCGGTCTATATGGCCCTGGTGCTGGCGCTCTTTCCCAGCCTGTCGGAACAGCTCGGCCAGCTTGACGTCAGTGGAATTGAGATTTACCAGGCTTTTGGCGTCACCAGCAATTTTGCCTCCTTTGAGGGGTATTACACCGTT
Organism: Anaerolineae bacterium; assembly: GCA_034435495.1. GTDB lineage: Bacteria > Chloroflexota > Anaerolineae > Promineifilales > Promineifilaceae > DAOTXO01. Next base: position 7,968 of record DAOTXO010000102.1, read on the forward strand.
TACGTCATCAACTACCTGCCGATATTGGCGGGTGTTTTTGGCGTGATCAGCGGGAATGGGGCGCTGGCCGGGGAAGAAGAACAGGGGACGTTGGAGTTAACGGTCGCGTTGCCCCTGCGTCGCTGGCACATTGTGCTGGCCAAGGTGGCGGCTATTGGGCTGGCGCTTTTCCTCGTCTTGTTGATCAACTATGGCGCTATCCTGATCGCGCTACTGTACATTGAGCAACAGATGACGATCAATCTCGGCCGGGTGCACATTTGGCAAAGCGTCCTGGGCATGTGGCCCCTGGTGTTCTTTTTCGCCCTGTTGGGTTTGTGGCTGGGGGCGTATTTGCCGCGCCGGCGCTGGGCCTTGGGCATCGGGATGCTGCTGTTGATCGGCAGCTGGTTGGTCAACAACCTGGCTTTATCCAACGACCAGTTGCAGCCCATCACCCCCTGGCTCCCCTTCCACTACCTGACCACCGATGTGACCCAGGGTTGGGCGCTGTCGGATAATCTGACGTTGCTGGGGGCGGCCGGGGTGTTGTTGCTGCTGACGCTGTTCAGCTTTCAGCGCCGCAATCTCATGACCGGGGCCTGGCCCTGGCAGCGCGCGCGAGTGTCTTAAGGCCGGGGTGCAGCCAACGAAGGCCGACAGGGATTGAAACCCTCCCTATCCCAGCCAGAGCGCCAGCCCCACCGCCGTCAGGCCCCCCACCAGGGAGGCCAACAAATTGACCACATCGTTGTTGAGCCAGGCCCAGCCACGCAGCGGGCGGGTGACATGGCCGCAGGTGTGCACCTGTTTTTCGGTGTCTTTGGCGCAGTGGTCACAGTAGTAAATGCGCTGCACCGTTGCCCCCAGCAAACTGTCGAAGAGGGAGCCAACCAGCCCACCCAGCGCCCCGATGGGAAGGTAAAGCCACCATGTCAGGCCATCTTGCCACCAGCCAAGGCGCACCCCCAGGCCGGCCGCCAGCCCAATCAAGGCCCCACCTAATAGGGAGACCGTTGTGCCCAGGAGCGACACACCGCCCGATGTGCCGACCTCGACGCGCCGGCCGGTGGTGATCAGACGGGGCGGCCGGCGGCTGAGCGTGCCCAATTCCGTCGCCCAGGTGTCGGCCGTCACCGCGCCCATGACACCCACAAACAGAGGAAACCACAGGGGATGGGGATAAAAAGCGTACAGCGCCGCTGCCAGCGCCCCCAGCCCCCCGTTAGCCAGCGCTTGCATCAGGTCGCGCCGGCTGCCTTTGTCAAACTTCTCCGCCGCTCGTCTTTTTTGCTCCCGTTTGTAGTGGGAGAGGGCGCTGGAGGTGACGAAAAAGATGCCCAGCAAGATGCCCCACAACCAGCCGCCTAACCCCATCGTCAGCGTTCCCACCACCAGCGCCCCGGCCGCCCCCGAAGGCGACAACCAATCACGCCAGATGGCGACCGCCACAATCAAGATGCTCACACCCAGGGCGATGCCCACTTGTTGCCAATCCATAGCCTGACCTTTCCTGGAGGCGCATGGGGCGCGCTCCGGAGTTCAGTTTACCAAAGCCGGGCCGGAGGGCAAGAGCGAGAGGGGTGAGAAAAGCAGCAAGGCGCGCCGATAGACCCGGCGCGCCTCGCAGTTGGCTAAAAGGGGTTCGTCGTCACCGTTTGAACGCCAGGCGCGGCTCAAGCCGCTACGACGAACTTTGAGAACTGATTGAACGGAGCGCTAGAAGGGAATGTCGTCCTCTTCCACCGGTTGTCCAAAAGATTCGCTGGCCTCACCGCTACCTATGCCAGAATCAGCTTTGCTACTTAGAAAGGCAAAATCAGAGGCGGTGACTTCATAGGAAGCAGCTACCGTGCCATCCTGGCGCGTCCACAATCTAGGAGCGCCTGTATTTGGGTCCGGCCGCAACCGCCCCTCCACCAACACTTTGCTTCCTTTACTCAGGTATTGGTTGGCAACCTCAGCTCGTTTGCCCCACACACTGACTCGAAACCAGATCGTTTTCTTATTTTCCCCAAACCCATCGCTAATCGCGACGCTAAAGTTTGTGACAGCTGTGCCATCGGGCATATAACGCATCTCCGGGTCCTGGCCCAGATTGCCGACAATGGTAATTTTCTGATACATGCAAACCTCCCTGCAAGCCTGAATGATTTTAAGAATTATAGCACAAACAACCAAATAGAACAAGCGTTCTAAGCATGTTCTATCGCCTGCGCGCCCTACAATAACAGCATCGGGTGTGTTTGTCCACCTGCGCCGGCCGGGGGCCGGATGCCAGGCCCCCGGCGCAAAAGGGGTGTTAGACCCAACCGCGCAAGCGCACCGCTTCCGCCACACGCTGCACCGCCACCAGATAGGCGGCGTTGCGCATGTTGACTTGCATCTTTTGCGACATCTCATACACCGCCTTAAAGGCGATGGTCATTTTCTGATCCAGGCGTTGGTTGACCAGCTGCTCATCCCAGTAATATTGATAGGCGTTCTGCACCATTTCAAAGTAGGAGACGATCACCCCACCGGCGTTGCACAAAAAGTCGGGGATGATAAAGACACCCTGCCGATCAAAAAGATCATCTGCCTCCAGCGTGGTGGGGCCGTTGGCCAGTTCGGCGATCATTTTGGCCTTCACCTGGGCCGCGTTTTGGCCGGTGAGCTGGTTTTCAATGGCGGCCGGGATGAGCACATCCACATCCAGTGTCAGCAGATCGGCGTTCGAGATCTCCTCAGCCTGGGCGTAGCCGGGCACGCGTTTTGCCTGACGTATGTGTTCCATCAAGGAGTGATAATCTAGACCCTGGGGATTGTAGATGCCCCCGTATTCATCACTGACCGCCACCACCTTCATCCCCAAGAGTTCAGGGGCCAGTTTGGCGGCAAAGGAACCCACATTGCCAAAACCCTGAATGGCGCAGGTCGCGCCTTGCAGGGATATACCCATAGCTTTGGCTGCTTCGCGGATAGCGAAGACGCCGCCCATAGCGGTTGCTGGGGTGCGCCCTTCTGAGCCACCCAGGAACAACGGTTTGCCGGTGATCACCCCCGGCTCATGACGCCCCATTAACGTCTCGTACTCATCCAACATCCAGGCCATGATCTCCGGGTTGGTGTTAACATCTGGAGCCGGCACATCCTGCGTCAGACCGACATAGCGCGCAATGGCGCGCATGTAGCCCCGGCTCAGGCGCTCGCGCTCGCCGTTCGACATGTTGCGTGGGTCACAGATGACGCCTCCCTTAGCTCCCCCCAGGGGAATATCTGCCACCGCTGTTTTCCAGGTCATCCAGGCTGCCAGCGCTCGCACCGTGTCAATCGTCTCATTAGGGTGGAAACGGATGCCTCCCTTTGCCGGCCCACGTGCGTCATTGTACTGCACGCGAAAGCCTTGAAAAACACGCACCGAGCCATCGTCCATGCGCACCGGGATGGTGAAATGGAACTCGCGCATCGGCCGGCGCAGAAATTGGTGCATAGCACTATCTAACTGCAAAAGGCCGGCCGCTTCGTCTAGTTGGGCCTGGGCAATTTCAAAAGGGTTGAGTGTTTCACTCATGATGGGTTACTCCGTGGTAGGTTTCAGTGAAAGAAGACAGCCGCTATAGCCTGGCGCGCCCCCCAGAGCGCCGTTCCGCCAGTCGTCCCCGGCCGGGCAACGCGTCACCGGCGCAGCATAGACGGCCGGCCGGGCAGAAAACCAGGATGAGATAACTGTCTTCGTGCAGATGTGACAAGAAAAGCCGCCGCTGTTTCGTACAAGTTGCCCAGATTATACCATAGTCAGCGATCAACGAGAAAAAAACAGCCGCACCCAGGCCCGCGTTGTTCCAGGGTCACATTAGGGCGCGGGGTCAGACGGCGGCGCGTGCAGGGCTAACTGAAAGGTGACATACGGCCCGGCCGCCAGCAACTGCTCCACCGTCGCCGCCTCGCGTAAGCCTAATGTCAGGGTGGTGACCTGCGCCGCCTCGTCGGCGGCCGATGCCAGCACCAGCGCACGTGTGATGGGGAAGAGACTGGCGATGTCGGGGGGCGACAGGCTGAAGCTGTCATCTGGGGTCAGGCGGCGGGCGGTGGCGTGAATATCCACCTGCGCCCCCGCCTGCAAACCGCTGCCCGGCAGAGCGCTGCTATCCAGTGTTAGGTCGACAAAGTAACGCGGCTGCAACGCCTGGGGGATGGACAGCACCTGGGTGGGTAAGATAGGCGCGCCGGCCTCCACGGCTGTCAACAAGAGCTGCCCTATCGGATTGAAGTCATCCTCGGCCGGCGACGCAACAGATGGGGTGGCGGTCAGAGAGGTGGTCACCGTCATGGTCGGGGTGGCCGGGGCCGCGCCTCCCGTCAGGGTCACATCCTCCGGCGCGAGCACCTGATAGGCTGGCAGTGGACGCGCCGCTACATAGCGACTGGCCGGGGCTGATGTGCCGGACAGCCGCCACGCCCCCACCCCCGCCGCCAGCGCCAAAGCCAACGCCCACCAACCGCGCCGCCGGCGGTCGATCATAAAAGCAAACCACACAACGATGACGGCCGCTGCCGCCAGGCCACGTCCGAACAAGGCCAGATCAGACATCTTTTGACCCTCCTTCTAATCGTCGGGCCGGGAAATCCGGCCCCGGTTGCGCCAGGGCAAACAGGTGATAGAGATGGGTCCAATAGTGGCGCTCCTCTTCCAATGTCAGGCTGGGCTGGTCCGGCAAGGCCAGTTCCAGGGAGGTGAACAGACGATGGCGGCGTTGATCGAAGAGAGATTTGAGCGCCTCACCGTAAGCGTATCCCTGGGCCACCGCGCCTTCAAGCGTCAACCACCAGATGAAGGGGCCGCCGCCTACCACCAGCAACCACAGCCACCAGGGCGCCCCCCACAGGGTAAATGCCACCAAACCCAGCGCCGTCCACACCGCCGACCAGAAAGAGAAGAGCAACACCATGTTGAGCGACGCTTCAGCGTTCATGAGTCGGTTCACCACTGGGTCGGGTTGGGTTGTACCCTCCCCAAAGGTCTGGAGCAGGCGAGGCAGAATCGTCGGGGTGTGGATATGGTAGGTGGTCAGAGGGTACTCTGCTGCCGCGGCCAGAATGTTCCCCAAACGAGTGGGGCGGGTGGCCGCCAGATTTTCCGGCAGCGACAGGCGAGAGCTTTGCATCCGTTCGTCTAGAACATTCAATACGGCGGTGCGCCAGTGGGCGACAATATCCAACAACCCATCATGGGCCTGCTGTCGGCGGCGACTGAGGGCGGTAAAAGCGTCGGGTTGGGCTTCGATACGCATCCAGGGGCGCTCCCGCCGCCAGCGGTCGATCTCTTGTAGCTGTTCTGTGGCCCGGAGCAGTTCGTCGGCGCGTCGGGCCAACGCCTGCTCTTCGGGGTCGCGTGCCGATAGCGTTTCGCTCAACGCCCGGATGGCCTCCTGCCGGGCCTGTTGCAGGCGCTGTTCCAGCTCTCCGACGGCTGCTTCCAACTGGGGATCGGTGTGCGTTGCCGTCAGCGTGACCTGCGCCCCGGTTGATAACAGGACGTTGGCCTGAGTTGCCAGCTGCGCCGGCATAGCCACGGTGAGCCGGCCGTACCCCGCGCCGGCCGGCTGTGTCTGACCGATGAAAAGTCGCTCGACCATCAGCTTGCCGTTAGGGTGCACCATGTCGCAGCGCACCAGATCACCGCGCTGGAGGCCGGCCGGCGGCTGCACCAAAGTCCCCTGGGCCAGGTCGAGCTGCCTGGCGTCAGCGGCATAGGCCGCCCCCAGCCGTAAGCAGGGAATGGGTTGGGCGGCCAGCAAAGCCGGGCCGTTGGGCAAGACATAATGGTCAACAGCTTCCGCCGCTGTTAAACAAACTGAGCTTAAGAGGTTGAGATCGTTGGCCTGGAACTGTTGCCAGTGAACATCACTGTCGTCGATCAGCTCCCCTGGCTGACGAGTGATGCCTGGGCGCAACACGGGCAGCTCGACGAAAGGGGAAAGGAGGAGCCGGCCGGCCGCTGTCACTCGGGTGTGAAAAGCCGCAGCGTTTTCCACCGCCAGATAGTACCCCTGGCCGTCAAGTTTACGGTAGACATAGCACCAGGCCGCGATCTGGCTCGGCGTTGGGCCAGCGGCGTCCACAACCACCAGACGATCCCCAGTGGCAATGGGAACACGCTCCACCACCTGCGGCGAGGCCGACAGCCAGTAGGCGCGCCGGGGTTCGATCTTGCCATTCGCTGCCTCAAAGGTCAGCCAGGTTGGCGAGGGAACAGGTTGAATCTCCGCCCGGCTGAAGAGAGACCCCGGGCATTTGACCGGCCAGGCGGCGGCCGGCGGCCCGGTATTGAGGCTCTCAGGCCAAAAATAAACGCTGGCCGACGTCACCAGCTCCTCCGCCAGCGTGATGACCTGCTCGTAGGGCGGGCCACCCTGAATAACCCAGGCCTGGTTGTGATAGGTCAGGCTGGTCGCCTCCCAGCCGATGTCTGCCTCGGTGATAAGCTGGCCGGGGGCCAACACCCGGCTGGCGACGGGCAGGGCGACGACGACCGTGCGTGGGCCGGGAGCGGGCGTCAAGGCCACGCGTCGGGCCGCGGCCATACCTCGTTCAAAAACATCCGCCTGCGGCCGGGGTACAGAGAATACCCATTGTGTTGGGGTCGGTCGATCCACCACCAGGAGATCCGTGAAGTGTTGCGACGACCCACCGGGCAAAATGAGCTGCACCTGCACCACGCTGCCGGCCGGCCGCGGCGCGCCGCTGTCTTCGGCGTACACAGTCACCGCTGCCAGTTGCCGATGGGTGGCGTCCAGATACATTAGGTCGGGGATAGACTGGAGGCTTGTCAGCGGGATGGGGGTGTGCGCGGTGGTTGGGCGCAAAGTATAACGTCCCACCAGCTGGGCCGGCGAGGTGGCTGCCCCGGTCGCTTCCGCTTCTGGGGCGGTTCCCCACTCCCAATCGGCAGCGGTGATCACCTGATACGCCCCCAATCCCACCCGCAAAACCGGTAGGCGGCGTGGTGAGCTGGCGGACGCGCCGGCCGGCATAACGCCAACCCCCTGCAACTGCTTAAGCGCACGCCCCAGGTCATCCTGGGCTATTTGCAGGGTGCGCTGTTCTGCTTCACGCGCCAGCCGTTCTGCCAGAAAAGGTTGGCGTCCCCAGGCTTGCAAACGGGACCAGGCCGGCCACTCCCCACTATAGAGACGTCGCACTGTCAGAGCCAGCTGACGGCTGACTGTTTCCAGCAAAATGAACAAGAGTACCAGGAGGCCGGCCAACAATAGTTTGACATCCCCGTTCAGCCCGTCCCAGACGCGCCGCACATTGTCTGGGCCGGCGATGCCCATAGCCACCCCCAGACAACCGAGCAAAAAGGCCAACGTTGGAAAGATGAACTGGGGTTGCAACCGCCCCGGGCCGGAAAAATAGGTCTCGATGCGGTTGCTCACCGACGAAAGCAAGGTCGGTAAGGTGTTCGTCAGATAGGTTAACGGGGCGAGGGGGTTCATGCCATCCCTCCTGGGGAAGCGGCGCTAGGGACAACAGGTATGCGGCGCGCTTAGCCGTTGGGTCGTGTGGCTGCGGTCACGAGGACAATCGCTACGATTCATAATGCAGGTTTGGTCGACCACACATTGGTACCAGACTTGCAGAGCACATTGAACTTGAACCACCGCCTGGTACACCAGATGTGAGGCAGGGGTGAAGTGGTGCCGGACAAAATGCTCCTGAATCGACTTCAGGCGTATAGCCGGCAAATGCGCCTGCAACACCTCCCTCAACGCCTCCTCCGCCCCCTGTTCAAAGGTGTTTTCGATCAGCCTGTCCAACTCATCAACATCCTCATAGCGCACATAGAATGCTCCATTCTCAGCGGCGACCCATGCAATGGACGCTTCCTGACGGCGCATGAGACGGGCGGCAAAGACGATGGGCAGGTCGTCGTGCATGGCGATCCGCGCCTCGTCCCGCACTTCAGCTTGCTCAATCAGCGGGCGTACATCCCGCAAACGCACCGACCTCATATAAGGCGGGGCCAGATAGGGAAAGGTGAGTTTGGGGAGTTCCAGATAGATCTGCTCAGGTATTGGGCTCGGATGCGCTTCACGCCAGGTGGCTGTTGCCAGCGCCTGATAGGCGGCGCTGAAGGCGATCTTCAAATGGTCTCCCACCGGATGCTGTTGGTGTATCTCGTTGACGAATTGTTCTAAGGGGTGCATCGTTTTCTCCCGACGCGAAATGGAGATAGGTCAATTGATAATACATCTGCCCCACACTCTCTATTATAACATAGGATGCGCCCGGCCGTGACTCAAGGCGTCAGACTAAAAATAAATACGCCCTCCCAGCTATAGAGCAAGGTCAGGTCAGGGTTGCGCAGCAGCTCCCCCGCATCGAGAAAGCCGCCGCGTTGCCCCAGGAAGAGATGCGTCACACCAGCCCGCCGCAGCAACTCAGTCGCAGCTGGCGCAGCCCAATCCTCAAGGCGCGCGGCCTCTTCATTGAAGGCGATCACTTCCTGGAACAGTGACAGGTTGTAGATGTAATCCACCGGTGGGGTAGTGACCTGACGCCCCGTCAGGGGGAGTAGCCACGCGCCGCCGTCCTGACCAGCCCAGGTGGCTCCCAACCATTGCCAGCTGTTGACGGCAATCTTCGCCTCCGGCGGCAAATGGGTCGCCACCCAGGCAATGGCCGGGGCATCGGCCGGCCGTGCCAGGATAGTGGTTTCATTGACGATGCTGGCCTGATACCCCAGGCCAAACAAGGTTGATGCGGCGACGACCGCTCCCCAACCGGAGTAGCCTCCCAGCTGGCCCCAACTGGGCCAGCTCACCATGGCCCGCAGCAGCCGATCCCCCCCCGCTCCCAGCGCCAGCGCCAGGGGAAAGAAAAGTGTGATGTACATGCTGTTCAAGTTGATGAGCCATGTTTCGGGTAAGCCGAGCCGACGGCCGGCCAGCAAGACAAAGAGCATCCCGACCCATGCCCCCAGCCAGAGAGTCACCCGGGCCCAGCGCTCCCCCCGCCGCCATCCCACCAGTGCCGCCAGCAGCGCCACGCTCCCCAGAGTTATAAAGACACGTTCCCAACCGGTAGTCACATAACCGGCCGGAAAATCGTTGTAGCCGGTCACCGGGGTGAAAACCTGGTCGGGTTGGGCCAGGGGAGCCAATTGTAACAGCCGGGGAGCGAGCAGCGCCAACGCCAGCCCGCCGGCCGCCAGCCAACGCTTTGTTACCTGCCCGTGCCGCCACAGCCAGATCAGCAGCGCCAGGGGCAGATAGAGCAAAAAGACCCGGATATGCACCAGGAAGAGGCCGGCCGCCAGCGCGGCGACCAGGGCCGGGGTGGAGCGGTGGGACTGTTCCGCGTTCGGTGCGCCCAGACGCCAACTCACGCCAGCCAGCACGGGCAATATCAGCATACCCGTCAGTTGCGTCAACCGCCCCCAACTGACATAGTAACCGGGGAAGAAGAAGGGTAGGGTGACCAGAAAGGCGGCTATCAATCCCACCCGTCGCCGGCCGGTGCACAGCCAGGCTGCGCTGTAAACGGACAGAGGAATCAACCCATTGAGCCATTGCCCCAGGTAAAGCAGCAGGTGGGGCAGATCCGCCTGTAGCAAGAGTTGCAGGCCGGCCGCCAGGGTGTGGAAGCCGACATGGTACTCCAGCCCATCCACCGGCAACCAGGGACGGTAGCTGCTGAGCATCTGCCCCTGGTCAACCATGATTGTGGTGATGAGGGCATGGCGGCTGGCATCCACCCAGGGGGGAAAGGCAAGATCGCGCACCGCCAGCCAGCGGACGGCCAGACCAGCCAGCAAGATGAGCGCCAGAAGGGCGTGCGCCGGCCGCCAGCTCATTCCCAACGAAGCGGCGCGGCGCGTGCGCCACACCTGCACCCCCACCACGCCCCAACCCAGGGTGACAACAATACCCAGAGCGGCCGGTGTCCATCGTCCCCCGACCAGCGTCAGCCATTGCCAGATGAGCGGCCACAGAGCTGCCCCCAGAGCCGCCATCACGCCCCAGCGTGTGGCCCGATCCCAGCTGCACGTTGGCCCCGGCCAGAGGTGCAACCACAGCGCCCCCGGCAAGGGAATGAGCGCCAGAGCCACCCCCACCACCAGATGGCTATCCCGGCCGAGCTGCGCCAGGGTTTCCAGAGCGCTCCCCCAACTTAGCTGGTAGCGCGTCACCAGGCGCAAATCCTGCACCCGGTTGGCCCCGGCCGACGCCAGTGCCCCGGCCGCGTACACATCGCGGTCGTGGCCCCAGGCGGTGACAGCGTTGTTGTGAAAGCCGCGCACAATAACATGGTAAACGCGACCGGTCGAATCAGGTTGGCGGGGCAGGTGCAGACTCAAAGATTGGTTGTGAGTCAGCTGGCTGAGGGGATCGGTGCGGGCAGCCAGGGTGACGCCGTGTGCATCGCGCACCTCCAGGGTCAGCGTCGCGTCGGCCGGCGGCGTTGGCTGCTCGTAGCGCAGCAGCAGGATTTCCACCTCCACCAACCCATCATGCCGGGGGATGAAAGTTTGCTCCAGAACCGTATGAGCATCGGGAATGGCCGGGGCGGCGTTGACCAGCGTCTGGCTGATGTCGGTGGCGATGATCGGCGGCGGCCAGCCTGTCATCCAGGCCCAGACGAGCAACAGCAGCGCCCCGCTGAGCGCCACAGCCAGCCGTCCACGTTGGGTAAGAGGGAGAGAGCGGTGCATCGTCAGGCCCAGAAATAAAAAAAGGCCACCCGCCCACCTGCGGTGACCCTTCAGAGAGATGGCGCCAGTTGGACTTGAACCAACGACCTAGGGCTTATGAGTCCCTCGCTCTGCCGACTGAGCTATAGCGCCGTAGAGTCAACATTATAGTGCAATCACAGCCGACTGACAAGCCGCCGCATTGACTCACAAAAAATTGTTACCTGGAGGCTGTCTGGTTGCCTCACAAATAATGTGATTCTTGCCCCGATGACAGAGGACACGAGAATGAGTTGAAAAGGTGCCCAGGCAAAGATGGCTGCCCCGCCTGTCTACATCAACCTTTTCCGGCCGGCGCCGCGTAAAGGTTGCGTTGTGTGTGACTTTGGGGGTTAAGGCGAGCTTGACAGCCGG
>DAOTXO010000103.1:0-2964 GCA_034435495.1 Anaerolineae bacterium
TGGCGACGCGGCAGACCGCCACAGGCAGTTATAGCTACAGCTTCGACGGGGACAACCGGTTGGAGCAGGCCAGTTACCCCGGCGGGGCGTGGCTGTTCGCCTACGACGCTCAGGGGCGGCGGGTGCGCAGCCCGCAGCAGACGACGAGTGGGGAGGTGGTGCGCACCATCTACCACCCCTTCCCCGGCTATGAGGAGGAGATTCTCCCCCTGCCTCCCACGCCGACGCCGACTGCCACGCCTACCCCCAGCGTCACTCCCACTCCCTCACCGACGCCGTACCTGACGACGCCAACGCCGCTGCCCACCGCTACCCCAACGCCGTGTGGCATCTGCCGGCCGGCCGGTGCGCCCGCCGTCCAGCCCCAGACCAGCACCAGCCTCATCCGCCAGACTTACTTCGTCGGCACGCAGCCGGTGGCCCTGCGCGTGATTAGCAACCCCCCGGCCGGCAGCGACGGCCTCTACTACCTGCACACCGACCACCTGGGCAGCCTGACCCTCATGACCCTCCCCAACGGCGCGCTCCACAGCGACGGCACGGCCCGCTACCAACCCTTCGGGGCCTTCCAGCAAGCTCCCCCCACCAACCCCGGCCTCACCCGCCACGGCTACACCAACCACCAGCATAACAACACCGGTGACGGCGACATCGGCCTCATCTACATGAACGCCCGCTACTACCTCCCCGGCCTGTCCCGCTTCGCCTCCCCCGACACCCTCATCCCCGACCCCGCCAACCCCCAGGCCCTCAACCGCTACACCTATTCATACAACAACCCCTTGAAATTCACAGATCCAACCGGGCATTGTGCGGGTGAGTACAATACCAACACTGGTATCGCCACAGGCGACCAGGAGTGTTGGGATTTCCCATTCAACCAAGGGACTGATGGCTTCTGCGCCATACCAGGTGGTGATGTTTGTAATGGGGGTGGTTGGCGCGAACGTCTGGTACATGGGGGGGCCTATGACGAAGTTCTGGATGCTGTTATTTACTACTTCGCATCCCCTTGGGCAATTCATGAATTAATTACCCTTGCAAATGCTATTCATAACGTTCAAAGGGTATTGGATGACCACGGGTATAATGGTGTTCGCCTTATGGAGGGGATTCGCTATCAAAAATGGCGCAGATTTGATAGCATGACCTTTCCCAAACGCACTATTAGCCTGGGCGATGTCTCTGAGCAAACCATCTGGCACGAAACAGGTCATGCCATTAGCTTTATAAATGGACACATCCCCCAAAGAGAGTACTTAAAATTCGCCCAGGGATTTGCCTCTGCCCGTTGGTTAGCACAGTCAGCTTTTTGTTATAGAGCCTACTGCCATAGACAGTACTCTCCCCTGCTTCAGGCTTATACGGGAAAAGCCCCTGAATTCTTCGCGGATGCTTTTGCTGCTTGGGTCTACATGGAGACCACAGGGTCATACCCGACTCATTGGGTAACCGATGAATATGAACCCAATTGGCACGCTATCTTGCGGGGGGTTGAATGGAGTCTGATTATCACGTTTAACCAGTAACAGAGAGGTGTCTAGAGAGGCCTGGTTATGAAAGTTAAACTGATTTTGATCTCCCTGGGTTTACTGATCGTCATTCTCCTGGCTTTGACTATTCGCCCCCCCGATCTACTGCGCTACGCCAACACGTCGTTTTGCAACAAACCCGGCCTGGATAGCACATTTGCAAGTTGGCACCTGGCAAACCACTTCTCTCCCTTGTTAATTGTGAGTCATACCCGGCATTCCAACTCTCGCTCAACCCAAGCGCCCCCACTGTGGATCGTCAACCCAGAGACAGATTTTATTGTTGAAGCTCCAGTCTCGTCAATCTCTGGTGATATTCGTGCTATTGCACTGGCCGGGGGCAGCAATCGGATAGCTATCACGACAGGTTATGGCGAGTCAGCCGAGTTATTCATCGCTTTCCTGGATCTCAGCAAGTCATTGGCGCACAGCGCAGTAATCAAACGGGCGGAACGCGCTGCCTGGCATCCCAAGGAAGCATGGCTGGCTGCGATCTATTTCCCGGCCGGTCTTGATCAGGCTTCCAATATTATTGCCTTGTTTGATGTTGAGAATTCCACCCCTATTCAGATGGACACGATTGAGTTGAAAGATGTTGCCATTAAAGAGGTTCTCGGCTGGTCCCATGATGGGCAAGTCCTGGCCGCCTCGCTCTATGAGCAACATGGTGAAACAATCTATTATATCTTCTCTAGAGAAAAGGCAGTTGAAAGATCGGCCTTTGCCCAGGTTGAACAGATGTGCATTGCCAGCGCTGCATGGTCGCCGAAAGCTGCTCAACTAGCCTTTTCTGCGAAGAATAGTGAAATCGGAAATTGGGACATCTTGGTGGAAACAGTAGACCCTACTGAAGGCACGAGTAAGGCATTGTTAAATTTGACAAACTCACCTGGGGAAGACGAATTCAGTGTGACGTGGTCACCCGATGGGAAATCTATTGCTTATATAACAGCCTTTGAAAATGAAGCTGGTCTTCTCCAACAAGAATTGTTCATCGTCAATCTGGCCGGTTCTACAGATCGGCCAGTGCAACTTACCTATACTCCCGGAGACCTCGAAACCAACCCGGTCTGGCTTTCCGAAACTGAAGTGGCTTTTTTAAGCTGGTCTTCTCAAACTTCTACCTGGTCGTTGAGAGTTATCTCCATAGTTAATCGCACAGTGAGAGAGGTGTTAAAGATACCTGATGAGTGGCCCAGCACTCCCTGAAGGCAAAGCTTCAAACTGGTGAGATACATACTAATGGGACAGTCAGGCGTGAATTCTTTGGTGCCTTTGGGCAAGTCACAGCCTCACCCACCACGGCTACACCAACCACCAACATCACAACACCGGCGACGGCGACATCGGCCTCATCGACATGAACGCTCGTTACTACCTCCCCGGCCTGGCCCGCTTCGCCTCCCCCGACACCCTCATCCCCGACCCCACC
>DAOTXO010000104.1:0-8976 GCA_034435495.1 Anaerolineae bacterium
ATGCAGAAGGGTCCGCGAGGGGGAGGGCGTGATCGGGACCATATCGTCCGGCATACGCTCTTGGCGGAGCAGGCTTGGGCGAAAATGATCGGGGTGCTCACCCCTGACGGTGCGATGCTGACTGATAAGGGGCTGAAAGCACATCGCAAGGCCTATTGCCAGGCCATACGGGACTATCACTCACAGGGCAAGTTGGCCGGCAAGATGGCGAAATGGCCGCTTCGGTTCCTGATTCGCCACACCGCCTTTCACACCCTGGACCACACTTGGGAAATGGAAGACAAGGACCTGACGGCCAAACAAGCGTGAAGCCGAGCGCTCTATCAGCATCGATACGGTGCATCTTCAGTTTGGCGTACATCCAGATAACTTGGGAACCCACTCAACACGGGATGCACCCGACCGCGCTCCGCGCAGGCCAACGGATCGGCCTGGCGAAATTGCGAGCATCTCAAGCGAGTCTTCGTTACACAGTTCGGGCAGCGGATGATGACCATCGTTGGGCGGGCAATCTCAAGTCCGAAATAACGACACAGGCCGCATCGGCAGGGGAAAAGGCCAGTTGAAGGCCCTGGCTAACAACAGCATGTAGGAGATGGCGCTGATGCTGGGCGTCAGGTTTGAGCGGAGATCGAGTGAAAGTCATAGTCATCAAAGCCTATAAGCGCCCTTATGAGAATCCGATATCGGTTGGGGCCGATGATCCGGTCACGCCAGATTTTGAGAAGCGCACTGACATTGAAGGGTGGGTTTGGTGCACCGCCGAAGACCATCGCGCTGGTTGGGTGCCACGCGCCTGGTTGAGGCAGGTAAAAGGCGCCTGGCGCGTTAATCGCCAGTTCAACGCCATTGAGCTTACGGTTGCTGTGGGTGAGGAATTGGATATAGCGTTTGAGGAAAGCAGCTTCTTCTGGGCAACAAAGCAGAATGGCGAAGTCGGCTGGGTTCCCTGTGCCAATGTGTCGATTGCCAAACACACCTAACAAGGCACTCCACCGGAAAATCTTGCCCCTGTTTCGCTACGTCAAGTTTTCTGGTGAGCTTGAGCCTTAGGCGCATATAAAGCAACGTCATGATCAGTGGCAGAAAACTCTCGCGTGACGAAGTCAAGGAAATCTGGACGATTGATCGAAGCGAAATCATCGACGCGGTGTACTGTCTTGAACATGGAGTTTTGGTCCTACGACCAGAACATTATGACATGCGTGGCTGGCCGCCAGGCGAGGCCCAGAAATACACGCCTATTCTGGAAGCCTGCTATGATCATGGCGGATGGTTTTACGGCCTGTTTGACGACCACCGACTTATCGGCGCCGCTGTCCTGGAGAGCCACTTCATCGGCAAGCATAGAGACCTGCTCCAGATCAAGATGCTTCATATCAGCCGCGATTATCGGAGCCAGGGGCTAGGCCAGCAGCTCTTCGACTTGGCCAGAGTCGAAGCCAGGCAACGGGGCGCGAAGGGCTTGTATATTTCGGCCACCCCTTCTGAACACACTATCAACTTTTACCTACGATTGGGCTGTAAAGTCACGCCAGAGCCAGATGCGGAGTTGCTCGCGCTGGAACCAGAAGACATTCATCTCGAGTATGTTCTGACACCAGATGGGCAGCCATGAGTTACGCGCCTAACACAGCCACTATCGTCACTTCTTTCCTAAATTGGGCAGCCGCACAAACTTCGTGCGCCAGGCGGCCAACCTCTGGGCGGTCAAGGCGTTGCTCCAAGGGGCATGAAAAAAGGCGGCTATCGTTTCAACGACAGCCGCCCGGCCGCACGACGAGTCAGGAGGATGTTCAGCGCGGCCACAAACCCGGCCGGGCTGGACCGCCCGTCAGGATTTGATTACCACTTCTTCTTCGGGGTCAAAATGTTCCACCGAACCAACGTAGTTGTCGTCGGGCATCAAAACGGCTAACAGCACATAAATGAGCAAGCCGGTTCCAAAGCTGCCCAGGGACAAGAAAACATACAACAAACGCACCAGGGTGGGGTCGATGTTGAAATAGCGGGCCAGGCCGCCACACACCCCCAGAAACATCCGATCTTGTGAGCGAACCAAACGTTTTTCAGTCATGTTGTGCCTCTTATGCAAGGTTGAGGTAAGATAGCGTTTACTTATCAGGCGGCGTAAACTTCACCCTCTGGCATTACAAGCGCCAGGATCAGGTAAATGATCAAGCCGGGAATGCCGCCGGGGAGCATGGTGAGCGCTAAAATCAAGCGCACAATGGTGGGATCAATGTTCAAATACTCAGCCAGACCGCCGGCTACGCCAGCGATCATGCGGTTGTGGGTTGAACGGGTTAAACGTTTTTGAGACATAGCCTCTTCTCCATGGTTGATGTTCGTTACTGTTCATTACGCAGCCGGCCGGAAAAGGTTGCACCCCCAATTCTCGCCTACGGGTAAAACCCCATATCGCAGGCGGGTTGTGTGCATTTTGTCAATTTATGTTACACTCAGGGTCAATGAGAAGCGGGGTACGATGGCGACTCAGCTGGATGATGCTGGTGTGGCTCCTCCTTAGTCGGGGAGGGTATGCAGCTGCTCAAACGAGTGGAGACATCAGCGCTATCCTGATCCAGCTGGCCAACGAACAGCGCCGGGCGGCCGGATTGCCTGCCTTCAACCCAGAATCCGCCTTGCAGCAAGCGGCCAGGGATCAGGCGGCCCACATGGCGGCCGCCGCGACCTTAACCCATACGGGAGCGGATGGCAACGACCTGGAAGCCCGGTTGCGCCAGAGTGGTTACCAGGGCAGCGGCATTGAGGTGCTGTACGCAGGAACCAATGGCCCGGAAGGAGTCATCGCCTGGTGGGCCAATGCTGAGTTCACCCAGGAAACCTTGCTCAACCTCATCTATCAGGACATCGGCGTTGGGCAGGTGACGGCGGCTGATGGGTGGATCTATTGGTCGATCATCCTGGGGTCTCCTACTCATCGGGGGATCAGCGCACCGCCCGCTTCTCCCACCACAACTGCAACCAGCGCGCCGCCGGCCGCCGCCACGCTCACCCCGACCGACGACGACCAGCCCCTGACCACCCTCATCACCCCCACCGCGCCACCGCCGCCGGTTGCCTCCCCCGTCCCCCCAGAGCCTACCCGTCCCGCTGCCCGCCTCAATACGCTGCCATCCGCTACCTGGCCGCCCTGGCCGGCCACCTTTACCTCGGCCCCCAGCCGCACACCAACGCCGGCCGTAGCGGTTGCCCTGGTCGTCACCCAGGCTCCAGACATCAGCCGCCCCACTACCAGCCAGGCAGAAGCTGTGGCCCTGGCCCCCCTGCCAACCGCCACCGTTGTGGACGCCCCACCGGCCGCCCCTCAAGAAGCGCTGGTGACACCCCAGTCGGCGCGTTTCGACCCTATTCCTCTGCTGGTGGCCGCCCTGGCGCTGGTCGGCGCGGCCGGGTTGATCTACATCGGCTCCCGTCCCACGCCGCGTCAACGCGACCCCTTCCGGCGTTAAGCTCCCCGGTATGAAACTGGCGGTCTTGTCTGATATTCACGGCAACCGGCCGGCCCTGGAGGCTGTGCTGGCACATATGGCCAGCTGGCAACCTGATCTCACCCTCGTCAATGGCGACGTGGTCAATCGTGGGCCATGCTCCCGCCGCTGTTGGGAGATGATACAGGCGCGGGTTACAGCTGACGGGTGGCATTACACAATGGGCAACCACGAGGAGTATGTCCTCTCGTGGGAAAGCGAGACCCCCAGAACAGCTGCGGAAAGGGAGATTCACCAATCCTCGCTATGGACACACGCTCAGTTGGACGGGCGACTGGCGCAGTTGAGACAGATGCCGCCCTATTTCACCCTCTACGCGCCGGATGGCAGCGAGCTGCGGGCGGCTCACGCCTCCATGCGCCACAACCGGGACGGAATTATGCCCGGCGCAACCGAGGAAGAGATTCAACAGCAAATCGCGCCCGCCCCCGACCTTTTCGTCACCAGTCACACCCACCGCTTTTTTGTGCGGCAGGTGGGGAGGTGTCAAGTGGTGAACAGCGGTTCTGTCGGCTGCCCTCTGGATGGCAACCCTCAGGCTGGCTATGCGCAAATTGTCTGGCAACGAGGAACCTGGCGCATCACTCTGGTACGCCTGCCCTATCCCCGTGAAGAGACAGAGCGTGATTTTCATTCCAGCGGCTACCTGGACGGGGGCGGGCCATTGGCAGTCTTGCTGTATCAAGAATGGAAATGGGCCCGTTCTTTCATTCCTCACTGGTCACGCCAATATGAAGAGGCGGTTTTGGCCGGGTCCCTATCGCTGGCGGATTCGGTGCAGCGTTATGGCGAGAGCGTGGGGATTTTCGCCGGGCCAGCCTGGCACAGGAGGGAAAAAGGATGACGCCGGCCGACCAGTGGCGACAGGGGTTGGCCCAGGCCATTGCCCGCCATTACACCCCCCACCCACGCATCCCCCTGATTTTGCTGGTGGGTTCGGCTGCGCGCGGCCTGGCGGATGCCTATTCCAGTCTCGACTTCGTGATCGGCTGGGATGGGCTGGTCGACCTGGCCTGGCTCACCCCCATGCCGCTGCGCCCGCTGGCCGGTGAGCGTTTAGCCCTGGCCGGAGATGACGAGGGTGTCTGGCGCGAAACCTATCAGATTGGCGATCTGCGTCTGGAGCTTGACCACACACCGCTGACAGCCTGGGCCAACTGGAGCGCTCGTTTGCAACGCGCCCACCACACCACACCAGCCCTGCAAGGACGGATGGATGATTTCCTGCACGCCCAGACGCTGCACGGCCAGAGCCTATACGACGCCTGGCGGGCGCAGCTGGCGTTCTACCCGGAACCGCTGGCGCGGCGCATGGTGGCGGAACATCTCGACTTTCCCCCGTTGTGGCGCTTGACAGAACATGGGGTAGCGCGGGAAGATTGGTTCTACTTTTACACCCAGCTGGGAATAGTGACGCGCCATTGTTTAGGCGTGCTGGCCGGCCTCAACCGCGTCTATCTCAATGTCACCCAGGTGAAGCGCCTGTCAGCTATTCTGGCGCGTCTACCGCTGGCCCCGGCCCATTCCGCTGAGCGTCTGCCGGGCCTGTGGCAACAACCGCCCCTGGCTGCCTGCGAAGGGGCAGCCACGTATGTGATGGATGTGCTGGAGTTGCTGGAAAAAGAAATGCCCGACCTGGATACACGTCGGGCGCGGGCGTTATGGGAATGACCAGCGTCGGCGCAGGCACGCCGACAGCCCCCTCAACCGTGGGCCGCTGTTTGCAACTGACGCAGTTCGCGCCACCGCTCCAAAGCGCCGGTACGGAACAACGCCGGGTCAAAATCGGCCAACGCTTCCCACCCCTCCACACTGGCCAGCAGCCGTTGTTCATCGGTCAGTTCCAGCTCAATATGACGCCCATCCGTCAGCATCTCAATTGTCAGAGTGTCCTTCCCATCCTCCACAATGTCCATAATGCAATGACGGTCGACCCCCAAAGGGTGGCGAATGAAGGCGGCCGAACACCGGGCGCAATAGGATAAACTGGCATCACACAAACCACGATCAATGATCACACGCATCGCATATCCTCCGTGGGCCGCGCAGGAAAAGCGCCAACACGGCAGGCGGAGCCAGCCCATACTCCGCCGCCTGACATAACTTTAGGTCAGCCCGTTATGGGTAACAAGTGATAGATGTCCAAGCAAAGGATTACGATTGTCATGTTTTGGAAACCATTGGTCTTCATGCCTCGTATCCGGGCTACCCGCCCCTTCGACCGGCGTCGGCTGCTGTGGCCGGCCGGTTGGCTGTTCAGTTTCGTCTGGTTGGTCGCCTGTGGGCGGGGCACCGACCCAAGCGCTGTCACCTGGCTCACCCACACCGATGAAACGTGGGGACTCACCTTCCAGGCCCCCGACACGTGGAGTGTGACAACGGAAGAAGCGGATGTGATCACCATCACCCACCCCGATCAGGACGTTAGCGCGCAGCTTTTTATGACCCCGACGGCCGAGTTTGCGGCATTGGGGCTGAATGAGCCGGCCGCCTTTTTGCAGTTCTTCTCCGATGCTTTTCTAGGTCAAGGGGAGCAAACGGGTAATCTGGAGGTGGTGGAAGCGTTGCAGACAACCACCATCCATGGCCTGTCGGCAGCTACTCTGACGCTGTCCGGCACACTGGAAGACAACAGCGGTGTGCTGCGCCTGGCGGCTCTGGGAAATGAGACAACGCTGGTGGTGGTTCTGGGGGCAGATGGCGCGCCCGGCAACCCCTATGGCGCTGTGCTAGAGCAACTGATCCAGAGTATTGAATTGACGCCCTAACGGGGCCCGGCCGGCAGATACGTCCGCACGGACGCCGCCAGACGCGCCCACTCCACCAGGGCCACTGTTTCCGCCCGACGCCGGCCGTCGACGCCAGCCTCAATTAAGACAGCGGCCAGCTGTGGCGGAGTCAACCCCAGGCCGCGCAAATTGTTCTTGAGCTGCTTGCGTTTCTGGCTGAAGCCGGCTCGCACCAGACGAAAAAAGAGGGCCTCGTCGTCGAAGGGCGGTGTCTGACCGCGCAAATCGATCTTAACAATGGCTGAATCCACCTCCGGCCGGGGCCAGAAAGCGCCCGCCTTGATTACACCCACCAGCGTCGGCCGGCCGTAGAACTGCACCGATACCGCCAGCAAACTGAGATTTCCCGGCGTCGCCGTCAGGCGCTCTGCCACCTCTTTTTGCACCGTCAACACCATCACGGCCGGCCGGGCGGCGCTCGCCAGCAGATGGCGCAAGATAGCAGCGGTGATGTAATAGGGCACGTTGGCTACTACCTTGTACGGGGCGGATGGGAAGAGCCGGGCTAAATCCTGGGTCAAAATATCTCCGTGGATAATCTCCACCTGCGGATAGGCAGCCAGCTGCTGGTGTAACACGGGGATGAGGCGCTCGTCCAGTTCCACCGCCACCACCCGTTGCGCGCTACGCGCCAGATGGTGGGTCAGGCTGCCCAGGCCGGGGCCAATCTCCAACACCTGGTCGGCCGGCGTCACCTCAGCCGCGACGACGAGGCTGTGCAAGATGTTGTCGTCGAAGAGAAAGTTCTGGCCCAGGCTGATCCTGGGGTGCAAACCATGCGCTTCCAGCAGCGCCTGGGGAGTGGAGGGCATGGGATCAGGGGAGCTGGCCGGGCAGCAGGTAGTTGATTTGATCCGGCGGCGGAATGGGCGTCAGATAATAGACATCCACGTAGCCCGACCAGGAGACGTAGTTGTGGGCGTCGTAGCCCAGGTCGATCCAGCGCCCCACGACACCCCCACCGACATCGCCAACATAGCCGTTGCCATACCCCGGCACATAAACCGTGCTGCCGAAGGGAACCACACTGCGGTCGGCGGCGACAATGCCTTTGGTCAGTCGCCGGCCGCTGGCGGTGATGCCATATAGTGGATCGTCGGGGGAACGGCCGGCCGAGGCGGCGGTGTAGGAGGTGACGCGCATCCGCACTTTGCGCCAATATTCACGCGGCCCTTCGGGCGTCTCCACCACACCCACCACAATCCGGGTGCCATAGCCGATGATCTCCGGCAACGGTTCCCGCGCCACCCACTCCCCATCCACCATGCGGCTGACCTCAACTCCATTTTCATAGCGCACCCGCACCCGCTGGCGCTGGATACCCGGCTCGCCCGCCTGTAGACGCACCACATTGTCTATCTCCAGTTGGTCGCTGGGCTGCCACATCGTCTGAAAGGGAAGGGAGGTATCCACCAGCTGAAAATCTTCCGTCACCCGCACCACTTCGATGACCGCGTCGGCCGTCAAGCGGGTTTCGGGGCCGGGCCGGGTGAAGTCATACCCCACCAGGCCGATGCCGGCTTCGGCCACGACGTCCAGGGCATTGGTGTGGTGGCTGCGGGTCTGGATAATGCGCCCATCGGCCACAATCGTCAGCGGCTGGGAGCGTTGCAGGGTGATGACCATGCCCGGCGTGATCCAGGCGTCAGCGGCCGGCTCCACGCCATCGGAAGCATACAAAATGACATTGGCTTCTGCCAGCACCTGCCCCACCGTCTGGGCGGCGGTATACAGCAGACGTTGTTGATCGTTGTCCACCAGGGTGACACTGCGAAACCGCCCCACCTGCAAGACGGCCGGCAAGGGCGTCTGCTCCAGCTGGCGCAGATTGACCAAAATGCCGTCAGCCATGATCTGATCGCCGCGTTGCAACGTCAGACCGAGTTCGCGCACCAAAGCCCCCAGCGTGGCCTGGTGGGTTGGCACGCTGCGTTCTCCCTCTTCAGTGCGCAATGTCACTGTTCGGGCGCGCCGCAGTTGAATGACCGTCTCCGGGTCGGCCGGGGTCTGGGGGGCGGGGTCGATCCAGTCGGAGGATGACCAGGGAATGGCGGCCGCCGCCAGGACTTCTGCGACGGTGGCGTAGCGTCCGCGCACCATCACCGGCTGATGATCAACATAGACGGTGTAAACGTCCTGGGCGGCAGCATAGCCAACGGTGAGGAGGCCGATCAGGCCCACCAGGAGGGCGAACCAACGCAGTGAAGCTTTAGAGGTCGGGAGTAAAGCCATGCGACGTGATAGCATGGGGGCCGAAGCCGGCATCGGTCTGGTCGGACCCGGTATAAGGTGAATGCGTCCATGAGACCGATGACAACCAGGCTCTCCTAGTCACCCGAAGGAAACGCCTTAGCGCTGCTTCCTTCCGGACCTGACGCGGTTCGACGGCCTTCGCCGCTAAGGGCCCGATCATCACCGGTCGCATGGACGCATTCGAGACCAGGATCGTAGCAAAGTTTGGCTTCCTGGTCAAACGCACGCCGGCCGGCTCAGTTCCAGATACCTAGCGCCCCCTCTGTCTTGAGGTCGCGGTCGAGTTCCCAGGGATAGACGATGTAGTTGTTGGTAACGGCGGCGTAGTAGGTGGGGGTGTGGCCGGGGTAGAGGGACATGGCGGGCTTGTAGTGCAAGACGCAGGTTTCCGGATAGCCGCCGGCCGCATCGATGCGGCC
>DAOTXO010000105.1:0-32347 GCA_034435495.1 Anaerolineae bacterium
CCCGCTGCGGGCAGACTCTCCAGTCCTGACTGCTACCTTAGAGGGAGCTGGGGCGACGGCGACGAATGACCCAGGCGACCCAACTACCCAACAAGAGGCCACCCAGAGCGATTTCCAACCACACCAACCAGGAGGGGCCATCTAGCAAGCCACTGAGGGAGGTCAGGTTGACGCTGGTGGGCGGGCCGAGGGGGTTTTGATGCAGATGCTCCTGACCCGATTGAGCGATGGCCATGTAGGGGAAGGTGTCCTGGAAGGGAACATCGTTGCCATCCAGGCCATCATCGAGGACATCGATGAGGTCGGCGTTGAAAGCAAAGTCGGCATCACGACCGTCCAATACCTGATAAGCCGCGCCGGCTACCGCCAGCAACTCGATCTCAATCACATCATCCGTCAAGCGCCGGCCGTTGGGGAACCCGCAGGCGTCGCCGCCCAAGACGCCGAGGCGGCTGGGGGTGGGGGCGCACAGGTCACCGCTGACGGCGGTGTTGATGCGGATCATTTCGGCCGGAATGACGCCGGCCGGCTGATTGACATTGAACCCGGCCGGCAGCGTAAGCGGCCCAGAGGCAGTGTTGATGGTGAACTCACTGGTCAACACCATGCCGGTCAGGAAAATGTCGAAGATGTCGCCGCGACCGGTGCGAGGCACGCCGGCCGTGTACTCCGTATGACAGTCAGCATCGGAGTCGCCAGGCAACGGCACGCCATACAAAGCGCACAGCAAGACGCCCACTTCCGGGTCCTCCACGCTGCCTTGCAGCAAGGCATAAGCACCCAGGTCGGCGCTGGGAGGAATGGCGTTGAAGACATCCTTCAGGCCCAGGGGCAAGACCACCTCGTTGACCAGAGGCATACCCAGACGGGAAACCTGCACATGGTCACCGCCGCCGCGTTGATTGAGAACCGGCAGGGAGGCGCGCCGCGCCGCCGACCACACACCCAGCACCGGCTCATCGTTGCGCACCAGGCGGTCGATAGGCACTTCGATGACCAGAGTGTGGACATTAAAGCCGGATAGGGAGTCGATGGGATCGTTGTTGCCAGCGTCATAGCCCACCGGCGCCGCCTGACCGCGCAGGGTCAGGAGATCGAAAACTTGCAAATCGACCCAGAAGGCATCATCCGTCGGGCCGGCGTAGACCATCACCTCGTCCCCATTGTTAGGATCAGTGTAGGTGTAGATGGTCTCAGCCACCAGCGAGGCATAATCGGGCGTCGACTTACTGCCGATGTTGACTGGCGGGGCCATTTCACCGGCCACCACATCGGTTGCCGTTTCAACCTGCCCTACGGGCTGCATCCCGGCCTCAAACTGCTCTGTCACCGTGTAGACCTGGCGTCGGTTCCAGGTGGCGTCGTGGACGGAAAGGATAGGGCCGGTGTTGTAGAGGAAGGTGTCGGGGTTGAGAACCTCAACTTTCGATTGAAGCGTATAGGTGACTTCACTGACAGCGTCTCCATCCACATCAATGTAAATGTCATACAGAACATTGTCGTCCCACTCAAAGTAGTTGGGACCTCCTTCCGGGCCTTCAAAGGGAATCCAACTGGCGACAAGCACAATACGATCGGTCACGCCTTCGGGAATAAACACGTAGGTATCGGTGTTGTCGGCGAAGGGGTCCTTGGAAATCAAGGGGGCTTCGCGATGACTGGAAGCATCCGCCCAATGGGCGCTGATGAGCAAGGTCAACGCCAACAGGCTGGTGGTGGCCGCTACCAAAAGGACGCGGCTCAGATAACGCCGAAACAGATGTGAAAGCTGCATAATCAACCTCTCCTAAGATTAAAGTCGCGATAGCAATGGTGGGTAGCAAGTAAAGGTTTCTCTCTGGTAAAACTCAATAACCCCTCCTCCATCTACAACAGGCCGGTTTGGGTCGCCGCCTGTATGGTGATGATCAGGCCGGCCAGGGTGATGAAGACAGCGCTGATAACTGGCAAGACACGTGTCAGGCGACCCGTACCAGCTGGCAGGCGCTCCAGCAAACGTCCGGCGTACACCATCAACAGACCAATGCCGGTTAGCACCGTCGCTAATCCCAGGCTGAACATAACGATCAGCGCCAGGCCCAGGCCGACTCGATTGAGTGCAATGGCGGCCAGGAGCAAAACCAGCGCAGAGGGACAGGGCAGCAACCCACCAGATATGCCCAGGGCGAGCAAACTGCGCCAGGTGACACTTTCTGGGGCCGGGTGTGCGTGGTGATGATCATGGTCATGATCATGGTGGTGGTCATGGGGATGTGGGTGGTCATGATCATGGCTATGCGGCTGCGTGTAGGCCAGGCTTCCTTCTTGCGCCTGGTCATGATGGTGAGCATGTCCGGGCGGCAAATGGGTATGTCCAACACCAAAATGGGTGTGGTAGCCTGGTTCATGTTCGCGTGGGTCACGATAGCCGCGCCAGCGCCGCCAATGAGCGCGCAGCAACGTGAAGCCAATCACCGCCACCATCAATCCAGAGAGAACGCCCAGCCAGGGGTAGAGCGTTTCGGGCAAAATGAAGCGGGAAGCGAAGAGGACCAACAAACCAAAGAGAAAAACGCCGGCTGTATGGGTGAAGGTAGTGGTCAAGCCAAGGAACAGGGCGTGCCGGGCTGTGCCGCGTGAACCCACCAGGTAAGCGCCGACAATGGTTTTGCCGTGGCCGGGGGTCAGGGCATGAGCCGCCCCCAGACCAAAAGCGGTCACCAGCGCCAACCCCAGGGCGGCCGGCCCTAACGTGGTGGTGGTGATGAGGTTGGCCAGGCGGTCGGCGCTGAAGCGGTCGGGATTGGCGATAGCCGTAGCCTGTGCCGGGAGCGTTGATGCGCTCCCCAGGCCCGTGGAGGACGGGGCAGCGCTGAAGGCCAGTTCTATCTCGGCCGTGCGCACTTGCAGCGGGCTTTGCAATAAATCCTCGGGGTAGGCGCGCAGCTCCTGGCTCAAATCGGCGGTTGGGGCGCTGCTGGCGAGCAGGGAAACGCCGTCGCCAGCCTGCACCACCACTTCCTGCCAGCCCAGGCGGTCAAGGTAGTTGTCGTCTTGATAGCTGAGGGCCAGCGAGGAGTCGGCCGCCGGCCAGGGGGCGCTGAAAAGCGCCTCGAAGCGCAGCGTGGGCAGACCCCCCTGGCCTTCCGGGAAGCTGAGGGTGGTCGGGCCGGTCTGTAAGGAAAGCGGCCGGCCGGCGACCTGTAATTTAAGGTGGGGCTGTACCTGAGTGAGCAACTGGTGGCGGTAACGATCACTTTCCGCCCCATCCACCACCCCATCGCCATTCCCATCGATGACAGGCCAGAGTTGAAAGGTGGGGATTTCCGCCATATCCACAATGTATTTCAGCTGCACCTCACCGGGGCGCAACTCCAACCGCGTATAGCGACTGATGGTGAAGTTTCCCAAAGGGTGGGCCGCGGCCGGTGACGCTGTGGACGATAGAACGAGCCAGAACAGGCTCAAAAAGATCGCCAGTCGTAAGCCGCGAGAACGGAAAAATTGGGAAAGATTCATCTGGACCTTCCTAAAGAAAGTTGCCGGCTGAGGCGTCTGGCCCTGCCTGAGATAGCGCGCCTGGCTTCAACCAGACTGTGCCAACGTAACGCTATACCCTACTATTACGTACCGGAGCGCGGTCTGCATTTACCGGCGGTGACAGGTGCATAACACCCGCCCATGAATATTGTGCCGCCGATGGGGAGAGCTTTACCAGACTAAAAGGTGTTCACTTTTTGTTCATTGGAGCGAACACACAGGGGGGGAACACACAGGTTCGCCCCTACGTGTCCCTTGCGGTGAGAACCAGAGGGTGGAATCGCGAAGCCCCCGTAAAAACGGGGGGAAGAACGCCAAGAAAGAGAAAACCTTCGCGCCCTTTGCGCCTTTGCGGTGAGAAAAGAATGCTGGAACCGCGAAGGCGCAAAGAACGCCAAGAAAGAGAAAACCTTCGTGCCCTTTGCGCCTTTGCGGTGAGAACCAGGGGTATTTTAGATCAGGCGCGGCCGGGCCAGGCTAGATGTCACCGAGTAGAACGACGATGGTCGGCTGGGGGCTGCCCCCGGCCGGTTCACGCGAGACACCAATGGCATCGAAATCGCTCAGGGGGCGATCCACCCGCACGGGCATCGTGCCGCGCCCGGCTTCGTCCACCATCATGAGACCGGCGGCCATGGGCGCGCCGTCGCGAATGAGCCACACCTGATAGGTCTCATCGGCCGGTAGCGGTTCCAGGCTCAACAAAACGAGTAGGGCGTCTGTAGCATTGGGCGGCATGTAGAGCCGACCCTGAGCATGTGGCTGCGCCTCCAACCCCCCCAGGGTGGTGTAGGTCACCTCAGGGGCGGTAATGAGGGCAAATTGCGCCTCTTGCTCCAGCAACGTTTGCCGCAGCTGCTCATTCTCAGCCTGGAGACGGGTCACCTCCTGACGTAGAAGAACTGTCCAACCCACCGCTAACAAGGCTATGGCCAGCGCCACTCCTGCCAGGGCGGGCAGCGCCGTGGCCGAACGTTGCTGCCACCAGCGCTGCCAGCGGGTGCGCCAACTCACAACCGGCCGGAGCGCGGCCACCGGCATAGCTTCCTTCACCACGCCGTCCTGCTGCCAGGGCATTCCCGTCAGAGAGGGGGGCGTCATGGGTTCTGTCGCCAGGGACAAAGAGGCGGTCACCGCCAGCATCTCTTCTAACTGAGTTCTGGCCTCTCCATTCACGACAATATAAGCCTCGACCTGCGCCATTTCGTCTGGCGCCAGTGTACCTAAGGCATAAAAAGGCATTAACTCCTCAATGGGATCCATCACATTCACGCATTCTCTTCCAGGGTGGGCAGCAATTCACGCAGTTTTTGCAAGGCCAGGCGGGCGCGAGTGTGAATCGTGCCCAGCGGCTGACCAGTCACGGCAGCAATTTCCTGCCGGGTTAAACCCTGGAAATAAGAGAGTTCAATCACCACGCGCTGCGCTTCTGGCAAGGCGTCCAGCGCAACGCGTACCTGTTGAGCTAACAGGAGAGCATGAGCGGTGTCTGAGACGCCGGGTAACTGGGAAACGATTTGATGCATTCGCTCCCACTCCACCTCGCTCTCCAACACATGGGGGCGCACCTGGCGCCGACGCCAGGCATCAATGGCCAGATTACGGGCAATGCCCAGCACCCAGACCAAGACTTTACCCCGGCCGGCGTCATAGGCGCTACGGCGCAACCAGATGCGCAGAAAAGTTTCCTGCACAACTTCTTCCGCCAGACCACGATCACGCACAATCTTAAACGCCAACCCCATCACAGAAGAGGCGTAGCGCTGGTACAATATTTCCAGAGCGGCGCTCTCTCCGCGCACAACCCGCCCCATGAGCTGTTCGTCGCTAACCTCGTCGGCGCCCTTCATGCTTTACAGCTCCAGGGGAGTGCAGGCTATATTGTTGATAGGTATACGCACCCACATTGCCGGTAAATCTCTTCGCCCACCGAATCGCATAGAATCCTTTCATTTTTCAGAGCCGCCGGTGATCGGCGACTCATACTGGACAGCAACCATCTAACCTGACGCTATTATACCCAGGCCGATGGAATTAGAAACGGGAATGAGGGGTAACGAATGGGGAGACGCCTTATTCAGCGGCTAAGGCCACCATTTCGGCCAATGAAAGGGATGCAGCAGTGGCGTGATCCTCCTGGCGGTTATGCCCTAGCCGGGCCAGTCCCTGCGTCAGACGTGCGCGGCTGGTCTGGGAGAACAACGGTTGGGTGCTCAGGAAGTGGAGGATGGTACGCGCCTGTCCCACCTTGCCGTCTGAAAGCAACAGCCAGCCGATCTCCAGCAAGGTATCCAACATCATGGGCGTCTCCTGAATCTCTTGAGCCAGAGTCAGGGCCAGATGGAACGTGCGTATCGCTTCTTGCCGCTGTCCCAGGTCACTCTCCACCTGCCCAAGCCGAAAATGCCCATCAGCTTCGCCTGAACGGTGACCGATTTCCTGGCTGACTTGTATCGCCTGGTTACAAAAATGGCGCGCTTCCTCCCAACGCGCCAAGCGACGGCTCAGTTCACCCAGAGTGAGCGCCACCTGGATGACGCCGTAACGGTCGCCCAGAGCCTCATATACCTCCTGGGCGCGACGACCGTAGGCCAGCGCGTCGTCAAGACGCTCCAACTCCCGACAGGTCAGGCTAAGGCCGGTGAGGAGGTGAGCCGTTGATTGCAGGTCGCCGGCCGTTTCAGCCACCGGCAGCCCCATCTCACAACGGGCATGAGCGGTGATGTAATCGGCCGCCATGAAAGCGATGCCAGCCAACTCCAACCAGGCGACAGCCTGTCCCGCGAGATCGCCCGTCTGCCGACGCAAGGCCAAACTGGCCCGGATGTACTCTTCTGCCACGGCCAGGTCCCCTTCCATACGGGCCGTGCCGCCCAAGTGATTGAGGGCAAAGGCTATTTCGTTGGGGTCGGCGGTGGCGCGGGCAATCTCCAGGCTTTCAGAGAGCAACGTCTTGGCCTCGGCATAGCAGGAGAGGAAGGAAAGGAAACGCCCCTCACGAGCCATCATCCGGCCATAAACACGGCGGACGGTGGGGTCGTCGGCCAGCGGTTGCAAGGCACGCCGCGCCGCGCCGAACATCTCCAGGCCGGCGCGAAAGAGGCTACGAATAGCCAGGAAGTGGTACAGCCCATCGGTGGCGACATCCAGATTGGAGACATCCTGGGTGGCAACAATCCATTGCCAGGCTGCGGTGACATTTTGCATCTCGCGTTCGATGGCGACCAGACCAACCTGCTGATTAGCGCCTTGCAACGCCTGGATGTGTTGGGCCAGGAAATGGGCGTAGGTGTGGGCGTGGCGGGTTTGGGCGGCCGGCAGCTGGCCGGCCTGGATCAGTTTCTCCAGGCCAAAGCGCCGGGCTACCTCGTGCAATTGGTAGAGATGGTTACGCCGCCACACCAATGATTTGTCCACCAGCGCCGACAACACCTGGCGAGAGACAGCGGCCGTGGCCTCGGCTGCGGCGTAGGCAAAGGGGCCATGGAAGACAGCCAGATGCGCGAAGGCTGTCTGTTCGGTGGGGGTCAGACGCCCCCATGACCAATCAAAAACGGCGCGCAAACTGCGCTGGCGCAAGGGGACATCCTCCCGATCGGTTACCAGAAAGTCGAGGTTGTGCTCAATTTCGGTGGCGATCTGGGCGCAACTCAACCGGCCGGCCCAGGCCGCCCCCAGCTCAATGCCGAGAGGCAACCCCTCCACCAGGCGACAGATGTGGGCAGCGGTGTCTGCTTCGGCTGGCGTCAGGGTAAAATCGGGCTGCACCCGGCGCGCCCGACGCTGGAACAGGGCCACAGCATCGGCAGTCAGAGGATCGTCGGAGGGAGCAGGCAGGGGTAGGCCAGACAGGAGATAGACACGCTCGGCCTGCAAATCGAGACGTTGGCGGGAGGCGACCAGGATTTTCACATCCGGGGACTGGGCCAGTAGCTGGCTGAGCCAGGCCCGGGCTTCCAACCATTCCTCCAGGTTGTCCAACACGAGCAGCATCTCTTTGGAACGCAAAAAGGCCATGATCTGGGACCCGGCCGGCGGCGTCCCGACCAAAGGAACATTCAGGGCCTGAGCCAGGGCCTGGGCTAACTGCTCCGCGCCGGCCGGGTTGGCGTCAGGGAGAGGTAGCAAACGCCGTTGAGAAACAGGGCCTGGCCGTTTCTAGCTACCTCCAGCGCCAGGCGCGTTTTGCCAGCGCCGCCGGGGCCAACCAGGGTCAACAGGCGCGTTTGCGGGCTAGTAAGCAGGCTACGCAGCTCCGCCATCTCCTTGTGACGCCCCACAAAACTGGTGACCGACGCAGGCAGGTTATGGCGCCGGCCGGTCTGAGCAGCGCGGACACGCTCGTAGAGGGTTGTTGTGTCATCCGATGGCTCGACGTTGAACTCCCGGCGCAAGATGGCGCGGCAGCTCTGATATTGGGCCAGGGCAGCGCTGCTCTGCCCGCAGCGCGCCAAGGCCAACATACGCCAGCGATGGGCCTCCTCTCGCCAGGGGTCTAGCGCCAGCAATTGGCCAGAGGCAACGATGGCCTCCGAAGCCTGACCACTTTCCAACAGGAGTTGGGTCAGGCTTGCCAGACCGTCCACGGCCAGGTCGCGTAGCTGCACCCGCTGTAACAGCACCCATTCCTCAAAGTCAGGCGCATCACGGACATAGAAACCAGCCAGGAAGTCGCCCCGATAGAGGGCCACAGCCTGCCGCAATGGCTCAAGGTGTGAGGCATCTGGTTGAGCGCGCTGGCGGCCTAGCAGGTTGACGAAATCTTCCACATCGAGCCCATAGGGGGCGGTCGCCGCAAAGGCAACCTCATCGCGGGTGATCGTCAGATAGGGATCGACCAGCTTGCGCAGGTTGGTGAGGGTCTGGCGCAGGTTGTTAGCTGCCGCCTCGATGGGCATCTCCCCCCAAAGCAAACCGGCCAGCGCCTCGCGGCGGTGCGGCCGGCGGGTGACTGCCAGATAAGCCAGCAAAGCGGGCGCTTTGTTGGAAATGAAGCCCGTTACAGGCGTCTCATGGTGTTTGATAATCAGGCCACCCAACAGATGAATATGTAGCATGGCCGGCATCTCACGCCCCAATAAATGATCTCTAAATGATGGTCATCTAAGATGGACACAGAGTAACACATAACCAGCTAAATGGAAAGTGGGCATGGATAAAGATTTTGGGAAGCGACCGTTGCGCCACTATAGTTTCATCCTTAGTCTGTGGCCGGAAAAGCGGACCCACTCCCATGCGCCGACAGTTTGGCGCTACACACTGGAAGACCCCCACATGGCTGTGCGGCGGGGTTTCAAAGACCCACAGGAATTAGCGCAGTTTTTACAAGAGTGGACGGCCAGGCCGCTAGAGGATTTGCCTATCGATCAGATAGAAGAAAGTCAGGAGTAACGATCTCATCTGTATTTGCCATTCCATTGACACATTGACTTAAGAGGAGAATTTCCATGAAAAAGTTAACCTGGTGGTTCCGCGTTGTAGGCGTGTTTTACTTGTTGCTGGTCATCATAAACATTTGGTTCTTGTTTGTGGGAGACGGAAAGCAGATGCTGGCCGATAACTTGCCCGCACCCATGAATACCGAACCTTTGGCCGTGCAAGCTTTTATGGATGCCTGGCTGGTCTTTGTATTAGAATTCGGCGTTTTGGGAGCTTTTGCCCTGGTCGCGTCACGCTCACCTTTGCAACACCAGATCATGGTGTGGGTCCTTGTTTTCGCCGAGCTATTGCGCGGTGCTGTGGCGGACATCATCTGGATCACACGCGGTTATAGCGCCAGCTCTTATATCCCTTTTACGATACTCCATCTTGTCATTGCTGTGACAGGCATCCTGTTTTTGCGACAGGCGCAAGCGGAAGCAGCATGAGGGTTGGGCCTCACCAGAAGTTGAACTAGCGCATCAAAGTTTTGCTCGAGCTATCCGCCAATTCCTACAAGGGCCTGTACCTCTCCCTTTACCCGCTGCTCCTGGCCGGCATCGCGGCCGGGCTTACCGGTCGCTGGTGGAGGGAGGGCTGGATTTGGGTCTCCATCGGCCTGTTGGTGGTCATGGTGGTCTTGATGGCCGTCTGGGGTGGCGGCCCTTACAGCGCGGCCCGTCGGGCGGCCGGACTACCTTATACAATCAGGGGCAAGCCCATGCCGGCCGAACGCCCGGCCCCGCGTGAGGAGTTGGACGCCATCCTGGCCAGCGTCAGCCCCTGGCGTCTGGCGCTCGTTGGCTATGGTAGTCTGGCCCTCATCACCTGGCTCATGATGTTCAAACCGTTTTAAGCGATCAGCCCGGCCGGTGATCGCAGCAAAATCCCATCTCTCTTCTAAGGAGACATCTACCATGTTAGTCAATCTTCTCATCCTGGTGGTCATCCTCAGCTTGGCTGTCCTTTTCGGATGGCTCACCGGGCGCGCCATCCGCGCCCAACGGCTGTGGGTGAAGATCGTCGGTGGTCTGGTGGCTGGCTTGCTGACCGTGCTTTTCCTGGCGTTGACATTCTTCGGCGGCAAAGGCATGGCCGCGGCTTATTTCCCCGGCGCGCCAGATGCGCCAGAGCTGACCGTAGCTGGTACGCCGGAGCAGGTCGCCCGTGGGGCCTATCTGGTCAATATGTCGTGCATTGGCTGCCATAGCGCTGTTGGAGCAGATGGCGCGCCATCCATGCAACATCCGCTCAGCGGCGGCTGGAACATAGCCGCGGCCGAAGGCTTTGGCTTTGTGGGCGACCTGGTGGCGGAGAACCTGACCCCAGGCGGGAAACTGGCCGATTACACCGACGGTGAACTTTTCCGCACCCTGCGTCATCGGGTGGATAAGGATGGTGACTTGCTGGTGTTCATGGCGCTGCTGCCCTACGCCCAGTTAAGCGATGCCGACACCGAAGCGATTGTGGCCTACCTGCGCACGTTGGAGCCGGCCGAACAGACCGTCGCCACAGGCGACAAACTCAGCTTCATGGGTGCGTTGATGTTCGGCGCCGGGATGTTTGGGACGCCGGAGAAAGGGGCGGAGTCGGTCACGGCGCCGCCAGAGGGCATAACGCCGACCTACGGCAAGTATGTGGCGACGTATGGTGAATGCCGCGGCTGCCATGGCCCAGACGCTACCGGCACACCAGCCTCACCTCTGGGGCCAGCCATCCCCAATCCGCGTCCGCTGGTTACCACCATCAGCCAGGATCAATTCTTTGAGATGATGCGCACCGGCATCCGACCCGATGGCACTCCCTTCGCGGAAGACATGCCCTGGCAGGTGGCGGCGCAAATGACCGACAACGATCTGGCGGCACTGTACGCCTA
The DNA here is from genome assembly GCA_034435495.1 of Anaerolineae bacterium. Lineage (GTDB taxonomy): Bacteria > Chloroflexota > Anaerolineae > Promineifilales > Promineifilaceae > DAOTXO01. The sequence continues at coordinate 10,814 of DAOTXO010000105.1, forward strand.
CTTAACGGCTGAACCATAGACCGGGATTACATCAATAGACAGGATGGGGAAGAGGCTACAAGAGGCACAACGAGCACCTCAGAAGGGGGGAGTGGCGTCAACAACTCGTCGCGCAGCTGGCGGCTAAAGGACAATCGGAGCCGATAGTGCGGCGGTCTGTCCAGTTTTTGGGGTCCACTACAGTGCCATAAAAGTGCTATTCCCTGTTATGGGGTGAGACCAGGCCCCACTGATACTTTTTCGCCATTGCTCTTCGCTGCACCATTTCGCTTTTTGGCATCTTTGAGTCATGACGGGCAAGCTCCCCTCCCTTATACTCGCCATAGATTTAGCATTCAGCCGCCTTGGAGATAGGCAGTGCCGACGAGGAGGCGGTCGTTGGTAGAGCCTGGGGAAACAGCTTCGTATCAAGCTCCCCGGGCAATCTATAAAAAAGGAGAACAAAATGGCAGAAATTCTTAGGAAAAATTGGTGGTTATTAGTATTGCGCGGCATCGCCGCCATCGGCTTTGGCGTCTTGACGTTCATCTGGCCGGGCCCGACGCTGGCAGCTCTCGTGATGCTCTTCGGGGCTTATGCTTTGGTAGAAGGAACCTTCGCCATTGCGTCTGGCGTATTTGGGGGACCTTTGAGCGGAAGCTCGCGCTGGCTGCTGGTGCTAGAAGGCCTTGTCGGCGTAATTGTCGGCGTGATAACCTTCTTTGCTCCCGGCATTACGGCCGTTGGCCTGCTCTACTACATTGGGGCGTGGGCTGTGGTTACAGGCATCCTCGAGATAGTGGCGGCAGTCCAGTTACGCAAGGAAATTAGCGACGAATGGCTACTGATCTTCGACGGTATTCTATCGCTGGTATTCGGCGTGTTGGTCTTCATCTATCCAGGGGCTAGTGCGCTGAGCATCCTCTGGCTGATCGGTATCTATGCCGTGGTATTCGGAGCCACAACCGTGGCCCTGGGCTTCCGCCTGAAGGGCCTCGGCACAACACTGAGCGGCGCCTCGATGGGTAAGGTGTAAGCAGCCGGTACCTGGTGAAGGTTCGAGGAATAGGCGGAATCCGCCTGGCAGATCCGCGCCGGCCTCCAGGAGAGATCGCGCTGTTAAGATCAGGTCTCACCATCTGTATTCAGATGATTAGATGTATAAACAAAAATAAACAAAAAACAAAAGGAGTAAATCATGAAAAAGTTATCAGAACAGTTCCTCGAGATGAGTCAGCGGACAGCCGCCTTGGAAAACCGGGCTGCGGTACGCAACGAGGAGAATCGAAAAGAGTTTGAAGCGGACGTAGCGGAGGCTCGGCAAGCAGTGCAATCGGCCCAGGCTTCATTTGAAGCGAAGCTGAACAGCATCGAAGAGTCGGTGTCCTCACAGTGGCACAAGTTGGAGGAGAGCTTCAACAATCAGGTGGCCGCTGCCCGGAGCAAAGCGGCGGAGCGGAAAGCGGCTCACAATCTGGCCGATGCGAAAGAACGCGCGGACTATTATGAAGCCTATGCTGAAGTCGCGGCTGAATTTGCTAACCTGGCTGCCATTGAAGCAGAAGCGGCGATGCTCCAGGCAACGGAAGCACGCGCCCATGCCAGCTCTTTGGAGAAGATGACCCTGTGATGTGATGCGGTTGCCCTCAGCACTAAGGTTTAACCAACCGTAGGGCTTGAGTAGAAAGGAGGTGCTCCAGACAACAATTGGAGCGCCTCCTTTCTTTGCTTTTACTACCTGGGATGACTTTGATCCTGCCCCTATTTTTCGAGAAATCCGAATGACCGGGCCTGGGCGACTGCCTGGGTACGGTTAGAAACCCCCAGCTTTTCAAAGATATTGCTGATGTGGCGCTTGACAGTATTGAGGGCGATAAACAGATGCTCGGCAATCTCGGCGTTGGCTGCCCCTTGTGCCACCAGCTGTAACACCTCAAGCTCCCGCTGGCTCAAGGGTTCGACCAGAAACTCGCCATACTGAAGGTACCCGTCTGCCTTTTGCTCCCGTGCCTGTATCGGAATCGGCTCGTGACTGGAGGACACTGTACTCGGCCCGTTTTTCTCAAAGGCGGCCAGCAGCCGGTCTATGTACGACAAGGCCCCGACATCGAGCGGCGAGCGCGGCCCCCGGCGCTCGATAGCCCGAAGCTGCGAGAGGAGGCTCGCCATGCGCGGACCTTCGTCCACGAAGCTGCGGATGAAACCTTCTGCCTCGCCCAATTGGAGTGCTTCGGCAAGGACTGTGAGGGCCTTCTCCTCTTCGCCTTTGTGGCCGCGTATGCCAAAGGCGTGTGCCTGGAGCAGCTTGATTTCTACTAGCTGGCTCAGGCGGCCTCCTTCGCGGGCGCGTACCGCCACTGGCTCAAGTATTCCAAGCGCCTGATCCGGTCTTGAACTGGCCAGCGCAATACGAGCGCGGGCTACATCTTCACAGTCTCGCCGGTACTGGGCAGGATAGGGCCTGCCGTGGGTAAGGAAGTCCTCCTGCCGTTGCCTCTCCAATCGCTCAGCCCACCGTTCAGCACGCTCTACCTCGCCACGTGTCAGCCACAGCCGGACCCGCTCGGCATCGGCACACCACGGATGCATATACCGAAAGCGCAGTCCGTTGGCAACTTCCATAGTTCCGGCTGGGGGGGCAGGCCGCAGCAAGTCTCCGGCCTCACGGCCAGGGATGGCCCCTTCCAGGGCGGACGACGCCTCATCCAGCTCTCCTCGTGACAGATGTAGGCGCGCCAGCACATGGTAGACTCCGCCGAGATGCAGCATCGGTGACCACACCTCCCCGGCGATTTCCAGCCCCTGGCGCGCTGCCACTAGCGCCTCATCCAGCCGGTTCCACTCGCGCAACAGATCGGCCTCATACACATCGGCGAGAGCGGCAGACGAATGGAGAAGTCTGTCTTCCGGGTAGCCCCTGTCAATAGCCTGGGCAAACAACTGCCCAGCCGCATGCAGCTTTCCCTGCAGTTGCAGCAAGGCCCCGGCATCGGCTAAGGCAGCAATATGTAGATAGATTAACCCTGCCCTGCGTGTCTGATCGACCCTCTCCAGAACACTGTCTACCGCTTCGGCAGCGCGACCGAGGGAGAGATAGGCGAGTTGGCGCGCCCAACTGATGATGCTCAGCTCGTTGTGATCCTCGGTACCCAAGTGCGAACGTGCTTCATCGCACAACGCCAGGGCACGCTCTCCATCCTCCTCATAGGCGGCTACAAGAAACGCACGCTTGGCGGTGACATCGCCCAACATTCTTTCTCGCTCTGGCTCCGCCGACATATCACAGGCCGAGGAATCTCGTAGCGCCGACTCTGCAGCATTCAACCAGCGAGCTGCGCTAGACATTTGGCCGGTCCAGAAGAGGGCGTTCACGTAGGCGATGCAGAGCTGTGGTTGGACGCGCAGCACCGCATCCGGCAGGTGCCCAAACCAGCGCTGCAAGGTTGGCATATCCGTGGGCATCCGGATGGTTAGTCCGGTCAGCTGGGCCTGGATAAGGTCAACGGTCAGGTTCCAATCGTGAGCAAGTAGTGCGTGCTCTACAGCCTCCTTGTTGTAGCCGCGCTCCTGATACCAGATGCTTGCCCGCCTATGCAACTGCGACACCGAAGGTAAGTCTTGCGATACGCCATTTGCATCGTTCCCCCCTGGTCCCGCTTCCGTAAATGGCAACTCATGCCTACGCTCGAAATGGTAGCGCAGTGCTTCGGCGAACTGGTGATGATATCTGTACCACCGGCGCTGGTGGTCGAGTGGCACCAGGAAGAGGTTGGCCCGCTCAAGGTACTGGAGCATGGCCTGGCTGCCCTGCCGGGTCCCTGATTGGGGATCAGTTGGCTCGTAGCCAATCACGGCATCACACAGGGATGGGCTTAACTCGTTCAGGATCGAAGTCTGCAACAAGAAGTCCTGGACCGCTCCGGGCTGGCTCCGCAACACCTCTTCGGTAAGGTAATCCAGGACATACCCCTGCGTGCCGCTCATTTCTGCCAGTAATCGGCTCGGATCCGATTGCCAGCGCAGGGAGTGACCGAGCAACTGCAACCCGATAAGCCAGCCTTCTGTTCGCTGGATCACCTGCAGGGATTCATGATCGGGAAGATCGATACCGGCTGTATACTTGAGAAAGTGCGCCCCTTCCTCAACCGTACAGCGCAGATCGTCGGTACGTATCTCCAGCAACCACCCGCGGGCGCGCAATTTGGAGAGCTGCAATGGCGGCTCCAGGCGGCTCGACACGACAATATGTACGTTGGGCGGCAGGTGATCCAGCAGGTAAGTCAGACCGCTATGGATAGCTTTGTCCGTCACATGGTGGTAATCGTCCAACACCACAAGGTGTTCTGCTCCAGATTGGACCAGGCTGTTGATGAGGATGGTCTGCACAGTATGTATGGCGGGGCCTTCCGGCGTGTGCAGATATTCCAACGCCTGCGCTCCGACGCCGGGAAAGGCCCGGGCCATGGCCGTGATGAAGTACTCCCCGAAACGGGCCGGGTTGTCGTCATCTTCATCGAGGGAAATCCAGGCCACGAAGGGGCCATCAGGCGGGGTAGGAAGAGAGCGCACCCATTCGGCTAACAGGGTGCTCTTGCCGAACCCGGCGGGTGCGCACACCAGCGTCAGCCTCCGCTGCAGACCTTCGTTCAGGAGGGTGGTCAGCCTGGTGCGAGCTACAAGGGGCTGGGAGGCAACGGGTATAAAGAATTTGGTAGCCAGCAACAAATCTACTACCGACGTTGATGTTCCCATAGTTGACTGCCAGGCGCGGTGCGCCATTAAAATACCGGCATCCCGCTATCATGTGAATCGACACATCAATTATACTATTTGAATGGCTGAAATTCTATTCTCCGTGTTGACTCAATAAAATTGTTGTTGAAGGGAGTCCGCTTGCTTCAAAAAGGGCGTTCCCCTCCAGCTATAAAGAAGGACACCAAGAAGGGTCTGCCAGCAGAAGGGAAGTAATAGAACCGCCATAAGCATGACCTCCCCAACTAAATGAGTAAAGTTGGCAACAAGTGGGTACTTTTCCACCGTATTACGAACTTACTCCTCTTCATTTTGGTTCTGGCTGTGGGGCTGATCAGGACCTGAATGGACCCACTACGGTTTGGCTACGCTCATGCTGAGGCAACCGCTTCGGCGAGGTTGACCGGTTCTCCCGTTTTCATAGGGGTAAGAACGTTTAGGGGCGAACACACAGGTTCGCCCCTGTGTGTTCGCCCCTTCGCGCCCTTTGCGCCTTTGCGGTGAGAAAATGATGGAACCGCGAAGGCGCGAAGAACGCCAAGAAAGAGAAAAACCTTCGCGCTCTTTGCGCCTTTGCGGTGAGAACAACATGATGGAACCGCGAAGGCGCTAAGAGCGCCAAGAAGGAAAGAGAAGGGTGAACATATAGGGGCGAACTCCCGTTTCACGGGAGCAGGCTCTGTGTGTTCGCCCCTGTGCGTTGTGTGTTCGTCCCTGTGCGTTATAGGACGCCCGTCGTGCGCCGGATAACCAACAGGGTGGTGTCGTCAAATGGGGGCATTGCACCGGCAAAGGCGCGCAAGGCGGTCAGAATGGCGCTCTGTATCTCGCCGGCCGGCTGATGGGCGCAGCCAGCCACCACCGCTGCCAGTCGTTGTTCGCCAAAGAGCTCCCCGTCTGCATTCTGGGTTTCAGTGACGCCATCGGTGTAGCTGATCAGGACATCGCCGGGGTTTAAGGTTATGGTCAAGGCTTCCCAGGCCACGTCGCTAATGACCCCCAAGGCCAGACCGGTACGGGGCAGCCAGAGCGGCTGGGTCGCCCCGGCGCGCCAGAGCAAAGGAGGATTGTGACCGGCGTTGACATAGGTAAACTGGCCGTCGGCCGGCGTCATCACGCCGTAGAACAAGGTGACAAAGAGATCGCTGCGGGTGTCGGTCAGCAAACTATCATTGGCGGTGCGCACTGTTTCGGCCGGCGCGGCCCCGGCCAGATTGGCGGCGTTGCGCAAGGTGGTGCGGCTGATGGCCATGTACATGGCCGCCCCGGCCCCTTTATCCGCCACATCCGCCAGTAGAAAGCCCCAGGCCCCGGCCGGCAGTGGGATAAAGTCGTAAAAATCGCCCGATGTCTGGCGCGCCGGCTGGAGACTGGCGGCGATGTCCCAGCCGGGCAGGCGGGGAGGAGCAACGGGCAGAATACTTTCCTGGATGCGACGGGCGGCCGCCAGCTCTTGCGCCGATTGGGCATAGGCCAGAGCCTGATCGGCCAGCCGGGCGCGCACGGCTTGCAGACGGTTTTCCAGATGGGCGGCGCGGGGGTGCGCGCCCATCTCCTCGAAAGCGACCAAGGCCTCGCGCAACAAGGTCTGGGCGCGCTTGAGATCGGCGGCGGCGCCCCGGCGCTCGTGCAGGGTGGCCCAAACCTCGGTGGCAAAGGTTTGGGCCCAGCGCCAGCCCCGGCGGGCATAGGCATTGGCGATCTCCTCGGCGCAGGCCAGCGCTCTGTCCCAATCTCCTTCTGCCTCCGCCACCTCTTTTTCGACCAGCAGGAACCCCAGCTGACGCCAGACGGGGGCCGGCAACTCTTCCACGGCCTGGGCGCACGCCAACAGCCGGCGCGCCTCAGCGACCTGGCCGCGCCGGGCGTGAATATGGGCCAGAGCGCACAGAGCCTCCACCTGGACAGAAAAGCCGCGCTGACTGTCGGGCAAGACCGCGTTCAAGATGGCTTCGGCTTCGTCCAGGTCGGCCGGCTCGCCAGCCTGCGCCAGGTCGATCTGAAACTCAGCCACAGTCAAAGCGGCGTGAACGCGGGCCTGGAGGTCGCCCCGCTCCTGACCCTGAGCATACCAGGCGCGGGCGGCAGCTAAGGCCTCGTCTGTGCGCCCTTCGTACCACGCCAGCAGCAGCCCTATGGTCAACAATTCTCGCTCTGGCTGATCGCTGGCCACCAACTGACTCGACAACTGGACAACCCGACGTTGGATCTCACGGGCGGCCGGGATGTCGCCCAGGCGCAGGCGGCAAAAACCCTGGTTGACCAGAGCGAGGAGTTCTTCGCGCACGCTGCCGCGCAAATGGGCGATCTCCGTGGCGCGCACAAAGTCTTGAAACGCGCCGTGCAAATCTCCCAGCAAGCCGGTGCGAACGATGCCGCGATTGTGGTAAGCGCGTGAGGCGACTGACAACAGACGGATGTCCTCAGCCAGGGCAATGGCACGATCCAACTGGGCGATCACCGCCTCGGTTGTCTGGTTGGGCAACATGGACAGGGTGACCAGGGTGTCGGCTTCAACATCTACCAGCTGCAAGCGGCCGGCCATGGCCAGCGCCCGTTCACCAAAGTGACGCGCTTCTTGGGGGAGGCCATTGAAAAAGCAGGCGCGGGCTGTTTCGTGCAACACCCGCGCCAGCCCCCGGCCCTCTGGCGCAGCCGCCATAACTTCCATAGCCAGGCGCGCCCAGCGCAGCCCGCCGGGGGTGTCGCCAGCAAACCAGGCGGTGCGGGCCATGCGGGCATAGAGCGACCCCACATCATCCCAACAGTCCATCTGTCGGTAGAGAGCAACGCTCTCCTGCCACACTGCCAGGGCCTCATCGAAGCGGCCGAGGCTGTGCAAAGCGGCCCCCAGGCCGGCCAGTGCCAGGGCGCGGTCGGCGTCAGCCTGCTGCGCCAGGCTCAAAGCGCGGCGAAAAAGTGTCTCCGCCTCTTGATTGGCATAAGCCTTGAGATTGATCTTGCCCGCCTTCAGGAAATAGCGCCGGGCGCGGGCAGCGTCGCCGGCTCGCTCAAAATGGTAGGCCAGCATGGCGGCGCGTTCGTCCAGGCAGTCGCCATACAGATCTTCCACCGCCTCGCCGACGCTGCGATGCAAACGCTGCCGGTCGCTCTCCAGCAGGGAGGCGTAAGCTGCCTCCTGCACCAGGGCGTGTTGAAAGAGGTACTCCAGCTCAGGCTGCAAACGGGCCAGGCGGATCAGGCCGGCCGACTCCAGGTTGTTCAAATCCGTCAGGATGGTCATGGCCTCACATCTGGTTCTTGTTTTTGCAACACCCGCTCCAGCACACGCACCGGGAATTGTCGCCCAATGACCGCCGCAATCCGTAAGGTATGTTTGACCTCTTCGGGGAGGCGGTCGATACGCGCCAGCAGCAGGCTGTGCAAGTTGTCAGGAATATCGGAGAGGGTAATGGGCCGGCCGGCCACCCATCCCCCAGCCTGTTGGACAATGGCCTCTTGCTCGATCAACATGCGGATCACCTCTTCCACAAAGAAGGGGTTACCCTCCGCCTTGTGCAAGATGAGCCGGCGCACCGGTTCCGGCAGCGCCTCGATCTGCAACAGATTAGCTACCAGCTGGCGGGTGTCCGACTCCGACAGGGGGGCGAGGGATAGCTCGTGCAGCCCGCCCCCTAGTCGCATGCGGGCGGCCGTCGCCAGGCTCCAACCCGGTGCGTCTGGTTCGTGACGGGCCGTGAGACAAACCAGTAAGGGGTAGGAAAGGGTCAGCGTGACCAGCTGACTCAACAGCTCGACCGACGAGGGGTCGGCCCAGTGAATATCCTCCAGAACGAGGACGACCGGCCCCCGCGCCAGCAGCGCGTGCAGCACCTTCTCCAGGGCGCGCTGCAACAAGATGCGCCAGGTCTGTCCTTCCAGAGCGTCCATGGCCTGGGCCAGGTCTGGCTCCAGGCGCAACCCCATCACCTGGGCCAGATAGGGGTAGACATCGGTCGGCGCTTCGCCCAACAGAGCGTGCAGCTGGGCCTGCAAGGCGGAGCGTGTTTCCGCTTCGTCGGCATGTTCTGAAACGCCGGTGATAAAGCGCAAGAGGTTGTTGAGTAAGTGGTAGGCGACGTTGCGACCGTAGGAGCGGCAAGGAATCATGAGCCAGCGAAAAAGGCCGGGGTGGACCTGTTCCACAGCGGCGCGCCATTCGGCTGTCAGGCGCGTTTTGCCCAGGCCCGGCTCGCCCACGATGAGCACAGCCCGCCCCAACCCGGCGCGAACGGTATCGGTCAGGCGCAGGAGGGTAGCCAGTTCGGCAGTGCGCCCCACCATAGGGCTGCTCAGGCCGGTCACGCCCCGGCTGCGCACCTCGCCCTGACGGGCACCCAACACCTGATAAATGGGGATGGCTGTCTCCACGCCTTTGACCTGCACCACGCCGAGCGGCCGGGTTTCGAAGAACGGCTCAATGAAGCGGTGAGTATATCCCGTCACCACCACCGTCGTGGGGTCGCCTTCAAACTTGAGGCGCATCGCCAGATGCACCACCCCATCCATGGGGGTGTAGTCGTAGCGCAGATCATCCCTCACCGGGCCGACGACGATGGGGCCGGTGTTGAGGCGGGCGCGCAGCTGAAAGGTAATGCCGTAACGCTGTTGCCAGGCGGCGGCTATGTTGCGGGCTGTGGCCAGAGCATCGAGGGCCGCACGCACGGCGCGCACTGGATCATCTTCGTGGGCGGCCGGGGCGCCAAAAAAGGCGGTCAGAGAGTCGCCCAACAACCGCGCCACTGTGCCTTCGTAGCGGTAGATGACGGGCGCGATCTGTTCGTACATCTCGCTCAGGAGTTGGGTCCATTGGGCCGCGCCCAGTTGGTCACTCAGGCGGGTGGAGCCGACCACGTCCAGAAACAGAACCGTCACCGGCCGGCGTTCGCCAGCCAGCGTGGTGGCCGCTCGCATCTGATCCCGCACGGGGGTAGGGGCGGCGGCGCGCAGACGGCTGTGACGGGCGTCGTCTTCGTAGGGCCGCACGCGCACCGGTTGACCACACAGCATACAGAAGCGGGCGTCGGCCGGCAGTTCCGCCTGACAGTTGGAACACACCAGACTCAACGCGGCCCGACAGCGCATACAAAAGCGGGCTGTGACGGGGTTTTCCGCCTGGCAACGAGGACATTGCATAGAGGAAGTTACCTTGAGGACAGGCCCGGGCCGCCCTGATAGCAGGCCAGAGAAAGAATCCCGCCCTGGCGAGAAAGTAGCGTGTCCCGGCAAGCTAGAATCTTGTCCATCAGCGCCGATGGCAGCTTAGCAACAGCGGTGATCGGGTCGCTTGGCGCTGGGTCGCGGCCGGGGGCATGATGATCACCTTTCTGATTGTACCATTTTTATCGTCCGTAGCCGCGGTTTCCCAACCGCGCCGTTCTCACCTCCCGTGAAAACGGGAGTGACAAACACAATGATGGAACCGCGAAGCCCCCGTTTTCACGGGGGGAAGAACGCCAAGCAAAGAAAGAGAAAACCTTCGCGCCCTTTGCGCCTTTGCGGTGAGAACAAAATGCTCCCGTTTTCACGGGAGTGACGAACCGCGCTGTAGTGCCGCTCTCTTGGCGGCATGTCAACCCACTTGAGCGCGTTGCCCCGCTCAATCACTGAATTCATGCGGCGGTTTCAGCCATTATTTAATCCTGGTATCGGCCAGGTAGTCTAATTTTCTAAACCCCGAAAAGTGGCAAAATCTGGCAAATTGATTGACTTTTTACCGGGTGTGGGTTATCATGGGCGTCAATCATCTCATTCGGTGAGGCAATTTGCGCATGACGTTGACTATCCTTCCTTATCCTTTCCGTGGCGGCGCTCCCTTCGGCGGAGCCGACCCAGGGAGGAATGCGCCTGTTTGCTGATCGGATGACCGGATAACGGTTGCCAGAGGCCGTGGGCGTATTCTTCAGCCCACGGCCTTTTTTATTGTTATTCCACAGCGGCGCGCCGCTGACATGAAAAGGGTCGTGGGTGGTTCACCACCAGCGATCCTTTTTTGTTGCGTTGTGCAGGAGGCCACCTCTTCTGGACACGGAACCCAAGATCAGAAGGTTTAGATTATGCAAGGAACCCAAGCACCCCGTTCAGGTCCGAATAGCGCTCAGGCGCCATACCTCCCTTTTGACCTGAAGCAAATTGTCACCAGCAGTCGGCTGCGCGGTCTGTGGCGCATGTTGTGGGGTTATCGCGCCCTGTATCTGGTCGCCACCATCTGCGTTGGGTTAGCGGCCATCGCCCGCACCGCCTTTTACTATTTATTGCGCTACTTTACCGACGATGTTTTGGGCAACGCCGGGCAGATGCAGCTGCTGCCGTGGATTGCCCTGGGCTTCGTGGGACTGGCCCTCTTGCAGGGCGGCTTCACTTTTCTGAGCGGGCGTTGGGCGGCGCGCGCTTCGGAAGCGGTGACCGTGCGTCTGCGCGACTATCTGTATGACCACATTCAACGCCTGTCGTTTGCTTACCATGACAAGACACCCACCGGTGAGGTGATTCAACGCGTGACCTCGGATGTGGATGCCCTGCGCCGCTTTTACTCGGAAGAGGCCATCGGCTTTGGGCGCATCATCTTGCTGTTTGTGGTCAACTTCGTCGCCCTGCTGACGCTGGATGTCAAACTGGCATGGATCTCGATTGTGCTGATGCCCATCATCCTGATCACGTCGATCCTCTTCTTCCGTGTGTTAGAGAAGCGATACGAGGCGTTTCAGGAACAGGAAGCGCGGGTCTCTACCGCGCTACAAGAGAATCTGAGCGGCGTGCGCGTGGTGCGCGCTTTTGCGCGCCAGGCGTATGAGCAAAACAAGTTCAACACAGAGAGCAAAGAGCAGCTACAGCGAGGAACGCGCCTGGTGGCCATGCACGCCATCTATTGGCCCTCCACTGACATTGTGGTGGGGGCGCAGATCGTGATTGGCTATTTGATCGGCGGCTGGATGACGATGGATGGGCAGATCACGATTGGGACGTTCCTGGCGTATATGGGCGTCTTGGGCTGGATCACCTGGCCCATGCGCAACATTGGGCGGCTAATCGTCAACATCTCTACCGGTCTGGTCTCGTTTGGCCGGGTGATGGAGATCATCAAGGAAGATCGGGAGCCGCTGGACGTTGGTTCGTACCGGCCGGCCGGCCCCCTGCAAGGGCATGTGCGCTTCTCCCACGTCAACTTCGCTTACCCGGCCGACAATGCGACCGTGTTGCACGACATCACCTTCGACGTACCGCCGGGCGCCGTGGTGGCGCTGATCGGTTCCACCGGCGCGGGCAAGACCTCACTTGTCAACCTGCTCCCCCGCTTCTACGACTACACCGGCGGCAGCATTCAGCTAGACGGGGTGGAGCTGCGGGAGTATCCCCGCCTCTACCTGCGGCAGCAGATCGGTCTGGTACAACAAGAGCCGTTCCTCTTCTCGCGCACCCTGCGCGACAACATCACCTACGGGGTGGATCGGCCGGTGTCGGATGAAGAAGTGTACGCCGCGGCGCGGGCAGCCGCCATTCACGACGTGATCTTGAGCTTCCCGGAGGGGTACAACACGCTGGTAGGCGAGCGCGGTGTGACACTCTCCGGCGGACAGAAGCAGCGCGTGACGCTGGCACGCACTTTGCTGAAGGACCCGCGCATCTTGATTCTGGACGATGCTACCTCTTCGGTGGACATGGAGACGGAAGCGGCGATTCGGCAAGCGCTTGACCAGCTGTTGCCGGGGCGCACCACCTTTATCATTGCCCATCGCATCCAAACGGTGATGATTGCGGACTTGATTCTGGTGTTGGATCAGGGGCGCATTGTGCAGATGGGAACACACGCTGAGTTGGTGGCGCAACCCGGCCGCTACCGGCGCATCTTCGAGCTGCAATCGCGGATTGAAGATGAGTTAGAGGAAGAGCTGGCCGATCTGGAAGCGGTGAGGTAGAGATGTCACCATCTGAAAGTAACCGCAGTATTCTTACCGCGCTTATAGGCCGGTCTGAAAACGGTGATTGAACCGCAAAGGCACGAAGTAGGGGCGAACCCGTGTGTTCGCCCCTGTGAGAACAAGAGGATTGAACCGCGAAGGTGCAAAGAACGCTAAGAAAGGGTGAACACATAGGTTCACCCCTACGCGCCCTTTCACCCCCGTGAAAACGGGGGCTTGGCGGTGAGAACAATAAGACGCAAAGAAGAGATACAGGGCCAGCTTCAGGGTCGGCCCTCATGAAACTTCTGGAGAGACGTTATGTCTGATGAACATTATTTTGAAGAAGAAGAATTTCAGACGCAGTTCAACGGCCGAACGGTGGTGCGCATTCTGGCGCAGGCCAGGCCCCATTGGCCGATGTTAGCCGCCTTTTTGGTGGCTATCACGCTGGTCTCGGTGTTGGAAAGCTATCAGACCTTTTTGACCAAGCGGCTGGTGGACGAAGGGATTCTGGCGGGCAATCGGGAGGCGTTGCGTGACATCTTGATCGAGTTCGGGGTTTTGATCGTCGCCATTGCTGTCCTGGTGTTGGGGTTCATCTATCTGGCCGGCTCGTTGGGGGAAAGGATTCGCTACGATTTGCGGCGACGTATGTTCGAGCAGTTGCAGCGCCTTTCCTTCTCCTACTTTGACCGTACGCCAGTGGGATGGATCATGTCGCGTGTCACCTCCGACTCGGAGCGCATCGCTGACCTGGTGACCTGGGGCTTGCTGGATGTGACCTGGGGTATCACAAGCGTGGCCGCTGCTACCGTCTTTATGTTTATCATCGATTGGCGGCTGGCGCTCATTGTCTTCATTTCCATCCCCATTCTGGTGGTGGTCTCGGCTGAGTTTAAGAAGCATATCCTGGGCGAGTTTCGTCAGGTGCGCAAGATCAACTCCAAGATTACCGGCTCGTACAACGAGAACATCACCGGCGTGCGCGTCACCAAGTCGCTGGCGCGGGAGGAGAGAGATTTGTCGGAGTTTCAGACGCTGTCGGGCAGCATGTATCAGGCTTCTTTCCGCGCGGCCTGGCTTTCGGCTCTCTTCTTGCCGGTGGTGCAGCTGATCAGCGCCGGGGCGGTGGCGGCGGTGGTGTGGTATGGCGGCTGGCGCACCCAGTTCGGCAACATCACCATCGGCGATATTCAGGCTTTTATCGGCTACGCCACCTTCATGCTGTGGCCGGTGCAAGAAATGGCGCGGGTCTACGCCCAGATGCAGCAATCCATTGCTTCGGCCGAGCGCGCCTTCTCGCTGATCGACGCCCGGCCGGAAGTCGTGGACAAACCAACGGCCTACGATCCCGGCACGATTCGGGGCGACATTGTATTCGACAACGTGACCTTCTACTATGAGGAAGGGAAGCCGGTGTTGGACAGCTTCAACCTGTATGTGCGTCAGGGTGAAACGGTGGCGCTGGTGGGGCCGACCGGCGGCGGCAAGTCTACGATTGTCAATCTGCTCTGCCGCTTCTATGAGCCGAAGTCAGGCGTCATCTACCTTGGCGAGCATGATTATACTGACCTGACGCAACACGCCATTCAATCGCGGATTGGCATGGTGCTGCAAACGCCGCACCTTTTTTCCGGCACGATTCGCGAGAATATCCGTTACGGCCGGCTGAATGCCAGCGACGAAGCGATTGAAGCCGCGGCGAAGCTGGCCGGGGCGCACGACTTCATCACTACCCTGGAAAAGGGATATGATGAACCGGTGGGCGAAGGCGGTAATTTGCTCTCGGTGGGGCAAAAGCAGCTCATCAGCCTGGCGCGCGCGGTGCTGGCACAACCGGAAATCTTCATCATGGACGAGGCCACCAGCTCGGTGGACACACTGACGGAGGCATTGATTCAACGCGGCATGGAAACATTGATGCGCGGACGCACAAGCTTTATCATTGCTCACCGTCTCTCCACCATTCGCCGCGCTAACCGTATTCTGGTCATCGAGAATGGACACATTACAGAACAGGGCAACCACGCGCAGCTGATCCAGCAACGGGGGCATTACTACCGGCTCTACACCCAGCAGTTCCGGCGCGAACGGGCGGCGGTGTACGACGACTTGCAGGAAGCGCCGCTGGCGGCCGACTAGCGTCGGAGGTGTCTTGGTTCGTAGTAACGGCTTTAGCCGTTGGCCGGCCGCAAGGGGCGAACACACAGGGGGCGAACCCATAGGGGAGGACAAAAGGATGGAACGCTGATAACGCTGATAGAACGCTGATTTTGTTGCACCGCGAAGCCCCCGTGAAAACGGGGGGAAGAACGCCAAGAAAGGGCGAACACGCAGGGGGCGAACACATAGGTTCGCCCCTACATGTGAAAACGGGAGTTCGCCCCTACCGCATCGTTTGTCATACCATCAGCTATCGGCGGTCGCTCGACCGGGCGGCCGCCGATAGTGCTATTCCGGCAGCAGCGGATGGCAAGGAGGAACAAGCCTTCGCGGACACCGGCCGGGTATAATCCACCGGTGAATAGCAAAGAGGAGCAGGCAGCTTATGGAGCTTCAGAAAATAAATCGGCCATGAGGTAGATATGCCAGGGAGTGAATTCCCTTTGCGTTCTTTGCGCCTTAGCGGTTCGAACGGGCGAACACATAGGTTCGCCCCTACAACCGTGAAAACGGGAGCGAGATCAACCCATGCTCACACCTTTATGATCACACCCAACGCCGTTCGCCGACAGTTACGCTGGCTATTGCAACTCGACCGGCCGGCCGCCGTGCGCAGCGAAGAAGAAATTGCTGCCGAGGTGGCCCGCCATTATCGCTGGAACTTCACCGTCAACCTGTTGGATGGGATGTGGTTCTGGTTTGGCATCAGCTTCATCTCCGCCACCACCATCGTCCCGCTTTTCATCAGCAAACTCACCCCCAACCCGTTCTTCATCGGTTTGGCGGCGGTGATTGCCCAAAGCTCCTGGTTTCTGCCCCAGTTGTTCACCGCCAATAGGGTGGAGCGGCTGCGGCGCAAAAAGCCGGTGGTGGTCAATCTAGGCTTCTTTCTGGAGCGGCTGCCGATGTGGGTCATCGTGGCGGCCGGCGTCACCGCGCTGCGCTGGCCGACCCTGGCGCTGGGGCTGTTTTTGTTGGGCTACGCCTGGCATGGGCTGGGAGCAGGGATTATCGCCACCGCCTGGCAAGATTTGATTGCGCGCTGTTTTCCCGTCGACCGGCGCGGGCGCTTCTTTGGCCTGACGATGTTCGCCGGGGCGGCAACAGGAGCGGGAGCGGCGCTGTTCAGCGCCTGGGTGCTGCAACGCTTCCCCTACCCCACCAACTTCACCTATTTGTTCATCCTGGGGGCTATCAGCCTGACGATCAGTTGGGTGTTTCTGGCCTTGACGCGGGAGCCAACCACGCCGCCGCCGCCGCCGCGACAAAACCAGCGCCAATTTTGGGCCAGTCTGGGCCGCATTGTGCGGGAAGATCACAACTTTCGCCGCTTTCTGGCCGGCCGGGGGCTGTTGGCGTTGGGCGAAATGGGGGCCGGCTTTGTGACGGTGGCAGCGGTGCAGCGTTGGGCCATTCCCGATAGCAGCGTGGGCATCTACACAGCCGTGCTGCTGGCGGGCCAGACGAGCAGCAATCTTCTTTTCGGCCTGCTGGCCGACCGCTATGGGCACAAGCTGTCGCTGGAGCTGTGCGCGCTGGCGTCGCTGGTGGCCTTCGGGCTGGCGTGGGTCGCGCCGGGGCCGGGCTGGTATCTGGTGGTCTTTTTCCTGTTAGGCGTGCGCCTGGGGGGGATCATCGTCTCCGGCATTCTGGTGGTGATGGAGTTCTGCGCCCCGGCGCGCCGGCCGACCTATATCGGTCTGACCAACACCACCATGGGGGTGATTGGGGCTACCGCCCCGCTGTTGGGGGCCGGGCTGGCGCAGATCGATTACAGCTGGCTATTCGCTCTGAGCGCAGTGGTGAACCTGGCGGCCTGGGGAGTGTTGCGCGTCTGGGTGCGCGAGCCGCGCACGCCGATCACCTGAAGCACAAACGCCGCCTTCATTCGTCGTCATCCTTGTTCTTACCGCAAAGGCGCAAAGGGCGCGAAGGTTCTTTCTTGGCGTTCTTAGCGCCTTCGCGGTTCCATCATGTTATTCTCACCGTTCCATCAGCGTCATCAGCGTTCCATCAGCGTCATCAGCGTTCCATCCTTTCATCCTCACCGCCAAGACGCAGAGGACACGAAGGTTCTTTCTTGGCGTTCTTCGCGCCTTCGCGGTTCCATCATGTTGTTCTCACCGCAAAGCTCCCGTTTTCACGGAGGTGACCGTTCCGGCCGGCATCAGCAGAATGACAGACTATAAACGAGACGATAAACATCTGAGAGACATCTATCACCTGACGGCAGGGGGCATTTATCGTCTAGCCGATCAGGACGTGCTATAGTAGGTTCCACTCTTCCCATTCTAAACTTACCATTCCATCAAGGAGATGATCCAATGGCTGCAAGAACCTCATCCGCAATCTGGCAGGGAACCCTACGCGAAGGCAACGGCGTCATGAAGCTGGGCAGCGGAGCCTGGGAAGGTCCCTTCACGTTTCTGTCCCGCTTTGAAGATGGCCCCGGCTCCAACCCCGAAGAGCTGATGGCCGCTGCCCATGCCGGTTGCTTCTCCATGTTCCTGTCTGCCCTGCTGAGCCGCAACAATTACACCCCCACACGGGTTCAAACCTCGGCCACGGTGCATGTCGGGGCCGGCCCCACCATTCACACGATTGAACTGCGCTGTGAGGCGGAAGTACCCGGCCTGGATGCGGCCACCTTCGCCGAGTTGGCCGCCCAGGCCAAAGCCAATTGCCCAGTCTCCAAAGCCCTGGCGTGCGTGGAGACCATCACGCTGGAAGCGACGCTGGTGGAGTAACCTCGATAAGGGGGCAAGGGCGCGAAAGGGAAGGGTGAACACATAGGTTCACCCCTACATTTTCACGGGGGTAAGAACGCCAAGAAGGAAAAGGGTGAACACACAGGGGGCGAACACACAGGTTCGCCCCTACGTGTCTTCGCGGTGAGAACAAAAGGATGGAACGCTGATGACGCTGATAGAACGCTGATTTTGTGAAATCCCTTTCCCATCTGCGCCTTATCCGCGTCATCTGCGTCCTCGCCCCCGCCGTAACCTTACCGACAAAGGAACAGCTCATGTCCACCATCCGCTGGGGTTTATTGTCTACGGCGCGCATTAACCGCCGCCTCATCCCGGCCATTCGAGCCTCGGCGCGGGGCCGGTTGGTAGCCGTCGCCAGTCGCACCCCGGCCGCAGCCCAGGTCTATGCCACTGAATGGCGCATCCCATTGGCCTTTGGCAGCTATGCGGCCCTGCTGGCTTCAGATGCGGTGGATGCGGTGTATATCAGCCTGCCCAACCATCTGCACGCGGAATGGAGCCTGCGGGCCCTGGAAGCGGGCAAGCATGTCCTATGCGAAAAACCGCTGGCCCTCTCCCTGGCGGAGGTGGACGCCATGATCGCCGCCAGCCAGGCCACAGGCCGGGTGCTGATGGAGGGGTTCATGTATCGCTGCCATCCGCAAACAAAGCTGGTGGGGGAGTGGGTGCGCAGCGGCCGGCTGGGCGTGGTGCGCCAGGTACGCGGGGTGTTCAACTTTCCGCTGCAACCCCGCGCCGGTAATGTGCGGCTCGTCCCCACCTATGGCGGCGGGTGTCTGTGGGATGTGGGGGTCTATCCGCTGAGTCTGGCGCAATATATTCTGGGGGCAGCGCCAACGCAGGCCGCCGGCTGGCAGTGGGTGGGGGAAACGGGAGTGGATGAGTGGTTTGCTGGCCAGCTGCTGTACCCGGCCGGTCAAACAGCGCATATAACGGCCGGCTTTCGCGGGGCGTTTGAGACACGGGCGGTGGTTGTGGGAGATGACGGCCGGCTGGAGATTGCCCGGCCCTTTGTGGGGCTGGAGGAGACGAAGGAGAGCGTGATCTTTGTCGGCCGGGACGGCGCACGTCAGGAGTTACCCATCCCCTCTCAGAATCTCTACCTGGGAGAGGTGGAGGATATACACGCCGCAGCGCTGGATGGGGTTCCGACGACCGTGACGCTGGCGGAGAGCCGCGCCCATGTACAAACGGTGCTGGCGCTATATCACGCCGCCCAGACAGGCCAGGTCGTCACCATCTGAAAAGACGCCGCCAGGGTCTGAAAGACCCGCCCTCAGACGCGGATACCTCCAGGCATTAAGCAGGTTCTTCCCTGTTTGGCAGCCTGGTGTTTTTGGCTGAAGGCCGACAACCCGCCCCGTCTTAAGGGTGGTCCCAACACCTGGGGCCAGGTGCGCTATCTGACGCAAGATCCACCACAGGCCTACGCTTATATGGGTTACGATGGTGCCATCAACGGCGACACCGCCGCCGCCAGCGCACCCTGGAGCGATGTCAGCAACGCAGATACAGGATGGGTTTATCTCTTCCAACAGGATGTCGGCGGGGCGGACGCCTGGGGGCAGATAGCCCGCCTGACACAGACGCAGCCAGCGGCCGGGGATCTTTTTGGCTTCAGTCTGGCCCTGAGCGACGATCTGGCGCTGGTTGGCGCCCGGCAGGCCGATGATTGGGGGGCGGATGCCGGGGCGGCTTTGCTCTACGCCCGCCATCAAGGGGGAACCAATGCCTGGGGGCAGGTGGCCCGTGGAACGCCCAGCAGTGGCGCGGCGGGGGATATGTTCGGTCACACTGTGGCCCTGGAGGGGCGAACATTGGTCGTGGGTGCGCCTTATCATGACAGCCAGGGGGCGAATGCCGGAGCTGTCTATCTCTTCCTGTACAACTGGCCGCCCAGCGCCCAGGGAGATAGCTACGCCCTGCCGGCCGCCTTGCCCTGAAGGGCGCCATCCCCCCTGGGCGTTCTGGCCAATGACAGCGACCCGGATGATGATCCCCTGACAGCCACACTCATCACCCCGCCGACGGCCGGGGAGGTGCGCCTGCAACCGGATGGCGCTTTTGTCTACACCCCCACGCTCACCTTTACGGGCAGCGACAGTTTCACCTATCAGACCAGCGATGGTGTCTCGCCATCGGACAGCGCCACTGTTTTGCTAACCTTCAAGCCCACCAGCCAAACTCCTGTGTTCACGTCTCTCAACCCCACCGGTGTACAAATCTTGAGCGCCGATGTGGCCGAAGGCATGGGCGCTTTTACCTTCATTCCCCATTTCCGACTGGTGATTCCAGGCAACACTACCATCGGCGATGGCAACTTTAGCACCGTCGTAACTGTGACGATGATCGTCGGGCCGTAGCTCCTACCCGGCCCAGGAGGCTCAGCGCCATGCCACGGCACCAGACCTCGAAAGATGGCGCGCCATGTGGGTTGGATGCCCCCGGCGCACCGTCGCGACGCTTCTTTCTTCCGGCTGTCTGGTTGGGTCTGTGGGTGTTGGCGGGGTGGCTGGCGACGCCGGCCGTCTGTGCGCAAGGTTTGACGTTGCGTCTGCGTCCCGACCCGGCCGGCTCCCCCTCCCGCAACAGCGCCTACTTTGATTATCTCGTCTCGCCCGGCGAGCAGTTCCATGATGCGTTGCTGTTGACCAATGGGGGAACGACACCGCTATCGCTGTTGCTATACGCGGCCGATGGGGCGACAGCGGCCAATGGAGGACTTGCCTTCCCGGCCGGGCCAGATGACTCCCCCCAGGGAGCTGGCGGCTGGCTGACGCTCACGGAGCGGGCCCTGACCTTGCAACCAGGCGAGACGCGCCGGGTGGCGTTCAGCGTGGCTGTGCCGTCGGCCGTGACACAACAACAGGCGGCCGGCCTGGTGGTGCAATTGGCACAGACGCCGCCCGTATCGGAGGGGGCTTTTGGCGTGGCGGTGGTGCAGCGCGTCGCGGTGACGGTGCTGTTCACCGTGCGCCAGGCCCAACAGGCCGCATGAGCCATTGTGGGGTTGGGTGGGGCTGGGGATGGGGAGCAGCAGGTGATGATGGCGCAGCTGCACAATATCGGGGATGTCGGCCTGACGGCAGAGGGGGCTTTGACATGAGGGCCGGCCGGCGACGGGGCGGTGTTGCGTCAGGTGTCGGTGCGGCTGGGATTTTTCCTGCCTGGTGATGTGATCGATTACCAGCTGGCAGTAGAGCCGCTACCGGCCGGGGCGTATAGGGCTACTTTGCGACTGGATTACGCCGGTCAGACAGTTCAGGCGACCGAGACCGTCGATCTGCCAGGCGTGGGGGAGGTCATAGAGACGACCGGAAACCACGTGCCGGCCGGCGGGGAGAGCAAAAGCGCTGACCTCCGTGAAAACGGGGGCCTGGACGAACCAGCTGCCCAACCCACCTCCTCCCCCAGCCCCACCCTGCCACTATGGCTGGCCGGGGCGGCCGGGGGCATCATTACCCTGCTGCTAGGGGTGGTGGTGTGGCAGGCGCTACGCCTACGTCGGCCGCACGCATGAGGGCCGGGGGCCTCCCATCCCCCCGGCGCAACCACAGCCTGACCTGCCTCCTTATCTTGTTCCCACTACCCACGCGTAGCCGCGGTTTCCCCCCGTTTTCACGGGGGGGGGAGGGAGTGACGAACCGCGAAGGCGCAAAGAACGCAAAGTAAAGAAGAGAGTGAACACACAGGTTCACCCCTACGTGCCCTTTGCGCCTTGGCGATGAAATCCCTTTCCCATCTGCGCCCTATCCGCGTCATCTGCGTCCCCTCCCCCTTCTTCGCGCCCTTTGCGCCTTGGCGGTGAAATCCCCTTCCCATCTGCGCCCTATCCGCGTCATCTGCGTTCCCTTTCTTCGCGTCCTTTGCGCCTTGGCGGTTCGTCACTCCCATGAAAACGGGAGCTTCGCGGTGAGAATTTCGTTTATTCGTTCCCATTCGTTGCCCCCTTTACCCCCGTGAAAACA
>DAOTXO010000106.1:0-8308 GCA_034435495.1 Anaerolineae bacterium
GCGCCTTCGCGGTTCCATCATGTTGTTCTCACCGCTGGAACGCTGATGACGCTGATGGGACGCTGATGACGCTGATCAATCGCCGCCTATGTGTTTGCTCTTTCTTGGCGTTCTTTGCGCCTTCGCGGTTCCAGCATGTTGTTCTCACCGCCATGTTGTTCTCACCGCTGGAACGCTGATGACGCTGATGGGACGCTGATGACGCGGATAAGGCGCAGATGGGAAAGGGATTTCACCGCCAAGACACAAAGGGCGCGAAGGTTCTTTCTTTGCGCCTTCGCGGTTCGCCCCTCCCTCCCTCCCGTGAAAACGGGAGGAAAACGGGAGCGGTGCTCCGTCAGTTCAGAGTGCGCTGCCATCGCCAACGAGATAAAAGGGGGCCCAGTAGTAGGGGTGAGCAAAGCCGGGTTGGGCCGCCAGCCATTGTTGTGCCAGACGCAGGGCCGCCGCTTTAGTCTGGCCCGCCTGCAAGGCGCGGTAGAACTGCTCCATCAAGTTGGCGGTAGCATGATCCGCCACCGACCAATGGGTCAAAACAAGCGTGGCCGCACCGGCCGCCAAAAAGCCGCGCATTAAGCCCAGCAACTCCTCCCCCTGGCTGACCAGATGCCGGCCCGTCTGGCAGGCGCTGAGGGTAACCAGAGAGGCGC
Source organism: Anaerolineae bacterium (assembly GCA_034435495.1). Lineage (GTDB taxonomy): Bacteria > Chloroflexota > Anaerolineae > Promineifilales > Promineifilaceae > DAOTXO01. The sequence goes on from DAOTXO010000106.1 coordinate 651, forward strand.
GTAAGGGTAGTTGGAAAACATCCAGCGTCACCAGCTGCCCATCCGCCAGGGAAAGGCCGGAAAACAGAGGGTTATCGGGGTTAAATTCACCGTGCGTCGCCAGGTGTAACACGCCAGCCTGAGGTGCCAGGTGGCGCAGACGACTGAGCGTCGCATCCTGGTTGAGATAGACACTACCGCCCATTAACTGACTGACGGTCTGGGCCTCCCGGAGCGCAAAGGGCAGCTGCTCGCCAGCCGAAAAACCAAAGGCCAGGAATGAGGTGGGGCGCTCTGGGTGCGCGGCCGGCCGCGTGTGCGCCAGCAGAGCGCCGTTGGGAGCGTAGCTCAGCTCGAAACGATCCAACAGATAAGTGGCGCCGTCGTAAAGCGCATGAAAGGGAAGATGGTGCAACGCTCCATGAGGGGCCAGGATCAGGCGAGAATAATCCGCCAGGTAGGGTTCCAGCGGGACGAAAAGCGCCTCATACAGCGCCTGCAAAATACCCTGCGCCTGAAGTGTCAGCGCTTGCAAGAGGCCCGGGTGAGCCTGGTTGGGGGCGACGCGGTCACTGTTGATGCGCAGATAATGTAGCCAGCGCGTCACCTGCGCCGGTTCAATCGCCAGAGTGACAACATCCAACCGCTCCGCTGTAGCCACAAAGACGACATATTGTTCTTGAAGGCGATAAAACTCCAACAGCAGCGCGCCGGCCGGCAGGGCTGCCTGCACCGAGATCGTCGGCGTCTGCCACAGGGCGGCGTCGCGGGCATATTCGCCATTGCGAATCAAGAGTTGATGCCACAAGGCCGTGATCTGGCGTTCATAAGCCACGATCTGCCGCCGTTGCGTCTGCACCTCAGCGTCATACTGGTTGCTGTCGGCGCGGCGCAACTCCTCGCTGCCCCCCAAACGGCGATAGAGGCGGTCGCGTTCGGCGCGCAGGCGCAAAAGCTCCTCCACCAGCGGTTGGTCTTCCGCCTGACGGGCCTGGATGGTCAACTCCAGACGTTGGGCGATTAAATCGAGCAAAGCGCGGGATTTGGCGCGTTCCGCATATTGGAGAGCGCGGGGGTACTCTTGCAGTTTGATGGCGAGTTGGGTAGCTTTCTCATAGAGGGTGTAGGTGTTATCGGCAATAGTGACGCGATACTCCACCATCACCCGCCCCTTGATCCCCTCCACCTGCTCCAGGGCGGCATCATAGGCAGCCAGAGCGCCGGCGATATCACCCTGAGCCAGTCGCCAATCCCCCTCCGTTTCATAAACCTGCACCAGCAGAGGGGGCGCTTCCATCTGGTGAGCCAGCTGGCGCGCCCGCTCCAGGGCAGTGTGATAAGTTGCCGGCCGGCCCAGTTCGGCCGCCATCCGCGCCAGCAGAATAAGCGCCCGCGCTTCGGGAATAGCGTGACCGCTGGCGCGGAACCAGGCGGCCACAGCCTCAACCTGTTGCACAGAGGCATCATCCGGCGCGACGGCCTCAATAAGGGCTTGCTCCAGGCGTGTCAGGTGCAGGGCCAAGGCATTGCCTTCCTGGCCGTAAAGCGCTTCAGCCTCGGCCAACGTCGCCAGCGCCGCAGCCCTCCGGCCCAGACCGGCCTGGGCGCGTGCCTGTAAAACGGCCGCCTGGGCCACCTCTGTGGTCACTCCTTGAGAAGCAAAGCGCGCCCGCACAGCCTGGCATTTCTCCACCACATCATCATAGCGGTAAAGGGCCAGCAGCCCATCGCTGACAAACAGCTCCACCATCATGGCATCGCGCAGGCGGCCATCTTGTTCCCAAAAAGCGCGCACCTCTTCAAAGATGTGCAACGCCTCCTGATAACGCCCCACCATAAAGGCGGTCAAGGCGAGATTTTGGCGCGCCCGCATCGCTTCAGCTGTGTAACCGAGCGTGCTCAGCAGCTCATAGGCGCGCTGGCTGGCGGCCATGGCCTCGGCAAAACGTCCCAGGTGGCGCAAAGGAGCAGCCCGGTTCTGCTCAATAAAGGCGAGGTAGGGATGTTGAGGGTGGCCGGCCTGGTGCAACAACGCGCCCGCCTCATCCAGCAAGACCAGGGCCCGGCTATCATCCCCCCGGCGCATGTGCAAGATGAGCGCCATATTGATGATCAGGCTCGCCAGACGCTCCTGTTCCCCATGCCCGGCCAGCACACGGCGCGCCCACACCGCCGCCTCCTCCGCCTCTGCATAGCGCCCCAGGTGGCCAAGCGCCACCATCTTAGAGATCATGACACTGGCCTGGCGCACAGGCAGCTTTTCCGCGGCGTAGATGGCCAGGGCGGCGTCAAATGCCGACACGGCTTCACGATAAGCGCCCCGACCAGCGAAAAGCAAGTTACCCTGCGCCAGATGGGCCAGCGCCCAATGCGTGGCTAGTTGAGTGACTGCGGCTACCAGGTGCATGGCGTCGATCATGGCCTGACATTTTTCCAGGTCAGTGCGCAGCATGGCATCATACTGGCTGTTCAACAGCTGAATGACCCGGTCCCCCCTATCTGCCTCCCGCAGCCACGCTTCCCACACCGGCCGTTGCTGCGTGCGCTCCGATGGGGCTGTTGTTAACCACAGGTCAATGAATTGTTGGGGCGTCATAAGTACGGTGAGAACAACATAATGCAACCGCGAAGGCGCGAAGGACGCCAAGAAAGAGAAAACCTTCGCGCCCTTTGCGTCTTTGCGGTGAGAACAGCATGATGGAACCGCGAAGGTGCGAAGAACGCCCCTACTCAATGGCAGACGGGGTCGTTTGAATGCGAATAGCGCGCAGAATGTAGTCTAACTGGGGAGTGTGGATGGTCATGGCATACTCTCCTGGCGGGATGTGATCCAACTGAAACCCGCCTACTATGTCAAGAGGGGTTGTGGCGACGGGGTGTTCCTGGGTAGGAAGGGTTAAGATGACGGTGGTCTCCTCGGTGGTGGTCAGCCCGGTGACGAGGCCGATGATGGTGTAACCGGCCGGGTCGCCGCCCATAAGATGGATGGATAGATTAATTTCTGCCTCTTGCACGCGAAAGGTGATGTGGCTGGCGGCCGGGGCATGGGCCATACGCTCCAGGGAAAAGACGGGTTGGGTAAGGGAAGGTTGCCAACCCGCCCCTACCTGGCCGGCCGGCGTCCAGGGATAAGCGATCAGGCTCGGCGGCCGGCGATCATCGATAAAGGTTGCCGCCTCATTGAGGCGCTGCTGACAAGCCGGGCAGATTTGAAGATGACCCCACACCTCGTTAGCCGTCTCATACGGCAGGGTGTTGAGATAATACTCGCCTAAAACCATAGCGGAGAGATGAACCGTCCTGGCCCGGCGCACATCCCCGCTGCCCTCTGGCCGGGTCTGGAACGTGCGCACCAGACGGGTGTGTGCCTTTTCCCAGTGCGCCAGCCGGGAGCGGCAAGCCGGGCAATGGAGGACGTGTTGGGCGACCCAGGTCGGCGCGACGCCGTCCATGTATGCCAAAAGATGTGGAGGAGACAGATAGTTGCACATAAATGAACTCATCTTGACGACTGGGGAGTTGTCAACCTGGTTAACCCGTCAACCACGGACGCGCCCAAGGGGTGTCGTCCAACAGGTCGCGCAAAATCGCTTCTAACTCTGGGAGGCGGGCCAGGCGGCGTAGAACGTTGAGGCGGACGTTGGCAAGCTGCTTGACGCTTTGGAAAAGGTGGGGGTAGATGGCGTACAGTTCCTGGTTTTTCAGGCCGTAGTAGAAGTAGCCGTAGATCACAACGCGTTCTGTTTCATTCGTCAGGCAGTTATCGACCGCGCGCCAGAAATCACGGCCGCCGGCCGGAGCAGAGGAATTCACATCCTCAACCATCATAAGGGAGAGGGGCGGCCGGGCCGTCAACCGGTCAGCCTCATCCAGGCCCATGATTAGCCCCGGCCCGGCCTCTTTTAAGGCTTGAAGGGGAGGGCCATCATCCACCACGGCCGAATGCACACACAATTTGACGAAGCGCAGCAGAGCAGCCAGGTTGGGGAAGCGGCGAAACTTGCCGGGAGATTCCGCCACATTGCGCCACAGGCGTTCAAAGGCGCGGTTGACGAAATAGGCTTCCTCCTCCAGGCTGTCACGAAAATGGGGGTGTGACCGCACCCAATGGGCTACCAGGTTTCCATAAACCCGCAACAAGGCTTCCCAGGCCGCTTCGTTGTGATCTTCCAGGGCGCGCCGGAAGAGATCCAGGCCAAAGCGGCCATCTGTTGGCTGACGGCGCTGAAAAAGCAGCGACTCCTGGCGGCAAGCCTGTTCCAATTCATACACAGGCAGCCGCTCAGGCGCAGTTGAAAACGGGGAGGCAGCTTGATCGCCAGACAGCAGCGGCTCCTCAGACGATGGCTGACTTCCGATGCGGGAAATCAGGTTGGTAGTGGTTCGGGATATTATATCTTCAGCCAGAATCATCGCACCTTAGCCTCTGAAGCAATAAACAGGCGGGAGGTGGCTTTTTCTGCTATACAGTCATTGAAGAGGCAAAGGGGGCAACGAATGGGAACGAATAAACGAAGTTCTCACCGCAAAGGCGCAAAGGGCGCGAAGGGGCGAACACACAGCTTCGCCCCCTATGTGTTCACCCTTTCCTGGCGTTCACCGCACTATGTTTTGTAGCAGCCAGTCAAATTCATCGGCCGCATCAACGATCCCCCCACGGGCATTCGTCAAACGAAAGAAGTCCCACGGATCATCATGAGGAAACATATCCCAAAACCAGGAGGGCGCGGCCGCTGTTTCATAAGGAAGTGCACCCGATTTTGATGTTACAGGCTGCCCTACCTTTCTTTAAGGATACCCCATCTCAGCAAAATAGCAGCTGGGGAATGGGCCGGGGCGAAACCGATTTGTCGCCACAAAAAGCGGCGCGCTCTCGCATCTGGCGCTATGATTATGCCGTTTCCCAAAGGCAGGTGCGCTAGGCGTTAGCTGCTTAATTCTATTAACTGGGGTGTGGCTATGCAAACTCAAGGTCGTTACCGCTGGTTTGTTGTGATCATCTGCTTTCTGTTTATGTTGTTGCATCAATCGGATCGCTTGCTGATCGGCCCCCTGACGACTCCCATTATGGAGAGTTTTGACATCAATGAGGCGCAGATGGGGGCGGTCTTCACCGGCGCTTTGCTGGTGGGGGCGGCGCTTTATCCGTTGTGGGGCTATCTCTATGACCGCTACGCCCGCCCCCGGCTGCTGGCTGTGGCTTCCGGCGTCTGGGGAGCGACCACCTGGCTCGGCGCAGTGGCCCCCACCTACCCCACCTTTCTGCTGAGCCGCGCCTCGACTGGCATCGACGACTCGTCCTATCCCGGCATCTATAGTTTGATCTCAGATTACTTTGGGCCGGCCGGCCGCGGCAAGATTTACGGCTTCCTGCAACTCAGCGCCCCGTTGGGCTACATGCTGGGTACTATCCTGGCTCTCTCACTACGCGAAACCATTGGGTGGCGCGGCGTCTTTTATCTAACCGGTTCTCTGGGGGTGGTTCTGGCCGTGGTGATCTGGTTCACCTTACGCGATACGCCACGGGGGCGCAGTGAACCGGAGCTGGCCGACCTGCCGGAGATTAGCCGCTATCGCTTTGATTGGCAGGCAGCGCGCAATCTGTTGCGCAAACGCACTCTCATCTTCCTTTACATACAGGGCTTCTTTGGCGTCTTTCCCTGGAATGTCATCACCTATTGGTTTTTCCGCTATCTGGAAACGGAGCGCGGCTACACCTCAAGCGAAGTGTTGGTCGTCATGGTCAGCGCCATTGCTGCCATGTCGTTGGGATACCTGGTGGGGGGTGCGACGGGCGACCGCCTCTTCCGTCGCACGCCGCGTGGCCGCATCCTGGTGAGCATGGTCGGCGTCATCCTGGGGGCAATCTTTTTGTGGCTAACATTGCTGACTCCCCTCACAGCGCGCAGCCAGTTTCAGATTTTGATGATGATCAGCGCCTTCTTCATTCCTCTGGCCGCCCCCAACGTCATCTCCACCGTCTCCGATGTCACCCCGCCGGAAGTGCGCAGCACAGCCCTGGCGGTGCAATCTTTTATCGAATCGGGCGGGGCGGCGCTGGCCCCCCTGCTGGCCGGCTTCCTGGCTCTTTCCTCCACCCTGGGCAATGCTATTTTGATCATTTGCGTTGGGGCCTGGGCCATCTGCGCTCTTTTCTTTGGGCTGGCAACCACCTTTGTGACGGATGATATTCAAACGCTGCGACATGAGATGCAGCGTCGGGCGTTGCAAGCAGCCCCGGTGGCTTCGGTGGCCGGCGATTGATCCCTTGGGTCAGCGTGTGGGTTCCGTGTCTGGCGTGGCGGCCCCTTAGTCATCACACGCCAGACTTTGCGCCAGGGCATCGGCGGCCGGCGCTTCCCGAAAAGAGAAGGCCGGGTTGAGGGCCAAAGCGGTTTGTAGGTGAGTGCAGGCGGCCGGCGTGTCCTCCAATGCCGCAGCGATGGCGGCGGCATGGTAATGGAGCAAGGCATCCTGCGTTCCCAGACGCAACGCCTCCTGACTGTAAGCCCAGGCCTGTGTTTGATCCCCCAGGCGGTGCCAGGCCCAGGCCAGGGCGTCGGCGGCGTAGATGGTGGGGCGCTGAGCGTAGGCTGCCTGCGCGGCCGTTAAGGCGGCGGTAGCATCAGGATTGTAGGCCACCTCGAAAGTTGCCAGCTCCAGGTCGAGGTTCTGGCCCACTTCAACCTGAAGCTGTTGGATGACGCGCACGAGGTCGTATTGATGTTGGGCAGCTTCCAGCCGGCCGGTCTGGGTGTAGAGGTCGCCGAGCAAGATGACGAACTCAGGCAAGGGCTGGCGCTGCACCAGCGGCTCCAGCAGCGCCACAGCCGCGGCGCTATCCCCATGGGCGGCGTGGACGCGCGCCTGGCCGGCCACGGCGTAGGGGTAATCGGCGCGATAGCGCAGCACATCCTCATACAGCGCGCCCGCCTCGGCCCATTGTCCAGTGTTGAAGTAGAGATGACCCAGCTGGGTTTGCAACCAGGCCCACTCCTCCTGCCCCACGACGGCGGCTTCCACCGCCAGGCGCATGGCTGCCTGCGCCCCGGCCATATCCCCATGTAGCTCCCGAATGTAGGCCACGCGGCTGTAGGAGCTTAAATCAGGGCGCAGATCTACCATGGCTTGGGCTGCGGTGACCGCTTCGGCGTAGCGCCCCAACTCCACATAGGCATCCACCTCAATCCCCAAAATGTCGGCCCGGTAGGGATTGATGGCGCGCGCCTGGGCGGCCCAGTCAAGGGCGGTCAGGAAATCATGTCGGCCGGTGGCCAGTAACCCCTGGCCTACCAGGGCATCCAATTGTTGGGGGTCAAGCGTCAGCGCCTGATCCAACGCCTGTTGCGCCAGAGTGTAGAGGGCGGGGTCGCCTGTCTCGCGTACGCGTTGCAGATAGGCCACCCCCAGGCGGGCATAAGCATTGGCATTGGTAGGGTCGCGCTGCACGGCGGCTTCCAATTGGGCCACGGCGGTGGCGCTGCTCAGCTCCACCGCAGCCGGAGGCGCAGACGCAGCGTCGGGGTCGCGCCCCCCAACCCGAATGAGAGCGACCACCAGAGCGCCCAGAGCGATGATCAACCAGATGAGAGCGCGGCGTGTTGGGCTGGACATCATCAGAGGTTGAGGCTGGAGAGTTGATGAACGTCCGCTTCCCCATTCAGAAAGGGAGGCGGGTT
>DAOTXO010000107.1:0-4587 GCA_034435495.1 Anaerolineae bacterium
CGATTGATCAGCGTTATCAGCGTCCCATCAGCGTTATCAGCGTCCCATCAGCGTTATCAGCGTTCCATCAGCGTTATCAGCGTTATCAGCGTTCCATCAGCGTCATCAGCGTCCCATCAGCGTTATCAGCGTCCCATCAGCGTTATCAGCGTACCATCAGCGTCATCCGCGTCCCATCAGTGAGCACATCGTTTATTCGTTCCCATTCGTTGCCCTCTTTGCCCCTTCGCGGTTCAACCATAAGCGCCAGGTTCCCACCAGCCCATAGGGCAAGAAAAGCACCAACCCCACATAAATCCCCCCCAGCAAAAAGCTAGAGAACTCCCCTAACCAGCGATCCAGAAAATATTGCAGCAGGCGAAACAGAGCCGCGCCCAGCATGGCTCCGCTTAGCGTTCCCACCCCACCCATCAAAATCATCAGCAGAGCAGCCACTGTCCAGCCCAGGCTGGCGACGTTGGGGCTGACGATGGGTTGGTGCAAGGTGTGGAGGACGCCGGCCATGGCCGCGGTCAGCGAAGATAGCACCAGGGCTGCCAGTTTGAAGGTGAAGGTGTTGTAGCCTAACATCAAGGCGCGGGTCTCATTTTCACGAATGGCGGAACAGACACGGCCGGTGGGTGAATCGACGAAGCGGCGATAGAGCCCATACACCCCCACCATGACCGCCAGTGTGACCACATAGAAGCGAAAGCGCTGGGTGGCGGTGTTCAGCCAGGCCGGCCCCACCACCCCTTGCAGCCCCACATCCGCCCCAGTGTAAGGGGCCAGTTCGTTGGATTGGATGATGATGTGGAACATGGAGGCAAAGCCCAGGGTGACCAGGGCGAAGGTGATGCCTTTGACACGGGGCAAGACGAGGGCGAAAAGGCCCGCCTGAATGAACCCCAGCGCCAACACCCCGCCCAGCATGGCCCAGAAACCCCAGCCCAGGTTTTTCAGGAAAATGCCCGCCCCATAAGCGCCAACAGCAAAGAACATGGCGTGCCCGAAGGAGAGTAACCCGGTGACACCCAAAACAAGGTCATAGCTGATGGCATAAATCGCCAGGATGAAGACTTCGATCAACAAACCCTGCAAAAATTTGGCATAGCCCGTCTCGCTGGCCAGCATGGCGGAGATGGGCTGTCCATCCAGGAGCGCCGTCACAAAAGGAAGGGCCAGCAACAGGGCGGTCAGGCTGAGCCAGCCACGATTGTTGCGCCACCAGGTGGGGGAGGATGGAGACGTGATCATTCGTTACGTCCGAATAGGCCCTGCGGCAAGACAAGCAGAATCACCACCATGAGCAGGACGGTGGAAGCGGGCACAAGGGGCGGGGTAGGCTTAAACGGCTCGGCCAGAAAGGGCAGCTGAATCCCGATCTGACCGTATTTGATCATAAACTGTTGCACCAATCCCACCAGGAGCGCGCCAGCGGCGGCGCCGGGGAAGCTGGTCAGGCCGCCAATAGCCAGTGCAATGAGGGCATAGAGGAGAAAGCTGCCACCCATGGCGGTGGACAGGCCGATAGAAGGAGCGGCCAGTATCCCGCCCAAAGCAGCCAGACTGACGCCCAGGGCAAAAACGAAGGTGAATACCTGGCGCACGTTGATGCCCAAAGCTTCTACCATGTCGCTGTCCTGCACCCCGGCGCGAATGATCAGGCCCAGGCGGGTGCGCTGGAGCAGAAGCCAGATGCCTACCAGCACGAGGAAGCCCACCACAATGATGAAGATCTCGTTGTACGTGCGCAGCCGGCCGCCAAAAAATTCAAAGGTGGCGCATTGATGTTCCCACCAGCCAGTGAGCGAGACGGCCGGGCAGCCTGCGCCAGAACCGTTGAAGAGGGAGGCTTTGGGCAGGGTGAATTCCGGCCGGCCCCACACGGCCCGCACCAGCTCCACCCCAATAAAACCCAGCCCCAGCGTCAGCATCAGCTGATAGATAGGACGGTCATAGAGAGGGCGAATCAGCGTCGATTCGATCAACCAGCCCAGCCCAAACCCCACCCCCACGGCCGTCAAAATAGCCAACAGGAAGAGCCAGCCATCGTGGATGTGCGTCAACCAGGTGGTCAGGGCGTCGTTGGTCAGCCACAGGAGCGTACCAGCTGCCAGCCAGAGAGTGGTCATCAGGTAAGGGCGCACACCGAAACGGGCGCCGCCGGAGATGGTGGCTGACCGGCCGGCCCTGTCGGCCGCCCCAGCCGTCAGCAACGTCCCGCCCAGGAACAGCCCCAACAGGGTCAGGGGGGCCAGCCAGGCCGGGCAGGGTTGCCCCTGAGCGCAGGTGGCCGGCGGCAACAGACGTATCCCCTGGCTGGCATTGAGGGCGTAGGTGATGGGGCTTTGGGCATACACGTTAGCATCCCAGATAGCCACGGGGTGGAGGCGCAACATCCAGACGATGAGCGCCGCCCCGGCGGCTGCCAGGAGGTAGGGGCGAAGGGTGGGCCAGCCGGTTTTACCTGTCCCGGCCCGACGGGACCTGGCGCGCCAGACCGGCCAGAGGGCCAGCGCCGCGCCCAACATGGCGGCCGGGGGCAGCAGATCGACCAAGGTGTCGGGGCGAACATAGACCGTCCAGCCGACATAAGCCCCCAGCATAAACAACTCTCCGTGCGCCAGATTGAGAACATCCATCAAGCCGAAGATGAGCGAGAGGCCAGATGCCACCAGGAACGTCAGCGCTCCGGCCGCTAGCCCGCGCATCAAGGTGATGACCCATTCCGGCGCGCTCATACCCTGGCTGGTGGTGAAGAGCAGGAAAACCAAAACAAGCAATGTGACGAGACGGGTGCGGTTTTTACGCAGAACAACCATAGACAACTCCACAGGCCAGGAAACCATACCTGGTGTCAGGCTGCTCCCAGATAGCGATGAATGAGCGCCCGATCTTGCATCAGATCGGCCATCTGTCCGCTATGCACAGAGCGGCCTTCTTCTAGAATGACATAGCGCTCGGCCAGCTGGCTGGCGACGATGAAATTTTGTTCCACCAACAACACCGTCGCCGTAGCGGCCAGCTGCCGGATGGCGGTGATCATCTGCTCAATAATGACGGGCGCCAGCCCTTCGCTAGGCTCATCGATCAACAACAGGGTGTTATCGGGCACCAGAGCGCGGGCCAGCGCCAGCATTTGCTGTTGCCCGCCGGAGAGAGCCGCGCCGGAGAGGCGAATCAGTCGTTTCAAATCAGGGAAAAGCGTGAAGATCATATCCGCCTTACGCTCAAAATCACCCTGACGCCGTTCCGCCAGACGCAGGTTTTCCCCCACACTCAGATCGCGGAAAATGGCGCGATGTTCCGGCACAAAGCCAATCCCCAGAGCCGCAATGTCATAGGTACGCCGGCCGTGGATGGGTTGGCCGCCAAAGCGAATGCTGCCGGAGCGAGGTGGGGTCAGCCCCAAGATAGATTTGAGCGTCGTCGTTTTACCCGCTCCATTGCGCCCCAACAAGACCGTGATACTGCCGGCCGGCACAGCCACCGACACCCCTTCCAGGATGTGATACTGACCAATGAACGTGTGGATAGCATCCACCTCAAGATGATACGTCATGGCTTCAGACTCATCAAGCATACAGGCTCCCCAGATAGGCCGCCTGGACAACTTCATTGCCGGCGATCTCGGCCGGCGTGCCCTCAGCCAGAACAGAACCCTGGTGCATGACCGTAATGACATCCGACACCTGCATCACCACCTGCATATTATGCTCCACCAACATCACCGTCTTATTGCCATCAGCCCGCACCGCCTGAATGAGAGCGATCAACGCGGGCACCTGCTCCGAAGCCATGCCGGCCGTCGGTTCATCCAACAGCAGCAGCTCCGGGTCTGGGGCCAAAATCATTGCCAGTTCCAACTTACGCTGATCGCCGTGGGGCAGCTGGCGCGCCAACATCTGCGCCCGACCGACGAGTCCCACCTGGCTTAACACCTCCCAGGCCCGCTCCCCATAACGCTGGAAGCGGCGATGACCATGCCAAAAGCGCAGATTGTCGCGGCCCAGGGCCTGGGCTGCCAGGCGCACATTCTCTAAAACAGTCAGGTTGGGAAAGAGGTTGGTGATTTGAAACGACCGCCCAATGCCCAGATGCGCCATGTGGTGCAACGGCCGGCCGGTGATGTCGCGCCCTTTGTACAGCACCCGGCCGCTGGTGGGACGAATGAGACCCGTCAGCAGATTGAAGAAAGTCGTTTTGCCAGCCCCGTTAGGGCCAATGATGGCGTGCAGCGCACCGCGTTGCAGCTTCAGGCTAACGCCCGCCACCGCTACCAGGGCGCCAAACTCACGGCGTAAATCACGTGTTTCGAGCAGGATGTCAGACATTTTGTTCTCACCGCTGGAACGCTGATGGGACGCTGATAACGCTGATGGGACGCTGATAACGCTGATCAATCGCCCCCTATGTGTTCGCCCTTTCTTGGCGTTCTTGGCGCCTTCGCGGTTCCATCATGTTATTCTCACCGTTCCATCAGCGTCATCAGCGTTCCATCCTTTCATCCTCACCGCCAAGGCGCAAAGGGCGCGAAGGTTTTTTCTTGGCGTTCTTCGCGCCTTCGCGGTTCGTCACCCCCGTGAAAAGCTGATTACGGCTGGC
>DAOTXO010000108.1:0-5863 GCA_034435495.1 Anaerolineae bacterium
GAATGCCCATCTTTTTGATAAATCCATACAACAGTGGCATATCATCTAGCCGCTCTACATTGATTGTTACCTCTGGCGTATTCATGCCGCCAATTTTACTATTTATCGCTCAATTTGAGCGAACATTGAGTTACAGGCATGCTCAAATCACATGGGTGGTTATTGTTGATCGTTATGGCGCTGGCAACCTGGTTAGCAGCGCACATCTGGCTGCAAAAAGACCTCGAAGCTGTCGGGCCAACGGTGGCGCTGGAAAGCGAAGCCACCACTTTGCCCGCTCATATACCCTTCGAAATCTCCCTTGCCGTACACGACGTGGTCGATCTAGCCGGGTTGGAACTGGACATCCTCTACGATGATGCCTTTGTGGACATCATATCCCTGAGCCTGACCAACGCCCTGGGCGAAAGCGTGGGCTGTGACCCCCAGGCCGGCCGTTGCGCCGTTCCCCTCGGCTTGCTGACCCAAAGCACCAACCTGGGCGCTACCCGTAGCCTGGGGGCCTATTCCTATGGAGCCGGGGCGGGCCTGAACGGGAGCGCCGTCGTGGCAACCCTGTTGGTGGAGCCAACGGGCGTCACCGGTTCCACCACCCTTTTCATTCTCAACCCCCGCTTCAGCGATATGTCAGGCAACGGCAGCGTACCCGCCAGTCAAAACCTTACCCTGGAGCTAATCAGCCCCACCGCCGTCACCCTGCGCCACAGCAACGCCGGGGGGGCAGCCGCCTGGGGCTGGCAACCTATCGCCCTGGCGCTGCTGGCATTGGCCGGATTAACCTACTACACCCGGCGACACGGACGGAGTAGCCGCGGTTTTCCAACCGCTACCCTGTTCACCCTGGCCTGGCTGTCCCTGGCAGCAGCCCTGCTCAGTAGAGGTGGCTCCCCAACCGCCAGCGTTGCTCAGGCCCAGACTCCGCCCCCGGCCGGCCCTGCGCCAGCCCCGGCCTATCTCAGGCCGTTCATTCCCCTGGGGGATCGTTCCACCTGGCTTAGCCAGCCCAACAATGCCATCGGCGTCAACCCCGACCTAGATGGAGACACCCTCGTAACGGTGATCGACATCCAGCAGGTGGCGGCCGCCTTTGGTATGAGCGATGGTGACCCGGCCTGGAACCCCACCCTCGATTTGAGCGGGGATGGCCTCATCGACAGTGCCGACCTCGGGTTAGCGGCCGGCCTATGGAAATTGGGCCTGCTCCAACCCCGCACCAGCCCCGGCTCCGGCGAAGGCGGCGTGGCCCAAACGCGAGAAACCATCCTCTTCTTCGACCGCCCCATCAATCCCTCTTCCCTCACCGCCGCCGCCTTTTTTGCCCAATTTGGCGGCGCCACCTTGCCCGCCGATCTCCATCTCGCTCCCGACGGCCGGCGCGCCACCCTCTTCTATCACACCCCCCTGCCCTCCAACGCTCGTGTACGGGTCACCCTGGTGGGCGATGCCGTGGTGGACACACTCGGATATGCCATCGACGCTGACAGTGACGGGCACGCCGGTGGGACGCTCACCTTCGACTTCGACACCCTCAACCTGACCACCCTGCCGGGGACACGCGTATGTGGGCGCGTTTTTGCTTCCGAACTGGCCCCCGGCGATGGCGGCGGCTCCATCAACACCCCGCTAGAAGGGGCCACCATCAGCGTAGATGGGGCCGAAGACACCCTGTTCACCCTCACCGACAACATGGGCAACTTCTGTCTCGATCCGGCGCCGGTGGGCCTCTTCTTCGTCCACATCGATGGACGGACGGCTGTCAATGATGTTCCGCCGGGAGCTTACTACCCCTACGTAGGCAAAGCGTGGGAATCGGTTGCCGGACAGGAAAGCAGCGTGGGCGACGCCTTCCTGCCCCTGATCGCCCCCGGCTCCTTACAACCCGTCAGCCAGACAGAGGAGACCGTCATCGCCTTCCCGCCTGAGGTGGTGGCGGAACACCCCGAACTGGAAGGCGTGGCCATCACCGTCCCGGCCGACTCCCTCTTTGCCGACGATGGGGCGCGTGGTGGCCAGGTAGGCATCGCGCCTGTCCCGCCCGACCGACTGCCCGGCGTCCTGCCGACGGATTTAGATTTTCCCGTCGTCATCACCGTGCAGACCGACGGCCCCACCAACTTCGACTTGCCCGCCCCCATCTGCTTCCCCAATCTACCCAACCCCGACAGCGGCGAGACACCCCCGCCGGGGACGCCCAGCGCTTTGTGGAGCTTCAACCACGACGACGGCCGCTGGCATGTCGTAGGCCCCATGACGGTGACGGCTGATGGCACACTGGTGTGTTCCGATCCCGGCTACGGCATCCTGGCCCCCGGCTGGCACGGCGAAGACCCTGGCAGCGAAGGAGATTGGGATGAAGGCGGCGGTGGTGACGGCGACTGTGATGAAGAGGGTGATTGCGGGCCGCCTCCCTGCCCCCATCCAGACGACTTCAAAAAGTACAAATATGCCTGCTCTTTTGGGGCCGGTCTGGGCGTGGGCGGTTGTTTCACCTTCAACCAGGGAGTGGAAGATCTGTGCGGCACGTTGGTTAGCGAATACCTGTGCGAGCAGATTGTTGAAGGTTCAGACGATTGCGCCGCCCAAACGGCGCAGTTAGGCCAGGCGTGTATGGCCAGACTGAACGAGTGCATGGAAGATTTCTTCGGCTTTCCTCTCCAACTCTTCCCGGACGGCCCCTTGTCGGCCGTGACAAGCGACCCGGTTCCGCCCTACGGGGAGTGGCCCGCCGATCTAGAGGATGAGTTGGAAGAAGTGGTGCTCATCGCCCAAAGTGTCATCACCGATGTCATGGACCAGGTGGCGCTGCAAGATGCCATCGCCCTGGTGCTGGACGGGGCCGACAGCGACGACGACTTGACGCCCGAGCAGTGGGAAGCCTTTCTGCCTTTGCTCGATCAGTTCAATGCTCTCACCGGCGGGCGCGGGCCGCAGGATTTTTATAACCCCCGGCTGGATCAGCTCAGTCAACTCGTCGCTAGCATCGAAGCTGAGCTACATCTGCTGGATACCCCACCGGGTTGGTACGTCTTGGAGAATCTCGACACGGGTCTGATTCAGCGCGGGACTACCGAAGCCAACGGGGCGCTGCTGGGTCTTTTCCTGGCTCCAGAGACCCACTACGTCCTCCATCGGCTTGTACCCCAGGGGAGCGGTTTCAACTTCCCCCAAAATGAGGGAGGATTCGGCCTGACACGTAGCGAATTCTTCAGCCCGCCGGCTGGCTTCAGTCTGCAAGTGCGGCGCGGCGGCTGGACCTACGATCCCACGCCAGACGCCGATGGGGATGGTCTGAGCCAATTAGAAGAGTTCGTGGTGGGAACACTGGACAGCGCCGCTGACAGCGATGGGGATGGCCTCACCGACCCGGCCGAGCTACACCAGGGAACCGATCCACTGGAGAATCTGCCGGCGCAAACCGGGTTGATCGGAACGGTGGATACCCCCGGCACAGCCGTCGATGTCTGCGCCTTCAACGACATCGTGGCCGTGGCCGACTCCAGCGCCGGCGTCACCCTCTTCAACGCCTTCGACAACCGCAACCCGGTTATCATTGCTCAGGTCAACACACCTGGGGCGGCCAGTCGTGTGGCCTGCGCCCCGACCACCAACCGCCTGGCGGTGGCCGATGGCAGCAGCGGTCTGGCGATTGTGGACATCACCGACCCGCCGGCCGCTACCATCGTCCATCAGGTGGCCCTGGGGGGAACGACGCAGGCCGTGGCCGTGGAAGCCAATCTGGCCTATGTGGGTACAAACGGCGGCGCGCTCTATGCTATCGATATTCAGAGCGGGAATGTCTTGGGCTCCACATCCTTGACCGGTGGCATCAAAGATATTCAGATCGGGCGGTCAGCGGTTTATGCGCTCACCTCCACCCAGCTGCACACCCTGTCACGCTTCAAAGACGGCTTCCAAAAACTCTCCAGCATCGCCTCGCCCTACGTCGTGGCCGAGAATCGCCGCCTCTTTGTGGGGGAAAATCTGGCTTATGCCACCCACCCACGCGGCTACAACACCTTTGACGTGAGCCAGCCTTCCACCCCGGCCCTGATTGCCGCTGGCGATACGGAGCAGTTTGGCTGGTTACACCTGGTGGACAACGGGGCCGGGCTGGGCGTCAGCGCCATCGGCCTCAATCTCAACCCCGACGACACCGGCGATATTCGTCTGTATGACATCAGCGATCCAACCCAGACGGATGCCTTTTTGACTACCTACGAGACCCCCGGCTCGGCGCGCGCTGTGGCCCTCTACAATGGCCTGGCCTATGCCGTGGATGGCAACAGTGGTCTGCAAGTGGTCAATTATCTGGCCTTCGACGCTCAGGGGCAACCGCCCACGGTCACGCTGTCCACCAATTACCCCTCCGGCGTGGCGGAACAGGGCCAGGTCTTGCAGCTCATCGCCACAGGCAGTGATGATGTGCAGGTGGGCCATGTCCTATTTTACGTGGATGGACAACAGGTCAACCACGATGGCAACTACCCTTTCACTTTCAGCCTGGTGGCCCCCAGCGAGCCGGTGACCCTGACGCTGCAGGCGCAGGCCTTTGATACGGGTGGGAATGCGGCCTGGTCAAACGTGGCCGCCGTGGCGCTGGTACCGGACGCCACACCCCCGTTGATGACGCAGCAAACGCCGCTGGGTGGGCTGGCAGCGGGGACCGTTTCGGTAGTGACGGCTTACTTTAATGAACCGGTATCGGCCGGCAGCCTGACAGCCGCCTCCTTCCTCGTCACAGAGGCCGGGTTGGACGGTTTGTTCGGCACAGCCGATGATGTGCCCGTTCCGGCCGGCGGTCTGACGTATCTCAGCGACAACACCGGGGCGAGTCTGGGCTTCAACACACCTTTACCCATCGGCAGTTACCAGGCCACGATGCTGGCCAGCGTGACAGACCTGGCGGGCAATGCCCTAGGGGTGGATGAGACCTGGACTTTCAGCGTGCGTGAACCGGTAACCTGGGTCAACGCGGCCGGCGGTCTGTGGAGCACGGGCAGCAACTGGAGCAGCGGCAGCGTGCCCACCAGCGAGGATGTGGTGGTGATCGATCTGCCGGGCGCTTACACGGTGGATGTGCGCGGCGCACGCACGGTGGGCTCGTTGAGTGTGAATAATCCCAGCGCCACGCTGTGGGTGCAAAGTACGAGTGGAGAACAGGCCTCTCTGACGGTGATCAACGAGTTGAGCAACGAGGGTAGCGTGCAACTTGAGACCACCGGCAGCGCCAATCGTCCTGTGATCCTGGAAGTGGTCAACGGTCGGCTGGTTAACAACGGCACGCTGGCGTTCCGCACTGGCAGCAACCTGAACAGCCGTATTTTGCGCGCCCATGTGTTCAACACTGGGGTGATTGAAGTGGATTACAATGCCCTGTGGGACAAAGCCGGGGCGGAAATCACCAATGAAGGCGTCATCACCATCGCCACGGGTGAAAGCATAACGGTCAGCGGGCTGGGCAACGCTTTCTATCAAGTGGCCGGCAGCATCAGCGGCGGTGGATTAAGCGTGCAAAATGGGGGAGCTTTCTTCTTCGAGGGGGGCAGCATCACGGATGTGACGCCGCTGATCAGCAGCAGCCACCTGAGCTTTGGCCCGTCGGCGGCCGGCCCGGCCAGCTTCCGAACCACCAACGTGAGCACCATGAGTGGGGATATTCCGGCCGGGGTGGAGGTGTGGATCAATGGGGGCGATGGTTCCCACGCCACCCTGACTACCGCGCAGGGTCTCATCAACCACGGCACGATTCGGATTGAAACGACAGGGGTGCAAGACAGGGACTCCACTCTGACAGTCAACAATGGAGCGCTGGTCAACCTGGGCACCATTGAGAGCAATGTCGGGAATAACCAGGGTGAGCGGA
>DAOTXO010000109.1:0-47477 GCA_034435495.1 Anaerolineae bacterium
CCCCCCCCCCCCCCCCCCCCCCCCCCCCCCCCCCCCCCCCCCCCCCCCCGATTCCACCAGTTACCCGTAGACGGCGCACATCAGGCGGGGTAGCGATAGGCCAACAAGCGCAATCCATTTAGAGACACCAGCACCGTGCCCCCTTCATGTCCCAGCACAGCCAGGGGCAATGGCAGGTCGTAGAAGAAAATAGCTCCCACCATGAGCACAATCATTCCCAGTGCAAAGGTGAGGTTGATCAGGAGTGTGCGGCGCGCCTGGCGACCGAGGGCAAAGATATAGGGGATGCGGGACAGATTGTCACTCATCAGCACCAGGTCGGCCGATTCCAGCGCCACATCGGTGCCGGCCGCCCCCATCGCAATGCCCAAACGGGCGGTCGCCAGGGCCGGCGCATCGTTGATGCCATCTCCCACCATCGCCGTTGGCCCATAGGTAGCTTGCAGCTCCTTCACCAGCCGCACTTTGTCCTCCGGCATCAAGCCGGCGTAGAAGGCATCCAGCCCGGCTTCAGCGGCAATCGCCTGGGCAACACGGGGGTGATCGCCCGTCAGCATCACCACCCGCGCCACGCCGGTCGCCCGAATCGCCTGTATCACTTGCGCCGCCTGGGGGCGCAGGGTATCCGCAATCGCCATCACCCCTATCACCTGCCAGGTGGGGCCATCAGTCCGGGCGATCTGTTCCGCTATCAGCACCGTTGTCTTACCGGCGGCCTGCAAACGCGCGACGGTCGCTCCGGCCGGCGCTTCGACCGCTAAGCCCAGGGTTGCCAAAAAACGTTCATTGCCAATGGCTATTCGGTGCCCTGCGACAACTCCCATCACCCCCAGGCCGGTGTTGGAGCTGAACTCGGCGGCCGGCGCAAACGTCAGATCGCGCTGTTGCGCCGCCTGTACAATGGCCTGGCCCAGGGGGTGTTCCGATTTGCTCTCCACCGCAGCGGCCAGTCGCAGCAGGGCCTCCTGCGCTTCTGGGGATGTCTCCTCGCCCGCCGGCGTGAGGGGGATGATGTCGGTCACAACCGGCCGGCCCTGCGTCAGGGTGCCCGTTTTGTCAAAGGCAACCACCTGAATGGCCGCGGCGTTTTCCACATGCACCCCACCTTTGAACAACACTCCGCGTCGCGCCCCATTCCCAATGGCGGACAGAACTGTTGCCGGTGTGCTGATGACCAGGGCGCAGGGCGAGGCGGCCACCATGATGGTCATGGCGCGGTAGAAAGCGCTGTCGAAGCCTTCTCCCAAGAAGGCCAGTGGAACAACAATCGCCAACACCGTCAACACAATAACACCGGTGGCGTAATATTGCTCAGCCGTGTCGATGAAGCGTTGGGTGTGCGCCTTTTCGCTTTGCGCTTCTTCCACCAGCTTGATCAGCCGTGCCAGGGTTGAATCTTGCGCCCGGCGGGTGACTTCGATCTCCAGATGCCCATTGTGGTTGATGGAGCCGGCAAAGACTGTGGCCCCCGGCTCTTTGTGTACCGGCATCGATTCGCCGGTGATGGGCGACTGATCGACATGGCTGTCGCCCTCGCGCACCACGCCATCCAGGGGCAGGCGTTCGCCGGGTTTGACCATCACCCGCTCGCCCGGCAAAATACGTTCCACCGGCAGCAGGATCACCTGTTCACCCCGCCGCACCAGCGCCTTATCCGGCCGAAGTTGCATAAGAGCGGAGATGGCGTTGCGGGTGCGATCCAGGGCGTAATCCTGCAAAACGTTGGAGAGGGAGAAAAGAAAGAGCAACATCACCCCTTCAAAAGGCTCGCCTACGACGGCTGCCCCGGCCGCCGCCAGCACCATCAAAATATCCACATCCAGCGTGTAGCGCCGCAAGGACTGCCAGCCGGCCTGCAACCCAAAGTAACTACCGGTCAGATAAGCCACTGCGTAGCTGATGCTCATGAGCATGGGGCGATCAACCCGCCCGGCAACCCAACCCACAACCATACCGATCAAGGTGATCGCAGTCAGCAAAGCCGGTAGGTGAGAGCGCGCCCACGCCCACCAGCGGTCGGCCGGTACGTCTGGCACAGCCAGCGGTGCCCCTAATTCCACCACCTGCCGGACGATTTGCGCTGGCGAGATAACAGCCTGATCGTAGGTGACAGACAAAACACCGCCGCGAAAACTGGCAGCGGCCCGCCGGACACCGGTTTGTTGTGCCAGCGCCCGCTCCAGAGCCAGGGCGCAGCTCTCACAGGAACGCCCTCCCTGTCGATCAAGTCGTAAGGTGCAGGTCTCCCAGCGTTGTTGGAGGGAAGGGCCGACGTGCGTCATCAAGGCCTCGATTTGTGTCTCGTTCACCTGCGAGGCGTCGTAATGGACGCGCACAGCACCGGCTTCAGGTTGTAGTTCGACATCCACAATGCCAGGGCGGGCACGGACTTCTTGTTCTAATATCTCCAGACAGCTGGTGTCTGGTTGGGCGGCATCTTGTTGCGTCGTAAGCGTCATACCTTGCCTGTTTCAGTTGTTGGTCGCGTTTTTAACAAGCGCCAACAAAAAATTTAACCTCTGTTAAATTATAACTTATTTGCCCTTGAACTTCAAGTCCTCTTGACTCTGGCGCGTCTGGCGATATAATTTAGGCGTACCTAAATTATTTGTGACTGAGGAGCAAAAACGTGCGTCTCTATGTTTGGTTCATCTGTGTCTGTCTTGTGGGTTTGGTGGGGTGTGGCAGCGCCTCATCGGCCGATCTGGCCGGAGATGACGGCCGGCTGCAAGTGGTGACCACCATTGGTCAGATTGCCGATGTGGTGGAAAATGTGGGCGGGGAACATGTCTCTGTCAGCAGTTTAATGGGGCCGGGAACCGATCCCCACCTGTACCTGGCCAGCGCCCGCGATGTGGAACGCCTGGCTGAGGCGGACATCATTTTCTACAATGGCCTCTTTTTGGAAGCGCAAATGGAGGACATCCTGGAGCAGCTGGCCCAGAGTCAAAATGTGGTGGCGGTCTCCAGTGGGGTGGACCCGGCGCGCCTGCTGCCTTCCCCCAACTACGCCAACGAGTTTGATCCCCACATCTGGTTCGATGTCAGCCTGTGGGCGGACGCTGTGCGCACGGTGCAGGCCACCCTGGCAGCGGCCGACCCGGCGCATGAAACAGATTACGCCGCCAACGCCACGGCTTACCTGGCGCAGTTAGAGCAATTGCACCAATATGTCTTATCGCAGGCTGTGCGTGTGCCGGCCGAACAGCGTGTCTTGATCACCGCCCATGACGCCTTCAACTATTTTGGACGCGCCTATGGTTTCGAGGTGTTGGGGTTGCAGGGCATCAGCACTGCCGCTGAAGCCGGAGCAGGTGATGTTCAAGCTCTGGTGGATTTCATCGTCGAGCGTCAGATACCGGCCATTTTTGTCGAATCGTCGGTGCCGGTGCGCAACATCGAGGCGGTGCAGGCGGCTGTCGCCGCGCGGGGGTTTAATGTGGTCATCGGCGGCCAACTCTTCTCCGACGCCATGGGTGATCGCGGCACATCGGGGGGAACTTATATCGGCATGGTGACCCACAATATAGATACCATTGTGAACGCTTTATTGGGAGAGTGAGCCATGATATCACAATCCGCCGGGCCGGAACAACAACCTTACCCGGTTGAAGTCAAGGATTTGACAGTCGCCTATCAGGATCGGCCGGTGCTGTGGGATATTGATCTGGCCGTGCCGGCCGGCACGCTTATGGCAATTGTGGGACCGAACGGAGCAGGCAAGACAACGCTCATCAAGGCCATTCTGGGATTGCTACAGCCAGCGGCCGGCTCGGTCACCATTTTCGGCCGGCCCTACGCCGAACAGCGACGCCTGGTGGCCTATGTGCCCCAACGGGGTAGCGTCGATTGGGACTTCCCCACTCAGGTGCTGGATGTGGTCATGATGGGGCGCTACGGACGTTTGGGCTGGTTCCGCCGGCCAACGCGCCGTGACCAGGAAGCGGCGCTACAAGCTCTGGAAAAAGTAGGCATGGCTGCCTATGCCCACCGTCAGATCAGCCAGCTTTCCGGTGGACAGCAACAGCGCACCTTCCTGGCGCGCGCGCTGGTGCAAGAGGCTGATATTTACTTCATGGATGAGCCTTTCCAGGGGGTGGATGCCATTACTGAGCGCGCTATTGTGCTCTTGCTCAAAGAGCTGCGCGCCGCCGGTAAGACGGTGGTCGCGGTGCATCATGATTTGCAGACAGTGCCCGAATATTTCGATTGGGTCACCTTGCTCAATGTGCGCCGCATCGCCAGTGGGCCGGTGGGTCTGGTTTTCACAGAAGATAATTTGCGGCGCGCCTACGGTGGCCGGGTAGCCTTTTTCGGCAATGGAGGCGTGGCGTCCCACACGCCGGCCGGCGCTCCGGTTGGAGGGGCGTATGAGCCTTCTTGAGCTGTTGCAAGCCCTCTTCTCCGATTACACTCTGCGCACCGTGGCCCTGGGGGCAGCAGTATTGGGTCTGGTAAGTGGGGCGTTGGGTTCCTTTGCCATGTTGCGCCGTCAGAGTTTATTAGGCGACGCCATGTCCCATGCCGCCCTGCCGGGTGTGGTGATCGCCTTTATGCTCACCGGCAACAAGACCCCTCTGGTGTTGATCACCGGGGCCGCAGCGGCCGGCGTGTTAGGGGCGGTGTGCCTCATCGCCATCACCCGCACCACGCGCATTAAAGAGGATACCGCCCTGGGTCTGGTGCTCTCCGTTTTCTTTGGCGTGGGTCTCATGCTGCTGACCTTCTTGCAACGCAACCCGACCGCCCGACAGGCTGGACTCAACACCTTTCTCTTTGGGCAAGCCGCCACCTTGCTGCAACGGGATGTCATCGTCATGGCGCTGGTGGGGGGGGCGGCCCTACTCATCATGGCCCTCTTTTGGAAAGAGTTCAAACTGTTGAGCTTCGACCCCGATTTTGGCGGCACATTGGGCTATCCCATGATGTGGTTGGATGTTTTGCTGACCACCTTGCTGGTCATTGCCATCGTGATTGGGTTGCAAGCGGTAGGGGTGGTGTTGATGAGCGCCATGATCGTTGCGCCGGCCGCCGCTGCTCGCCAATGGACAGATAAACTGGGCATTTTGGTCGTTCTGGCCGCCCTCTTCGGGGCTGTTTCAGGCGTCATCGGTGCAGCCATCAGCAGCCTGGGTCGGGGCCTCTCCACTGGGCCGGTGGTGGTCTTGACCATCAGTCTGATTGTTCTGTTCTCGTTGCTGCTGGCGGCCAATCGCGGCCTGGTGTGGAACTGGTTGCGTCGTCAACGCCGTCGTCGCGTTCTGCGCCAGCAGGCCATCCTCAGCGCCTTGGGGCAACTGGCCGCCCAACATGACAACCTGTACCACCCCCATGCCATTGAGACGCTGCGGGTGATGGATGCCCGACAAGGGGGTGTGGCGCGCACGCTGCACGCATTGGCGGAAAATGGTTTGGTGCAAGAAACGCAACCGGGCTATTGGGCGCTGACGCCGGCCGGCGTGCAACACCTCAGCGACAGCGAGAACCGATTGGCAGGCGGTCGCCCATGAGCGCTACCCTGGAAATCCAACTCATCGCCATCGTTGTGGCCGTGGCCTGCGCCCTGCCCGGCGTCTTTCTCGTGCTGCGCCGCATGGCCTTGCTCAGCGACGCCATCAGCCACACCGTATTATTGGGCATTGTGCTGGGCTTTTTTATCTTGCAAGACCTGGAGTCGCCGTTGTTGATTGTGGCAGCGGCCGGCATGGGGGTACTGACCGTAACGTTGGTGGAGTTGCTCCACAACACCCGGTTGGTCAAGCAGGATGCCGCCATCGGCCTGGTTTTTCCGGCCCTTTTCAGTCTGGCTGTGATTTTGATCTCCCGGCTCGCCGGCGGCGTTCACCTCGATAACGATGCCGTTTTATTAGGAGAACTGGCTTTTGCCCCCTTCGACCGCCTGACCATCGCCGGCGCCAGCCTGCCGCGTGGCCTGGTGGTGATGGGGGTGATCCTGGTGTTGAATCTGTTCGCCATCGTGCTGGGCTATAAAGAGCTTAAATTGGCAACCTTTGACGCAGCGCTGGCCGCGTCGCTCGGTTTCTCGCCGACCCTGGTGCACTATGGTTTGATGACGTTGGTGTCGATCACGGCGGTGGGGGCCTTCGACGCTGTGGGGTCGGTTCTGGTGGTGGCCTTGATGATAGCCCCGGCCGCCACCGCTTATCTGCTAACCGACCGCTTGAGTTGGATGTTGTTCCTCAGCGCCCTGATCGGGGCGGCCGGCGCGGTGGCGGGCTTCTGGCTGGCGCGCCTTCTGAATGCCAATATCGCCGGCTCCATGGCCGCCGCCGTGGGCCTGATCTTCCTGATCGGGTTCATGTTGGCCCCTCAACGTGGTCTGGTAGCCCTCATCTGGCGGCGACGGCAACATCGGTGGGAGTTCGCCCAAACGGCGTTGACCATTCATCTGCTCAACCATGAAGGCCGCCCAGAATTCGAGCGGGAATGTCGCGTCGATCACCTCTACTATCACATGGATTGGAACCCCTCCTTTGCTGTACGGGTGGTGCAACGCGCCCAGCGACACGGTTTGATCGAGGAGAGAGGGGGTGATTTGCATCTCACCGATGCCGGCCGCGAGCTGGCGGCGCGGGTGATCACCGCCTGATGGGTCACCCTTGTTTGAAACCGCGCCCTGAAAAGGGTACAATGCCGTTATCAACAAGGGAGAGCAGGCATGAATCGAGGTTTGGGATTGCGCCGGCGCGACGATAACGCCGGCGTTACCATCAAAAGCGCGTCAGAGATTGAAAAGATGCAAGCGGCCGGGCAGCTGGTAGCCGATGCTTTCGCTGCCCTGCAGGCGGCCATAGCCCCCGGCGTGCGCCTGAGCGAGCTGGATCGGATGGTGGAAGGGGTGATCCGTCAGCGGGGAGCGCAACCACTCTACCAGGGGTATCGCGGCAATCCCCCCACCCACCCCCCTTTTCCGGGCGTCATCTGCGCCTCCATCAACGAAGAAATTTGCCACGGCTTGCCGGATGAACGCCGGCTACGGCGCGGCGACATTGTGGGCATTGATATTGGTCTGCGTTACCAGGATTTCTGCGGTGACGCCTGCGTCACCTTTCCCGTTGGGGCGGTTGCGCCGGCCGCCCAACGTCTGTTAGAGGTGGCTCGCGAATGTCTCTATCAGGGCATTGCTGCCGCCCAGACCGGCAACCACCTGGGGGATATTGGCATGGCCATTCAAGCCCACGCTGAGGGACATGGGTATAGTGTGGTGCGGGAATGGGGTGGCCATGGCATCGGGCGTAACCTGCACGAACCCCCTTCCGTTCCCCACACCGGGCCGGCCGGCCGGGGAATGCGTCTGCGCCCTGGCATGGTTTTCACCATTGAGCCGATGATCAACGCCGGCCGGCCCAATTGTCACCTCCTGGCAGATGGTTGGACGGTCGTCACCGACGATGGGATGCTCTCCGCCCAATTTGAGCACACCATCGCCATTACCCGCGAGGGACCCATCATCCTTTCCCCCTGGCATCTTGTGCCAGGTTTGGTCTCAACGCTCGCCGCCTGACACCCATTCCCGGCCCCTATCTACCGGGCACACCCCTGCTGCCCACATTCCCTGGGCGCGTCTCTTCCGTGGCCTCTTCCCACCCCTTACGTTTTTATATCCTCGGTGATCTGCGCATCTGGCGGCTTGAGACCTTGATCGCTCGTCCACCACGCCGCACTTACAGCTTGTTGGCTTCTCTGCTGCTGCGGCCACGTCCTCAGTCGCGCGCTCAACTGGCCCAGCGCCTCTTTTCCCATCTGTCAGAAACAGAAGGCCGACGACGACTCAGCGACTTGCTGTGGTTGCTGCGACGCGCCCTACCCGATCTTCCGCTGGATGTGACCGCGGACAGCATCTCACTGACTGTCGCAGCTCGCTGGCTGGACGTGGAGGCCTTCCAGCGCTTGATCGCCGGGCCGACGCCCGCTGAATGGCTGGAAGCGCTCAATCTTTACCGCAACGAACTGTTGCCCGGCCTGCACGATGAATGGGTGCAGAGCGAGCGCGCCGCTCTTCACATCCAGTTCATCCACTTTTTGCAGCGGGTCACTGCGCTCGACGTTGACGATCCCCAGCTTCTCCTGCCTTTTGCCCAACGTCTAATGCGTGAAGAGCCCTACGACGAAAAAGCGTTGCGCCTGGTCATGCACCTCTACACCCGTCTGGGTCGGCGTGCCCACGCCCTCGCCGCCTATGATGAGTATGCGGCTCGCGCCACCCTGGAATTTAGTTGGGAACCGGAACCAGAGACGCGCCGCCTGGCCCAGGAATTGCGTCAGCCAACCGCATCCACGGCTTCCCCTTCTGCTCTGGTTCTGGCGGCCGACCCGGATGCCTTGCGTCTGGCGCGGGCTGCTTTTGATCGGGGCGATTTGAAATCATTACGGCGCTTTCTGGCCCAGACATCCGACGCCTACCCCGGTGTGCGACTGCTGCGCTGCGACCTGGCCTTGTTGCAAGAGGATTACCCGCTGGCCGCTCAACTGTTGGCGGACGAACCGGCCGGTGATGCTGAGCTCGACTTACGCCGGGCGGAGCTGGCTCTGGCGGCTGGCGATCAGCCCGCTGCCTACCAACATGTGGCCCGCGCCTTACTCATGGCCCTTCAACGCTCTTCTCCCATGCTGGAAGCCAGCGCCTTGCTCCTCCTGGCCCGTGTGCATCAGGCGCATGGTCACGCCATGTCGGCGGCTAATGTCATCGATAGAGCCCTGATCGTGGCGGAGCAACACCGCAGCCCCCTACAGGTGGTGGAGGCGTATGCGCAACGGGGCGCGCTTTTGGCCCGCTATAGCCGTTACGATGAGGCTGTCAACGCGCTATACGAGGCAGAAACCCTGGCGCGTCAATATGGCTTCCAGCGCCATCTGGCCCAGGTTCTCAATCAACTGGGGTTTATTCATGCCCGTTCTGGCGCTCTGGTACAAGCCAGAGCTACCCTACGGCGCGCCCTGGCTATCTGGCGCGACATCGCCCTGGAGGCGGCCGAGGCTTACACGTTGTGCCATCTGAGCCTGGTTCACATTCAGTTAGGGTTACACACCGAGAGCCAACAGCTGGCGCGTCAGGCGCAGACCATCTTTCGCCAACATCGCCACACGCTAGGTCTGGCAATGGTGGAATACGCTCTGGCGTTGTCGTTGGCGGCGCAGGATACGGCCGCCGTCCCTGCAGCTGTGACCCGCCTGGAACGCGCCGCCATGCCGGGGTTTCGGGCGGTCAAACGGTTGGACTGGGAAGGGGCTGGCCTGACGTTGCTGGCGCAACTTTTGTGGCTCAACGAACAATATCAGGCCAGCCTGGCCGTCATTCGTCAGGCGCAGGCCCGCTTCGACCAGTTAGGCGAATTAAGCGTGCGCCCCCTTGTTTTTGCCATTCAAGCTCTGGCGCTCCTGGCTTCAGGTGAGAAAAGAGCTGCCGCCGCCGCCGTTTCCCAGGCCTTGCTCATTTTGGCGCAAGGCGCGGCCGCGCCCGACGACGCACCGCTTATTTATCTGGCGCACGGCCTGACAGCGGCGGATCAGGGTGAGGAAGGAGAAGCCGCCGCCGCCTTTAAGCGAGCTTATGAGGCGTTGCAACGTCAGGCGGATCATCTGGCGGATGAGGCAGCGCGGCGGGCTATGTTGGAGCGCGATCCCATGACACGCCGGTTGTTGCACGAGGTGTATCAGCGCGGACTGGCGCAATTGCCGGCCGGCATGTTGGCTCGTTTGCTGCCGGCCGTCAACGGTGGCCAGATCATGGTGCATTGGAGCGTTGACCTGGGGCCGGCCGATCTGATTGTACGCCGATCCCTGGGGGAAGTGGCCTTGCGTCGCGTGCGGCTGCAGCGCTTGCTGCGCGAGGCCCGCGCCCAGGGAGCCGCCCCGACTGTGGCGCAGCTGGCCCAGGCCCTGGCCGTGAGTGAACGTACCATCCAGCGCGATCTGGCCGCCCTGCGCTCCGCTCCGCCGGCCGAAGGCTAACGCACCCAATAGAGGATCGCCACCACCACCCCAATCGCCACCACGACGCGCCGCAGGGTCACGGGCTGAATCCGGCCGGCCAGCCGCCCTCCCAGGACACCGCCGGCCAGCGCTCCCAACGCCATGACGAGCGCCGCTGCCCACACCACCTGACCAGAAAAAAGGAAAAAGATAGCGGCCGCCACGTTGACACTCAGGGCAACCGCTTGTTTGAGGGCGTTCAGGCGCGTCAGGTTGTCATCGAAAGTCAGCCCCAGGACAGCCAGCACCATCACGCTCAGGCCGGCCCCAAAGTAGCCGCCATAAATCGCTGCCAAACCTACTGGCAAGGCACCCCAATGGCTGCTTCTGCTCTGCCCCTGGCTCAGGCGTTGCCGTAGCCAGCGACGCAGTGGCTCTTGCAACGCCAACAGCCCGGAGGCCAGTAAAATGAGAAAAGGAACCAGTTCGCGGAACAACCGTTCCCCGGTGCTGAGGAGCAAAACGCCCCCTACCACCCCCCCCAGCGCGCCGGCCGGTAACACCAGCCACACCCGCCCGGCCTGGCCGCGCAGATCGTGGCGCTGGGCCAGGGTGGCCCCAAAATAGCCAGGGCACAGCGCTACCGTGTTGGTGACATTGGCCGCCACCGCCGGCACACCCACCGCCGTCAACATCGGAAAGGTGATCAGCGTTCCACCGCCCGCCAGAGCGTTGATGGCCCCGGCTGCAATGGCCGCCAACCCGATGAGAAGAAACTCCCAACCGGTCAACATACCTGTGGTGGTCGCTTAAGGGAGTGAGCTGGAAAGGGTGGCAGTTGCGCCAACGTTGGATAACGTGTGTTCATAAGGATGCAGCGGGCAAGGCAGCTGACCTGGGTGGCTACGCTGCGCCACGTCGCCGCTTGCCTTGCTGGTGTGGGCTGGTGTAGGGCGGGTGGGATTCGAACCCACACGGACTCGCGTCCGGCGGATTTTAAGTCCGCTGCGTCTGCCGTTTCGCCACCGCCCCAGGAAGTCGTGCGCCGTAGCGCCGCTTGCAACCTGGCCCCAATAATAGCACTGCCCAGGGCAAAATAACAAACATATTGATTACACAGGTAGAGGCGAGCTAACATTCCGTGTCAGCCGTCGGCGTGGAGCGTCGCGGAAGTCCAGGCTATACGCCTGCTTAAGTTGAGTTAGCCTGTTGCTCCCATGGACATAGTTTACCTGTAAAGTCCAGCGTGGAGACTCAGGGTTAGGAACAGGGTAGCTCTTGGGATGGACGCCAGGCCCAGGCTACCCAAAGAAGACCAAACAGGGTATAAAACCGGCCGGCGTGGCCCTGACTACGCTCTCAAGGGCGCAGCGAGGCGATGGCCGGGCGCGTCCGTCCTGACAATCTGTGTGGAGAGAATTGTGTATGCCCCAACGCTTTGTGTGGCTCACGCTATGCCTGGTTGGTTTGATGCTCTTGGGGGTGGCCTGCGCCGGGCCGGCCGCGCCAACCCCGCCAACCCTGCCCACCCTCACCAACACGCCCACGCTGCCAACCAATAACAACGCTCCGCCGCAGCCGACGCCCACCTTGCTGCCTCCTCCCGTTCTGAACACACCCACCCTGGCTGTGCCGGCGACCCCCGCCCTTCCCTTGCCCACCCTGGCCCCGGCCGCCACCCTGCCCCCACAACCGTTGCCCGGCCAGATTGGCCCGCTCTTCCCGGCCAACGTCAACCCCCTGACCGGAGAAACAGTCAGCGATGGGGCTGTGTTGCAACGCCGGCCGATAGCGGTCAAAATCTCCAACTACCCGCCTCTGGTACGCCCTCAGGCAGGTCTCAACAACGCCGACCTGATCTTTGAACATTACGCCGAAGGCGGGGTGACACGCTTCACAGCTGTCTTCTATGGCCAGGATGCCCAGCTGATTGGCTCGGTGCGTAGCGGCCGGCTGATCGACCTGGAAATCCCCAAAATGTATGACGCTGCCTTCGCCTACTCCGGGGCCAGCGGGCCGGTGCGCCTGCTCTTCCGCGACGCGCCCTTCTTCGACCGTATCATCTCCCCTGACTTCGGACACGATGGTTTCTACCGCGTGTCCGCCCCCAACAAAGCCTTTGAGCATACCCTGTTCACCGACACCTTCTTCCTGCGCACCATTCTCGACAACCGCAACTTGAACACCCCTCCCGTTTTGCATAACGGCATGGTCTTCACCGTCGAACCGCCGGCCGGCGGCACGCCGGCGCGCACCCTGGAAGTCCAATACACCGCTACAACAGCCTTTTGGGAATATAACAGCGCCAGCAATCGTTACCAGCGCTGGACTGACGGCGCGCCTCATCTCGATGCCAACAGCGGTGCGCCCTTAGCTTTCACCAACGTAGTGGCCGTGGCGGCCAACCATGTCGAAACCTTGATTGTCGAAGATAGCCTGGGCAACCGTTCGTTAGAGATTCAACTTTGGGGTGAGGGGCCAGCCTCCATTTTCCGCAACGGCCAGCGTTATGATGGGCGCTGGGTGCGGGCAGCCCCGCTGGATATGCTCAGTTTCTACACCCTGCAGGGTCAGCCGCTACCGCTGGCGGTGGGCAACACCTTCTTCCAGATCGTTCCCCTCGGTTTCACCGACCTGTTCGTCTATCCATGAGAAGCGGCTTTTTGCCGACCGGGCCAGCTTGGGCTAGACTTATGCCGGTTGTCTATCAGCAGTGAACCAATCTATCTGGCGTGTCAACGCCCGTGGGAACCGCGATGAGTGAATTTCGTTTCCTCGTCTGGCCGACTGAACACCGGCGCATTACGCAACATTTCGGCGCTAACCCCCACTATTACGCCCGCTTTGGTCTGCCGGGGCATGAAGGAGTGGACATCACGGCCCCGACCGGCAGCTCCATCCTGTGCGTGGCAGATGGTGTTGTCTCCCGGGTCCAACCAACACCCCAAGGATACAACTATGGCATCCATGTGCGGGTGAAACATGCCGGCGGCTATGAAACCATCTACGCCCACCTCCAGGAAGCCAGGGTGACGCCGGGGCAGACGGTGCGAGCAGGTGACCTGTTGGGATTGGCGGATAACACCGGCAACTCCTTTGGGTCCCATCTGCACCTGGCCCTCAAGCAAGCGGGAGCCCAAGTGGGCAACTGGCCTTATAACTTCATCGACCCTACCCCTTTTCTCATCCCCCTGATGGCATGGGCGGCGCCGGTTGGCCCATTCATCAGTGGGTGGGTGTTGCGGGCCTCCATCTTTATGCACGCCGGGCTGGCCCAGGCCACAGTGGATGGGG
Source organism: Anaerolineae bacterium (assembly GCA_034435495.1). Classification (GTDB taxonomy): domain Bacteria; phylum Chloroflexota; class Anaerolineae; order Promineifilales; family Promineifilaceae; genus DAOTXO01. The sequence continues at coordinate 13,228 of DAOTXO010000109.1, forward strand.
CGCAATTGTGGCTCGGCCCCGACCGGAGTTACCTTATTCCCGGCGGCAGCATGATGATTTTGGACGGGCGCGAGCATAACAGCTATATCCTGGTAAACGTACCGCTGGCCTCCCTGGGCCTGGAGGAAGTGACGGAGCCGCTGGAACCAGATTTCCTGCCCAACCCTACCGTCTCCACCGTAGATGGCTGGACGCCGGCCGACAGCCTGCACCTGGTGGATCATCTGGCTGTGGTCACGGCCGCTGGAACCCATTTGCGGGTGGAACCTGATCAGCAAGCGACCAACATCGGGCTGGTACGCGGTGGGGTGACGGTGGCCTGGCTGGGTATCGCCCAAAACGAGTTTTTGTTGGTGCGGGCGCGCCGCGCCGACTTTTTGGGGGCGGTGAATCTGCCCACCTTACCGCCCACGCCGGCCGAAACCCCCGCCAGGCCGGGCAGCGTTTATCTCGGTTGGGTGGAAAGTCATTTCCTGGAACAGCAAGGCGCATACGCCCTGGTCAAACACCCCTACGGCATCACTTTACGGCCGGCTCCCGCCCCAGCCGCGCCGGGCATCGGCCTGCTAAAGGGCTACGCCACCGTCGCCCTGGCCGGGGCTGATAGCCACAACTTCACCCCCATTCAGGCCCACCCCAACGATGTTCTGAACCCGGCCAATCCCATGCCGGCCATTCAGCCACCCCAACCGCTATCCCCACCGCTCGATGCGCCGCTGGAGATGCCGCCCCACAATACCATGGCCGGCTGGATTTTGACCAGCGACCTGGTGGGAGAGGGTGAAGAGCGCCATGTGGGGGCGTTCATCACTATCTTGCGTCAGGCCCCCCGCCGCAACGCCGACCTGTTGGGGTTCGCGCCGGCCCACAGCCCCCTTTTCATCACCGGGCCGGCCAGCAGGGAATATACACCGGTGCGCATCGATGACAGGTTGCTCATTGAGCCAGAAACGGAACTGCCCGACCTGATCTTATCGGAGCCTATGGTGATGGGGCCGGTGCGACTGGGATTGCACGCTTCGGCTGATCCTGAGATCTCAGAGGCGGAAATTCGTGAGTTTCAGGATACCCGGCCGGGGCTGATCAAAGTCCTCTCTTTCCACCCCCCAGAGGCCATCGCCCACCTGGCGCACCATCACCCCCAGGCAATCTGGCTCGTGCGCGCCTTTCTCGACTTCGGCAACCGGCGCGTCACACCCGATCAATTTGTGACCTGGACACTTGGCGACGTTCAGCGGGCGCTGCATGTTCTGTCGGGACGAGAAGTGTTGGTGGAGCTGCATAATGAACCCAACCTGTATCAGGAAGGATTGGGGCGCGCCTGGGCGGATGGGCGCGACTTCAGTCAGTGGTGGCTGGAAGCGTTGCGCCTTTATCGGAGCGCTTTACCCGGCGTCCCCTTGCTCTATCCTGGTCTATCGCCAGGGGGGAGTGTGACAGGCGTGCGTCAGGATCATATTCAGTTCATCGAAGCCAGCCGGCCGGCCGTGGAAGCAGCCGATGGCCTGGGAGTTCACATCTACTGGTCGCGCGTCTACCCCATGGCACAGGCTCTGGCTGTGCTAGATGACTTTATGACTCGTTTTCGTGGACACACCATCTACATCACGGAAGCCTCCAACAATGACCAGCACGCCTCGGCTGAAGACAAGGCGCGTGACTACATTACCTTTTGGCAACAGTTAACGCGCCGGCCGTTGGTGCGGGGCGTGGCCTATTTTGTAGCCTCCGCTTCCAATCCTGCCTTCGCTTCTGAAGTATGGGTGGGGCGGGGCATTGGTCAAATTGTCGGCCGGCGCTAAGAACATCAGGCCGCGCCTGGCGCTCGACTAACTGGGAAAAGACCATGCACATCATCGAACTGATTGAACGCAAGCGGGATGGCTTTGAACTCAGCCCCCAGCAAATCGGCTGGTTTGTGGCGGCCTACACCCAGGGAGATGTTCCCGATTACCAGGCGGCGGCCCTGTTGATGGCGATTTATCTGCGCGGCATGACCCCGCGCGAAACGAGCGATTTAACCCTGGCCATGGTACGCTCCGGTGAGCAGTTGACATGGGACGACATTGCCCCCTTTGTGGTGGATAAACATTCCTCCGGCGGAGTGGGGGATAAAACCACGCTGGTGGTGCAGCCGCTCGTGGCGGCCTGCGGCGTGCCGGTGGGCAAGATGAGTGGGCGCGGCCTGGGGCCAAGCGGGGGCACGTTGGACAAGATGGAATCGATCAGCGGTTGGAGTTCGCAGCTCTCCATCCCTCGTTTCCGCGAGCAGCTGGCCCGCATCGGTCTGGCGCTGGCCGGCCAATCGGTCGATCTCGCCCCGGCCGATGGCAAACTCTACGCCTTACGCGATGTCACCGGCACAGTTGCCAGCTTACCCCTGATTGCGGCCTCGATTATGTCCAAAAAGCTGGCGGCCGGGGCCAATGGGATTGTGCTGGATGTCAAGGTGGGCAATGGGGCGTTTATGAAACACGTGGCCGCCGGCCGGGAACTGGCCGAGATGATGGTCACCATTGGGCGCACCGCCGGCCGGCGCATGGTGGCCCTGCTCAGCAACATGAACCAACCCCTGGGCTATGCCATCGGCAACACCCTGGAGGTGCAAGAGGCGCTGGCAACTTTGCGCGGCGACAACCCAGCGCCCGATTTTTGGGAGCATTGCGAAACGGTGGCCGGCCACATGCTCCATCTGGCTGGCAAAGCCGAAACGGTAGCAGCCGGCCAGGCGTTGGCGCGTCAGGCGCGGGATAACGGCCAGGGGTTGGCAAAGTTTCGTGCTTTGGTAGCAGCCCAGGGTGGGGATGTGACCCAGGTGGATGACCCCGGCCGGCTGCCCCAGGCCAAACTGGTAGAGCCGATGTTGGCGGAACGCGCCGGTTACATCGCCGGGCTGGACACGGAAGCGATTGGCTGGGCGGCAGTGCGCCTGGGCGCCGGCCGGCTGGTCAAGGGTGAAACCATCGACCACAGCGTTGGTTTTCAACTGCCGATCAAGGTAGGTCAGCAGGTCAAGGAGGGAGACACCCTATGCACCGTTTATGCCAACGATACCCAACGTCTGGAGGAGGCGCGCCAGGCTATTCTGACCGCTATTCACTGGTCAGACGCGCCGGTGGCCCCACTGCCCGCTTTTTACGGCGTGGTGACATAATCCCTCACAGCGCGCCGGCCAGCATTGCTTCCGCAATCTGGCGCATACTCTGACCACGGCGGCGCGCCAACTGGTGAATGGTCAGGTACGCCTCTTGCTCTGATAGCCCCTGCTCTGCCATCAATTTGCCCTTAGCCCGTTCCAACCATTTGCGCGTCTCCAACTCTTCCTGCAACAGCGCCTGTTCGTGGAAACGCCTGACGGCTACAGCCATGGCGGCATACAATTCGGCCGGCTGAATTGGTTTGATCAAATAGCCATGAATCGGCAGCCCGGCCGCCTCATCGATTAAATCCTGCTCGCTGTAAGCTGTTAGCAACAAAATGGGCAGCGGTTGGCGGTTCGCCAATGTTTTAGCCGCCTGTAAACCGTTGGTATAGGGCATATTGATGTCCAGAATGGCAAGATCGGGCGGCTGGCGGCGCGCCAGCTGCAACGCTTCGCGCCCATCCCGCGCTTCCAGGACGATGTGGCCCATCTCCTGCAACATCTTTTTCAGCCCCAGACGGCTGATAGCTTCATCCTCGGCGATTAAAACGTACATGGTGCAGAGGGATCAAGGGGCGGCCGGTGTATCAGCCACCGGCCGGCGCGCCGGTTCCAGGCGCTCCAGGGTGCGGGGCATCCGCAAGGCGACTTCTGCCCCCGGATGCAGCCGCCTGAACTGCAATCGCCCGCGCAACTCGTCGCGCACCAACGTTTGCACAATCTCCAACCCCAGGCCAGGTTGAAAGCTTTCGGGAATGCCCAGGCCGTCGTCGCGCACCACCACAATTAACTCCTGGGGGGAGCGGCCGAGAGAGATGTGAATATGCCCCTGCGGCCGGCCGGCCAGACCATGTTCCAGAGCGTTGTGCACCAGCTCGTTGACCACCAACGCCAGGGCCGTGGCCGCCTTGCTGGGGAGTTGCCATGTTTCCCCCACCACATCTAGCGTCACCAACCGTTGTGGCAGGCTTAGAGCCTCAGCCGTGGCCTGGGCAATGCGCTGCAAGACCTGTTTGACATCCACCAGACGGAAACCCTTCTCCGACAGCGCCTCATGTACCGCCGCAATGCTGCGAATACGGTGCATGTTACTCTCCAACACCTGACGCGGGTCGAGCCGTTCCACCTCGGCCAGCTGCAGCTGCATCAACATCACCACCATGTGCAAATTATTCTTGATGCGGTGGTGCATTTCACGAATCAGGGCCGCGTTCGTCACCAGGCGGCTATTTTCCAGCGCCAGGGCTGTGTGGTTGGCAACCGTCGATAAGAGGGTGATCTGGGCCGGGGTGAAGGTGCGGGGTTCGGTGGTGTAGCAACACAGCGCGCCCAGAGTACGCTGCCGCACGTTTAGGGGGACGGCCAACATGGAGACAAGCCCTTCGCGCCGCGCCAGGTCGGGAAAGGCGTAGCGTGTATCTGTCAACACATCGGGCACATAGGCGATCTGACCGGTGCGCGTTACCCAGCCTACCACCCCTTCATCTAACCGCAGCGGCGGGCGCGGAGTGTACACAATCGCCGTGCGACGAGCGGCGCGCTGCTCCAATCGCTCCCCGCTCTCATCCAATAAGAATAGGGTGCAGACAGCAGCGTTCAGCGCATCGCCGGCCATCTCGGTGACGACATCCAACATATCATCCAGATAGTGGGGGGCCACCATGGCTTCGCTCAGACGCGCCAGGGTTTCCAGCTCATCCAGCTGGCTGCGTTGCTGGTCGATGAGTTGCGCCTTCGCCAGCGCCCCGGCCGCCAGATCGGCGATGAGCAACAACATGTCAATCTCGGCCGGGGTGTAAACGTGCGCTTCCACTGTCTGGACATTCATCGCCCCTAGTGGGCGATCAGCCAGCACCAATGGGACAGCCAGCAAAGATTGAAAGAGCTTCTCCCGCTCTTCATCCAGCAGCTTAAAGCGGGGGTCTTGTCGGGCGACCGCAGCATACACTGGGGCATTTTGCGCCATAGCCGTCCCGGTCAACCCTTCACCCACCTTCAAGGCGGCGCGCCCCAGGGTGCGAGGAGCCAGGCCGGTGGAGGCGCGCAACCACAACGTCTCCCCATCTGTATCCAGCAGGTAGATGGTACACGATTGCACCCCCATGACTTCCGTCGTCTTACGGGCGATGAGGTCGAGGGTGGTATCAAGATCGCGCGCCGTACTCAAGGCGCGGGCGATCTCCCGCAGCGCCGCCAGGGTGTGTGAGCTATCTCCCATATCAGGCTATTGTAAACCAAACTGAAGCGGCCGCCCCTCCTTTTTTGTATACCTTTTGCGACCGTCAGCATCCTCTCTGTGGCGGGGCCAGAGGGTTAAATGCTGTAATAGAGCAAAAACTCGTAGGGGTGGGGGCGGAGGCTCACCGGCCCCACTTCCTCGCGCCGCTTATGGCTGATGTAGGCCTCCAACAAATCAGGGGTGAAGACCCCCCCTTGTAATAGGAAGTCGTGATCCGCTTCCAACGCCTCCAGAGCAGCGTTGAGCTTGCCGACAGTCGTTGTCACCTTCGCCATGTGTTCCGGCTCGAACAAGTCAACATCGGCCGGCGCACCGGGATCGATTTGCCTCTGAATACCATCCAGGCCAGCCATCAAAATGGCGGCAAAGCACAGATAGGGGTTGGCGGCCGGGTCGGGGCAGCGGAACTCCACCCGCTTCGCTTTGGGAGATTTGGAGTACATTGGAATGCGCACCGCGGCCGAACGGTTGCGGGCCGAATACGCCACCACGACCGGCGCTTCGTAACCCGGCACCAGCCGACGGTAAGAGTTGGTCGTGGGGGAGGTGATAGCCAGCAAGGCGTTGATATGGCGCAATAGACCACCAATAAAGTGAAGCGCCATCTGGCTGAGACCGGCGTACCCCTCACCGGCAAAGAGGGGGTGGCCATGCTTCCACAAGCTCATGTGGGTGTGCATCCCGGAGCCATTGTCGCCAAAAATAGGTTTGGGCATGAAGGTTACACTCTTACCGGCCGCCTGGGCCACGTTTTTCACAATGTACTTGTACATCTGCACATTGTCTGCCATACGTACCAGCGAAGCATACTTCATATCGATTTCACACTGACCGGCCGTTCCCACTTCGTGATGGTGGACTTCAATCTCAATTCCCGTCTGCTGCAACACCTTGACCATTTGCGAGCGCAAATCTTGCAACGTGTCCAACGGGGCCACCGGAAAATATCCGCGCTTATGCGGCACCGAGTGTCCAAAACCAAAAATACCCGAGTTCCACGGCCCTTCCACACTGTCCACCTGGTAAGCCGATGAATATTCGCCGGCCGAGTACTTCACCTGGTCGAAAATGAAAAACTCGGCCTCCGGCCCAACAAAGCATTCATCTGCCACACCGCTGGCGCGCAGATGCGCCAGCGCCTTTTGCGCCACGTAGCGCGGATCGCGGCTGTACGGCTCGTCGGTGATAGGGTCGAAAACATTACCCACGAAACTCAGGGTTGGGGCCTGGCAGATAGGATCGATGACGGCCGTTGTGGGGTCCAGGCGTAACACCATGTCGCTGGCCTCAATGCTTTGGAACCCACGAATCGAAGAGCCATCGAATCCGAGACCCTCCTCAAAAAAGGCGTGCTCATCAAATTGCGACGCCGGCAAGGAGAAATGCTGCCATTGGCCGAAGACATCGGTAAATTTGACATCGATCATCTCGACGCCATAATCCGCGATGAGTTGGCGAATATCGCCGGTGGTAGACATAGGTTCTAAACTCCTTGTTTACGATGTAACCTGCTCTCCCGTAGGCCAAAAAAGAAGACGCCTCCGCGCCAGAACAGAGTTGCTGTCTGGAGGGAAGCGTCTTGGCTTCAACAGGGAGATTCTTTTGGTATTGAAAGGCAGATTATACCGGCCGGGTGTGGTGGGTCAAGCACCGGCCGGCGCTGTTAAGCTTTTGCCAACCTGGTCAGGCTATAGACGATTCGTCAGCCAGGCTGGCAGGCGGTGCAACACAGCACGGCGCAGTAGGGCCGGCCGCAACCGCCGCCACTCCGCCAGGGAGCTGAACATAGCGTTGGGTTGTTTGTGGCCGCTGAAGGTGCGCACAACATATTCATTCACCAGGCGCCAGATGGGACTGGCCCCCTCAGGGACAGCCGCCGTCAAGATGTCGGCCCGTTCATACGGGGTGTGGTTGGGGCGAATCGTCGCCCCCACCCAGTCACCCCACCTGGAAAGCTGATTGTAACTCTGCACCAGGTCCCCCTCCAGACGTCGGCTGCGCCGCTCCGCTGCCACCACGACAACGAAGCCGGCCGCCACCGTCAAGGCCGCTCCAATCATCAACCAGCCACCGGCGCGGCCGAAAAGACCGGCCCCCGGCAAACCCAGGGCATCCAGGCCATTGGTGGGGGAGGAATCCTGTGACTCTTCCCGCAGGCGGTCAGCCAGGTCTTCGCGCAGCAAATCATTGGGATCCAACCCCTCCGCGGCCTCGTCAAAGGTAGCAAAAGGGTTATCTGGCCGCGCTACGGTGGGAATGCTGGCCGTCGGCTCAAACGAGATCCAACCATATTCAGGGAAATACGCTTCTACCCAGGTGTGAGCATCTTTGGCACGCACTCGATAGGCGTTGATGTCGGGGTTGAACTCGCCGGCCGCATAGCCACGTGACAGGCGGGCGGGAATCCCCTGCGAGCGTAACATAATGGCCATGGCTGAGGCGTAGTAGTTGCAATAGCCTTCGCGAGAGACAAACAGCAGATAGTCCACCGGTTCAACGCCGGGCGGCGGGGCCGGGGTCTGATCGTTGTAGGTAATCGTCTGGCGCAGGTAATTTTGGATCACCACGGCCTTGTCATAGGGATTGGTTTGGGGCGTCGCCAGCCGTGTCGCCAGATCAATCGTGCGCTGGCTGATCTCCTCCGGCACATCCAGATAGCGCTCGCGAATATAGTCCGGGTAGTCAACCGAGGTATTGCGCAGGCTATCCGCGTCCACCGTGCTAAAGTTGGAGACCACCTCGTAGCGGTCCCCTTGCTGCAAGGAGTAGCGGGCGCGCACAGCCGAAATCAAACTGTGACCTTGCGGGTCCAGCTCTTCTTTGACCAACACCTGCCGATCCACATTCAAAATATCAGGCGCGCCATAAATTGTCCCGGCGTTCGGGATGTAGTTGACAAAAATCTGCGAGACTTGTGTGCGCCCGTTAACCGGTGGAACATTGATCGCCCCATCCTCTGGGAAATGAATTTCGGTGTCCGCTTCGGCCGTCTCCCAGCGCCGGTTGGCCGGGTCGTAGGTGTCCAGAACCTCCTTGCGCCAATAGGCATAAGGTAAACGGCGCTCAACGTACACATCCATGATGGGAAAATCTCCCACCTCGCGCGGGCCACCCAAGACCAACGTATCCTCGTAGGGGTCGGCCTGCACCTGGCTATAAGAAGCGTCCAGGGCGGCAAAGCCCCGCTGCCACCAATCGCGAAACTCGCGCCACGGCTTATTCACCTGCGTGACTGCATCCGACACCGAGGGGCTGGCGGCCAGACTGGGCAAGGCCCAGGCCACCGCCAGCGCCACCGTGGCGATGATGAAGCTGCTGCGCAGAAATGTGCCGCCAATATGCCCACTGAAACGGACATATTGCCGTTGCCACTCTTGTTGACTAGAGAGTAAGTAGGTCTGGGAGAGATAAACAAGGGCTAAAATGGTGTACAACCCCAGGTAAAGGAAGAGGGGGCGGGGGCCGAAGTAGTAATACACCACGCTGAGTAAAACAAGACCAGAGGGTAAAATGACCCGCCAGATGCTCGGTTTGCGAAAGGTATACCAGGCAGCGGTGTATCCCAACACCCAGAAAATGAGGGTGGTGTACATGACAATAATGAGGCTGTCCCGGCTGCTGGAGCCGCCGAAGACCTGGTTGACCCACTCCGCCAACCGAATGACGATACTGGCTATGCGAGTGCGCCAATCCGTTTCATCGGGTATGCTGCGTCCAATCAACACGCCGAAGGTGAACAAACCGTAAACCAGGGAGTAGACATGGGCCGTGAATTCGGGGAATTGGCTTTTGGCCAGCGCCAAGCCGGCCAGAAAACCGAGGCTGCCGGTTAAAGCCAGCAGCGGGAACAAGGCGTAGGTACGCACCAGCTCCGCTTCGCGAATGGTCAGAGCCGTCAACATGACGAAAGTCCAGGGCAACAGGACGGTCAACCAGCCTTCTTTGGGTCTCATGGGCGTCTCCTCAACATTGTTCCGCTTATGACAGGTTATACACAAGCCAGGGCCGGCCGAAGGCGTCAGGCGGCCGACTTTTAACAAAAGCTCATGTTATTTCTGGCTTTTTAGAGTCATTATGGTGACATTATAGTGGCTGAGAGTTGTTATGGCAAGCATCAACCGGCCGGCCGACCGACCGCCTGGCGTCGCAGGTAGTAGAGGTAGCCGACGCTGAAGATGATGGCAAAGGCAAACCATTGCAGGGCATAGCTCAGATGCGGCCCCTCGGAGAGATCAACCTCCGCTTCCAGGCGCAATGGCAAACTGTCTGACGCTGTGCCGGCCGGCGCTTCCAACAGATACACCGGCAGAAGGGTGTAGGGTATCTCCGTCTGCAAAGCGGGAATATCGAGACGAAAGACAGCCCGCTGCGCATCCAACGGCGCGGAACGGGCGGTGCGGGCGGTGGCGGGCAAGGACTGGGAAGGTTGCAGAACACCGGCCACCGTCACCTGGCCGGGCTGGTCGTAGGCCCGCCAGGCGGCCGGGGCCGCCTGATCCAACGGCAGCCAGCCACGATGCACCAGCAGAGCATGTTGACCGTCGGGCAACACCAGAGGGGCCGCCAGATGAATACCTGGTTGGCCCTCATAGCTCTGCTGCTTGATGGCCAATTGGTGGTCGAAGTCGTAAACACCCTCAGCTACAGCCCGTTGATCCACCCACTGTGCCCAATCAGCGGCAGCGTCCGTTTGATGCACCACCACCGGGGGCGCTTCCAGACGTTGCGCCAGCACAACGTTCGCAGCGCGCCGTTCTTGCAAGCGATCCAGTTGCCAGAAGCCCAGACGGATAAAAGCTACATCTAGCAGGATAATGAAGAGCGTTTTCCACAGATGGGGGGGACGCCAAAGCATAAGCCACCCATTCACACGCTACGCGAACGGAACCAGATGACACCGGCCGCTGCCAGCGCCGCGGCCGCGATAACAGGCCAGGGGAAAGCGGCGGCCGGCTGCACCGCCAGAATAAAGCTTTGCGGCCCCCAGGCATCGGTCTGCAAACGCACCTCCCACAAGCCGGCCTGTTCCAGGCGCACATCCGTCTCGTAAAGCAGTTTGTTTTCCGCCGCCTCATGTGTCGCGCGGGTGGTCAGGGGTGTCCCGCCCTCGGGTGGGATCAGGGCGATGGTCACCGGCCGATCAAGCACTGGCGCGCCGGCCTCAATGCCGGCCGCGCCTTCCACCCGTTCCGCCAGCGCCACGGTGACATGCACCACCCCCACTCGTGGCGGATCGGGGTTGGTCCAGACAGAGAGGAGATGGGGACCAAAGGGAGCGTTGACCAATTGCGGCGTTCCACCACCGTGAGCTTGCGCTGGCCCCACCAGGCTCAGGCCACTGAGGGCCAGGCCCAGACCTAGTAACCAGCATCGAAATACTTTCATATCTATCAACCCATCGAAAAACACGCGGCCAAAAAGCCGTCAGGATGGCGCCGCTCTGTTGTTAGCTCGATAGGAGACGCAGCCAGCCGCCAGGATGGCGACGCTCCGTTGTTAGCCAGGTGAGAGACGCGGGCGGCCGGCCGGGGTGACAGTCGGTTCTACCATCCGCCCTTCCTGCTGTTGCCAGCGTGCAATCAACACAATCGCGGCAATCAGGTGCATCATGCTGCCGGGTATCCACATGATGATGCCGCTGATCTGCTGGTCAGTCAACACCGACACCGCCCATACACGGGGGACGCTTAGGTAGTAGGTGTAAATGGGGGTCTCGGCCAGAGCAATCGCCACCCCCAAAATCATATTCCCCGGCACACTGGCCAGTGAGTAGGCGGTGCGCCCCAGATAGCTAAAGCGCTTGTGCCAGCGCGGGCCAGCCCCGATGATGTGCCACCACAACAACATGGCGCTGCCAAAAAAGGTCAGATGTTCCAGGTCATGCACCAGATCGTCGCGCAAAGCGGCATTGTAAGCGCCAGGGTCGTGCCAACCCCACAGGATGAAAAAGTAAACCAACCACACTCCCACCGGCCGCGTCAGGGGCGTCAACCAGCGGCGCAGGCTGGCGTGCTGCCCAAAGAGTTGCCGGCCGGCCAGACGGCGCAAGCGCAGGGGCAACCCCCAAACGAGAACCGGCATCGGGTTCGCCAGCCACAGCAACGGTGGGGCAACCATCACCAGCAACATATGCTGGATCATGTGCATAAAAAACAGCTGGCCGCTGAGCAAATCGATGGGGGAGAGCAAAGCCAAAACCAGAGCCAGCAACCCGGCCCCATAGCTGATTAGACGCCAGCGCTGCCCCAGTTGGGGATGGGGACGGCCGGCGCGATCCAACCGCCGCAACCGCCGCCAGCCCACGACAAAAAGAGCACCCAGCGTCAACAGCGGCAACCCCACCTCCGGTCGCCAACTCCAGGATACCAGAATCGCCCGCGTCACCGGGTCCATGTTCCACACTCCTGTGGGGTGGCTGATGCCATGGCCCCAAACAAAAACGAAGAATGAAGGCTTCGCCCTCCATTCTTCGTTTGTTGTGCGCCGCCTGGGTTGCAATCAGGCGTGATTAGCTGTGAAAAGCCACCCCACGCCCAATCAGATACAAGGCCGGGTAAAAGAAAACCCACACCACATCCACATAGTGCCAATAAATGGCGCACGCTTCTACCCCCCAATGGGATTCAGCCGAGAAGTCTCCCCGCCGCCCATTGGCCCAGACGATCAAAATGAAGATCAGGCCAGATAAGACGTGCAGGGCGTGCATCCCTGTCATGGCGTAGAAAACCGCGCCAAAAGCGCCATCGGTCAATTTCAGGGCAGAATGGCCGCCTAGCTCAATGCCAAAAACGCCCCACTCAAAGCCCACCACCCCAATCAGGAAAGCCGCGCCCAGGACAAAGGTGATCAAGAGGCTATTGAGAAATTTGGGCCGGTCATTGTAGGCAATGGCTGTTTCCGCCCGCACCATAAAGTAACTGCTGACGAGCAGGACTGTGGTCGTGCCCAGGCCCAGCAGCTGATCCAGCTCAGGGCGGATGCTGGCCCCATTGGCATCGCGCCAGAGGTAGAAACGAGCCGCCAACAGAGCCACAAAGAGGAAAACCTCCGATACACAGAACATCCACAGGCCCAGACGGTTGGCGCGCAGTTGGGCGGCCGGCGACAGGGCATGGTGGCTATCCTCAACGTGGTGGGCATGGGAAGCAGTAGCGGCGCTCATGCGTGTTCCTCCTCACGCCATAAACGGTAGACGTGCATAAAGTAGTTGACGATCAAAGCTGTCTTCAACACCGCAATGATGAAGAGGAAAACGGCCGAGCCGGAGACCTGACTGACCCAATATTCCAAAACGGTCAGAACCGCCAGCCCCACGAACACTCGCAAGATGATCGAGAAAGCTGCTGCTTTTTTTTCCGCCACACTGAACTCCTCTAGTTGGTACCTCAACCGACTATTATTAAAGGTGGGGTTCGTAGTAACAGCTGGAGCCGTCTTGCCGCTGAAGCGGTTACTACCAACTTGCTTGGGTGAGATACCCTTTAATCACCGGCCGGAATGGGGCGCACATACCCTTTCCAATGCGGGTCGCCATAGCCATACGGTTCATCCACCACTTCGATGGGTTGATCGAAGTTGAACTCTGGCAAGGGGGTGGGGGCCGTCCATTCGGGAGAACGGGAGCGCCACGGGTTATCCACCAGCCGTTCCGCTTTGCGGGCGCTACTGACCAGGTTGTAGATCATGATCAATACCGACCAGGCGATGATCAAAGCCGAGAGGGTGACCAATGCCTGCGTGAAATCCACCCCCAGCGCCGGGTCATAATCCGCAATACGCCGACGCATCCCCAGCAGTCCGGTGCGCATCTGGCCCAGGCTCATCAACCAGAACCCTGGAACCATAAGCCAGAAATGCAACTTGCCCAGGCGCTCATCATACATGCGCCCGGTAATTTTGGGGAACCAGTAGTAGAAGGCCGCAAAGAAAGGAAAGACAAACCCCCCAAACATGGTGGCGTGGAAATGGCCCACCACCCAATAGCTGTCGTGCAGATGCAGATCCGTCGGCACTGTCGCCAAAATGGGACCGGTGACGCCGCCAATCAAAAAGACGGAAATGGCCCCCAGGACAAACAGCATCGGGGTGGGAAAGTCGATCTTGCCGCCCCACAACGTGCCCAGCCAGCTGAAGAACTTGACGCCTGTCGGCACACCTACCAGCATGGTGGAGATCATGAAGGGGATGCGCAAAGCATCCGACATGCCAGATGTGAACATGTGGTGCGCCCACACCAGAAAGCCCACCAGGGCAATTCCCAGGCTGGAAAGCGCCACCCAACGGTAGCCAAAGAGGGGCTTGCGGGCAAAAACGGGTAGCAGCTCGCTGATGATGCCCAGCCCCGGCAGGACAAAGACATACACCACCGGGTGGGAGTAGAACCAGAAGAGATGTTGGTAGAGAATGGGGTCGCCAACCGGCACGCCGGGAGCGACCGTGGCCGTGGCGTCGAAAAAGCCCAGCCCCAGAACGCGCTGCGCCACCACCATTGTCAAGGCCACGCCCACCGTCTGGGTGGCGGTGAACTGAATCAGCGAGGCCGAGATGGCCGTCCAGACAAAGATGGGCATACGGAACAGGCTCATGCCTTTGGCGCGCATCGTGGCAGTGGTAACCAAAACATTGATGGCCCCGGCGATGGAAGAGAAACCGTTGAAGTAAAAACCGAGGAGGAAGAGTAAAACGCCGGCCGAGGTCTTGACACTCAGCGGCGGATAACCGACCCAGCCAGTGTCCCATCCCCCCTGAATGAACATACCCGCCAGAATGAGCGTGGCAGAAGGAACGGAGATCCAATAGCTGAAGGCGTTGAGACGGGGGAAAGCCATGTCAGACGCCCCGACCATAACCGGCACCAGGTAGTTGACCATCGCCCCAACCCCCAACAGGATGCCGGCGATCATGATGATGCCGTGGGCGCTGAAAAGGGTGTTATACTGTTGCTCATCCAGGAATTGGAGACCGGGCATCGCCAGTTCCAGGCGGAAGATGATGGCCAACACTCCGCCAATCAAAAAGACGAGAAAGGCTGTCACTGCGTATTGCAGGCCAATCACCTTGTGGTTGACATCTACACTGAAGTAGCGCATCCACTCCGGTTCACCTTCCGGCGCGCCGTGGTGCAACGGGGTTGACAAGCCAAACATCCACTGACACCAATCGGTCACCACCCCGCTGGCAAACAAAAAGCCGGGAATGCTGAAGATCGCTCCCAGAGCAAAAGCGGCGTCCAGATTGGGCTCCAAACCACCTAAACTGCGGATGACCGCCACCAGAGCATAGCCCACGCCAAAACCAATGGCCTGGCCCACAAGTCCCCACACCAGGGCCGTTCCAGCCCCATAGTAGAGGAAGCGCCCCATCCAGGTTCGACGGAAAAGGCCCGCCACGCTTCCCAGGCCTATCACGGCGTGCAAGCCGACCAAAATGACCATCAGGCCGGGGAGAAGCAGACCCGTTATAATCGGCGCCAGCGCCGATTCATCCACCACCACAAAGAGGAGCCCGCGCAACACAGCGAATAGTACATACCCCACCGCGCCACCCAACAAAGTGGCAACGACAGCGCGAGCAGCTCGCGAGCGTGTCAGCTTTAACCACATTAACATAGGCGATTTCTCCTTCGGTCGTCCAACTCGCAGGGCTAATCGATGGTCTCAATAAAGGCCAGCAGCTCAGCGATAAAGTCAACCTGGATGCCCTGCGCGGCGAACTGCGCGGCATCGGCTGTGAAACGCTCACCAAAGTTAGCCGGCATGACGTTGGGTTGGTAGCCAGCCACAACTTGCGCAGCCGGATTAAGAATGGAGTCGCGAATATACGCCTCGTCTACCACCACCACGGAGCCGTCAATTAACTGCTCTTCCCGCCCCAGCAAGCCTTGCCAGGTGGGGCCAGGTTTGACCGAACCATCCAGGCTGTGACAGGCCGAGCAACCATATTGCTCATACCACAGCGCCCCGCGCGCTGCAGGATCGGAGGGTAATTCACTGGCCGCCTGCACCCATTGCTCAAACTCAGCCTGACTCACGACGCGCACCGGCCGGCGCATGGCATGGTGGGAAAGGCCGCAAATCTCAGCGCAACGGACTTTATAAGCCCCCTCTTCCGTTGGCGTCACGCGTAAAATGGTTATCTGGCCCGGCACCAGGTCTTGCTTGACGCGAAACTCAGGCACCCAAAACGAGTGGAGCACATCAACGGCCTCCATCTCCAGGCGCAAGGGTTGCCCCACTGGCACGACCATTTCGTTGGATCGGATGTCTCCTTGCTCCGGGTATTCAAAGCTCCAATCCCATTGCTGCCCCGTCACTTTGATAACCATTTCGTTGGTCTGGGCCGAGGTGATATCCACCAACACCTGGGAACCCCAGATAGAGAATCCAATCACCAGAATCAGGGGCAACACAGTCCAGGTCACTTCCAGGGTGGTGTTGCCGTGGGTGTAAACGCCATCTCCCTCTTCGCCGGAGCGACGGCGAAAGGCAAAAACGGCATACACCATGAAGACTACCACCAATGAAAAGAGGAAAGCAATCAACCAAAAGTGCGCGCGGAAAAGTTGATCGATAGGCTCGGCCTGCGCACTGGCTGCCACAGGGAGTTGATAGATGGCAGCCAAAATAAAGTGAACGACGAACGTCGCTATGACTACCAGCCCTCCCGCAATCAGAAAATGCGTTCGGTTGTTGCGCATAAAAGCTCCCTAGACAGAAAATAGTCACTCACCGCTAGACGTAGTTGTGAATGACTTTCTGAAACAGAGGCCCTCATGTGTGGTTGGGGCCTTATATGACCTAGATGAACGTCGCCTGTTCATTTTATCACAATCAAGACTTGGCGCAATTTTAGACGCTAGACGTCTCCCAGACGTTTATCGTCTTGGACCCTCTCATGGGCGGGCTGGCAACAGGCGCCCGGTAACCTCGCCAAAACCAACGCGATAGCCATCACCCTCACACCAGCCTGTTAAGGTCAGGCGGTCGCCATCTTCCAAAAACGTGCGTGTTTCCCCGGTCGGCAACCCAATCGGGCGCGTTCCTCGCCAGGTCAGTTCCAATAAAGAGCCGTAGGAGTCAGGCGTTGGCCCACTGATCGTTCCCGAAGCCAACAAATCCCCCGGCCGCAAATTACAGCCGGTGATGGTGTGGTGGGCGATCTGCTGGTTCATATTCCAATACAGATAACGAAAGTTGGAACGGGCAATGGTTTGGGGGGTGTCCATTGGCGCGCTTTGCAACAGGACTTCCAGCTGAATATCATAAGCCAACTCCCCCTCGCTTTGCAGATAGGGCAGCGGAGGGGGGGAGTGAATCGGGCCGGCGCAACGAAACGGCTCCAACGCTTCCAGCGTCACCACCCAGGGGGAGATGGAAGTACCCAGATTTTTCGCCAGAAAGGGGCCAAGCGGCTGGTATTCCCAGCGCTGAATATCGCGAGCGCTCCAGTCATTGACCAACACCAGGCCAAAGATGTGGTCAGCAGCCGACGTGATAGGGATCGGTTCGCCCAACGCATTTCCCGGCCCAATGAAGAAGCCCATTTCAAGCTCAAAATCCATCTGACGGCTGGGGCCGAAGAGGGGTTGGGGAGCGTCGGTCGGGTTGGTCTGGCCATAAGGGCGGCGTAGATCGGTCCCGCTCACCACGACTGAGCTGGCGCGGCCGTGGTAGGCCACCGGTAAATGGAGCCAGTTGGGCATGAGCGCTTTATCCGCCCCCCGAAACATGATGCCAACATTGGTGGCGTGTTCCCGCGAAGAGTAGAAATCGGTATAGTCGCCAATATCAGCCGGCCGGTGCATGACCACCTGATCCTGGGGAACGAAGACGCGCTGACGCAAAGCGGGCTGGTCTCGCAGGGTGGGCGTCTCTTCCGCCAGCAGATGTTGCAAAGCGGCGCGGACTTCTTGCCACACCGGCCGGCCGGCCGCCATGAAAGCGTTGAGCGCCGGCCGGTTGAAATAGGCACCAGGCAATAAACCTTCCGCTTGCAGAACGGCCAGATCGACCACCCATGCGCCCAGCGCTGCCCCGATGCGCGGCGCGCCGCCCGTCAGCGGGCTGAAAACGCCATAGGGCAAATTTTGCAGCGGGAAAGGTGAATCGGGGGAAATCGAGATAAAGGAATGCATCATATCCTGGTAACGATAGCGCTGCTGTGGAGCGCCATCCTAAAAAGCCGGGGACAGCGCCGCCGACCAGAGGAGTTCGCAGCCTCAGCTGGGAACATCTCTCAATCCTATGAGCCGGGGGCAGCCTCACCGGCCGGCAGCCAACCCAAAGCCGCCAGGTCAGTGCGTGGTTCGTCGAAGCTGCAACTGCCATAGCTCATCAGCTGCGTCTGACGCACGGTCGCGATTTGGGCCGGGGTAGCCGTCCAGCCGCACCAGCT
Organism: Anaerolineae bacterium; assembly: GCA_034435495.1. Lineage (GTDB taxonomy): Bacteria > Chloroflexota > Anaerolineae > Promineifilales > Promineifilaceae > DAOTXO01. The sequence continues at coordinate 31,002 of DAOTXO010000109.1, forward strand.
AAAAGCCGTTGCCTCAAAGCTAAAATGGGCCGGCCTGGCATCCAACAAAATCGCTTCCATTGTCGCCAGGTCCCAACCATGGACGTGAGCCAACACCCCTCCGCCAAAAAGATTGACAAAGCCGTGCATGAAAGCGGGTATGGACGTAGCATAGCGCCGCAAAGGGTGGTGCAGGCCGGCCGTTGCCTTGAGCGGCACGCCAGTATCGCGGCACGCCACAACCGCCAGCGCCACCTGGTGGGACGTTGGGAACATCTCCGGCGTCACGCCGCCGCAGCGCAGCTTAAAGCCAACGGCCCAACCCTGCCGGCGCGCCGTCGCCAGGGCGTGGATAGCGACCGGTAAACGGGTTTCCCAGGCGGCATTGAAGGGCAGTTCGTAGTAGAGGGTGGCGATTACGCCGGCCGCTGCCAGATGAGTCTGGTCTTTTTCCAGGCGCGCCATCAGGTCCTCGCCCTCCGCCCAACGCAGCTCCATGACCTGGGCGCGCGCCTGAGCGGGGTAGGCCGCCAGCCAGCGCCTCAGGCGCGGCAAATCCAGCCCCAGGTCGGCGACCAGCAGGGAAATATCCAAGAGGGTGGCCGGTGAAAACCACGCCATCCAGGCGGGGGACAGCGCTTCCAACTGCGATGCCGGCAAAATGAAGCGCCCCAGCATCCAGCTTTCTGCCCCGGCCAGATAGTGGGCATAGTTGCGTATGGCCGGTTCTAAGGGGAGTTGCGCCGGCGGAAAGAGACCGGCGTAATCGATCAAACCGGCCATCAGCTGGCGTAACGAATGCGTAACAAACATCCAACTTTGCTCCTTACGCCTCCAGGGCCGCCAGTTTGGCCGTCTCTTCGGCAATAGTGAGGCGATCAATGAACTGATCCAGGTCGCCATCGATCACCGCTGTCAGATTGTAGCTGCTGTAACCCAGCCGATGATCGGTGACGCGATTCTGGGGATAGTTATAAGTGCGGATTTTCTCGCTGCGCTCTCCTGTCCCCACCTGGGAACGGCGATCCGCCGCCAGAGCGGCGGCTTGCTTTTCATCTTCAATCTCCTGCAAACGCGCCTGCAAAATAGCCATGGCTACCCGCTTGTTCTGGGTCAGGCTGCGCTCGTTTTGCACTTTCACCATCATACCGGTGGGTTTGTGGACAATGCGCACGGCCGTGGCGTTTTTCTGCATGTGTTGCCCGCCGGGGCCAGAAGAAAAGGTGGAGGTGATCTCCAGGTCACGTTCGTCCAGCGTGATCTCCACATCATCGATTTCAGGGATGACGGCGACCGTGGCCGTGCTGGTGTGGATACGGCCGGCCGACTCCGTCACCGGTACACGTTGCACCCGGTGTACCCCACTCTCATATTTCAGCCGGGAGTACGCTCCCTTACCCCGCACACTCATGACCACTTCTTTGAAACCCCCCACGCCGATGCGGTTTTCATCCATAATCTCCGTTTTCCAACCCTGCGCCTCAGCATAGCGACTGTACATGCGTAATAGGTCTGCGGCAAAAATGGCAGCTTCGTCCCCCCCGGCCCCGGCGCGAATCTCAATATAGACATTGCGCTCATCCCGTGGATCATGGGGGATGAGCAAGTGCAACATCTCGCCTTCCAGCTTTTCCAACTGCGCTTCGAGATGACTCGCTTCCTCACCCGCCAGCGCGGTCATCTCCGGGTCAGCTTCCAGCTCCATCAACTCGCGTGCCTGGGCCAACTCTTGCTCCAGGCTTTGATACATTTGGAACTTATTGACCAGCGGCTCCAGCTCCGCCCTCTCCTGGGCCAGCCGGGTCAACCGCTCATAATCCGCAATCACCTGCGGATCCGCCATCTGGCGCTCCAACTCTTCGTAGCGTCGCGCTACCTGCACGATCTTGTCTAACATACGCCCTTTATCTCAATCTGATTCCATTTCGTCTTGGGGCAACGCGGTCACCGGGCAGCCAGCACCGTTTCACCCCAGACCAGACGGGTTGCCTTGGTTGGCAACCCGCGCTGGAATAGGGATTATAATCGACTCTCAGGCTTGAGGAAACGTCTAACTTAAGGGGTCGTCACGGTGAGCACAAATTCGACAATATGGGATTGCGGCCGGCCGTTACCCGGTTGCGGCGACACGCTGGAATCTTCCACCTTGACGCAGAAGCTCCACGTCCCGTTGGCAGTGGGTGTGCCCATCACCTCGCCAGCGGCACTGATGCTGACACCTGGCGGTAAATCGGCCGGGCAAAAGGTGTCCGGGTCCACATAGTGGCTCCAGGTATAATCCCCATTGCCTCCCCAGGCCAGAAGCTGAAAACTGTAGGCCTGCCCCACCACAGCCTCCGGCAGATTGTTGTGGAAGGGATCAAGCAAGTTGTCGAAGCGCACCGAGACCCCCCGCTGCATCCCCTCCAGTTGCGCTGCCAGCAACGCCTCAATGGCATCGTAATCTGGATTGTTGTGCTGGCTCTCCAACTCATAGGGGTCAGCCGACAAATCGTAAAGCTCCACCTCGCCGGTCACCAGTTCCACATATTTGTAATCAGCGGTGCGAATAGCCGCCCAGGTGTAGGGCGTACCAATGCCGCTGTCGAAATGTTGGATCAACAACGCATCACGCCAGGATGTGGCCGGGTCTTCTAGCAAGGGAACCAGGCTTAAACCGTCTGTTTGCAGGGGATCGCCCCCCCCCAGATCCAAAATGGTGGCCGGCACGTCCAGATTGATGGAGATCAAGCCATCTTCGGTACGCGGCGCGACGCCGGGCATATAGACAAACAGCGGCGCACGGATCGACTCCTCATAGGGCTTGATCTTCTTGGTCAGTTTATGTTCGCCCCACATAAAACCGTTATCCGAGGCAAAAATGATGACCGTATTATTCAGCAAACCACGCCAGCGCAGTGAGCGCACCAGATCGCCCAGCATATCATCCACAGAGCGCAAGGTTTGCATCTGTCGCCGCCGAAACTCTATGTCTTGATCCTCCCACCATTGCAAAGCCCATTGCTGGATTTGGTAGGGCTTGTCGCTTAGATCGGCTTCGCCGAAAGAACGTTCATCGTAAACAAAGTCGCTGAACAGGGTTTCATAAGGGGTGTCGGCCGTGGCCGGCCAATGCGGCGCTGAGGTCCCAATGAATAAAAAGAACGGGGCGTCGCAGCTGCCAAACTGGCAGGTATCCCGAATGAACCCAATGGCTTCGTCGCGTAGAAAGGTGGTGACATAGGTGTCGCTTAAAACGGTGGAGGAGCCAACAGATGGCGCTGTGGGGCCACTGCTGCCAAAAACCACCAGCGGGTTCCACCAATCCTCCTGTGTGCCCGGCACAGAAGCATAGTGATCCCAGCCAGGCGGAACGTAGCTTTCGCCGGAGACCGGGTCAACCCACTCATCATCTTTGTTCAGATATTTGCCCACCAGCGCTGTTCGATACCCCTGCAGCTGCATCTGTGTCGCCAGGGTTACGGTGTCAGACAATTGGTGTACCGACCCATTGGGTAACTCGTTGTCCAGGACGTTGGTGTTGTGGGGATGAAAACCGCCGGCGTGAAAGCTGCCACGCGCCGGACAACACAACGGGTTGGGCACAAAAGCGTTGCGAAACACCACGCTCCGCGCCATCAGTCGTTCCGCCAGGGGCATGGGATGGTCGGCGGCCGGCAAGGAGCAAATGTCAGCCAGGCCAATCTCCTCCCAACACAAAGTGTCCCAGCGTTGGTCGTCGGTGTAGATAACAATAATGTTAGGCTGGTTGTTGGCGGTCGCACGCGGATAGACGGCCACTAACAGCGTGATCGCCATCACTCCAGCCAGCGCGAATACAAATAGAGAACGCCGTCCCATTGTCAATAAACCCCCTTAGCAACAAGGCAGTCGGTCGCTACCCACCCGACCAGGCTGCACCATGTTATCATAAACCCCATCACTCATGATGATGCGGTGGATTATAGACTCTCACGGTCAATTCCACAACCAGAGCTACCCCCGGCGTAAAGGAAGAGTTAAGGATATGGCCTCTGGTTCATTCAACAACAACGGCCGCCAACTTGTGGTTGATCCGTAACCCGGCTTTCGTTATGATTATTGGATAATCCATGGGGTGGTATCTAAGAGCGCCGCGTGAGCGGAGAGTTGCTTTAGGCGCATTTCCTCACCAACCCCGGCGTTGTCTATACCATCACCCCATCCATCAGCCATTTATTTGGACGCTCTCAGCGAGGCCTTATGTTCCGTTTAGTAGCCCAACTTGAAGCGGCGCGGCGACAACGATTTGTCGGACGGCGCGCTGAGCTGACGCTTTGGGAAAGCGCCCTGACAACCAACCCCTTTCCCTTCCTGGTGCTCTATGTGCATGGGCCAGGAGGGATCGGCAAAACAACCCTACTGCGTGAATTTGCCCATCGGGCACGCCAGCGCCAATTCGACATCGTCCATCTGGACGGTCACCATTTGGAATGCTCCCCCGATGCTTTTCTGACCGCCATCAAACAGGGTTTGAGCCTGGAGTCAACGGCAGCGTTGTTCGACGCCCTGGCCGCTCATGGGCAATCCATCTTACTCATCGTGGATACCTATGAAAATCTAGCTCCCCTGGATGTCTGGCTACGGGATACTTTTCTCCCTCAACTGCCTGATACTGTTGTCACGTTGTTGGCCGGCCGGAATCCTCCCAGTTTGGGCTGGCGTACCGATCCAGGCTGGCAGGTGCTGCTACATGTCATCGCCCTGCGCAATCTCGATCTGGAAGATAGCCGCGTCTATCTGCAACGCCGGGCTGTGCCCGACGACCAACAGCGGGCCGTCCTCAACTTTGCCCATGGTCACCCCCTGGCATTATCCTTGATTGCCGACCGACTGGCGCAACGGCCGGGCATCTTGTTTGAACCTACGGCCGCGCCCGACTTGATCCAACTGCTGGTGGAACAACTGGCTGAGGAAGTGCCCAGCCCGATGCACCGCGCCTCTCTGGAGGCTTGCGCCCTGGTGCGGCTGATGAGCGAGCCGCTGCTGGAAGCGATGCTCGCTGTGCCCGATGTCCACGCTATTTTCACCTGGCTGCGCAACCTCTCCTTCATGGACGCCCAACGACAAGGGTTGTTTCCCCACGATCTGGCGCGTGAAGCGTTGACAGCCGATTTACGCTGGCGCAATCCAACCCGCTTTGCCCAATTGCATCAACGCGCACGTCTCTACTATATGAGCCGGGTAGCCCAGGGTGACGCCCACGACCAGCGCCGAAACCTTTCCGACTATGTTTATCTACACCGTGACAACCCCATGGTGCGCCCCTTCATGACCTGGCAGCAAGAGGGATCGGTTTTTGTCGACCGGTTGCGCCCGGGGGACGAAACAGCCATTGCGGCGGTGGTTGAGCAGCATCAAGGCCCTCAGGCCGCCCAAAGAGCCGTCCACTGGTTGAAAAGCCAACCGGAAGGGGCCTACATTCTGCGTAGCCAGGGACAGGAGATACAAGGGTTCTTACAGCACGTCGCCTTGGCGCGCCTGACGACAGAGGATGTGGTGCAGGACCCCATCCCAACGCGCTTCTGGCGCTATGTGCAGCAACACGCCCCGCTGCGGGAAGGAGAACAAGCCACGTTGTTTCGCTTCTGGCTGGCGCGTGACACTTACCAGGCCGTCTCGCCGGTGCAAAGCCGTATTTTCATCACCATGTTGCAACACTACCTGACTATACCAGGAATCGTGTACACCTTTCTGCCATGCGCTGAGCCAGATTTCTGGCTGCCCATGTTCAGCTATGGGGATTTGACCCGCCTGATGGAGCTAGACTTTGAAGAGGACGGCCGGCGCTTTGGGGTGTACGGGCGCAATTGGCGCATCTCGCCCCCCTTTGCCTGGCTCAACCTGATGGGAGAGCGCGAACTGGCAACAGAATTTACCCCGCCGCGGCCGGCCGAAACCATGTTGGTGTTGAGTGCATCTGACTTCGCCGCCGCCGTGCGCGACGCCCTGCGAGATTACACCGATGTTGTGGCGCTGCAAAGCAACCCCCTGTTGCGTTCCCGGCTCATTCTGCAACAGGCCCAAGAGGGGGAGCGCGTTGCTACCTTGCGCCGCCTGTTGCGCGAAGCGGCCGACACTTTGCAAGCCTCGCCACGCCAGCAAAAATTGTACCGGGCGGTGTACCACACCTGCTTCCAACCGGCGGCCACCCAGGAACAGGCCGCCGAGTTGCTCGATCTTCCCTTCAGCACCTACCGCCGACATTTGCGCGCCGGCATTGAGCACGTGACCCAAATCGTGTGGCATTTGGAGTTAGAACTGAGCAATGCCATACCTCTGGTTCGGAGCGCCAACTAACTTCCCGCATGTTATGATGTCATCGCCATTCTATAAGGTTCGGCTGGGGCGGGCCCTGTTGCTCCTATTGGGGTGGTGGCTGATCGCCTGCCAAAGCGTCGGTCCCACGCCCATGCCGGGCGGGTTGGAGACCCTCTCTGTCCCTTCTCCCACCCCAACACCCCACCCGGCTACACCGGCCGGCTTCGACGCTTTTCTGCGCCAGGTGGAGGCGGCTCGTCTGGCCGACCGGCGCTTTTGGGTCAGCGACTACCTGGCGCAACTGCCGTCAGCTCCTCTGGTGGACGAACACCGCGCCATCTTTCTCTGGCGCGGTGATGCCCGGCGGGTGCAGCTGGTCGGTGATATGAACAACTGGGATCCGACCACCGCGCCAACCTTCACCCGTATCGAGGAAACGGAGCTGTGGTGGTATGAGGCCGCTTTCGAGTCAGAGGCCCGCCTGGATTACAAAATGTTGGTGGACGGTGTATGGCGTCTCGACCCGCTCAACTCCCGCACCATTCTGGGCGGGTTTGGCCCCAACTCCGAACTGGCGATGCCAGGCTACCGGCCGCCGCCGGAACAACACCCCCCCACCCAACCTGTTCCGGCCGGCGCGCTCACTGAGCATGTGCTGAACAGCATTCACTTACAACAACGGCGCACCCTGTTTGTCCACACCCCGGCCGGCCAGCTAGTGGGAGCCGGCGACGCCCAACCCTCTTATCCCTCGCTCTATGTCCACGACGGCAGCGATTACCTCAACCTGATCGACGCCGCCGCTATTTTGGATCGCTTGATCGCCGACCGACGCATCCCCCCGTTGGTGACAGTTTTCATTCCCCCTCTCAACCGCACTACCGAGTATAACCGCGACCCGGCCTACACCCGCTTCATTGTGGAGGAAGTTGTCCCGTTCATCCAGGCCACCTACAACACCGACCCCAATCCGGCGCGCACCGGCACCCTGGGGGCGTCGTTGGGCGGGCTGATCGCCCTACATTTGGGCGTCACGCACCCGGAAACATTTGGGCTGGTAGCCGGTCAGTCCGGCGCTTACAGCCTGAATGACGATGGCATTATTCGCGGTCTGGCCGTGCAAGAGCCGCTGCCGTTGCGTCTGCATCTGGTGGTAGGCACGTATGAGACGGCCGTGGCCGGCAATCCCGTCGAAGGAGATTTGTTGGGGGCCAACCGGCGTCTGGTGGGAACGTTACGCGACCAGGGGTACGATCTGCGTTACATAGAAGCGCCGGCCGGCCACAGTTGGGGTTTGTGGCGCGACTATCTGGGCGATGCCCTCATCTTTCTCTACCCATAACCGGCGCTACATGCGGAACGTACCATAGTTGTCCGTCAGGAAAGGCGCGTTTAAGGTGCTGGCAAAGGCCAACGCCAGCGCCACCCGGGTTTGGGCCGGGTCCAGAATGCCATCATCCCACAGCCGGGCCGTGGCGTAATAAGGGTCCGACTCATGGGCGTATTTATCCAGAATCGGCTGTTTGAAAGCCACTTCGGCGGCGGCGATTTGTTCTGGTGTCAGGGGGGTGTCTTTCTGGCCTGCTTGCAGGCGGCGTAAAACGCTCTCCTGCCCCACTGTCCACAAAGTGCCGGCCGCTGCTTCGCCGCTCATCACGCTGATACGACTGTTGGGCCAGGAAAAGAGAAAACGGGGATCATAAGCACGCCCACACATGCCATAATTACCCGCCCCATGGCTCACGCCATGCAACAGGGTGATGCGCGGCACATTCACATTGCTGACGGCCATCACCATTTTGGCCCCATCTTTGGCGATGCCTCCATTCTCATACGCCTTGCCCACCATGAAGCCGGCTATATTTTGCAAAAAGAGCAGGGGCGTTCCCCGCTGGCCGCACAGCTGAATAAAATGCGTCGCCTTAAGGGCCGATTCGCTAAACAGGAGACCGTTGTTGGCAACAATCCCCACCGGCAACCCCATCAAATGGGCAAAGCCGCACACCAGAGTAGGGCCGTAACGCGCTTTGAATTCACTGAAACGCGAACCATCCACCAGGCGGGCGATGACTTCGCGCACATCGTAGCTCTGACGAGGGTCGATTGGCATAACGCCATACAGCTCTTCCGGGGGGTAGGCCGGCTCTTCTGGTGTCTGCATCACCAGCGGGTTGTATTTGCGCCGGTTGAGATGGGCGACGATCTCGCGCACCCACTCCAGCGCTTGCTGTTATGTCTCGGCAAAGTGGTCAGCCACGCCACTGAGGCGCGTGTGGACATCCGCCCCACCCAACTCCTCGGCCGAGACTTCCGCGCCGGTGGCTGCCTTGACCAGCGGGGGACCGGCCAGGAAGATGGTGCCGTTCTCGCGCACAATGATCGTCTCGTCCGCCATGGCGGGGATATACGCCCCACCGGCCGTGCAAGAGCCTAAGACGGCCGCTATTTGGGTGATGCCTTTGCCGCTCATGCGCGCCATGTTGAAAAAAATACGGCCAAAATGCTCGCGGTCGGGGAAAACCTCTGCCTGCAAAGGCAGAAAAGCCCCACCGGAATCTACCAGATAGATGCAGGGCAGGTGGTTTTCCTCGGCAATGGTTTGGGCGCGAATGTGCTTTTTAACCGTCTCTGGGAAGTACGTCCCCCCTTTGACGGTGGGGTCGTTGGCAATGATCATACACTCCAGGCCGTGAATGCGTCCGATGCCGGTCACAAGGCCGGCGCTGGGGGCTTCCCCATCGTACATCTCCCAGGCCGCCAGAGGTGAAAGCTCCAGAAAGGGGCTACCCTCGTCCAGCAAAACGTTCACCCGCTCCCGCGCCAGCAATTTGCCGCGCTGGCGCTGGCGCTCCACCACTCGCGCCGGCCGCTCGTGGGCGACTGTTTGTTGTCGAGCCTGGAGTCGGGTCGCCAGTTGCTGGTTATGCTCAAAGTTGCGCTTAAATTCAGCGCTTTTGGTTTGAAGATAGCTGATCAGTTGGGTCATGATGTGCTCCGCGCAAGGGTGCCAGAGGGCTGATTGTATCATCCCCCAGCCAAAGCGAAAAAGAGCGGTTGAAGATCCCCCGGCTTTGGCGGACAATAGCGCCATGTTGACGCCAGAAGATTTGGCCCACTTCATCCACCACCACGCCATCGCGGCCGAGCTGATTTACCTCGACACCCCCACTCCCACCGTCACCGCCGCGGCCGAGGCGGTGCGGGCCGAGCCGGCTCAAATCGGCAAATCGATTCTCTTTGTGGTGCAAGGCCGGCCGTGGCTGGTCATCGCCAACGGCCTGCACCGCCTGGATTACAAACGGCTGGCCGCCTATTGGGGCGTCAGTCGGCGACAGGTGCGGCTGGCAGATGCGGCGCAGGTGATGGCGCACACCGGTTACCCGGTGGGCGCAGTGCCTCCTTTTGGGCATCGCCGCCTCTTGTCCACCCTCATCGAGCGCCATGTCTTGGGCCAGTCCATTCTGTTTGCCGGCGGCGGAGCGCTCAATGCTCTGGTGCGCCTGACGACAACTGAACTGCAACGCGTGCTCAACGCTCCGGTAGTTGCCTGCGCTGTGGAGTAGGGCAGCCCCGACCGCCGATGCGACTTTTTCAGGATAGCCCTATGTCTTTCTTCTCACATTTGATCGTCCACCTGGTTTGGGAACGGCCGGCGCGCCGACTGGGTCTGCCACAATATGCCCACCTGCTGGAAACCAGCGGGCAGGCTATCGCCAAAGCAAGCGCCAGCACGCCGGACACCGCCTACAACCGGCGGGTCCTGAGCCATATCGTCGGCATCGAACGCTGGGCGCAACGTCGGTTGCGTGTTGCTCTGGGCGAGCCGCTGCTGATGGATGAGTACAACGGCTATCGTCCGCCCCGCGAAACGTCTTGGGAGGAGTTGCAGCGCCAGTTCCAGACCACGCGGCAGGCATCGGTGGAGCTGGCGCTCGACCTGGCGACGGCCGGCGTGTCTCTGGAGACCGCCATTCCCCACAACCAATATGGCCCGCTGACACCCCGCGCCTGGCTGCGTTATATGACAGTACACGCCAATCTGGAGTCGAAAAAGCTACGCGCCCGGTGACCAAAAGGGTTATCGGGCTGTCTAATGTTCACGGCGGGCCGCCGCAAGGGATGCCGGCCGGTATGCCGGCCAGAACCCTGGCGCGCCTTGCCGATTAGAGAACCTGCTGGCAGGAGTGTAGCCATGTCTGATGAATATCGTGAACTGTATGACGCTGTGCTGGATGCCATTCAAAAAGCCCAGGCGGCGGCTTCGCCGGCCGAAAAAGTGCACTGGGTACAAACAGCCCATGAAGATTATCAGGATGTCTTACGCTACCAACACCATTTTAGCGAAGCACAACTCAAGCGCCTGGCGCGCCGCATGGCAAGCCTGGCTGACTGAAAACTGCTGACCACTCTTCACCTCTCATTCTGTCTGTTCAAGGAGCAAGCATGAGCAACCCGTTTGAAGATTTCAAAGATGCAATGGAAAATGCCCGTCAGGCCACCTCACCTGAGGAACGCGCCCGCTGGGCACGGCAGGCACACACCCTTTTCGAGGCGCACCAGGCGGAGTTCCCACCCCAGCAACGGGCGCGAGCAGAGGAGATGTTGGAACGTCTGCAAGCACGCCGCAGTGCCAAACGCGGCGGCGCAGCCCCGGCCGGTGCCAGCGGTGACGCTGATGCCATCCATGCGGCTTTGAAGGCAGCTATTGACCGTTTTGAAGCGGCCGGCGAGCATGACCGTCAGGCGGCTACCGAAGCGTTGCAAGCTGTTTTCGAGCAAGCCCACGCCAACAAAGAAGCTTTCACCCCCGATCAGTGGCGCAAAATTCAAAATCGCTACGAACGCTTTAAGGCGCGGCTGTCACTTTAGCTCCATACGATTTGAACGCCAGACGCCTCCCCAGCGTCTGGCGCTTGTTTTTTACAGCTGCAAGACCAATTTGCCGCAAACATCTCCGGCGGCCAACCGCTCCAATGCTTGACGCCCTTCGGATAGGGGGTAGACAGCGTCGATTACCGGTCGGAGCCGGCCGTTGAACACCATCTCCATCACGCGGTTGTAATCCGCCTGCGTCCCCATCGTACTGCCAATGATGGATAGGTGCTTGCCAAACATCAGCCGGTTGTCAAAGGTAAATTGCGCGCCGCTGGTATTGCCCACCGTCAGCAACCGCCCCCCTTTCTTGAGAGCGCGCAACGTCAGACCAAAAGTGGCTGCTCCCACATTGTCCACCGCCACATCCACCCCCTGGCGGTCGGTCGCCAGATAGACTGCCTTCGACCAATTCTCCTGGTGACGGTTGATCATCACGTCTGCCCCCAAGGCTTGCGCCTGCGCCAGTTTGTCATCTGAGGAGCCAACCACAAAGATACGCCGCGCCCCGGCCAGCCGTGCGATCTGGATGGCCGCCGTGTTGACGCCGCCGCCAGCCCCAACAATCAAGACATCCTCGCCGGCGCGCAAGCCACCGCGCTCGATCAGCGAATGCCAGGCAGTGACATAGACCAGCGAGGCAGCAGCAGCCGCTTCAAAGCTCACACTCTGTGGCAGTCGCACCAGATTGCGCGCCGGAACCGCCACCCAGGTGGCTAAAAAACCATCCCGATGCTCTCCCAGGATGGCAAACCGGTCGCACATATTTTCCCGCCCCATCTGGCAGAAAGAACAGGCGCCACAACTCACCGTGGGGTTGATCGCCACCCGGTCGCCGACACTGTAGCCTGTCACGGCCGACCCCACCTGAGCCACCACACCCGCCCCATCGCTGCCCATGATATGGGGCAACTTGAGTTTTAGGGACGGCCACCCCTCCAAAACCCATAAGTCCAGGCGGTTAAACGCTCCGGCCTTGACTTCGACCAACACTTCGTGAGCGGTCGGTTTTGGCGCAGGGACATCCATCAGCTGTACGTTATCCAACGAACCATGTTGGGTAAAAACCAAAGCCTGCATCATGGCTCTCCTTCATAGCATAGAGGGCGCTTGAGCGTCCTCGGCTTGGCCCATCTTACCAGAGGCGGCTATCCACGCCAAGCAAGCGTTTCCCGGCCGCCCTTAACCTGGTCGGCTGGCAGCGGTCGCGCTGCGGGCCGGGCTGGATTATAATCCCCCGCTATGTCTTTCACCTTTGAACTATTAGCCCGTGATGGGGCGGCACGCCGGGGGCGCTTCCACACCCCTCATGGCCCCATCGCCACGCCTGTTTTTGCGCCGGTGGGGACCCAGGCCACTGTCAAGGCGTTGCGTCCCCAAGATTTGCGTGACTTGGGGGCCGGCCTGATCTTAAGCAACACCTACCATCTCTACCTGCGCCCCGGCGATGATTTGATCCGCGACCTGGGAGGGTTGCACCGCTTCATGGCCTGGGATGGCCCCATTTTGACCGATAGCGGCGGCTTCCAGGTCTTCAGCCTCAGCGCCACCCGCACTCTGGATGATGATGGCGTCACCTTCCAATCCCACCACGACGGCTCTTATCACCGCTTCACACCCGAACGTGCCATGACGATTCAACACAATCTGGGGGCGGACATCATCATGGTGTTAGATGAATGCGCCGATCCCTATAGCTACGACTATTTGCGCCAGTCGTTGGAACGTCGTACACACCCCTGGGCGCGGCGCTGTCTGGCGGCCCACACGCGGCCCGATCAGGCTCTTTTTGGCATCGTCCAGGGGGGCATTTTTCGCGATCTGCGGGAGGTCAGCGCGGCTTTTCTGGTCGAGCTCGACTTCCCCGGCTATGCCATCGGCGGCCTGGCCGTGGGAGAAACGAAAGAGGAGATGGCGCAAGTATTGGACTGGCTGGAACCGATCTTGCCGGCCGACCGCCCGCGCTATTTAATGGGCGTGGGCGCGCCGGAAGACATTGTGCAAGGGGTGCTGCGGGGCGTGGATATGTTCGACTGTGTCTTGCCCACCCGGCTGGCGCGACATGGCAGCGCCCTGGTGCTGGGCGGCCGGCTCAACCTGCGCAACGCTCAATATGCCCGCGACCCCCGGCCTCTGGCAATCGATTGCCAATGCCCCACCTGCCAGCATTTCAGTCGCGCTTATCTGCGCCACCTCGTCAAGGCCAATGAGATGGTGGGGCATATCTTGCTCACCACCCACAATGTCCACTTTCTGTTGGAACTGATGCGCCAACTGCAAGGGGCCATCCAGGCCGGCCGCCTGACCACCTTTGCCGCTGATTTCCTGAGCCACTATTCCCCCACCACAACCCCTACCGCCTGACCCCAGGCGCGCATAAAAGGAGCATCTGTGACGATTGTAGAAGCGCTTTTACTTGGCTTCATCCAGGGAGCCACCGAATTTTTGCCTGTCTCCAGCTCCGGCCATCTGGTTCTTGTGCCCAATATCCTGGGCCTACCCGACCCCAGCCTGAATGCTGTGGTCATCGCCCACATGGGCACGCTGTTGGCTGTGTTGATCTACTTCGCCCGCGATCTTTCCCAAGTGTGGCGCGAGGTATGGCGTGGGCTGGCGCTACGCCAGCCATTCGGCACACCAGAGGCGCGTCTGGGTTGGTATATCGCCCTGGGAACGGCGCCGGCCGCCCTGGTAGGTTATCTTTTTGAGGAGCGCTTCGACGCTTTGTTCGCTGCTCCCGCCTGGGCCGCTGCCTTTTTGTTGGTGACGGCCGCTTTTCTGACGTTGGGGGAAAAGCTGCTGTCGGGACGCAAAAATGTGGACAGCATGAGCTGGCTGGACGCGCTCATCATCGGCATCTTCCAGATGTTTGCCCTCATGCCCGGCCTGTCGCGCAGCGGCAGCACCATCACCGCCGGCTTGCTGCGCCAGCTCGACCGCCAAAGTGCGGCCCGTTTCAGCTTTTTACTCAGCGTGCCCATCATCCTGGGGACAGGATTGTTCCAGGTGCAAGAGATGGCCACGGGTGAGAGGCTGGCCGGCGAGGTTCCGTTGTTGCTCTTGACCTTTGTGGTCTCGTTCGTCGTCGGCTACGCCTCAATTCACTATCTGTTGGCGTGGCTACGTCAGCGTAGCCTGATCCCCTTCGCCATCTATTGCGCTGCCTTCGGCGGGCTCTATCTGCTCATCACCAGCCTGACAGCATGAAGCGAAAAGATGGCCGGGGCAGGGTAGCGCGTTGGCTACACCTGGGGTTGGCCGTTGTGTTGGGTCTGGTCGCCTGTCAGAGTCCTTCGGAGTTCCGCCCCGCCCCCACGCCACCCCCCACCCCGGCCGTCACGCCGCTGCTGGTGGGGCTGAGCAGTGCTGTGGCCCATTGGCCCGATCTGGTCACCTATTCAGGGTCTCCGGTAATGCTGTATTACAGCGTCAACAACGTCGATGCCCTGCTGGCCGACTTACGGGCCGGGGCATTGGATGCCGTGCTGACACCCCACCTGCCGCCGGCCGGCCTCTCTGGGCCGCCTTTGTGGTTCAACCCGGTGGCGCTGGATGGCCTGGCGCTGATCCTCCACCCAGATAACCCGGTGCGCAACCTGACCTTGCCCCAGGCGCAGGCTATTTTCGCCGGTCAGCTAACCAACTGGCAGAGCCTCGGCGGCCCGAACCTGCCCATCACGCCTGTCAGCCGCGAACCGGAGGCTGAGACACGCGCCCTGTTGGCTGTGCGTCTGTTGGGGGAGCAGCGCCTGACGCTCAACGCCGTCATTCAAACCACAGCCGAAGCCGTCCTGGCTTACGTGGCCGCCCATCCCGAAGCCATTGGTTACACCATGTTGGGGGCGCTGCCGCCGGCCGGCGCGGATGCCCGGCCGGTGGTGCAGGTGATAGCCCTGGATGGAATTCTTCCCACCCCAACTACCACGGCCGACCAAAGCTACCCCCTCACCACACCGCTCTACTTTGTCGCTTTGCAAGAGCCGCAGGGTGAGCTGCGCGCCTGGCTGGCCTGGTTGCAAAGCCCGGCCGGCCAGGCCCAACTAGGTGTAAGATATGGCCGCGTCAGGTAAAATGGAGGTAACCGCAGGCGCACCTAAGGCTTGCGGGTGGAGCAACCTATGAAAAGTGAAGTCTACATTGAATTGGATGAAACCTATAGCGCGCACAACTACCATCCATTGGATGTTGTTATCCAGCGGGCAGAAGGGATCTGGGTCTACGATGTCGAAGGGCGTAAGTACCTGGATTGTCTCAGCGCCTACTCGGCGGTGAACCAGGGGCATTGCCACCCGGCCATCCGCCAGGCGATGATCGATCAGCTACACAAAGTCACCCTGACCTCGCGCGCTTTCCGCAACGATCAGATGGGGCCATTTCTGCACGAACTATGCCAGATGACCGGCTATGAAATGGCCCTACCCATGAACACCGGCGCTGAAGCGGTGGAAACCGCCGTCAAAGCGGCGCGCAAATGGGGCTACAGAGTGAAGGGCGTTCCACCCAATCAGGCTGAGATCATTGTGTGCGCCGGCAACTTTCACGGACGCACGACCACAGTCATCAGCTTCTCCTCAGAGGCGCAATACAAAGAGGACTTCGGCCCCTTCACCCCCGGCTTCGTCATGATTCCCTACGGTGACGCCGCAGCGTTGGAGCGCGCCATCACCCCCAACACGGTAGCCTTTCTCTTTGAACCCATTCAAGGTGAAGGAGGAGTCATCATTCCTCCCGCCGGCTATTTACGCGCCGCCTACGACATCTGCTATCGGCATAATGTGCTTTACATCGCCGACGAAATTCAAACCGGCCTGGGGCGCACCGGGGCTATGTTCGCCTGCGACCATGAAGGGGTCAAAGCGGACATGCAAATTGTGGGCAAAGCGTTGAGCGGCGGCTTCTATCCAGTTTCAGCCGTGTTGGCCGACCGTGAGATTCTGGGCCTCTTCCGCCCCGGCGACCACGGCAGCACCTTTGGGGGCAACCCCCTGGGGGCAGCGGTGGGGCGGGCAGCTTTGCGCGTCATCCGCGATGAGCAGCTGGTGCAACGCTCGCAGGAGTTAGGAGCGTACATGAAAGGACGGTTGCAACGCCTTGAAAGCGACCTCATCAAAGAGGTGCGCGGCAAGGGGCTGTTCATTGGGGTGGAACTGCATGACCCGGCCCGGCGCTATTGCGAAGCGTTGCAGGAACGGGGTATTTTGTGCAAAGAGACCCACGTCAACGTGATCCGCTTCGCTCCCCCGCTGGTGATCGAGAAAAGCGACATTGATTGGGCCTTAACCCACATTGAAGCGGTTCTGACAGCCTAAAACAACCTCGATTGAGGGCCGCCGGCCGTCTCAATCC
>DAOTXO010000110.1:0-24447 GCA_034435495.1 Anaerolineae bacterium
CTGATGGGACGCTGATTTTGTTGCACTGCGAAGCCCCTGTTTTCACGGGGGAAGCATTTGCGCCTTTGCGGTGAGGACAAAAGGATGGAACCGCTAAGGCGCGAAGAACGCCAAGAAAGGGTGAACACATAGGGGGCTTTTTATCAGCTTTTTATCAGCGTTATCGGCGTTCCATCAGCGTTATCAGCGTTCCAGCGGTGAGAATAAAAGGATGGAACCGCGAAGACGCAAAGAAAAAACTTTCGCGTCCTTTGCGCCTTCGCGGTGGGAACTTGCCGGCCGGAAGCCAAAGCACGTCTAAAGCCGTTACGACGAGCGGAGCAGCGCGGTTGGGAAACCGCGGCTACGACGAACGACTCAGCCTCACATAGGGGGGGTGGCTTCGCGCCGCTGTCTGACGACGGCGACAGTGGTCAGCAAGGCGATGCCGGCCACGATCCAGCCCAGGTTGGCCACCCAGGTGGCATCTGAGGTTGTGGCGTCTGAGTAGAGCTCATCCTCCGTGATGACCAGGTCCTCCCCTTCTGGCAACACCTGCAATGTTTTGAGGAAGCTGATGATGGCGGCCTGATCGGTTGTGCTCAGCGCCTCGAAGGCGTCGCGCGCCTCCCGCCCTTCCCCGCCGTGCATCAAGATGGCTTCCGTAATCGTGGTCAGGTCACCACGATGGCCATAGGGGCCGGAGTTACCTACATCCCACAATTTGCGCGTCAGGAAAAACTCCGTGCCCGGCCGGCCGCCTTGGTCCGGTCGCCCCTGGGCCAGATTCTCATTGCAGAAGTGGCGAATCGCGTCAGGGTGGGTGGGGTCATCACACAGATTGTGTCGTTTTAAGTCAGTGTAAGCCCGCACAATTGCCCCATCCCCATCCCGCTCCAGTCGCTGATCCAATCCCTCGCGCGTCATATCGAAGGAGATAGCCAGGCTCTGGTCTTTCCAGTCCGGGTCCGGGTTGAAGGGATTCGGCTCCACAAACAACGGGCTGTTCAGGCGCATTTCTGGAATGTGGCACGAGGCGCAACCCGTGATGTGGAAAAGCTCTTCGCCACGGTTGACCTGTTCCAATTCGGCCGGGTCGGTGGGCAACACCCGTCCCGGGGTTGCCAGGGAAGCTTGCCAGAGGGAGATGGCCGTCAGGTCGCCAATGGTCAACTCACGCGCCACGCTATCTTCGTCAAAATCTGGCCCCTTGGCCGGCACCAGGTCAAAGCGCTCCTCTGGCTGCATTCCATGGTGGTGGTTCATGGCGTTGTTGCTAAATTCGCGCAACGAGACGACCCGGCCGGCCTGATGGAAAGGCCGGACGATGAGATCGAGATCCACTCCTTCTACCCGGCTCGTATCCAGCGTGCCATCCGGCAGGGCCAGGATGGTCCCAAAGTCAACCCCCTTAGCCACCAGCGCTTTGGCTGTCAGGGCGCCGCTGGCCTGCGCCTCGGCTATGGCCGCATCGCGGATGGCCCATAGCTCGGCCGTCATTTCACGCGCCAACATTTCAATCGGCCCGGCCCCAAACATGCCCAGGGTGTTGCGTTCGTTGCTGAACTCGCCATTGACCGACTCCACCACCGGGTTGAGCGTTTGGGCCAGCACGAACACATTGGCGACGAAATCACCGCCGCCGCCCAGGCGCGGTTGGTTGTGGCAACCGGCGCAGGAGTTGGCATCAGGGGCAGAGGTGCGCAAAAAGGCAGGTTGGTTGACCGGCTCCCGCTTGTCGCCGCCGCCGGTGGTAGCCGGCCGGCCCCGCCCATCACAACTGTTGAAATTAACAATGAAGAGCTGCTCGCCCACGTCTAAAATGTCATCCAGCGGCATTTGCAGCAGGTCCTCTTGTTCGACATGGACGGTGTAAGCCGGCCCTTCTGGGTGGTCCGGTTCACACACATAGACGCCATTGACTTCTTTGGCTTGCACCACAGCGGCCCCGGTCAGAGCCAGGAATAAAATGAAGACATAAAAAAGAATGCGTTGAGGGCGGCGTTTCGGCCGCAGGGGGGACATCATTTCTCTCTCCTCATCGGTTAAGTTAATAGAATGGCTGGGTTGTCGGTCAACCACCAGCCGGCGGTCGCCTATATCGGGCGACATGGCCCCATCCATACTGGGTGATATGGATCCTAATCGTATGATAAAGGAAGTATTTCCTCACGACAATAAGGTGTATTCGCCAATGTAACTAGGGTCTTTCCCTCATTGTGGTTGAACTCCCGTGAAAACGATTGTAGGGGCAAACCTATGTGTTTGCCCCCCGTAAAAACGGGGAAAGGACGCCAGGATCCGTTCCTTGTGTGGTTTCTTCAGAAACATGACGTTTCTGCTGCGGAATGTATGACATCTGCCACGTGACGGGCGGCCGGCGCGCCGTTACCATACCAGACGATAAATGTCTCTCCAGACGCTTATCGTCTTGATAACCAGGCAAGGAGAAAGTGATATGTCTGACTGCACCTTTTGCGACATTTTGAACGGTGACATAGAAGGGGAGATTGTCGCCCACGACCCGGCCCGCCGCCTGGCGATTGTAGCCAATATTCACCCTGAAGGGGCGGTGCATTGGTTAGCGCTGCCGGCCGAACATTTCGATAGCACGGAGGCGCTGGAAAAAAGCAGCCGTGAACGCTTCATGGAGTTATTTGACTTCGCGCTGGAGCAAGCGCGGCAAAAAGCCGGGGAATACCCGGCCCTAAGCCATGGCTTCACCCTCAAACTCCACTTCGGAGCCTTCGAGTCTCTGCCCCATCCCAAAGTGCATATCGTGTCGATTGAGTAAGCCCGGCCACCGTTACGGTTTCTTCCTTCGCGCCCTTTGCGCCTTTGCGGTGGGGACAAAAGGATGGAACGCTGATAACGCTGATGGAACGCTGATTTTGTTGCACCGCGAAGCCCCGGTTTTCCCCCCGTGAAAACGGGAGGGCGAACACACATTTCTTTCTTTGCGTTCTTTGCGCCTTCGCGGTTCGTTACCCCCATGAAAACGGGAGCACCTTACCACCGCGGTTTCCCAACGACGTTGCTCCGTGATTCGTGACACGGCCGCCTGTGTGATGCCTGACGTTACGCCTGAGCGCGTTTCCTGTTATAATGGAGTGTGCGCGTTATTTCCGAGAGTGTCCACGAGGATGTTGTGCTATGAGCGAATCTCCCCTGCCCACCCGGCCGCCGCACCCCGGCGAAAATCTATTGCGTGAACAGTTTGCGGCGGCGCTGGCCGGCCAGAGCACCCAAATGGATCAGCTGGCGCGCCAACTCATCACCCTGGAGCTGGCCATCCCCGGCCTGTACGCCGCCGTCCTCAAGCTGACACAGGGAGAAGCCGCCACGGTGGTGGTGGATAGCTGGCTGGCGCTCACTCTGGGCTGCTGGTTTTTGTCGCTCAGCCTCACCCTCCTGGCGCTGATTCCCCGGCGCTGGCGGGTGGACCCAACTCTGCTCAAAGGGGACCCGCTGGGTCAGTCACCGGCGCTGAGCCTGGAAGATTTCTTTTTTCAAAGCGCCCGCACCAAGCGACGCCTGCTCATCCCGGCCTGTCTGGCGCTATGGGCCGGCATTGTGTGCGCTATTTTTGTGGTGCTGTAGGGCCGGGTGCCTCGGACGGCGCGAAAAAACAGGAGGTGTTGGATGCGTAAGCGGTTGGTGTTTCAATGCTGGAACTGTCGGCGTGAATATGGGTTGACGCTGGCCGTGCCGGGCGCGCCGCAGTTGATAGTGGAGTGCCCTTTTTGTGGTCAGGAGGGGGTGGTCGATCTTGCTCCCTATCGCTCCCCCATTCAAGAAGTGTACCGCAGTGGCGACAGCCCGGAGGAGGGCGAGGTGAGCCTGGTCTTACCGGCCGTGTTGCCCACCCGGCCGGTGGAGGCCGCGTCGTGACGGCGGCCGTAGCGGACCCCTTTGTTGTGCCGTTGGAGGCGGATTGGCTGAACGCCCGGCCGGCGCTGCGTCAGATGGCGCGCACCCTGGCGGATGCTTACGCCGCCGGCCGCTTCGTGACCGCCGCCGCCCTGGAGGAGATGGGACGCGGCCTGTGGCAGGCCCTGGATGGGGAGGTGACGGCCGGGCTAGAAGCAGCGCGCCACCGCGCCGGGGCCGCCACCCTGCCGATTATCATCCAGAGCGCTGCCCCTTCCATCCAACAGCTACCCTGGGAGACGCTCCACCACCCCACCTACGGTTTTCTGGGATTGGCCAACGGCTTTACCCTGGTGCGCCAGGTGCAGGCGACGCCCCCCACTCCTCTGCCGCCGCCCCCTGGGCCGCTGCGGGTCCTCCTTTTCACCACCCTGCCCGACGACCTGGACGCCGAAAAGGAGCGCTTAGACATCGAAGAGGAGCAGGCTCAGGTGTTGGAAGCGCTGCTGCCCTGGATTCAGGCCGGCGTTGTGGCGCTGGAAATGCCCGACGATGGACGGCTGGAGACATTGGAGCAGCTGCTGTCGGATTTCAGGCCTCACCTCGTCTTCCTCAGCGGCCACGGCCGCTTTGTCACCCCGCTGCCTGGTGATGGCGCACCCTACGCCATCTTCCTGATGGAAAATCCTGATGGCAGCCGCCGGCCGGTGCGCGGGGAGCGGCTGGCCCAGGCGTTTCTGGGCAGCGGCGTGCGCGCCGTGGTGCTTTCCGCCTGCGAGTCGGGCAAGACCGCCTCCGACGCTGTAACGGCCGGCCTGACCTGGAGTTTGAGCGCCAGCGGTCTGCCCCATGTGATTGGGATGCGCGAGTCGGTGTTGGATCGCGCCGGGACCCTCTTTGTGCGCCGCCTGTGTGAGGCCGTGGTGCGTCAGGAGCGATTGGACGTGGCGACACAACAGGGGCGGCAGGCGATCCGCACGCCGCTGCGCGACGCCCCTTTGCTGGGGGGTGAGGCCAGCGGACTGGCGGAGCGCAGCCTGGGGCAATGGTGCCTGCCCATGTTGCTGAGCCACGCCCCGGCCGCCCCGCTGGTAGTGGGAACGGGCGAACACACAGGGGGCGAACACACAGGTTCGCCCCTACACGTGAAAACGGGAGCGGCCGATGGCGCGCCCCGCTGGGCAGTCAGCCAGAGAGTGGACAACGTCGTCCTGCCCGCCCGTTTTGTGGGGCGGCGGCGCGAACTGCGCCAGCTCCAAAGCCGCCAGCGCGCCGGCCGGCTGCGCCAACTCCTTATCATCGGGCCGGGTGGGCAGGGCAAAACCGCGCTGGCCGGCCGGCTGGCCCTCGATAGCCGTCGTCAGGGCTACACCCTGCTGGCGTGGTCGGTCGGGGGAGGGGAGGCCGCCATGCAGTTAGAACTGGAGGCCACGCTGGCGCTGACACCGGAGAATAGCGCCCGCTACACCCTGGTGCAGCAGGCCCCCCTGACAGACGAGGCGCGCCTTCATCACCTGTTGCGCCTGTTATGCAACCAGACGGCCGGGCGACTGCTCCTCTTTTTGGACGACCTGGAGAGTGTGCAAGACCCCCACACCCAGGCCGTGACCGATGCGCGCCTGGCAGCCTGGCTGGCCGCCGCCCACAGCCTGACGGCCGAGGGGTTGATCTTGCTGGTGACCTCGCGCTGGCGGCTGCCCGGCTGGCCGGAGGCGGACGTCTGGCCCTTAGAGCACCCCAGCTACGGTGACTTTTTGCAGCTGGCGCGGCTGCAAGGGTTGCCGGCCGCTTTCTTCCGCGACCGCACACGGCTGCGGCGCATCTACCAGGCCTTGCACGGCAATGCGCGTGGGCTCATCTGGTTCATCGCCGCCACGCAAGGGATGGACGCCGCCACGGAAGAGGTTTTCATGGCGCGTCTGGCGCAGGTAGAGACAGAGCTGCAGGCCAACATGGCCCTGACAACAATTGTAGACCACCTGCCGTCGTCAGCGCGTGAGCTGTTGGGGCGCCTACCCGTCTACGATACGCCCGTCCCGCGTGAAGGCATTCTGAAGCTGGCGCTGGATTGGCCCCGGCCCGAAGAACTGCTGGAGCGGTTACTGGCCGTCTCGCTGCTGGAGGTAACCGAGGACCCCCACTGGTTGACGCGCCACTACCAGCTGTCACCGCTGGTCGCCGACTGGCTGCGCCGGCAGGGGTGGCCGGCCCCGCCGCCGGCGCTGTGGCAGGCAGCGGCCGACTACCAGGTTTACCTCTACCGGCGCGAGCGAGGCACAGTGGAACAGGCGATCCACGCCCACCGCGCCTTGCAGGCGGCCGGAGACCAGACAGCGGCCGATCGTTTGGCCCTCGATCACATTGTGGGACGGTTGAGTTTGCAGGGGTTGTATCGGACGCTGTTGGAAACCTGGTTGCCGCCTATCAGCCAGTCGCCCGATCCCCGGACACGGGCGCAGGCGCTGGGGCAAATCGGCAAGCAGTACGTCCACCTGGGCGACTACGCGGCGGCGCTGGCCTACCTGGAGGAGTCGCTGGCCATCAGTCGGGCCATCGGGGACAAAGCCGGGGAAGGGACGACGCTCAACAACATCTCGCAGATATTCCAGGCCCGCGGGGATTACGCGGCGGCGCTGGCCTACCTGGAGGAGTCGCTGGCCATCAGTCGGGCCATCGGGGATGTGGCCGGCCTGTGCGCCACCCTGTTCAACATCGGTCACATCCATTATCAAAAAGATGAAGTCGAACAGGCCCTTAACGCCTGGGTTACGGTTTATCGCCTGGCGTACCCCCGGCAACTCGCCCAGCTTGTGCAGGCTCTGGCCGATCTGGCCGATCAATTGGGGCTACCCGGCGGTCTGGCGGCCTGGGAACAGCTCGCCCGGCGGTGGCCCGCCTAAAGCACAACCGCCGCCACCAACACAGTAGGGGCGAACTCCCGTTTTCTTGGCCTTCTTTGCGTCTTCGCGGTTCCATCCTTTTGTTCTCACCGCCAAGACGCAAAGGGCGCGAAGGTTTTTCTCTTTCTTTGCGTTCTTCGCGCCTTCGCGGTTCCATCATGTTATTCTCACCGTTCCATCAGCGTCATCAGCGTTCCATCAGCGTCATCAGCGTCCCATCCCTTCGTCCTCACCGCCAAGACGCAAAGGGCGCGAAGGTTTTTCTCTTTCTTTGCGTTCTTCGCGCCTTCGCGGTTCCATCCTTTTGTTCTCACCGCCAAAACGCAAATGCTTCCCCCGTGAAAACAGCCGCTTCGCAGTGCAACAAAATCAGCGTCCCATCAGCGTCATCAGCGTCCCATCCCTTTGTCCTCACCGCCCTCCGTCGCAACAAAATTGATATAAGGTTAGTTAAATTAAGTATGAAAGAATAAGCCGACCGGCCGGCCTTCCCCATCTTGTCACCCAGAGGGTAGGTAATGTTACGGCCGTAACGACACCACCAATGGTTTCCCCCGCCCCTCAAGGAAGCAGAACGCCTTAAAGCGTTCCATCTGCTTAATACGATCCACCAACATTCGCTCTTGATCCGAACGGGCAACATTGCGCGCCAGCGTCCTGGCATCAACATCGTTTAGGCGTAAGACTAAATAATTGGCAATTGCTGAAAAGAGTGAGTTATTGAAATCCTTCGCTTCCTGAGAGGCAACCACAAGCGAGATACCATACTTGCGGCATTCCTTAGCCATCGTCGGAATGAGACGCAGGCGTGCGGCGCGGTGGGCTTCATCAAAGACAATGGCATGTGTAATCCGTGATTGTGTCCCGCGCCGGAACATATCCTTGTACAATCCGTAAAAGACAAGTGATGAGAACGCACGCTGTAAATTGTCGTTGGTGGTTGCATGAATGCGGATAACAATTGGCCGATCCTCCTCCCAAAGACTTTCTTGCTTCTGGCCCGGTGCAAAGAAGCGATAATCCTCTAGTTCAGCCAACCGCACCAACAGGGTTTTGAGGCCCCGATCCGGTTTGGGCGTGGCGCGTAAGATTTCCACAAAACGGCTGAAAGCCGGCTCCTGTAACGCGGTCAGATCGATATTGGGATTGTCCCACCCCAACTCTTGAAAACTTTGCTTGATGGCATCACGGATCGCGCCTGCTTGTAAATCCCCCAGCTCCGGGAAAATAGCCGCAAAAACATCGCGTAGAGCGCCGGCCACATCTAGATAAGCCGACCGCGAAGTGCGGTCACGCACATGGAGCGGATTGAAACCCAACCCCTCAGAATCGACATAGCGCACAGCTATGCCGGCGCTCTCCAGCCTTTCGTCGAAATCCTGATGGTAGGAGAAGACAATCGGCCGTACCCCCTTTGCCAACCATTGTCGGCACAAGTTTAACAACAAAGTCGTCTTGCCCATGCCGGGCAGACCGGCCACCAACAGATGCGGATTGCCCTTAATCGTCAGCCGCCAGAGGACGGATGACCCTGTCAGTGAATCTTCGCCAAGTATAATGGCCGGGTCACCGGCCGGCGTCTGAGCATTAGCAACCCCGGCCGCCTCGTCGGTTGTGTTCACCGGCGGGGTAGGCTCCGGGGTGTTTATGAGGGTTACCGCGTGGCTAGCATTCGGTGTGACCGACATGGGTGGCTGTTCTGAGTTAATTATATTGTCTGGCAGGCGGCCGGGACCAAAGATGAAAATGCGCGTCTCTGCGCCGGCCGGTGAAATCTCTTGCGG
Source organism: Anaerolineae bacterium (assembly GCA_034435495.1). Lineage (GTDB taxonomy): Bacteria > Chloroflexota > Anaerolineae > Promineifilales > Promineifilaceae > DAOTXO01. The sequence goes on from DAOTXO010000110.1 coordinate 8,534, forward strand.
TGTTGCGCCCGTGTATTCCGGGCAGAATATCCAACCGCGATCGGGGTGCTCCAGACCGGCGAAGGTATAGGCATTTCCTTTTTCCACCATACGGTCGATCTCGGCCATGAGTGTGGCGTGATTCTCCATTGTCAGATGATGGCGCTGCGCTTTGTCGGCATAAAAGCGCAGGACACGCGCCAGCTTAGCCCGACGGATAGACAAAAACGTGGCGTATGCCACATCATCGGTCATGTACCACTCTTCCCATTTCTGGCGCAAGGTTTGTGTCCGCTGACGCAGGTCGTCGAGGATGTCCAAACTGCGTGCACGACGCAGGTGACGACGGTAGCTGATATTGATGAACTGAAAAGCTAATCCCTTGCGCGGCGCGAGTGAGACATAGATCAGGTCTGGGCGGGCCTCTTTGTTCGGCCCGGCCGCCTTTAATGGGGGAAGCAGGTCCGATACATCATCAACTGGAACCAGAAAGCCGTTTCTCAGCGGCGTCCAGCAACTGCCCGCTTCCTGCTCATGTCGACAGCTGACATAGCAGAGAGCCAGGGCGATCAATTCCTGTATTGGAGTAATCTGACCTGTTAATCGGATCGTCAGCCGCCCGCTAAGCGCCTTCAGGTTTTCCAACAGAAACTCAGCATTGCGCCGGCTGTAGCTAAGCCCCATCTGGTCGAAGGCGACATCTAGTAGATAACGCACTTCTTCCAGATTACTTGTGGAGGTGATCAGTTGGAGCAGGCCAAGGTCTTCGCGCTCCGGTACGCAATCAATGACGTAGGCCTCATACACATCGGGGTGATCCCGTGGTGAGTCAAAGTACTCAATGCCCCCATTGCGGTCGAGTGTAATAACCCAATCACACAAACGATGCAGTTCACGCAGGCTGTGCGCCTTTTCGAGCGAGATTTCGGTACGCAGAACCGGTTGTTGCTCTTCAGCGCCCAGGTTGCGTGTGACACTCCGCCCGATTGCTTTTTGCAGTTTCAGCAACCGGTCCGTATGTGTGCGATCCGATGGATGACGTTCACCGCTATCGGCCGGCAGGAAGCTGCCGCGCCACAGTGGGGTCGGTGCACTTGTATACTCACGCTCGAAGAAGGCTTGCAACCCATAGACTGAGAGCGGCCGGCCGTTGCGCTGGATGGTGTCTAGGGTGACGCGAGACTCAAAGGTATCGAAAGCTACCGCGATATGGGCCGGTGATTGTGGTGTAGGCGTCTCCTTGCGTGCCCAACGCAGTTTGGGAAGATTGATCCCGCCTGGCAAGCTGAGCGATTCCAGCATCCAACGATCTTCGGCTGCCAGGCCACTGGCGCCGCTGCGTCGCTTATCCCGTGATTCGGCAATAAAACGACCGGCTACACCACGCTGTTTTTCAGATGGGTACAGTTCCAGGACGAAGGTGGGCGCCATTCGACCATGGTCTGCATCGTCAGAGTGTTCGTCGCTACCATCACCACGGTAATGTTCCTGCACCTGACCAAGCGCGCGCGCAATGGTCATGCCGTCACCTGGATGCAAGGCATGGATATGCAATAACCTGGACGTGTGGTGACTGTCAATATATTTGATGATCTCATGGCCTAATACAGTGGCGCTTTGACGCCCAACTGTGGGCACAGCATCAGTCGGTTCCCTGTCACTAAGGACACGGGCCAGCATGGCCACGGCAGCCTTCGGTTCCGGATCGTTATGTAATACCATACCCACAGCGTGAAAACCGAGCGTATCGGCAAAGACAAAGGGATCCCCGCCATGGATACCAGGTAAGATGGCCGGAAACAGGGCACCGTCTAACGCCGCGAACTCCTGACACACCTTTTGTGCTTTGGCTCTCTGTTCATACACAGTGTACAGCACCAGATTGTCATAGGCTGCGTGCCAGGCGACGCGCAATGGGTGGCTGGGTAACACAATTAACCCCAACGTGCGGCCAGACAGCGACTGGATCTCGATGGTGTTGGCCAACGCCAGCATCGGATCCCCCACCTCCAGCAATTGCGTCCAGGCGTTGAGATACTCCTTGATCAGGTTCTCAAATAGTTTCGATTTTTCATCGTAAAGCTGGCCGACGCCACTGCTACCGACAAAGCGCTCGGCTAGTCTGCGACTGGCATTGGCAACGCGCTCCCACAAAGGAAGTCTAGATGGATCCGTCAACAAATCAGGCAAGAGCGGTAAAAATTCAACTTTGCCGGCGCGCACCCCAGAAGCATGCACCCGCAACAGCCAGCGACCAATCGCGCCCCCATGCTCCCCCCAGTTCTGCTCCACATCGCGAATCAGCGGCGGCCGAAAGACGCGGTAGCTTTTACCTTTTTCAGCTGTCCGCCAGAGCATGTAGCCCGTGGAATCAACCGTCAACCGGTCGGTCGCGTTGACAAGTGTTGTGATACGGGTGCGATCCTCCAGATCGATCAAGCCTTCGCTGAGCGTGCGCACCTTGCGACCGACCCCTTGCCCACCTCGCTCCGGCGCTATGCCGTAACGAATGGTGAACTCCTCACTTTCTTGTAAGGCCAGGTCACGGTTGTCTGGCACGGAGACCACGACTTTGGCATCGAGCAGAGCATCGTCTCCCAGTAAACTAAAATCATCATCGGTAAAGCGACACTTTTGCTCTTTCTTCTCCTGGTGTGGGATATCCAGCGACGCGATCTCCTCATCCTGATCAGTCACAATCGCCACGTGATAGGCTACCGAGCCCCGGGCCAGCTTATCTGGGCGGGCTTTCCAACGTACTTCCAGTTTAGCGTACTTGCCGGTCTTATCGGCATCCGGGGTCAGGAGTAACACAGGCGGGTCAGCTGGGTCGCGTCCCTCAGTCAGGCCGGACCAGGCATTGAGTTTCCCACTGGGTGTACGCCAGGGGATCAACTCGATACCCTGGATGATACCGGCTGACTCCTCTACCTGGAGAGAGCCGATCCACAAGTCCGGCTCCTCGGCGAGTCTGTTCATGGTGGGCAAGAGGGGTTGAATGGCCGCCTCACGCAGAAACTGCTCCAGCCGCGTCAACTGGTCGGATCTCGGGTGATTGAGGTTGAGCGATTCGATTCGTTGTGTTGGTGTAAGCCCGGCCACTACGGGCCCAAGCAAACGCTCGACAAAAATGCGCGAGTGGCGCAACGCCGACTCCCAATTAACCTGCGTTTGTTGGCTGGCTGGCCAAAGGCCCAACAAATACAGCAGTTCGCCGGGATAGCGTTGTTCGGCTGCCACACGTACCAGATAGTTGAATTTACTCCAGGGAGAAAGAGGGTAACGCTGGCCGCTGGCCTGCGGCTTGATCGCTTGTTCAGCCTGTAGACGCGCTTTACGATTCAGTGTTTTGGTGATCTCTCCGGCCGCCAGGCCAAGCCCATGCCGGAAGAGTTCCTTCTCGAACACTTCTTGCGCCGCGCTGTAGATGCCGTCCATACCGGCGCCCGCACGGCCGGTATCGACCAGCAGCAAGACGGCGGAGTCCTTCGCCTCGCGGATCTCGACCGCCCGATCAGCTGTAATTGTGCGCGTACCTGGATCAATCACATCAGCTACGCGATAGACCTCCCAGGGCGCAAGATCGAACGCCCCCGCTGCGGCCAACGCCTCCACGATGTCAGATGTCAGGCAGCGGGCAAAGGCCATCGTACCGCGGCCGGCCGGTCTTCCCAGCACCTTGCGGAACGCTTCCGCCATCAATTTCGCGTGCAGATCACTCCAGTCCGTCATCGTTTGCCTCAATACGCTCAAAGCGGGGGCGCAGCAATTTCATGGATTCGGCGTCGTTGACACCGACCAGCAACCCCAGATCACGCAGACGCCGCTCTAGGATGGCGCGGTTGAGTTGTAACAGTTCATTCGAGATAGGCCGGCCGGGTGGCGCTTCGTCAACGTAGAGACCATAACGGTCAACCAGGATGGCCAGGAAGTTCCGATAGGAAAGAGGCCGGTGGCCAGGCTTATTGCCGCTGCGCAAAACATGCAGGTGAACGAGGTAGTCCAATACGCTGTCAGTCAGAACGATCGAACGGACATCGCGCCGACGCCGGCCGGTTTCGTCGGCCGCGGTGCGGCTGACCGAGCGTTTCTGCGCCAGGCCGGTGGGGCGATTGACCATCAGAATGGAGTCGATCAATTCAACGACCTTCCCCTGGGTATTGCCGCGCCCCTGCAGAGCGGTCAGAGCTTCCGCCATACGCCAGACCGGATTGGGTTCAACCGCGTCATCTTGCAACGAGCGCGCTGCCTCCGGATACTCTTCCTCCAATTGCTCAGCCAATTCGGCCGCTTTGGGTCCCAAATTGTAGAGAATGGGCTGCGCTTCGGACCAGCGTCGAAGCAGGTTACCCAGCAGGTTGATCCAGCTCGTAGCGTAGGGTCTTCGAGGCGGAAGCGTTTTCTTGATGGTTGCATCGTAACGCGCACTGTAGTCCAGCAGCCGGAGCGCCATCAGCACCGTCGGGATGCGTTCGCTGCGGCGCATGAAATCCTCCGTCGTCTGCTCAGACAAAAGGCGCAACCGGCGCTCAATCCCATTCGACGCATCCACAAACAGGGAGGCGGGTTGCTGCTCTTCGCGTTTAGGAACCACGCCGTTTTCCGCCCAGGCAAACAAGATGTCGAAAACACTCGTCACAATCGTCGTCAGACCAAGCGCCATGCTCGACTCCAGCAACTCGACAAATGTATGGCGTGGTATCACGGTTGCATAGGTGCGCACAAAACGTCGCATGTCTTCCGAAAAGGCGCGCGCCGCTCGCTCAGCTATGGGGCGCTGGTTGGAGATGCGCTCCCCCTCCCCTCCCCGCAGTTTTTCTGGCGCGGTACCCAGCTGCTGCGCCAGCCGAATCATCAGCAGTTGATCTAGCCCGACCGCTGTTTCTTCCACAAAGCGGTCGGTGGAACGATCAGCCAGTTGACCGTCGTGCACAATGCCCTGATGAAACGCTTTTAGCAAGACGTTGTCTTCAAATCCCCGACCGACGGTGAACCAGACCTGACCAGACTCTTTGTTCTGCACCACATACTCCCCCTCCTGGTCAGCCAGCATCGCCACCACCATCTCCGGCACGTAGCGCAGATGGGCCACCCATTCGGGCAAGTCGATCCAGGCGGCCATGTAGTGTGCTGGCGCTACGCGCTGAATCTGGGCCTCATGACCCAGCGCTTTGTTCTTGTTTTCCAGGCAAAACGCCAGCAGTAGATCACCCAGAATCACCTGAGGCGTTTGTGGGGCAAATCCGTCAAAAGCTACGGATGGCGCCAGCCTAGCGGCAACGCGCTCAATGGTTGCTGCCTGCCGGCGGTCGCGCGGCGTTCCATCCAGACCAGCGAAGGTATCCACAAACTTGCCTTTGCCGCGGCGTTGGCCAAAGCGAAACATGTAGAACACGGCCGGTAAGACGGCCGAAAGATCGACAACCTGAAGTGAGAGCGGCAGCACCGGCTCGTAGTTGCCTGTCCAAATCTCGCGGGTCATGGCTTGACCCAGAACACCATCAACAATCGCCCGCGCTGTTACATGCTTACTCCTGGCCATCTATCCCTCCAGACGTCAATTGACGAATCACCACCATTTGCCTCACCCCCTCCAGTGTCTGGCGCATTTCGGTCGCCACCCGGTAGATCGCTTCCTCCTGCGTTGGATTCCAGGCCAACAACTCGCGCTCATCCTCCCGCACCAGACGCTGGACGAAAATCGAGAGATGGGCGAAGGAATCATCGGTTGAAACATCCCCCAACTGGTATCCCTCTGCCAGCTCCATCAACAGATGAAACAGTTGCGAGCCCAAACGCAGTTTTTCCGTATAGCGACCATCACGGTAAGTGTAAGTCAGATACGCCTGACGATGTAAGCGCTCCACTCCTTCGCTGTCGACCGGCAGATCCGCCTGGAGCTGAAAGGCGCTGAGCGGTTTCTCCACCCAGAAGGCTGTTTCCGTTGGCGTGCGCGGCGTGATGCGCAAGGCTACCACGCCTTCCCGTTGATGCGCCTGCGGCGGCAAATCCTCCAGACGGGCGATACCCATGCACAGCTTGCGGCAGAGGCTGGCGCGCTCCTCTTCATCCAGGAGCGGCAGATCGCGGAACTGTTGCAAATGTTTGCCCTGGGCTAAATTGAGCGCTTCAGGCGTGTCGGCAACGTCCTGGAGTTGCGCCTCACGCCACTCAAAATATGCCTGTCGCCGGGCTGATTCCAAAGGAGGAGGGCGGTTGCTGCTATCTGTACGGGAGCGGCTGGTCAGATAGCGATCCAGGCGCGGATGCGCTTCCAGCGCCGGATCGTACCGCACCAGCCGGTCCAGCACGTCACCCTGGCGCGCCGGTGAGTCTGGCGCAAAGGCGCGATTCCAATAAGGGATGAACTCCTGGCGTGCATTAGCATGATACTCCTGGCAAGCGTGTATACCAAAGAGAATGTAGACCAGGGCTGCGCGCAGTTCGCGCATGGTAATGTGGGTGTCAGCGCGCAAGTGAACGACCTGCAAAGCCTGAAACAGGCGTTGTCGAGCGCGCTGACCCGTTTCGGGCTCGACTTTACGCACCCCGGCCGGTCCGAATAAGCGCACCGTGCGATAGACCTCGCAATACGTCTGGGCGGAGCAGCTGCGGCATGGGCGCCAGATGTTTGTTGCCTCTTTCCCCCCATACAGACGATCCGTCAACTGATCCAGAAAGGTTGTATCAATCTGTCTGTTGACGCGGTCGACGGCTCCAACTAGCGAACGTTGGTTAAGATTGATGAAGCGAATATGCCCGGCATTGTCAGCCACCCCCTCTTGCAGGCGATCATAAAGCGCTGCTGTCAGGCTTGTAGCGCCGCCGTTGTGCTGTTCAACGGTATTGATCCACTCAAGCAGGCGACCATCGTTAATAGCCAACAGATGGACAAGGTCCTCCGTTGGGGGGCCGTTTTGGAACGGGGCCAAAAACTCGTTGAGCAGATCATCGGCTGATCGCCCTTGCCAGGCAGCAGAGCCATCGAGATTGATGCCAACCTCTGGCCCGTCTACCAATTGGATTGCAATTATGCGCTCACCCGAATGAAAGTGGGCCAGCCCCAATTGGGTCGCCAGATGTTGCAGCAAGGCGGTCTTACCATCGCCCGCATTACCGCACAAAATGACCAACCGCGCCCGTCGGGCGCGAATATCCTCCAGCAACGACTGCTCCAACCTGGTCGGTACATAAGTGTTTTGGGCAAAGTTCGAGTCGAGACCACGGGTCTCGCTGTTGCCCCACAGGGAACCAGGATAGGATTGCAGCAGGTCTTGCAACCAGGCAACCTGGTTGGCCGAGAACACAACAGGTAGCCGTGCCTGTGTATTCGTTTCGTCCGATGAGGCAGAAGAATCGGCCCCGGTCTCAACAGGGGAAGCTGTGAGCGCCTGTAAGGCCTGTGTAACGTTAGCCAAGCGTCTGTGTGGGTCTGGGTGCGTGGCCTGGCTCAGGAATTCAGCCACCGTCGGGTAAGCACTGCGATCCAGGCCATCCCAGTTGAGACCACGCTGTTTGTCTTGTTCCCCAGCATACCAAAACGGCTCGCGCTCAAAGAGAACGTGAAAAAAGCTGGCAGCCAACGCATAGAAGTCATCGGCCGGCGAAGCTGTGCGTCCCTCAGACGAGGATGGGGCACAATAAAGCGGTGTGCCGGAGGTTGCTACGCTCTGGCCAATTTGGCACACAGCATCGTAGTCCGTCAACACCAGATCGGTGTTGGAGACGATCAGATTGCCGGGGCTGACATCACCGTGAATCAGTCCATGGCGATGCAACACTTCCAGCCCTTGGCATACCTCGCGCAGCCAACGCAAGGCCAGCGCTTCAGCATCTGCCTCCCCCAGGTCTTCAGCCAGTAGAGGGAAGACGCCCATGTACTCATTCAGAGGCGTCCCGGAAACCCAGGTCAGTAGAGCGACAAACTCATTTTCACGCCATTCGGGTGCGACTTCGTAGATATTGGAAAGGCTTGTGTGGCGCAAGATTGGGTGCACCAGATTATACGCTTTGAGAACATGCAAGCCACTCTTTTGCTCGAAAACGACCTTGGCCACGTATGATCCTAACTCCTGCCTGGTGGTGTGGTCGAGCTTGACAACTTTAAATGCGACACCCACGCCGCCAGAACCGAGGCGTGAGACGATGCGGTAATCATGGTCACGGAAGCGTACAACCTGGTCTTCTGTCCAGTAACGAGCCGGCGGCGCGGCAACTGGCGGCGCTAATTCACCTAGCAGTTGACCGAAAGCTGTTTTGAGGTCGCCCGGTGAGGCGCGCTTGAGGCGGTCGTTTATTAACCCGCGCTCCAAGATAGACAGAGCGCGCTGACTCATTTCGTCTAGGCGCTCGACAAAAAGCGCCTGTAGCGTGGCGCATAAGGCATAAAGATCGGAATGGTGGTCTGCCACGGAAAGGCCGCCCTGCCTGATCTCGGGGGCGTATGTTTCGGGAAAAGGCCCATCAAGCGCCAGGTTAGCTGTGACTGTGTGTGTCGCTGGCAACTTGGTTAACTCGAAACCGGTGAAGATGGGTGTGTTGTCATGCCGCACCAGCAAGGTGGCCGGATTGATGTTGCGGTGGACAACGGGAGCCTCGTCTGGGTGGGTTGAGGCATGTAGTTCCTGTAGAGCTTTGATGGCCTCCCGGGCAAACATCAGCCGCCCGTTCACATGCCACGTTGAGTCACCTTGGCGTTTATCCACACTGGGAGCGGCCGGGTCAACAACAGTAAAAAAGTACATTTCGCCAGCATAACCCATGATGTCCTGGTAAGAATCTAGAATGCGCGGTGCCCAGGGGTACAGTTGTAGACGATGCAATGCCTCAAATTCGCGCCTGGACCGCACTTCAGCATCCTTGTCCTCGGCCGCCGAGAGATCGTAGACATGCAAAACAACTCTGTCACGTCGTTCAGGGTGTTTCCCTTTATAAACGCGATGGAAGCGCTCACTTTGGGGGGTTTGGAGTTCCAGGTTCACATAGCCGGCCAGCCGACGCACATCACCCTCTAGCGATAGAACCGTACCGGGGTGTAACGCTTTGGCCAGGCGCTTGACTTGCGTTGCGGTGAAAACAACGGGCTGCGTAACGCCCAGCGCGTCTTTCCACTCTTTGAGGCTGAACAGGGTTGTGCCGCGAATGTTTTCTCGGACGACCTTTCGCACTTTGGAAGCCTCTTGGGTCAACAGAAAGACACTCTCAACATAAGGGGTGTCTGACTCCAGCGCCCGTAGTGTGCCCGCTATCTTGCGGGCTTTCATTGTCAAGCGATCAGCTTCAGACTCCACTTTAGGGCGGTTTGCTTCGACCCACTGCGCAGTCCAGTGCTTAATTTCGATCACGCGGACACCGCCAGGGCCAATCACTACCAGATCGATCTCATCAGCCTGTAACTGATGTGTGACAGCAAACGTCAGATTTGAGAGTAGCACCCACTCTTCGGCGCTAAACTCGGACAGGAGATGTTGTTTTAGATATTGAAGCGCTTTCTTTTCGCTTTCATTGGCGGTCGGGCCGCACGGAATAAGAGATATCATGGTTTGGGTGACTCCGCTTGCGAGCGCACGCAAATATGCTGGAAAGTGGCTGAAAGTATACAGCATAGAGAGGGTAAACTAAAAACTCTGAGGGCTTAATCGCAGCCATTCAAAGCAGAGTTTAAGGCGCGACCACAGAATACGAAAGGAGTTGCCAACCTTTCTCAAAGTTGGCAACTCCGTCTCTTGTGTTTCACGGCAGAGCAAGATTCTTTCTCGCCCTACCGTTATTCCATGCCCCTGTCAGCGCAATCGCTGTCGGCCGTTCCCCTTGTGCCACCTCTAACGACCCTTGTGGCCTTTTCCCTTATTCGTTTCCCATTCGTTGCCCGGCTACTCCAGGACATGAATATTCTTCTGGCGGCCGATCTCCTTCAAAATCTTGGGCCAGACCGTGACACTCACCTCGCCTAGATGCGCTTTACGCAGCAACAACATCAGCGTGCGCGATTGGCCGATGCCGCCGCCAATGCTGAGCGGGATGTCGTGGTTGAGGATCGCCTGATGGTACGGTAGCTTCAGAAAATCGAGTTGGCCGGTAATCTCCAGCTGCCGAATCAGCGCCTCGGCATCCACACGAATGCCCATCGAGGAAAGTTCATGTCGCCGCCGTGTGACCGGGTTCCACACCAGGATGTCCCCGTTTAAGCCGTGCATCGGCCGGCCGTCCAGCGACACCGTTTCTGTTACCCAATCATCGTAATCAGCCGCCCGCATCTCGTGTGGGTAACCATCCTTCAAAGTCCAGCCGATGCCATAGATGAAGATGGCCGGATACTCTTGCAAAATGGCCGTCTCGCGCTGCTTACGTGGCAGGTCAGGGTACATCTCCAGGATGTCCTCAGCGTGTAGAAAGGTCAGCTTCTCCGGCAAATTCGGGTAGCGATCTGTCTTCAGCTGGGGGAACATCTCCTGCACATACCGCTCTGCGCCCGTCAGGACTTTCCAAATCTTCTCCACCACCTGCGTCAGGAAGGCCAGGTGGCGCTGCTCAGGCGTGATGTGCAACTCCCAATCCCACTGATCAACATACGCGCTGTGGTCATGGTCAAGGAAGTAATCTTTGCGCACAGCGCGCATGTCTGTGTTAAGACCTTCACCCGGCCCCATCCCAAACTGCTTGAGGGCCATGCGCTTCCATTTGGTGGCCGCCTGAACAACTTCCGCTTCGATTGGGTTTTGATTGTAGTCGTTGGCAATATGGAAACGCACCGGCGTGCGTGAGCCATCGCGATCCAGATAGTCGTTGACGCCACTGTCCACCTCCACGATCAGGGGGACGGTGACCATCATCAGGTTCAGTTCGCGCCCCAGATTGTCTTCGATGTAGCGCTTGGCGGCGAAGATGGCCTGTTGCGTCTCTTTGGGGGTCAGCAGTGATTGGTAATCATCGGGCAGGATACGGGCGAGATCGGTGTAGTTGCCGATGCCGGGGCCGGCCAGGTCGGCGCGTTTGTCATTGGCCGGGGGGTTTATGGTTAGCATAGGTTAGCTCCTTAAAAAGGTGCGGTCCGTCACACCCTGTCACTCCCCCCGTTTTCACGGGGGAAAACGGGAGCGCGGCTACGATGGGCGGCGCTCCACTCAGCCTGGGCATGAATTCCCAGACCAGGAACGAATCGGCGCATGGCGCACCTGTATCCTACGCCCGCCGGCCGGCTGTGTCATGTGTAACAGATCATACATTCTGGTGTGACATGTCATCAGGTCATCCTGATAGGACGTGGCCGCCTCCCGTGGTATACTTGACCAGCGCAGCTGAAAAATGTACAGGCTGCTGTGTAGGCCGGTAACAGAAAAGGGCGCCCGCCCCCACCCGGCTCACCAAAACTGTTGCCCTACTAGACGTGGCCCGTCTACCCCAGCCCCCGTGAAAACGGGAGCATGTTGTTCTCATCGCTAAGGTGCAGCGGTGCAACAAAATCAGCGTTCCATCAGCGTCATCAGCGTTCCATCCTTTCGTCCTCACCGCTAGGGCGCGAAGGTTCTTTCTTGGCGTTCTTCGCGCCTTCGCGGTTCCATCATGTTGTTCTCACAGCTGGAACGCTGATGACGCTGATGACGCTGATCAATCGCCGCCTATGTGTTGGCTCTTTCTTGGCGTTCTTCGCGCCTTCGCGGTTCCATCATGTTGTTCTCACCGCCAAGTCGCAGCAGTGCAACAAAATCAGCGTCCCACCAGCGTCATCAGCGTCCCATCCCAATGCTCCCATGAAAATGGAAAGGCCGATATGATTACCGCTCTTATAGTAAGTGTCGCCTATGTGGCGGCGCAGATGATGGCTGACATCGCCAGTTTGCGTATTGTCCTGGTGGCAGGTCTATCGATGGACGCCGGCACGCTGGTTTATCCCCTGACCTTCACCTTGCGTGACCTGGTGCATAAGACGGCCGGGTTGCGCGCCGCCCGCGTCTTGATCGTGGCAGCGGCCGTGATCAACCTGGTGATGGCCGGCCTTTTCTGGCTGACAGCCCGCCTGCCGGCCGATCCCAGCGTCGGCCCTCAGACGGCTTTTGGCGAGGTATTAGCCCCGGTGTGGCGCATTGTCATGGCCTCCATCATCGCCGAGGTGCTATCTGAACTAATCGACACCGAGGTATATCGCCTATGGACGACTCGCATCACCCGGCGCTATCAGTGGAGTCGAGTCCTATTCAGCAACAGCCTGAGCGTGCCGCTCGATAGCCTGGCGTTCAGCTGGCTGGCTTTTGGCGGTGCGCTGCCGGCCGACGTGGTGTGGAGCATCGTCCTCAGTAATATCTTGATCAAAGGGGCGACGACGCTAGTCACCTTGCCTGCCATCTATCTGGTGAGGGAACAAGATGACCCCGCCTGACGCATTGGCGCCAACGATGCGCGATCTCTACGGAGCGGAGGGGGAAGTGTGGCTGGCCGGGTTGCCGGCGCGCCTGGAGCAGACCGCCAACCGCTGGGCCTTGCGCCTGCAACCCCCCTTCCCCAACCTGAGCTACAACTACGTCGCGCCGGCCGTCACAGCCACAGGTGCGCCGGTGGTGGTCAAGGTGGGGATGCCGGTCCCGGAGTTGCTGAGCGAGATCGCCGCCCTGCGCTGGTACGACGGCCGGGGAGCGGTGCGCCTGCTGGACGCCTGGCCAGAGGCGGGCGCGTTGCTCCTGGAAGCGCTGCAACCGGGCCACTCCCTCGTCTCCCTGGCAGCTGAGGATGATGACCGCGCCACCCTTATCGCCGCCGACGTGATGGAACAACTGTGGCGGCCGGTGGAAGCATCGCCGCCCGCCCGCCTCCCATCATCAAATCGTGGCCCTCATGCCGACCGGGTCGTCACGGTGGGTTCGCCCCCGTGTGAAAAACCCGGCCTCGTCCCTATCCCTTCCGTGGTTTCCTCCCTGATGCCGACTGGGGGCCGGCGCTCCAGTTTTCCCACCCTGGGCCAATGGGCTGATGGGTTGAGACGGCTGCGAGAGGCGTTTGAAGGCGCGACCGGCCCCTTACCGCCCCAACTGGTAGCGCGGGCGGAAGCGCTGTTGGCGGAACGGCTGGCTTCGGCTGCGCCGTCGGTGGTGTTGCACGGCGATTTGCACCACGATAATATTTTGGCGGCCGGCCGCGCTCCCTGGCTGGCCATCGATCCCAAAGGGCTGATAGGCGAACCCGCCTATGAAGTCAGCGCCTTTGTGTGCAACCCATACCCCCTCATCACCTCGCGCCCCGATTTACCCCGGCTGCTGGCGCGCCGGGTGGCTGTGTTGAGCCAGCGACTGGGGTTGGAGCGCGACCGGCTGCTAAGTTGGGCCATGATTCACGCTGTCTTATCGGCCGCCTGGGAAGTAGAAGACCGGGGATATGGCTGGGAACCGTGGGTCCATCTCGGCGCAACCTTGCAGCGCCTGACGGGGGGCTGACTTCCATCATGTTGTTCTCACCGCCAAGGCGCAAAGGGCGCGAAGGTTTTTCTTGGCGTTCTTTGCGCCTTCGCGGTTCGTCACCCTCGTGAAAACGGCCGTAGGGGCAAACCTATGTGTTTGCCCGTTCTCACCATGAAAACACCCAAAGGAGGTTATACGATGTTTCACAGCAGCGTCAGGGGCCAGCGTTGGTTCCCATATCTCATCACCCTTGTCACCTTTGCCCTGGTGTTGACTTACGCTCAGGCGTCCGTGCAGGCTGCCTTTATGGGCCAAAGCGGCCTCATCGCTTTCACCAGCTACCGTGATGGTCAGGGAGAGATTTACCTGCTAGACCCTGCCACCGGGGTGGAAACCCGCCTGACCGACGACCCTGGCCAGGACGATGCCCCCAGCTGGTCGCGGGATGGCTCCCGTATTGCCTTTGCCACCACACGCCACGGCAACTCAGAAATCTACTTGATGGACGCTGACGGTCAAAACCTGTCACGTTTCACCACCCACAGCGCCAACGAGATTCAGCCTGCCTGGGCCCCCAACAGTCTGGAAGTCGCTTTTGTCAGCGACCGCAACGGCAACCATGATATTTTCATCGCCCTGAGCAACACCTCCTTCCCCTCCCAATTGACCGATGATCCGGCCGATGACATGGAGCCAGCCTGGTCACGCGCCCGGGCCGATATCGCCTTCGCCACCCAGCGCAACGGCAACTGGGATATTTACCGCGCCCGTATGACCACCTCTGGTACGCCACAAACGCCTATCACCAGCCACCCGGCCGATGAACGCAACCCCAACTGGTCGCCTGACGGCCGGCAAGTCGCCTACCAGTCCAATCGCGACGGCAAGTGGGAAATTTACATCATCAACAGTGACGGCACAGGTGACAGACGCCTGACCCATGGCCCTGGAGACGCCACCAACCCGGTCTGGTCGCCAGATGGGGCCTTCATTTTGTTTGAACGACGCCAGGGGAGCGAGACGCAGCTCTTCCAGGTGGCGGTTCATGGCTCACAACTGGAACAGGTGACCACCGACCCCGTCAGCGCCGCCATGGGGGATTGGCAAGCGGTGACGCCCACCCATAACACCGTGATGACGCCCGACAGCGCCGGCAATGTGGGGCTCCACACCGCCATCGTCTTAGATGGTAACAGCCAGCCGATTGTGGCCTATGTGGATGAGTCAACCAAACGGCTGAAGGTTTACCATGGCGGTCTCAACACCATCACCGTGATTGACCAAACCGTCAGTCAACAATCCTTCGAGGACGTCTCCATCGCCCTGGACGCAATGGGGCATCCCATCATCGCTTACTTCAATGGCAATCTGAACACCGGCCAGGTGCGGTTGGCTCACTGCGCTGACCCTGGCTGCCAGACATTGCACTCGCTGACCGGCGTGATTGGAGGCGGATCAGGTAATGGGTTGTCCATGGCCCTCGACGCCGCCGGCCGGCCCGTCCTCACCTATTACGGCCTGTATAGCAACGCTGTCTATCTAATGCGCTGCGGTGATGTGGGCTGCACGGCCGGCAATGTTGAACATCTGGTAGACCAGCTTGCCGACGGCCTGGGCACAGCCGTGCGGGTAGATAGCAGCGACCGCCCCATCATGGCCTACATCGCCGATCATACCCTGGTATTCGCCCGCTGTGGCGAGGCCACTTGCAGCGTTGGCAACACCCGCGCTGTGCTGGACGATATGGGCGTCTTTGGAGGGCAAAGCCCCCTGCAACTTCAGCTCGACGCCGCCGAGAACCCGATCATCACCTACTACTATTGGGATGTGGACGTGCCCACCAGCCAGCTACGCTTGTGGCGTTGCGGCAACCCCACTTGCAACAGTGGCAACAGTCGGCAGATGTTAGATCCCGTAGGCTGGGTTGGGTCCCGGGCTTCCCTGCAATTGGACAGCAGCGGCCGGCCGGTCGTCGTCTTTTCATCAGACGGCAACTCTCTCGACATCCTGCGCTGCGGCGACATCACCTGCGCGGGTGGCAACACCCTGACCACCATTGACGTGCTAGACAGTTATTACAACGCCATGGTGTTAGCCCCCGGCGACATCCCCATCATCAGCTACTACATCCTGGACACCCAAGACCTCCGGCTCGCCACTTGCAGCACCCCCACCTGCCGGCCGGTACCAGGATTACATGACCCGTCGCCGGCTATCAGCTTTCCGTTCTCACTCCCATGAAAACGGGGGCTTGGCGGTGAGAACCGGGAGTGACGAAGGAGTGACGAGAACAACATGATGGAACCGCGAAGGCGCGAAGAACGCAAAGGAAAGAACCTTCGCGCCCTTTGCGCCTTTGCGGTGAGAACAAAAGGATGGAACCGCAAAGGCGCGAAGAACGCCAAGAAAGGGCGAACACATAGGGGGCGATTGATCAGCGTTATCAGCGTCCCATCAGCGTTATCAGCGTCCCATCAGCGTTATCAGCGTTCCATCAGCGTCATCAGCGTCCCATCAGCGTTATCAGCGTCCCATCAGCGTTATCAG
>DAOTXO010000111.1:0-3535 GCA_034435495.1 Anaerolineae bacterium
TCGTGGCGACCAGATCGCCCTGGCCGCCTGTCGGGTGGAGGAAGTACAACCGGGTGATATTGTGGTGGTGCGGCGCGATGAGGATTTACTGGCGCATCGCTGTCGCGCCCGGTGGACGGCCAGGGATGGTGAGCAATATCTGTTGACACGTGGCGACCGCGCGGTCGTGGCGGATCCGGAGTGGCCAGCGTCAGCCCTGCTGGGGCGCGTTGTGGCCCGCCGACGCACCGGCCGTACCCTGGATTTGACACATGGGGCCGGCCGGCGCTTGCATCGCCATCTAGCGTGGTTAGCAAGGGTAGATGAGGTCCTTTTCCTGGGGACGCTTCTACCCACTTCCTCGCTCCGCCCACAACGCGGCATCGGGTTCATCCAAAGCCTGGGACGCGCCACGCTGCATCACTGGGGTGCGTTGGTGGACGCTGTGGTCACGGCCCATCTGCCACGCTCACGCGCCGGACAAAAGCGGTTGCAGGAGGGCATATCCTCAGCGCCCTCACACACAGAGTAGAACAATGACAACGAGGCGTTCGCATCTTCAAATGCGACACCACCTGCGCTATTGTAAGGATCGTTATGTGCTTTGATTCTCGTTTATTCCGTTGCCTGTTTGCGGCCTTGTGCAGCATCTTGCTGGCAGCGCTTGTTGGGCGCGCCCGGCCGGCCGGGGCCAGCGTCGAATTAACCGATTTTCGGGCCGAAATTGATGATGGCATTGTGATCATTATTTGGGAAACACAATCGGAGCTGGATAATCTGGGTTTCAACGTTTATCGCAGCGAGCGCGAGACCGCCATCTTTAGCCAGCTGGCCGAGGAGGAAAGAATTCGCATCAACCCCCTGATCATTGGCAGTCAGGGCGGGTTAACCGAAAACGAGTACCGCCTTGAAGATGCCAATGTGGTGGAAGAAGTGACCTATTACTACTGGCTGGAAGACGTCGAGTTGTCGGGTGGCCTGAGCCATCATGGCCCCTTGCGGGTTGAGCTGACAGCTGACGCCCCGGTAGGGCCGCCGCCCACCGGTACACCGACGGCGATTGCTCCTACCAGCACATCGCCAGCGCCGACGCCCACCAACACACCTTCCGCCGACGTCACCGCTACGCCTCGCCCTACGGCCCAACCTACGGCTACCGCCGACGTCACCGCTACGCTTCCGCCGCCCACCTCCACCCTGGCCCCGCCCTCCACGGCCGCCCCTACCCAAACGCCGACGACTTCTGCGTCTCCATCAGCGCCGCCCACCGCCATCCCATCCCCACCGGGCGAGAACAGCGGAAATGGAGGGGCAGCACCTGCGCCCACAGCAACAGAGGTCGGAGAGGCTGAACCCGTCGCCGGCGCACCCGACGCCGGGACCGCTGCCACACCTGATGTGATCGGGGGTACCAGCCCGGTAACCCTCACGCCGAACATCACGCTCACCCCCTCTCCCGAAGATACCGACACCTCGCGTGGTACTCCCACCGGCTTGCTGGTCGCCATTGGAACTCTGGCCGGGCTGAGCCTCATCACCGGTGTAGGAGCGATTGTGTATATTCTCCGACGTGAACGGTGAGGAATGTGAGCGTCACGCAGCAGTTGACCCAGCATGGCCTTATATCAGATCGCTCGGCGCGCCGACTGTCTTGAGCGCCTGATCCTGACGCACATAACAAGGTTTTATGAAGATCACACAACGCCAACTCTTGTTGAGCACCCTCTTCATCATCATTCTGGTCTCTCTGGGCAGTGCAGTTTATGTTTATTTGGGCGATACCCTGGCCCCAGGCGAACCCCAATTTGAGCGTCTGGAAAGCGGCCAGAGCTCCCAGGCGCTACGCCTGACGGTGCACACCAGCGGCATCACAGCCGTCCACCGCGCAGACGTGGAGCGACGTCAGCTGGTGATCGAAGATTTTTCGGCTGACGGGCTTCGTCTGACACGCGATGGGCAGGTTGTTCCTATCTGGGTTAGCGAAGATGGGGAGACGCTTTACTTCTACGCGCAGGCTATCACCAACACCCTGGAGGGGCCAGCCGTCTACTGGTTGGAGGCCGGGCAAGGCCTGAGCATGGCCGAACGAGACACGCAACCCAACCGCCCCGGCGTACCTGTGGGAGAGCGACGTCACATCTGGGAGGAAAATATCTCATTTCAGGCGCGCGCTTTGGGGGGTGATGTCTGGTTAGGTGCGAATATCTGGGCCGGTTCATCTCAAGAACTGGTGCTGGATAAAATCCAACCCACCGGGGGATCAGCACGATTCACCATCCGACTTTGGTCGAGCAACGAAGCGGCCGTCAACCCAGACCATCACGCCCAACTTTTCCTCAACGGTCAACTCATTTCTGACCATTACTGGGACGGAATTCAACATGAAGTGATCAGCGTAGCGTTGCCACCTGGAACGTTGCGCCCTGAGGCGAATGTTTTGATCATCACCCTGCCTGGTGACACCGGCGCGCCGGGTGAAGCGGTTTATCTAGATAGTGTCGAACTGGTCTACGAAGGCAATTTGACACTCAGCCAGGGGCCTTTGTATTTTCACAGCAACGCCGATAATCTGGTATTGACGGACGCCAGCGAGCAAACGTTGGTTTTCGATGTGACCGACCCTGAGCAACCCGTTCGCCTGACCGGCGCTCAATATGCTGATGCTAACATAAGTTTTGCTGGCGGAGGTATAGATGGCAATGGACTGGGGGGCGTTTATATGGCGCTCAATCCCAGCAGCGCCCTAACACCTGACATCAGCATCGTGATCGGCCAACTTTCCCTGAAGGATCCGACGCGGGGGGCTGAATATGTAACGATCATACCCGATGACGCCAGCTTTACCGACGCCTTACGCCCCTTGCTGACTCATCGC
This sequence comes from Anaerolineae bacterium, assembly GCA_034435495.1. Classification (GTDB taxonomy): domain Bacteria; phylum Chloroflexota; class Anaerolineae; order Promineifilales; family Promineifilaceae; genus DAOTXO01. Next base: position 2,855 of record DAOTXO010000111.1, read on the forward strand.
GCCCAGCAAGGGTTAACCGTTGAGACAGTCAGCCTATCCCAAATCTATGATGAGTTTGCCTACGGTCGGCAAACCCCGGTGGCCATTCGCGACTTCCTGACCTATGCCGCGCAACATTGGCAACCAGCACCTCGTTTTGTCCTGCTGGTAGGGGATGCGACCTATGGCCCTAATGCCTTTACACCGACCAAAAATCGAGATTTTGTACCCACTTATCTAATTTATACTCACTACGCCGGGTATGTCGCCAGCGACACATTCTTTTCTCTCATCACCCCCGGCAGTCTAGCTCCAGGTCTGGCCATTGGTCGCTTTCCGGCCCAACACGCCAGCCAGCTGGAGCGCATGGTGGAAAAAACTATCGCCTATGAGCAACAGGCGCAAACCGATTGGTTCAAGCACGTCTTGCTGGTGGCCGACGATGAGCAATCTTTCAACCGCGTGTCAGATGACCTGGCCGATGAATTGGAAAGCGTGGGGTACGCCACCAATAAGCTGTATATGACTGAGAATGAGGACATTCGGGATACCATCATAAGCGCCTTTAACCAGGGGGTGGGCATCGTTAACTACGTTGGGCACGGCAGCGTGCGCGTGTGGGGAGATGAACGGGTTTTTGAGGCCAGTGATGCCGATCTGTTGAGCAACGGCGACCGCCTGCCGATCTTCACCACTTTCACC
>DAOTXO010000112.1:0-13700 GCA_034435495.1 Anaerolineae bacterium
TAAGCCATTCACCTAATTTATCGATTGCTGTTTCATTTAGCCCCCATTGGGCTAATCGTGAAGTTTTTTCTTTTTCATTTTCAAATTTTACTAACAATGGCTCTCATGAGTCTAATTTAACATTGTCAAAATACTCAGATATCAAATTTACTCCAGACTGCGCCTATCGGCAAGAAAATATAACAGCTTTCCTAAGGTTTTGGTGCGCCAACACCATCTTAATGTTGGCGTGCTACTATTAGGCGTGAACTATCATGCCATGGCGCGTCGAGGCGTTTTTCATTTTCTGGCCGGCGTCGGGCGTGACTGGCATTTATTCTAATCATTTGAGGGATGGATCATGAGCAAGCTGAAACCTAGCAATCGTCCGAAGGTGACGCGCCAGGATGGTGAGTGGCGCGCCCTCTTAACCCCCATGCAGTATAAAGTCACGCGGCAAAAAGGCACCGAGCGCGCTTTCACCGGTGAATATTGGAACCACCACGCGGCCGGGGCTTACCATTGCATCGGCTGTGGTGAACCGCTGTTCAGTTCAGAGACCAAATATGACTCTGGCAGCGGCTGGCCGAGCTTCTGGCAACCCATCGATGGGGTGGATGGGGAACACCTCGCCATGGAGGAAGATACCAGTCTGTGGATGAGCCGCACCGAAGTTTTATGCGCCCGGTGCGATGCGCATCTAGGGCATGTCTTTCCCGACGGGCCGGCTCCCACCGGTTTGCGCTACTGCATCAATTCGGCCGCCCTCAAATTCGTCCCAGAAGATCAGGCGTCGGCCGGGGAGTGACCGCAACCAGGGGCGTGCTTCCCCTCACCGGGCCGTCACGCCCCCACCCGTCGCTGCCCTGACCGGCCACACTGCGACGGGTGAGGGGCGTTCGTCTGTTGGCTCAGCTGGGGAGGGTTGGCACAAGGCCAGATTCCTTCAGGGCGCGGTGCAGCAGGTCGCCAACATGGAGTTCGGCCACCCATTTTCGCAGGTAATCGAGGTCGAGTTCGCCGGCGCGGACTTTCATGACGCCCAAAATATCGCGCCATTGGCGGTCGGAGACTTCGCCGCCCAGGCGATACCATAACGCTTGTGACCTTGAGCGTGACTTCGATAGGTTCATTGGGCATGAATGGATTCCCCATACACTTTATGCGCCAGTTCTTCACCTAATAATAAGTCCGCCAATTTGCGGCGCAACTCCGTTTCGGTGGCCTGCGGATACTGGGCGCGCAAACCCGTCAGCGCCAATAGGCGAGCAGAGGCGTTTAAGTCCGCCAGCAGCTGCATTTTATGGGTAGGAGTCGCCTGTCGCCACAATTGGATTTGCAGGGCTTCCATTGTGGGGTGCGTGTCAAGATACAAGGCGGTCATATAAACGGTCTATTGGTTGCCTCACGCGATCCAGGAGGAGTTGGTATCCTCAGCTGCCCATTTGAGAATGCACCCCCTCGATTCAATCCATTGTAACACGGGAGGGCAGAGAGGGGAATGGCAGGTGGTGGCGCGGCGTTGACTTTCGAGGGATGTGGTTCTATACTGGTTGGTAGATGGACGCCGGCCGAAGTGTGATGGCCCGGCCGCGCGTCAGGTCATGTATAACAATTGCATCGTGATGCTGCGGGCGCCTGGGCCAGACCGGGCTGAGATGTTCCTGAAACGGGTGGAACGAACCGCTGAACCTGATCCAGGTCATGCTGGCGTAGGGAAGTATACCCCCAACTAACACACAGCCCCCTGAATCAGGGGGCTGTTGGTTTATGACAGCCTCCGACCGGCCGGCTCATGCCCCTCAGCACTGCGATCTTACGCGGAGGTTAACGATGTTTCGTCGCTTGTTAGCAGGTTGCATGGTGGGCGTGGTGGTGTGGTTGGTCGGCTGTCAGAGCCGGCCGGAACCGGTGACCCTGCGCCTGATGACACATGATAGCTTCGACATGAGCCAGGCTGTGCTGGAGCAGTTCGAGGCGGAAAGTGGTTATCAGGTGGAGATTTTCAAGGCGGGGGATGGCGGGGAAGCGCTGACCCGCGCCTTGCTGACCCGTGATGCGCCCCTGGCGGATGTGTTGTATGGGGTGGACAACACTTTTCTGAGTCGGGCGCTGGAAAACAACATTTTCGAGCCTTACGCCTCGCCGTTGCTGACTGAAATAGATGACAGCCTGGAACTCGACCCGCTGTACCGCGCCTTGCCGGTCGATTTTGGCGATGTGTGCCTGAATTATGATGTGGCGTGGTTTGCCGAACGGGGGTTGGCTCCGCCGGCCGGCCCGGCGGATCTCATCGATCCCGCCTACGCAGGCCTGACAGTGGTGCAAAACCCGGCCACCTCCACGCCGGGGCTGGCCTTTTTGCTGACCACGATTGAAGCGTTTGGCGAGGATGGCTATCTGACTTACTGGTCAGAATTGGTCGCCAACGATGTGTTGGTAGTAGATGGCTGGAGCGAAGCGTATTATGGCGCGTTCACCTACGGCGGCGGCGGCCAACGCCCGATTGTGGTCAGCTATGCCAGCTCACCGCCAGCCGCGGTATACTTCTCGGAAACGCCTCTGGAAACCGCGCCCATCGCGGCCGTAGTCAGCGACGGGGCGTGTTTCCGGCAGATCGAGTTTGTGGGCATTCTGGCCGGCGCGCCCCATGCGGAGGAGGCGCGGGCATTGGTAGATTTCATGCTCAGCCGGCCGTTCCAGGAAGCGATTCCGCTGCACATGTTTGTCTACCCGGCCAACACCATCGCCAGCCTGCCGGAGGTGTTCACCCGTCACAGCGCCACCCCGGCGCAACCCGTCACGTTGGACCCAGCCACCATTGCCGCACAGCGCGAGCAGTGGCTCGCCGATTGGACGCGGGTGGTTTTACCCTGATAGGGAGTAGAGGTATGGAATTGCGCGTGCAGGACCCGGCTTACCGCGCTCGCCTGGCTGAGATTTTCAGCGCCGCCCCCTTTATTGTCGCTCTGGGCATTCAGCCAGTTGACGTTGGCCCCGGCTGGTGCGAAACCAGGTTGCGCCTTCAGCCCGAACATCACCAGCAAGATGGGTTTGTCCACGCCGGGGTGATGGCGACCCTGGCCGATCACACGGCCGGCGGGGCGGCAGGAACCCTGATGGCGGCCGATGCCATTGTGCTGACGGTGGAGTTTAAGATCAACCTGTTGCGGCCAGCGGTGGGCGATGAGCTGCGTTGTCGCGCCGAGGTGTTGAAACCCGGCCGGCGCTTCAGTGTGGTGGAGGCGGTGGTACACGCCTGGCGTCAGGAACAGGCGACACTGGCGGCCAAACTGACCGCGACGATGGCCTATATCCCCCAGGCGGAGATGCGGCCCAAAGGCTGATGGGATGATGAGGGGCAGAACAGGCGGCCGGCTGTGAAGAGCGTTGGCTATGGGGCGTGGTTACGCCGGGGCGTGCTGGCGTTGCCGTTGCTCTTCCTGGCCTTCTTCTATGTGTATCCGCTGAGTGTCATCCTGCGGCAAAGCTTGGCTCCCGAAGGGGTGTGGGCGCTGGAAACATGGCAACCGCTGTGGCGCGACGGTTACTTCCTGCGTCGCTTGTGGTTCACTGTGTGGCAGGCGCTCCTTTCCACCGCCCTGACCTTGCTGCTGGCGCTGCCGGGGGCCTATCTCTTCGCCGCTTATACCTTCCGTGGTAAGACCACGCTACGCGCCCTCAGCGCTCTGCCTTTCGTGCTACCCACCGTGGTGGTCGCCAGCGCCTTCTCGGCTCTGGTGGGGCCACAGGGGGTGATCAACCAGGCGTTGATGCGTCTGGGAGGCTGGACATCGCCCCCCCTTCAGCTGGAGCAAACGCTGGGGATTATCTTGCTGGCGCACGTCTTTTATAACTACAGCGTAGCGCTGCGCCTGATCAGCGTCTACTGGCAAAATCTCAACCCCCATCTGGCGCAGGCGGCCCAACTGCTGGGAGCGACGCCGTGGCGCGCCTTCTGGCACATCACCCTGCCGCTGTTGCGGCCGGCGATTCAGGCGGCGGCGGCGCTCATTTTCATCTTCACCTTCACCAGCTTCGGGGTGGTGGTCATTTTGGGCGGGCCGCGCTTTGCCACGCTGGAGGTGGAAATCTACCGTCAGGCGGTCAACCTGTTTAACCTGCCTGTGGCAGCGGCGCTCTCCCTGATTCAGATCATCTTCACCCTGGGGCTGCTGCTGGCCTACACGCGCACCCAAACCCACCTGGCGCGCACGCGCAGCCTGGTGGCTGCGCCGGCCGTTGCCCGCCGCCCCACCACGCCGGGTGAACGCCTGTTCATGGCGGCCAATCTGGGGCTAATGGCGGGCTTGCTGGGAGCACCCTTGCTGGCGTTGGTGTGGCGTTCGCTGCACACGGCGCAGGGCTGGTCGTTGGTCTTCTACCAGGAGCTATTCATCAACCGGCGCGACTCGCTGTTTTTTGCCCCTCCGATTGAGGCGGTCGTCAACTCCACCGGCCTGGCGCTGATCACCACCGCTCTAGCTGTCAGTCTGGGGCTGTTGGGGGCGGCGTGGTTGGGCCGGGAGGAACCGGGTAGCACGGCTGCGGCGCGCTGGCGTCGCCGGGGGCGGCAGGGGCTGGACGCCCTGTTGATGTTGCCCCTGGCAACATCGGCTGTGACATTGGGCTTTGGTTTTATCCTGGCCTTGAATCGCCCTCCCCTGAATCTGCGCACCTCAGCGGCGCTCATCCCCATCGCGCACACGCTGGTCGCCATGCCGTTCGTCATTCGCGCCGCCCTGCCGGCCCTGCGCCGCATCAACCCCGGACTACGCGAAGCGGCCTTGATGCTGGGGGCCTCGCCGGCCCAGGTGTGGCGCACGGTGGATTGGCCGCTCATCCGGCCGGCGCTGCTGGTGGGCGCGGTCTTTGCCTTCACCGTCAGCATGGGGGAGTTTGGGGCGACCGTTTTCATTGCCCGTCCCGACACCCCTACCCTGCCGGTGGCGATTTATCGCTTTTTGAGCCAGCCGGGGGCGCTCAACTACGGGCAGGCGCTGGCCATGAGCAGCCTGCTGCTGCTGGTGTGCGCGGTCGGGTTTGGCTTGATCGAACGTCTGCGCCTGGGGGATGAAGGGGAGTTTTAAGCAGCGCTTACAGCTGAGGTGGCCCGGCCGGGGCCCACACCAGACGATGGGTCGCGCCCCGGCCGGCGTCGCCGGTCAAAACGAGGTTCGCCCCCTCAAAGGTGTAATGGCGTACCAATTGCTGCCCCACACTGCTGGCCAACGAATGGAGCTGCGCCTGATGGTGCACGGTCTCCCCGACCACCGTGTAGGGGCCGCTGTAGGCCAGAAAGCGGCGCGACGAACGCTGCCAGCGACTGAGGCCGGTGGCCGGCCGGCTGATCTGCACGGCCATATACCCCTCAGGCGTGTAGAGGAGATAGCCGACCGGGTGAGGGCCAAACAGACGCACAACACGCCCGGAGGCCAGCGTGGTCTCGAAGGAGACGAGACGCCACACCCCCACAAGAGGAGACACAGAAACATCAGGCATGGGTCAACCACCTCCGCCAGCGGCCGGCGGTGAAGCGCCGGCCGTTCAAGCCTGCTGGGCAATTTTGGCCCAGGAGTCGCGCAGGGCGATGGTACGATTGAAAACGGGCGCGCCGGGCTGAGAAAATTTGGCGTCCACGCAAAAGTACCCTTTGCGCATAAATTGGAAACGTTGGCCCGGCTGCGCTTGAAGCAAATACGGCTCCAGGCGGGCATCGGAGAGAATGGTCAGCGAGTGCGGGTTGAGATGAATGGTGAAATCCTCCCCTTCGTGGGTGTCTTCCGGGGTGGGCGTGGTGAACAGGTGGTCGTAGAGACGCAGTTCGGCCGGGGCGGCGTGTTCGGCCGCCACCCAATGCAGCGTGCCCTTGACGCGCCGTCCATCTGGTGTGCCGCCACCGCGCGAGGCCGGGTCGTAGATGGCGTGCACCTCCAGGATGTCGCCGGTGTGGGGGTCTTTGACAACGTGGGTGCAGGTGACGTAATAGGCGCGGAAGAGGCGCACCTCCATTCCGGGAGCGAGGCGGAAGTATTTCTTGGGGGGGGCCTCCATGAAATCTTCACGCTCAATGTAGAGGACACCGGTGAAGGGAACCGGCCGCGTCTCGGTGCGGGTCTCATCCTGGGGATAGAGGGGGACATCGAACCACTCCACCTGGCCGGCCGGGTAGTTATCGATCACCAGTTTCAACGGGTCCAAGACCGCCATGACACGCGGCGCACGCGCTTCCAGGTCAGTGCGGATGGCGTCGGCCAGCATGGCATAATCGACAACACTGTTGGCTTTGGAAACCCCAATGCGGTCGCAGAAGAGGCGCAGCGCTTCGGGGGTGATGCCGCGCCGCCGCATTCCCGACAGGGTAGGCATTCGAGGGTCGTCCCAACCATCCACATAGCCCCCCTGCACCAATTTGAGCAATTTGCGCTTGCTCATGATGGTGTAGGTCAGGTTGAGGCGAGCGAATTCGATTTGCTGGGGGCGATAGATGCCCAGCTGCTCCAGAAACCACTCATACAGGGGGCGGTTGTTCTCAAACTCCAGGGTGCAGATGGAGTGGGTGATGCCTTCCAGCGAGTCGCATTGCCCATGCGCCCAATCGTACATGGGGTAAATGCACCACTGGTCGCCGGTGCGGTGGTGGGAGGCGTGTAAAATGCGATACATGACCGGGTCGCGCAGGTTGATGTTGGGCGAGGCCATATCAATTTTGGCCCGCAAAACGCGGCTGCCATCGGGAAACTCCCCGGCCTTCATGCGCTCAAACAAGTCGAGGTTTTCTGCCACCGTGCGGTCGCGGTAAGGACTGTTGCGCCCTGGTTCGGTCAGGGTTCCGCGATAGGCCCGAATCTCCTCAGCGCTCAGGTCATCCACATAGGCCCGGCCGGCACGGATGAGCTGCACCGCCCAGGCGTACAAGGCGTCGAAGTAGTCGGAAGCGTAGAAAAGCCGGTCGCCCCACTCCGCCCCCAGCCAGCGCACATCCTCGACGATGGCATCCACATATTCCTGCTCTTCTTTGGTGGGGTTGGTGTCGTCGAAGCGCAGGTTGAAAAGGCCGCCAAACTCCTGGGCGATGCCATAGTTCAGGCAAATGGATTTGGCATGGCCGATGTGGAGATAGCCATTGGGCTCCGGGGGAAAGCGGGTGTGCACCCGGCCGCCATATTTGCCGGAGGCGAGGTCTTGTTGAACGATATCGCGAATAAAATCCGTTCCCGTACTACTGTTTTGGTCAGCCATATCTATCTTGCGTATCATCTTGCGTCATATCTCGGCCAGCGTCTCAGCTTGGCCGCGCCTGACGGGAAGTATAGTCGATTGAGCCACAATCCTCAAGCCGGCCGGTTGGTCAGGGGGATGAGGAAGGCGTACAATGGAAACAGGCAACATCAAAGGCGGTCGGGCCGGGCAGCAACAGCTGGCTGGGTCGCCACAAGGCAAGCGTGCGATGCCCCAGCTGGTTGTAAAAGCAATTGAGAAGCGGTTCAATGGACAGCCGGCCGTGGCCGGGGTGAGCCTGGAAGCAGCGGCCGGCGACATTGTGTGTCTGTTGGGGCCGTCGGGGTGCGGCAAAACCACTTTGCTGCGCCTGGTGGCCGGCCTGGAAACGCCCGACGCCGGCGGCGTGTGGTTTGAAGGGCGCGACCTGGCGGGTGTCCCGCCGCATCAACGCCGCTTTGGGCTGATGTTTCAAGAGTTCGCCCTTTTTCCCCACCTGAGCGTGGCCCAAAATGTGGCCTTTGGCCTGAAGATGCAAGGGGAAACGGCAAGCGCCCAGGAGGCGCGCACGGCGCAGATGTTGCAGCTGGTCGACCTGGCGGACTACGCCGGCCGGCGGGTGGATCAGCTGTCGGGCGGGGAACAGCAACGGGTGGCGTTGGCGCGAGCGCTGGCCCCTCAACCCCGGCTGCTGATGTTAGATGAGCCGTTGGGCGCGTTAGATCGCGCCCTGCGCGAGCGCCTGATGGTGGAGGTGCGCGCCATTTTGAAGCAGGTGGGGGTGACGGCGCTGTATGTGACCCATGACCAGACGGAGGCGCTGGCGATAGCGGATCGGGTGGCAATTATGCACCAGGGGCGACTGGAACAGGTGGGCGCGCCACAGGCGGTGTACCGCCGGCCGGCTACCCCCTTTGTGGCGCGCTTCTTAGGCCTGCACAACGTGGTGGCGGGCGTGGCGGCCGGCGATGTGGCGCACACCGCCATAGGCCCTTTGCCGCTGCCCCATCCCCACCCCAGCGGGACGCCGGTGCTGCTGTTGCTGCGCCCTGAAGCGCTCAACCGCGCCGAGGGTTGGCCGGTGACCGGACGCATAACCCACCTCTCCTTTCGCGGCCGCTACACCCAGATAGGGCTGGAGGTACAGGGGGAGCGATTGATCTTCGAGACCCCGGCCGGGGAGGGCTGGCCGCTGGATCAGGCAACCACCTTTTACCTGGCCCTCAACCACATCTGCCTGCTGTCGGCGTGAAAACCCCTGCTGAGCGTCTGGTTCAAGCGGCCGGGGGCAAGGCGACATATTGCCGGCCGCCGCGCTGCTGACGCTGCACCAGACCACGCGCTTCCAGGTCGAGCTTGATGGTGGAAATGTACCACATCAGAGAGCCTTCAAACGGCTGCGTCAGTCGCTGCTCCACCGCGTCGTTCAAATCCACAAACGCCACCGGCCCATCGGCCACCACGGCCAGAATAGCCTCTTTGACCAGCTCATATTTGGCTTTGTCAATCGTCACACCAGCTTTCCCCTGGGGGTGTAAGGTTGTAATCCGCTCACGCATACGGCCTCCTTCATGTTATACGGGCGCGCCGCTGTCGAGCAATCGGCTGACAGGCAGGCGCTCAACCACTATAATACAAGTGACGCTTTGGCTGCGCCTGGATGTGACTATGATAACACGCCTAACCCATGCGGCGCTACGCACCTACTGCCTGAGTAAACCCGGCACAAGTGAAGATTTCCCCTTCGACGCCACAACCTGCGTCTATCGCGTCATGGGGCGTATCTTCGCTTTGACGAATGTCTTATCTGAACCGGTGCAGGTCAATCTGAAGTGTGACCCCGACTGGGCCTTGATCTTGCGCCAACATTATGCCGCTGTGCAACCTGGCTACCACATGCACAAGCGTCATTGGAACACTGTGACGCTGGATGGTTCGGTACCTGAGGCGGAAGTATGGGAGATGATTGATCACTCCTACCGGTTGGTGGTCGCGAGTTTGCCCAAAGCCGTGCGCGCCCAACTGACGGCCGGGGATGTCGGTCAGGCGTAACAGTTCACCCAACCCGATACCATTTGGAAGAGGAGTATGGCAAGGTATGCTGGATTTTCAACCTGTCCGCGATAAACAACGCACGCTGGCGGAGCTGGCGGCTGATCTGACGCCGGCCGACCTGGCGCAACTGACGAACGAGATGATCGACGTTATGCTGGGCCTGATCGCGGCGTGTGAAGACGAGGACGTAACGTTTCAACCCGTGGACCCGAAAGCGTTTGACCCGTATGCACCACAGGAAGAGGGGCGCCTGGCGTGGACGCTGGGGCATGTCCTGGTTCATACAACTGCTTCGGCCGAGGAGGCGGCTTTCCTGGCGGCCGAGCTGGCGCGAGGGGTGGAAAATCATGGCCGGTCGCGCTATGAAACCCCCTGGCCAACGGTGACGACGCTAGCCCAATGCCGCCAGCGATTGGAGGAAAGCCGACGGATGCGGCTGGCGAGTCTGGGGCTATGGCCGGATGAACCTCATCTGGAGACGGTCTATGTCTCCTCACGCGGGGCTATCTTCAATCCGATAGCCCGTTTTCTGTCAGGGTTGCTGCACGACGACAACCACCTAGAACAGATCGCGGACATCGTGCGCCAGGCTGATGCGGCCCGCCACAACGGACACTGGGTCGCCGGGGCGCAACACACCCGGCCGTAAAACGCGAGCATAGAGCCGGGCCCAACCGGGGTGAACCTGGGCGGCTACGCGCTGGTAGTGGCCGCTCTGAAAGGATTCACGAATGTTGCGACAGGGAGTGACATAGCTGGTGATGACAATCGTGACATCGGCCCCCAGCTGCAAAGCAACGCCAGGGGTCAGATTGGCCCAGGCCAGACCGGTCAGGGTGATATTTTCGCCTATCGAGCCGGGGAAGATGGGGTGGCCTTCCGCCTGCAGGGCGAGAATATACTCCAGGGAGTAGAGGCACAGGGCGCGCTCCGGGCCGCCGTGGTGGCGGGTGTCGCGTTGAGCGTCCCCGGCCAATCCCAGCCAGGTGACCTCAGCGGTGTGAACCGGAGTTTTGGGCACGCCGCCGGGAGAGATGTTGAGCTGGAAGATACGGCCTGTGTCAGACATAGGCAGCAGACGATGGGGTAGCTGTGGTTCCAGCGGGTTGATGGGGGCGATCACTCACCCTTTTTGGGCATGATAAACCACAAGATCAGATAAGGCAACAGGCCGGGAATGCCGCCTGGCAACAAAAGCAAAAAGAAGATGAGACGGACAATGAAAGGGCTGAGACCAAACCGCACGGCCAGGCCACCACAGACGCCGGCGATCATTCCATTTTGACGTTCTAACCGTGGTTGATAGCGGAAGAAATGGCTCGTTGTTCTCGGTTTGCTTGTGGTGCTGGTGACCGCTGGTGCTTTTGCCAGCGCTCCTACGGCGGTGGCGGATAATACGGTCAACGCCAAACTTTTCTGTCTCACTTTTTGCTGGGATGGTTCACCCTGTGGTCAGACGGACATTGGTTTCTTTAACAATGGCGATTTCCTAACGGCCGATGGTGGAGCAGGAACCTACACCTGGGCACCGCCCAACCTCGACATCTTCTACACGGTGGGATGTCTGCCGCACTATGATGGGGTGAAATCTGGAGCGCAGGTGACGGGGACGATGATGTGCCAGGACGGCAGCGGTAGCGCGGGAACGTGGTCCATGGCCTCGCCTGGCGGCTGTGCGCCTTCGACGGGCACCCCCACCAGCGGCATCAATGCCAGTGGTTTGTGGAAGTAAGCCAGGAGTTTATGGTCGTAACCTGTGATGTTAGCCTGACTAAAGCGTAACGTCCAACTAATTAAAGCGTCAAATAGAGACCAGGCTTCTGTCCGGGTCTCTATTTTTTGGGGGCGGGAATCAGGGTTGAAAGATGTCCACACCCGGCGCAGCAGCCGCAGCAGCGAACCAAAAGAGGGTGCTGGCCGACAGCTGGGTCAGGCGTTGGCCCTGAAGCGGCCCGGCCGTCGCCTGACCGGCCTCATTCCACAGTGAGCCGGTTTGCTCATCGCGCCACTGTCCATCCAGCTGGGTGAAGGTTAACTCCTGTCCATCTACGATAGCTTCCCACACCACGCCGCCGCGCCCGTGGGCCGGGACGGCAACGATGATCGGCCGGCCGCCAAGCTGATCCTGCACCCATTGGCCGACCAGCGTCTCTATTGGATAGACACGTGTAGCATCGTTCAGCATCACCAACAGGACAATGGCGCTGGCCGGCCGGCGCGGGTCGCGCAACGTCTCACGCACGGGAAAGGCAAAGTTCCCTTCGTTCAGATATGCCGGATAGGTGGCAAAGGGATCGCGACTATAATCCCGTCCTGTGGGAGGGCTTAAAACCTGAGTCTGCGGGTGTAGAGCGCGCCACGCTTCCCAGGTGGTGATCTGACTGGGTAGCAGTTCCAGGCGGGTGCCGGTCAGGGGGCCGACAATGGCTTCCCCGGCCGCCTGCCACCAATAACTACCGGTGGCATCATCCACCATGACTAGGCTGGATTGGTAGAGGGCGCTGGTGTTGCTGAAACGCAGCACAGCATCCCCCACCTCGCGGCTGTAAACCAGGCCGCTGTAGCACAAAGGGCAATAGGAGATCAAAACCGGCCGGCCGACTAAATCGGCGTTCACCAGTTCATGGTAGTTGAGAATGCCCAGAGGAAAAGCCCAGGCTTCACCTTCCACCGCATACCCCAAAACGAGGTCTGAAGGGCGTAGCCAGTCGGCGTGGTCAACTGAATCGAAGTTCGGAACGTGAATCGGGGGAATGGCGTCCAACAGAGTGGCTACCAGCTCAGGCGTGGCCTCCGACAGAGGGACGGCGCGGGGGTTGGCGCGGAACGTATCGAAGAAAATCTCTTCCAGGGGCACGCTGCGTTGGGTGCTATCGAGCGTGGGAATAGGCAGTAGCAGCGGTGGGGTTGGGTCGGGGCTGTCGGCCGGGTGGCGACAGGCAAAAAGCGTCAGCAGACCTAACAGCCCGGCCCACCATTGTCGTCGCGACCCCAAAAACTGCGCCCAGACTAACCGCATCTAGTTACCTGTCTCGCCCACTAAACAACCATCCCAACGTACTCTCTGTCTGGACGACATTATACGGCAAGCTGGCGCGGCGGTACACAACCCGTTTACCAATGCCCACCTTTTTGCTATAGTGGACACGGTCGCCGGCGCGGCCGGCGGCGACATCGGATGTTAAAAGGCCAAAACAGACATGACCAGACTGTACCTACCAGTCGTCACCCACGCGGAGCGGCGCAAAACGCTGGACAAATACCTTTATCAGGAAAGTTACCCCCTGTCCAAAACCGTGAAAGTGCTGTACCTGAAGGCTGACGAGGCGCGACGAGAGCTGCCTGCCCTGTTGGCCCCACCGGGATTCCTGTCGCGTTTGCTCAGGGGACGTCTCAACGCGCCTATCATTGAAGTGGCTGAGGGGGCCACAGTGGCTGAGGTCATCGCTATGGCGCGGCCCCTCTTTGCTGGCTACACCCGGTCGGTTGAGTCGCGTTGGACGTATCGTTACGATCTCTACTGCCCACCATTGGGGGAAACGCGCCTGGAGGGGGCGGCGCAGCTGACGGCGCTGGGAGTGCGCAGTGGTGATCTGCTAGTTTTGGAGCAACGTCAGGCGCGCAACCTGCTGGCGCAGGAACCACCCCGCTTTGACGACGATATGTTCATCCATCCGGTGCAAGATCGCTCCCACTTTGCCGATCTGGTGCGCACCGACCTCAACCCCAGTATACGGGAGTTTCAGTACCACCATGATCAAATCTTTGCTGTAGCGCTGTACAGCGAAGCGCAGGCAGACCTGGCGCAGTATGTGCGCACGGCTTTTGATCAGCTGTGGCGGCTGGCCGGCCGGGTAGCCACCCTCATTCTCCTGGAAGAAGGTGTTGAAGGGGATAACTGCCTGCGCTACTGGCGCGACGCCCTGCCGTATGCAGACTATCTGGCCTGGAGCTATTTAGGCTGGGCGCAGAGCAAGCCCTTGACGCCGGCCGCTGCCCATCTGGCCGCTGAAAAGCTCCTGGTTGATGCCCACAAGCTGCCGGCCGTGGTGTTATTCGACGACGTACAACGGCCGGACAAACTCATCTTTCCCCTTACCCAGGCGCAACCCTACGCGGCGCAATTTGAGCAGTTGTTCACCGATCTACGGGGCATCCTGGGTGAAGTGGTGATGTTGAATGTGGATGTCTTGCTGCGGGCGACGCGCTCAGGTACCCAACCTACCCCCTTCCAAAAGCTGCAACAAAGATTGGCCCAACCGGGAGCTTAAAATGAACTTCGGTTCGATACATCGCTCAGGCAATTTGTACAACTATGTTGGCCGGGTCTGAACAAAGTCTGGAAAAAAGAGTTGCCACCTGTTGCGTTCTGATGGGGAGTATGGTATATTAGTAGCGGCTCCCCCCCCCCATCGAGGTGACCCTGCAGCGCCCGCTGCGGGGTC
>DAOTXO010000113.1:0-13994 GCA_034435495.1 Anaerolineae bacterium
GTTCAAACGGCCGGCGCGCTGTGTTCCTCAGTCATATTTAGGCAATCACACAATTAACGGTGAAACCGCCATCGGGAACACCTATGTGTTCGGTTCAAGCAGTGTGTACATCGGCGATCCGGTGACCGATGCAGCCGAGACCTTCACGGCCGGGTTAAACCCAAACGAAATTTCTTGCGGCACGCCTGAAGAATAATCTGAAGTGGTGCGCCCACTGATCCAGGCTTCCACTCTTCTTGCTCACAGAGTGGAAGCCTGGGCTTATCAGTTAGTCCTACTTTTCGCTGTTGCTGGAGATTCGGAAGATAGATTTCAAACCACACCCTCAAAAGGCGTCGGGTGGCGGGCAAAGATGCGATCCAGGATGAGTAACTCCCGCCTTTCTATCGTCGCCAGAAAGGGGGTGGCATCTTGCATTACTTGAAAAGCGGCGAAACCCCTTTCCAGAAAATCTTGCAGATCGCCCCAGCCATATCGATGGGCCGGCCCATGGGCCAGGCGCAACAAGGCGCTGACAAAGGGGCGGTGCACCAGTTTGTTGACCCCCTCCCCCACCGCTGTTAACAGGGCGATCTGCTGCCGACGCACGGCGTTATTGTCGCAACGCCGGTAACCCTCGGCGTACATCTCGGCCGTCAGGTTGGTGGTCATGCCCAATTCCGTCGTCAAAACCGTGACCAGCTGGGTATCCAGTGCGTTGGTGAGATCGTTCAACTCCATGACCTGGCGCAAGGTGTCGAGCATCTTCAATGGGAGGTAACGACGCATGACGCTGTAGACATGTTCCACATCGCGGTCACGCTGACTGAAGTCACGGGGGGCGTAGATGTCGCTGAGAAAAAAGCGGCTGGCCGGTCCATAGCGCTCACTCTCCAACAAGTCGGCGTGGGTGCGCTTCAGCCGTTCCATCTGCCAGGTGCGCAACAGCGCCATATCCGGCGGCAACGGCTGCTCTGGCAGCATCTGGCGCGCCCCGGCCCGCCCCGGATGCAGTTGGGTGATCTGGTGCAACGCAGACGGATCGTCTGTCATGTTGAACACCCGGCCGGCTCAATCTTCCGCCGGCGCAGCCAGATAGACATCATCTCCCTCCAGCCGAATGACGTATTGGCGCACAGGGTAGACGGCCGGCATCGACAGGGCTGCGCCAGTGCGCAGATCAAAGCGCGCTCCATGACGGGGGCAGACAATCTCACACGCTTGCGGGTCCACGTCCCCTTCGGCCAGCGGGCCGTCGTCGTGCGAGCAGCGATCCTCAATACAATACAAGGCGTCCCCAATTTTAAAGATAGCGGCTGTCTCGTAGGGGAAATCGTAGAAAAACGGGACACCTTCTTCCAGCTCGCTCAGGCGAGCAACTTTGATCCATTCCGTCATAGCATCATCACAAGGTTATAACTGATGCCGGCGCAGATCACCTTTGTCCGGCAAATGAAAAGCAGCCGCCTTCAATACCTTTAAGGATAGCAAGGCGCATTTGAGGCGTGTCATGCTGAGCGGCACGCCCAGCAGCTCCAACAACTGCTCTTTAGAAAAGCTGCTGGCTTCTTCCAGCGATAAGCCTTTAATCGCTTCTGTCAACAGCGAGGCTGAGGCCTGGCTGATGGCGCAGCCATTGCCATGCCACTTCACTTCTACCACCCGACCATCCTGCACCTGCAGATCGATCTGCACCACGTCACCACACAGGGGGTTATCCTCTTCGTAAGAGTGGGTGGCATCGGGTAACTCCCCGTAATTGAGGGGGTTTTCGTAAAGATCGATGATCTGTTCGCGATACATCTCCAGAGACATAGGGACACCTTTACAAACGGAACACCTGACGCACGCGGTGTAAGCTGGTCACCAGGCGATCTATTTCTTCGGTTGTCGTATGCACATAAAAGCTGGCGCGGGCGCTGGCGTTGACTCCCAACCACTGGTGTAGTGGCATGGCGCAATGGTGGCCGGCTCGAATAGCGATTCCGTCCCCATCCAGCAGTTGGGCCACATCGTGAGGATGACACCCCTCCAGCGTAAAGGCTGCTACGCCGCCGCGCTGACTGGCGGGCGGCCCCAACAGGCGCAAGCCGGGAATTTCGCTCAAGGCCTCCAGGGCGTAGTGAGTAATCGCCAGCTCGTGAGCGCGCACCCAGGCCATACCCAGGTCGTTGAGGTAATCGATGGCTGCGCCCAGACCGACCGCTTCAGCAATGGCAGGGGTACCAGCTTCGAACTTGTGGGGCACATCGTTCCAGGTGGCCCCTTCCAGCGTCACACGGCGAATCATCTCTCCGCCCCCCATGAAGGGAGGCATAGCTTCCAACAGGGCGCGCCGGCCGTACAAGACCCCAATCCCCGTGGGCCCACACATCTTGTGGCTGGAAAAAACAAGAAAATCACACCCCCAGGCCTGCACATTCACCGGCATGTGGGGCGTGGCCTGAGCTGCATCTACCAACACCACCGCCCCCAACTGCTGCGCTGCCAGTGTCAACTCACGCACCGGGGTGATGGTTCCCAGCACATTGGAAACGGCCGTAAAGGCCACCAGTCGAGTGCGCGGCGTCAACAGGTTGCGCCACGCCTCCAGGTCGAGCAAGCCGGCCGGGGTCAACGGCGCATAGCGCACCACCGCTCCGGTCGCCGCGGCTGTCATTTGCCAGGGCACAAGGTTGGCGTGGTGCTCCATCACCGTCAGCAGAATCTCATCTCCTGGGTGCAGAAACGTCCGCCCCCAGCTGTAAGCCGCCAGGTTGACCGCTTCGGTGGCGTTGCGCGTGAAAACGATTTCGGCCGGGTCGGCCGCGCCAATAAACTGCGCCACCTTCTGCCGCGCTCCTTCGTAGGCCCCGGTTGCCTCATCGCTCAGGCGGTGAATCCCCCGATGCACATTGGCATTGTGTTGGTGGTAATAGGCCTCCATGGCTGCCAAAACCTGGCGGGGCTTTTGCGAACTGGCGGCGCTATCCAGGTATACCAGGGGAATACCTGGATACACCTCACGCTGCAAAATGGGAAAGTCGGCCCTGACGCGCCGCAAATCATCCATAGCTTCTATTCAAACACAAAACGTGAAAGATGACCACGTTGTACCAGGTCATCTTTCACGTTGGGAAGACGGAAACACAATGAAGGCAGTAAGCTACTGGGGGCGCGATGGATTTTCAATCGGCACACCCACCAGATTACCCCACTCGGTCCAGGAACCATCGTAGTTGCGCACGTTGGGATAACCCAACAAATAGGTCAGCACAAACCAGGTGTGGGAGCTACGCTCGCCGATCCGGCAGTAAGCAATGACGTTTTGGTCGGGAGCAAGGCCTTGCTCCTCTTCGTAGATGGCGCGCAGAGCATCGGCCGACTTGAAGGTGGAGTCCTCATTCACCGCCCGACTCCAGGGCACGCTCCTGGCCCCCTTGATGTGGCCGCCACGCAACGCTCCTTCCTGGGGCGAACCCGGCATGTGCAACAACTCGCCGCGAAACTCCTGCGGGCTGCGCACATCCACAAGTGGCTGCCCATAGTTGACATGTTCCAAAACCTGGTCGCGGAAGGCGCGAATCTTGTAATCCGCCCGCTGTTGAGCGCGGTAGGAGGTAGCAGCAAAAGAGGGGACATCTTTGGTGGTGGGGCGTCCTTCTGCCAGCCATTTGGCGCGCCCGCCATCCATGATGCGGCATTCCGCGTGTCCAAACAGCTTGAAAACCCAGAAGGCGTAAGCGGCCCACCAGTTGTGCTTGTCACCATAAAAGACCACTACCGTATCGTTGCTGATGGCGTGCTTGCTCATGAGCGCTTCAAATTGCTCGCGGCTCAGGTAGTCGCGACGCACAGCATCGTTTAGATCTGCTACCCAATCAATATGTACTGCGTTGGGCACATGGCCAGTGGTATAGAGCAAAACATCTTCGTTGGACTCTACCAGGCGAATTTTGTCCGTCTCGTGCAGGTGATCCGCCACCCACTGGGTCGAAACCAACACTTCAGGATGTATATACCCTTGCGTCATACCACGTCTCCTTAATATGCCAGCGATTAGGAAACCGCTGCTAAACAGCTCAAGCCAGCGATAGGGGCGAACACACAGGTTCGCCCCTACGACGAACAGGCATTGAGGTTAGCATGGCTTAGGTTGGGCCTGGGCTCAACCCACCTTGTCCAGAATGCGGGCGGCAATACGTTGGCGCACCCCTTCAAAGGGAATGCGCTGCATGATGGGATCGAAAAAGCCCTCCACCACCATCTGCATCGCCGTGTGGCGGGGAATACCCCGACTCATGAGGTAGAACACCTCGGCCTCGTCGATCTTCCCAATGGTTGAGGCATGGGTGCAGCGCACGTCGTCAGCTTCGATTTCCAACCCTGGAATGGAGTCGGCGCGTGCCGTGCGGTCGAGCACCAGGTTGCGGTTGGCCTGGAAGCCGTCTGTCTTTTGCGCCCCCGGCAAGGCTTTGATCATTCCCTGCCACACAGTGCGGGCACGCTGGCGCAAAGCCCCTTTGTAGAGCAGGTCGCTGGTGGTGTCGGGGGCGTTGTGGTTCTGTTGGGTATCGAGGTCGAAATGCTGCCGGCCGGCAGCAAAGAACAGTCCTGACATCCGCGCCCATGCCCCGCGCCCATCCAGCTCCGTTGTCTGGAATGATTTTGCCAGGCCAGTTCCCATGGCGCTGATGATCCAATCAAGGCGGGCATCACGGCCGACTCGTGCCCGCTCATGGGTGAACAAATTCACCTGGTGCCCAAAGTCCTGCAACGAGGCATAAACGAGATTAGCCTCGTCGCGCACGATCAGCTCTACCACGCCATTGTGCAAGCCCGGCGTTTGACTATCTGCCGAGGCGTATTCGTCAATGAAGATGGCTTCTGCCCCTTCTTCCAACACCACCAGGGTATGGGTGAAGGTTTTGCCATTGGCCGACCACAAGGCGCTGTGCAGAGGGGCGGCCGCCTTCACGTGGCGGGGAACATAAAGGAAGGTTCCGCCGCGCCAAAAGGCGGCGTGCAAAGCGGCAAATTTGCCGTCGGTCATCTTGACTGCCTCCTGCATAAACAGGGAGCGCAGCAGGTCGCCATGCTCGCGCACGGCGGTGTGCATATCACAGAAAATGACCCCCTGGGCTTGCAGGGCCCAGCTGAGCTCGTAGCTTTTGACTACGCCATCGATCTGCACCATGACGCCGCCGGGCGCTTCCTCTGTCAGTTGCGTCGCCAGATAGTCTGGCAGCGTCACCTCCAGGCGCGCCGCGCCATTGAGGGAAGGCCCGATATTGTCCAATTTCAGACGGCGCAAGTCGGTGCGTCGCCAAGCTTCATCCTGGGTGGTGGGCATGGGCGTTTGCTCATAAATCGACCACGCTGCGCGGCGTAAGTCGCCCATCCACGCCGGCTCATGCAGATAAGCCGTTAACTGTTCCACTGCTTCACGTGTAAAACCGCTCATTCTAACCAATCGATCCTTCCATCTGGAGCTGGATGAGACGATTCATCTCAATGGCATACTCCATGGGCAACTCCTTGACCAGCGGCTCGATGAAGCCGTTGACAATCATGGTGTTGGCCATCTCTTCATTAATACCCCGGCTCATCAAGTAGAACAGCTGCTCTTCGCCCACTTTGCTGACCGAAGCTTCGTGGCCGATGGTCACATCTTGTTCGTCAACCTCAATGTAGGGGTAGGTGTCTGAGCGGCTGTGCTCATCCAACAGCAAGGCGTCGCACACCACATTGGACTTGACGTGGGTCGCGCCGGGGTAAACTTTCAACAAACCGCGATAGGAGGCGCGACCGCCATCTTTGCTGATGGATTTGGAGATGATGCGGCTGGTGGTGTTAGGGGCATGGTGCACCACTTTACCCCCGGCGTCCTGGTGCTGACCGCGGCCGGCGAAGGCGATGGATAAAATCTCTCCATGCGCCCCCTCACCCATCAAATGCACGGCCGGATATTTCATCGTCACCTTGGAGCCGAGATTGCCGTCAACCCATTCCATCGTGGCCCGCTCCTCAGCAATCGCCCGCTTGGTCACCAGATTGTAGACGTTGTTAGACCAGTTCTGGATCGTGGTGTAGCGACAACGCGCGCCCTTCTTGACGATGATTTCCACCACCGCCGAGTGCAACGAGTCAGATGAGTAAATGGGGGCGGTGCAGCCCTCCACATAGTGAACATACGCCCCCTCATCCACAATAATCAGGGTGCGCTCAAACTGACCGGCGTTTTTAGCATTGATGCGAAAATAAGCCTGCAATGGCATCTCGACATGCACGCCCGGTGGAACATAGATAAAGCTACCGCCTGACCACACAGCCGTGTTCAAAGCCGCAAACTTGTTGTCGTTGTAGGGGATGACCGTCCCGAAGTATTGTTGCACAATGTCGGGATGGGAGCGCAAGCCATCATCCATGCCCAGGAAAATGACGCCTTTGGATTCCAAATCTTTGTGGATGTTGTGGTAGACCACTTCCGACTCATATTGGGCGGCCACGCCGGAGAGAAACTTTTGCTCCGCCTCCGGGATGCCCAGTTTGTTGAAGGTATCCTTGATGTAGCCGGGCACATCTTCCCAGCGATCTTCCTGGCGGTTGGTAGGCTTGATATAGTAATAAATCGCCGCGAAGTCAATTCCACTCAAATCCGCCCCCCAGTTGGGCATGGGGCGTTGCATAAAGTGGCGATAAGCCTTAAGGCGAATCTCCAACATCCACTCTGGCTCACCCTTGAGCCGGGACATCTGCCGGATCACCTGCTCATCGAGGCCTCTCTCCGCCTTGAAGACGTAATCTTCTTGATCGGCAAAGCCATATTTCTGGGCGTAGTCCTGATTGACAGCCCGCATGATCTCATGTTCGGTTTGTTCTAAAAGCTCCAGGTCTGCCATTTACGCCTCCTGCAACACCTCGTAACGGGTGCGAATCCAATCGTACCCCTTCTCTTCCAGTTGCAGGGCGAGATCAGGGCCACCGCTCTCCACAATGCGCCCTCCCATCAGGATGTGCACATAGTCGGGCTGGATGTAGTTCAAAATGCGTTGGTAATGGGTGATGACCATCACCCCCATGTTGAGTTCCTGGCGCAGCCGATTGGCGCCTTCAGCCACCACCCGCAAGGCGTCGATGTCCAGGCCAGAATCTGTCTCGTCCATGATGGCGATTTTCGGTTCCAACACCGACATCTGCAAAATCTCCGCCCGCTTTTTCTCACCGCCGGAAAAACCATCGTTCAGGTAACGACCGGCAAACTTGTGGTCGATGCCCAGAGCGTCCATTTTAGCCGTCAGCAAGCGGCGAAAAGCGGGGATGGAGATACCCTTGTCCTCCGGGTTGGCGGCGCGGCGACGCGCGTTCAAGGCCTGACGCAAGAAATTGGCAACGGTCACACCGGGCACCGCCACCGGGTATTGAAAGGCCAGGAAGAGGCCGGCGCGTGAGCGTTCATCCGCTTCCATTTCTGATAGATCTTCACCATTGAACCACATCTGCCCGGCCGTCGGCCCATAAAAGGGATGGCCGGCCAGGGCATAGGCCAGCGTGCTTTTGCCAGAGCCATTTGGCCCCATAATGGCGTGAATCTCACCCTGCTGCACGGTCAAATTGATACCGCGCAAGATTTCGTTTTCGCCAACTTTCACATGTAAGTTGCGTATTTCAAGTACAGCACTCATTAGCTCTTGATCTCCTCAATCCAGGTGTGTCGTCGGAGTCGCCCCAACGTTGAAGACCCCAGGTTTAACCTGTGAATCTGTACACCTTCTGTCCGGTTCAGTATAACACACACCCCCATCAGGGGCAACCATTTTTACTATTAAAATGATAAAAATAGTGAAAATTGACAAGGGGTGGAAGAATTGTTATAATTTTTGTCAGAGAAAACTGGATAAATTATATCGTGAAATCTGTAACAAGCAAAACCCAAACCCGCGACGTGATTTTGCACGCCATCAAGGCGCTCCACCAGGCTTCAGTGGAGGACCTGGCAGCGGCCGCCCATGTGTCTCCGGTGACGGTGCGCCACCATCTGAACACCTTGCAAGCCGATGGCCTGATCACGGCCGATAGCGTGCGGCGCAAAGTGGGACGCCCCTACTTTGTCTACAGCTTAAGCGAGGAAGGGATTGAGCTCTTTCCCAAGAAATACTTCGCCCTGAGCAACCGGCTGTTGGATGAGTTAAAGCAGCGCTTCCCGGCCGAAATGGTGGCCGAATTACTCCGCGGCGTGGTGCACCGTATTCTGGAAGAGCGCAGCGGCGAGTTTGAACATCTGGTGGGTGAGGCGCGCCTCAACTACCTGGTGGCCTTGCTCAACCAGGAAGGCTTCATGGCCCGCTGGGAAGTAACTGAAAACGGCTATCGCGTTGTCGAGTCCAGCTGCCCTTACCTGACCATCGGCTACCAGCATGAAGAGATTTGCACTCTGGACACCACCCTCATCGAAAGCATTATGCAAACGGATGTGCAACAACACAGTTGCATGTTAAGAGGGGACACCTGTTGTCACTTTATCATTACTGCCGAACCACGGGAACGGGATGCAGTTGCCCCCTACTCCCAAACCATTCTTTTATCTGAGGTAGAAACGCCATGATTGCCAGTAAAGAGGAAGAGGTTCTGGAAGCGCTGCGCTCCGTTGTCGACCCGGAAATTGGACTAAATGTGGTTGAGTTGGGTTTAATCCGCAATTTGGAAATGAAACCAGACGGCGGGGTGTCGATCACCATGATCCTGACCACCCCTTTTTGTCCTTATGGCCCCCAACTGATTGAGCAGGTGCGTCACACCGCCAACAGCATCACGGGAGGACACAGCACCGTTGAGATAGGCGCAGAAATGTGGGACCCCTCCATGATGGAAGAAGGGGCCGGGGGGGATTGGGGGCTCTTCTAACCATTGCCATCATTCCAGTAAGTACATCAACCACTCAATCGGCCGGTCGCAACCGGCCTTTTTTGTACCTGTTCCCCAGCGCACAACACGCGCAATATCTGTACAATAACTGTACGCCACATTAGTACCAATGTCATCTAACGTCAGGGGGGATTTGCGTTAGAATGTGGATTGTGAACGCTGATATTGGCTTGAATACTGGTACCCCTCGCCGGCCGCTCATGGCGGAAATCTGATCGTCTCAATTTGTGGGTATACAGTCAACCCTATAGGCCAGCCCATCAA
Organism: Anaerolineae bacterium; assembly: GCA_034435495.1. GTDB lineage: Bacteria > Chloroflexota > Anaerolineae > Promineifilales > Promineifilaceae > DAOTXO01. The sequence goes on from DAOTXO010000113.1 coordinate 9,148, forward strand.
ACCAGGCAAGGGTGGGTGTTGGCAGTCGCGCCAAAGGCCCAGGCGCTATGCCAGCGCGCCTATCAAGGGAATCATGCCACACAACCATTTGGCAATTCATCGTTTCATCATCGATTCTGGGAGGTTGTAAATGAGAAGGAAATGGTTGGGGGAACGCACAATTCTATCCCTGGCAGTCATAGCCTTGAGCGCCTGGCTATGGTCGCTTATCTTGAACGCTTCTGGCGCACCGGCCGGTCGCGCAGCTTATCGGGCCACACAGGTGACCAGTGCACCGCCCATGCAACTGGTCGGCGCACATAACCTGCCGGCCGGGCATGGGAGCCTGGAGGAGGGCAGCGAGGTCGTCGCCCGGCAACGCGTCCAGGCCAACGCCGAGGCGCTGCGCGCCCAGGGCATTTTATCCACTCCCATTCTCAGTGAGACCAATCCGGTGTTGTTTACCTGGCCGGTGCGACAGGCGGCCGGCTACCAGGATTTTGGCTTCTATGCCATCACCCACCTGGTCGATCACGACCCCAACAACCCCGGTAGCCTGCTGGACTATGCCTGTGGCGAGCGCAGCTACGATATCGCCGGCTACAACCACGGCGGGGTGGACATTGTTCCCTGGCCTTTCCCCTGGAACCAAATGGCAGAGAATGCGATTGAGGTGGTTGCCGCCGCCGATGGCGTGATTGTAGACAAAGTGGACAGTGATGCCAACGACCAAAACTGCTCCCTTCTGGAAGGCAACAGCTTCGGCAATTACCTGGCGATTGCTCACGCCGACGGCAAGGTGTCCTGGTACGCTCACATGAAGTACAACTCGTTGACTGCCAAAGGCATCGGCGACAGCGTGGTCACGGGTGAATATCTGGGCGTTGTCGGCAGCTCCGGCATCTCCTCCGGCCCCCACCTCCACTTTGAGGTGCGCGCCGATAGCAGCATTCTGGCTCCCAAGCTAGATCCCTTTGCCGGCCAGTGCAATCTGCTCAATCCCGACACTGGTTCGCTGTGGGTCGAACAACCCCCTTATTACGACTCCGGCATTAACAAGTTAACGGTGGGATCGGCGGCCCCTGAATTTCGCCCTTGCCCAGAGTTGACCATCACGAATGATGAGACAACTGTCAACGCCGGTCAGCTGGTTTACTTCTCCGCTTATCATCGTGATTTGTTAGCCAGCCAGGTGACCACCTACACTCTCTATCAACCTGACGGTCAGGCCTACACCACCTGGACCTGGCCTTCTGATCTCTCCAATCCAGAACCTTACGACGCTTTTGAAGCGCGCACCTGGCCCAAACATCTCTGGCCGACTGTGCCGGTGGGAACCTGGCGCTTTGAGGCGCAGTTTGAGGGAGAGGTTTACACCCGCCTCTTCGAGGTGTTGCCCCCGGCCGGCGACAACATCTTATACCTGAGCGCCGACACGGCCGGCAGCGTGGAGGGCGTCGATTTTGGGCCGGAAGATATACTCATCTATGACATGAACAACAACACCTGGGCCATGTTCTTCGACGGCAGCGATGTGGGGGCAACAGCCAACATCGATGCCTTTGTGCGCTACGGCAGCTTCCTCATCTTGAGCTTCTCCGAGCGCACACAACTGCCGGGTATCTTCCGCTTCATTGAGCCGGCCGATCTCGTCACATTCCGCCCCCAATCCACTGGCGATACCACCAGCGGGCGCTTCACCTTCTACTTCGACGGCTCTGACGTTGGGCTGGAAACGGAGGAGGAAAATGTAGATGCCCTCGCCTTCAACGAAAATAACGAGGTGGTCATGAGTCTAGCCGGGGCGTATTCTGTGCCCGACGATCAGGGCAACACCCTGACCGGTGAAGGGGGCGACATTCTGATCTTTCACGCCACAGACTGGTATGGCAATACCAGCGGCAGTTGGGAGCTCTACCTCACCGGGGCCGACATTGATCTGGCGGAGGCCAGCGAAAGCATTGACGGCCTGTGGATCAACCCCCTGAGTACAGAAATATACGTCAGCGCTGCTGGCGCTTACGAAGTACCCGGCGTCAGCGGTGATGACGACGACATCATTGCCTGCGCCATAGCAGAAGGCCCGACCTGTTCCTGGACAACCTTCTTCGATTGGGGTCTATATGGCATCGACGCCTTGTATCTGGAGCCAGCTCTGGACATCAATCAACCTTAAAGCGACGCTTCACCCCTGATGAAAATGGCAACCGCCGCACCCGGCCATTGAGTGCGGCGGTTGCGCCATGGCTGCTCTTGTAGGCCACCCCTGTCAACTCATCGAGAAGAGCTCTTCTACACCATGACCATTATCCTATCCTGTACGCCCCTCTCCGGCGCGATCATCTTGTTGCACGCCTGTACTTTCTGGTACAATGACTTCATCAGGAAACAGTACGTTGTCATCTCTCCTGGATAGATGATCCCGGCGGCAACGTATAACAGGTGTAACGCTTCACACCCATTGTTTCCCAACAACCAATTGATACCTTTCTTCGGCCTGAGATCTATCTTGTCGTTGTGCCCTGTCTGGCGGCTGGGAACGCACGAGAGTCAGTTGCGTCAATAGGTTGGGGATCATGGGAAGGCATCGTTCGTGGTTGTCCAACAGCAACCAGTTCGATAGCCAGCTTGTGGAAGCCTATCAGGCAGGATGGCAGCTGTATGTTTTCTTATCGGCAGCGAAGGCCGCGCCTCCAGAATTGGATTCGTCTCATCACAGGATGGCTCAGCTTTTGGGAGGTAATCAATGTTAGTCCATAAACCAACACTTCATAAACGACGTATTGTAGTTCTACTCGTCATCATCATGGCACTTTGTCTGGGATTGCTGGCGTTGCACACCGCACTGAGGGGTGGGTGGCCCGCGGCCGCAACTGTGCGTGCCCCACTCCCCTCTTATCAAACGACACGTCTCACCGGTTCGTCGCCTATGGCGCTGCCCGGCGCTGAATATATGGAATTTGAGCCTCACGGCGCGATTGCCGAAGGCGCTGAAGTGGTAGCGCGGCAGCAGGCCCATGCCAACGCTCAGCGACTACGCACGCAGGGAATTTTGGTTACGCCCACCATCACCCCCACCCAACCAGTCACTTTCATCTGGCCAGTGAGACAGGCGGCCGGTTACAACGATTTTGGCTTTTATGCTGTCACCCAATTGGTGGACAACGATGTGAACAGCCCCGATTTTATCATCGACTACGCCTGCGGCGACCGCACCTGGGATATAACGGGCTACAACCATGGCGGGACAGACATTGTCGCCTGGCCCTTCCCCTGGAACAAGATGGAGGAGAATGCTATGGAGGTGATAGCCGCGGCCGATGGAGTTATCATCAGCAAATTTGACGGTGATACCAACGACCAGAGTTGTAATTTCCTCCAGGACCTGACCTTCGGCAACTACATCGCCATCGCCCACGCTGATGGGTCTGTTTCGTGGTACGCCCACCTGAAGTACGGCAACATGACTCCCAAAATTGCTGGCGATAGCGTCGTCGCTGGTGAATACCTGGGGATTGTGGGTAGTTCGGGTGTCTCTTCAGGGCCCCATTTACACTTTGAGGTGCGCGCCAGCTCCGCCCTGCTCGCGCCTCGCCTTGACCCTTTTGCCGGAACGTGTAACCTGCTCAATCCCGACACCGGTTCTTTGTGGCAGGAACAACCCCCTTACTTCGATTCTGGGATTAACAAACTGACTGTGGGCACCTCGGCGCCGGAGTTCCGCCCCTGCCCGCAAACGGCCATTCCTAACGATGACGCCTTTGTCAACTCCGGGCAGATGATCTATTTCTCCGCTTACCACCGCGATCTTTTGCAAAGCCAGACCACAACCTACACAGTTTACCAACCTGATGGCACAGCCTACATCAGTTGGGTCTGGCCAGCCCCCTGGACACCCCCAGGTGAGCCTTACGATGCGTATGAAGCGCGCAGCTGGCCGAAATACATCGAGCCCACTGTGCCGATCGGGACCTGGACGTATGCGGCGGAGTTCAACGGGCGCGTCTACACCCACACCTTTGAGATGTTGCCTCCGCCGGGCGACAACGAGTTGTATCTGAGCGCCGATGTGGCCGGTTCCGTCGAAGGCGTTGACTTCGGACCGGAGGACATTCTGGTCTATGACTTGAACAATGAGACCTGGAGCATGTTCTTCGATGGCAGTGATGTGGGTGTCACCACCAATATCGATGCCTTTGTGCGCTATGGTACCTATCTGATTATGAGTTTTTCAGAACGGACGCAGTTGCCAGGCATCTTTCGCTTTATTGAGCCGGAAGACCTGGTGACGTTTCGGGCGAGCTCGCTGGGAGATGACACGAGTGGACGTTTTACCTTCTACTTCGATGGTTCAGATGTGGGTCTGGACACAGAAGACGAGAATGTAGATGCCATTGGGTTTACGCCCAACAACGAGTTTATGATGAGTTTCAACGGCAATTATGAAGTGTTGGATAGCAACAGCAATGTCATCACCGGCTCTGGATCGGATGTCTTGATCTTCCAACCTATCACCTGGTATGGCAACACCAGCGGCAGTTGGGAGCCGTATCTGACCGGGAGCGACCTGGACTTGAGTGAACCCAGTGAGAGCATCGATGGTATCTGGATCAGTCAGCTGGATTCGGAAATTTACCTCAGCACCGCCGGGCCGTATGACGTACCCGGCGTGACCGGCGACGATGACGACATTATTGTGTGCGTCCTGGAAGATGGGACTACCTGTTCCTGGACCACCTTCTTCGATGGAGTGAGTTTCGGCGTGGATGGATTGTATCTGGAGCCGGCGCTGGAAGTTAACCGTTGAGCGCCCGGACAATGCAGCAACCAGATGGAAGCTAAAGAGATGGGAGCGGCCGGCTATGGCG
>DAOTXO010000114.1:0-8750 GCA_034435495.1 Anaerolineae bacterium
TGTGCGTTCCGCTCACCAACCCGCTGTAGTAGACAGAAACGGCTTCGGTGTCACGACGGTAGAGGTCGACCACGCCTTGATCCACCCCATCCAAAAAGACCTGAGCCTGCCCAGAGGCAGTTCCGCCGACGAAACCCACTCCGACCCAACTACCATCGAAGGTGAAGGACGCCACATCCCCGGCCGTCTCGGAGCGCAAATAGTAACCATCGCTGGCTTCGTTGAGAGCGACTGATGTCCAGGAGGTGGACGTTTGGGAGTAGGGTACACCGTTGTACAAAACGCCGCTGTCTTCTTCATACCGCACCACTCCGGCGGGGTCAGGTGGTGGGTAGAAGGGCGGTACGCCAGGGGAACGGAAGGCATCCACCGTCGCCATCGTGCTGCGGTAACTGCTCAGTTGCAACACGTGTAGGCCGGCCCCCAACCCATCGACCGACAGGGTGCGGGTGATGCTGGTGGGATGATAGAGGTCGATCAGCGTCAGGAACGTTCCATCCACCGACAGGGCCGCCACGCCGCCGCCACTATAGGCCAGGGCCTGGAAAGTGGCGCTGTCGTCGGTGAAGGGGAACCAGGCGGTGGCAGCGGTGTCGCGAACGTAGGTCCCGCCGCTGGCGGCCCCGTCGCTGCGAACATCCCAGCCGGTGCTGAGAAACACGCGGGGATCATCTTGCTCAAATAGGCCGTCCGCCAGGGGTTCGCCATCCCACACCTCGATGTAATCGAGGCTGACATAGGTGTCAGAGGCAAAGGCGTTATTGAGACCCAGAACAGTCACCGTCACCGTGTGGGTGATGTCGGGCAGATCGCTCCAGTAGTAAGCCAGCGCTGTGGCATCCCGCTGGTAGAGGTCGAAAACGCCCTGGTCAACGCCATCCAGCGTGATCTGCATCTGGCCGCTGGAGCTACTGGCGTAGAAGCCCAGGCCAAGCCAGGTTCCCTGGAAGGTGTAGACAGCGGTGTTGCCGGCCGTGCGTGAGCGCTGGACTGTGCCGCCGCTGGCGACGCTGCTGCTCAGATTGCTCCAGGAGCCGGTGAAAATGATAGATGGGTCCGTCTCTTCGGTGCGGGTGACCACGCCGCCAGCCTGAATGACAGTGCGAGTGGGGGCAATGCCGGCCGGCGTAGGTGCAGCTTCTTCTTCGTCGGTGTTAGACGGCGGGGCGGTCTCAGGCTGAACGTTATCTCCGGCCGGGGCGATTGCCTCGTCTGCCACCACAACCGGTGGCGGCGTTGGCCCGCGCCGGATGATGGGCGCGCCATCTTCGCCAATCAGCGTTTCAACAAACCCTTCTGGCAGATCGCGCAGGCCAGTCGGTTGCCAAACCGGTTGGCTGGCGGTGGCCTCGTCCCCAAAGGCCTGGGAAGTCACCTCCGTGGTAACGGCAGTGGTAACGGTGACGACGCCGGGGGCCACCAGGGCGGGCGTAACGGCGTGACGCGCCACCAACCCTTCCGCCACTGTGAAGTAACCATAACCGCTGCCGTTGGGGATGAGCATCCCGTCGCCAGCCATCAAATCGACCGTGACGGTGTAGATGCCGCGTCGCCAGCCGGAGGTCTCCACCAACCCCAGATCGTAGCTCACCACCCCGCCGGTCAGGAGGGTGAGAGACAACGCCTGGGTGTGGCTGATGCCGCCGGTGGGAGCCAGAATAGCAACCTGGGCTTCGGCCGGCAAAGCCAGGCCGGCCACATTGTTGACCGCCACGCTGAGGGTGGTGGAGCTGACCCCCGTCTCGACAAAATCGGGGGTGGCGTTGACCGCCATCACATCTACAAAGCGGTCGACCACGCGCAGCCCGGCTGTGGCTGAGGCCTGCACGAGCACAGGTAAGGGATCAACCGCTGTGGCCGTGGCCGCCAGGGTGTAGTTACCAATAGCAACCGACCCGATGGTATAGGGCGTCGTCTGGATCGCCCCGGCCGGCAAGCTGACCATGAACTCGGTCGGCCCGTCCGGCAAAATTACAGAGACGGTGTAGGTGGTCGTCACTTCACCGGCATTGGTAACTGTCAGGGTGTAAGCGCCGCTGGCCCCCGCCAGGATGGCAGCGTAGCCGGGCGTCCAGGCGACGGTCGCCCCATAGACAGCGCGCGCTTCCAGTTCCAGGGTCAAATCCGCCAGCGCCAGACACAGAGCAGCCAGATCAGCTTCGATGTCGGTCGGATCGGTGTGGGCGGCCAGGCTGGCTGTCACGCTCTCCAGACTGGCGCGCCCCGGCGAAGGCTCCAGATAGAGAATGATCGCCTCCAGGTCGGCCACCACCGCGTCGCGCGCCGTCAGATTGCCCAAATCGGTCGCCAAAACATCAATGGCGCTCCCCAAATCGAAGAGTAGGGCGCTGAGGATGACATCATCCGTCACCCCCACCGCATCGTAGGCGCAAATGGCGGCCGGGGACACAATCGTCACCAGCGCCAGATCGATCAGGGTGTAACCGCCGCTCTCCGTCTGGCTGTACAGGCTGTACACCTCGCCCGGCATCGCCCCGGCCGTATCCACCGTCAGCGTCACGGTGGTTTGTTCGCCGGCATTGACATGCAGGGTGGGGGCGGTCGGCGTCACCGTCAGGGTGCGCGTGGGAACATCCAGCGCGGTCGCGCTATTGGCGACAACGAACCCATCGGCCGTGTTGCCCAGGTTGTAAAGGCCCAGATCGATTGTCCCCATAGCGTCGGGGGCGACGTAAACGCTGGCGGGTTGCAGGCTCATGTAGGGATAGGCAACCGCCGGGACGGTAAAGCTGCCCGGCAATGACGCGCTCAGGCTGCTGTCATCGGCCGCCTCAACCTCCACCGTGAAGGGGTAGAGGGTTCCGGCCGGTGGCAAAACAGTCAGCGTGGGCGAAATGACCAAGCTCAGGCGGGCCACTGCGCCGGCCGGCAACAGCAACGACGCGGCTCCGCTGCCCATCTCGCCATTTAGCAACACCCAATCGCCCGCCAGGCCATCCACCATCACATCAAACGTGTGGGAGATGGTGGAGGTATTGGTGATCCAGATGGCGTAAGCAGCATCGGGCAACTGAAGTTTGGCCGTCAGACTGTCCGCTGTCGCGCCGGGCGCGGGTGGCCCCCAGGGCACAGTTAGCAAAGGATCGGGCTGCAGGGCCGCCTCCAGGCCATTGAAGGGATTGACCGTCACCAGATGGGTGGCGGTGGTGGACAGGGTGGGAAATTGTCCCGATTGCGCTGTCAGGGAGATAGCGTAGTCACCCGGCGCCGCCCCCAGCGGGGGAGCGGCTGTCACCTGGCCGGTGCTATCCACCGTCACGCGCCAGCCATCTGGGCCGCGCACGGTCAGGGTGAAGGTGTCATCCAGCGAGGTGTCAATGACAGCGTTGAAAACAGCGCTCGCCACCGGGTCAATGATGGAGGTGGTCGGGGTGATAGAGAGGGTAAAGTAGTCAGCTGCGCCGGTCAGAACCATATCATCCGCCTCAGCCGTCGCTTCTGTGATGGTGATGGCTCCACTGAAGGCCGTCAGGGCTACATTGGCCGGCAACACAACAGGCTGGCCCCCAATCAACAACGAACCGCTCAGGCCGTCCAGCCACACCTGCGCGTCGGTCAGGCTAAAATTCGCCCCCGGCGCAAAGGTGATCAGGCCAAAGGGATCGCCATCCCCACCCACTGCCAGGCCGGTAGCGGCCGGGGCGTAGGTAGCTGCTCCCCCCAGGCTACTATCAAGCGTCAGAGCCTGCACCTGCAGCGCGCCGCTGACGCTCTGGCTGCCAGAACCCACCGCTGTGACAGTCGTTGTGGCCAGATTAGCGGCCGGCGTCGGCGTCTCCACCCCCACCAGCGAGCCGGGCAGCGGCGGGTCGATGCCGGCGAAGTAATCCAACACCACCACAGCCGCCAGCTTGCCGGCGATCTGACCCAGCGTAATGAAATCTCCGATGGGAATGCCCAGAAAAACCTCTGCCAGGGTGTCACGGATAGAGTCAATGATGCTCTGAATAAGGGGGGCGGCCTGAATGCAATCGCCGGCAACGCAACTCTGAAGGATCGTTTTGACGATCCCCAGGCCGGCCGACGCCAGCGCCTTGAGGGCCGGATGTTCAATCTGGGGAATCTTGCCGGCGATGAACATGATGACCTCGATCAAGAGGTCGGCATACGCCTGCTCCAGGAGCTCCTTCATATCCAGCGGCTGCCCCTGGTTGATCAGGTTCAAGACATTGGCGACAAAACCCAGCAGGGAACCAGCAAATTGACCGGCAAAGCCCCCCACAAAGCCGGCAAAGCGAGCGCTGAACTGAGCCAGGGCGTTGTACTCCACCAAAACGCCGTGCAACCCGTTCTCCAGCACCCCCACCGTGAAGCCAGTCGTCGGATCCGTCTCCCACCAGCCGACCGTCGTCGTATCGCTGATGACCACCATCTGGGTGGGGACGCCAATGATCCGGCCGGCCAGCGCTGCCTGAGTGATGCGCGCTTTGGCTTCGTCACTCAAGGGCAACGGGTCCAGGTCAGCCAGGGTATCAGCGGTAATGACTGCCAGATCGCCATCCGGCTGCGCCAGCGCCTCACGGAAAATCGTCGCCGTTGTCAGAGCGGGTTGACCGGTGGCGGTTTCCAGCGCCAGCCCCTCCACGTGCGTCACCACCACGCCACGCAACCCCTGGAAACCAAAGGTAGCATCGGCGTTTTGCTCTGGGTAAGCGTAGGCCACAACCTGATCGTGGAGCAAGTCCAGGGTCATGGCGACATCCCCATCACTCTGGACACGCACATCCGAGAGCACCAGGCGGGGCGCAGCGGCGTAACTCTTGACAAGGGTGCTCTCGGCTACAAAGGCGGTAGCCTCATCTGCCTGAGCGTAATAGGTGGAACTCAATCCCTCCAGGGTGGTCATGCCCCAGGTGCGATAGGTGGCGGCGGCTGCTTTTTGGGCCGTTTCCAAAGCCACTTCGTCCTCTGGATCGACTGCCTGTAAGGCGTTCAGGGCATCCACCAGGGCATCGTTGCTGGGGGCCAGGCTGGCCAGCTGCTCCTCCAGAGCGCTCAGTGGCATGGAGCCGGTGCTGATGTGCGCCTGGAACAGCATCGTGTCATCCAGCAAGGGGGCATCCGAGTCGCTCACCTCAATAGGGATCGTCCCACCGCTGAGGCGCGCAGCCGCTCCCAGGCGGTCGACCAGGGTACGAGTGTAGGTGGTTGTGCTGCCATCCGGGGCCATCACCTCAAATTCCCACCACAAGCCGGTGTAGAGAATGGTCCCAAAGGGGAAGTTGGTGATGATCTCCTGGTAGGAATCGCCCAGGAACTGATCCCCGTCAATCTCAAAATAAGGGGTGTAGGTGACTTCCGTGGTGACGAAGACCAATCCCCCCTGGCCACTGCCCTCGACAAGATGGGCTAACGAGATGGGCTTGCCGGTCAGTTGCACCGTGTTGAAGGTGGCGCTGAGGGGATAGCCTATGTCCAATCCGCCGGGAGAGACGTTGAGCGGGTGGTAATTTTCCGTCTTAAGACGCAGCGTAACCTTGTGGCGCAGGGCGTCGGGCAGTTCGGCAATGCGGTCAGTGCCATCCATGGCCACATCTTCGGGTAGGACGAAGGATTGTCCTACCTGGGCGGTGGGGAACGAGGGGTCGAGATCCGTCCAGCCCACGCCTGGCAGATACGCCTCCACCCACCAGTGATCCTGGGCCAGGCTCAACAGGTCGGGGTCGTTGACCGGGTCGGCGATGGGCAATCCGGTCGCCACCTGCCCCACCGTTTGCAGCGGGGTTGGGAACATGCTGGCAATGAGGGTTTGGGCGTGCCCCTGGCTGAGGGTTCCATGACGGTAGCGAGCCGGTGTGCCACCCGCCCGCAACATGGCGATCAGGAGACTGGCCTGGTCGATGCTGTTGCCGGCCGCGCTCCACAAGGTTCCCCGCGTGCCGCGCAACGAGCCGGCGTAAGCCTCGTAGCCCATGGCGCGCACACTTTCAAATAGCCCGCTGGGGTCGCCCCCCACCTCGGCCGAGGCTTTTAACATTGGCTCATCATAGAGGTCGGCGTCGGGCGTCCAGATGAGCCAATCGCCCAGGCTGTCGGGCAACAAAACGGCCGGCGTCGTCGCTGCGCTAACCATGCTTCCCCGCCACGAGGCGTAAGCGCGCGCGCCGGTGTCCAACAACGTTTCGGCCGTCACACTGGGGGGAACAGCCACCGTCAGGCGCACCTGGGCGCTACTCAGGGGAGCAAGTTTGGCCAGGTCACCGACGAACTCTGAACCCGTTTGCACGAACTCAGACGTGGCTGAAATCAACTCTGCGTCAGGCGTGAACACCGTCGCCACCACGACATGGTGCAAGGTGTTGGGGTCGTTGCTGTAGTCGAAAGCTTCAAACACAGCCAGCGCCTCTGTGACTGTCGCCGAGGGGTCCAATGTGGGAAAGGTGGTGGGTAGCAGATTATTGGTAACAGTCAGAGTGATGACCAGGGTGTTGGAAATGGTGTCCTGAGGCACATAGGCGGATTGAACACGCGCTATGGTCAGGGCCGGGCTGGTGGTCTCGTCCGTCGCGCCGCGCTCCGTCAGGGCCGTCAGAGTTGGCGTGGAAGCCAGGGGGAAAGATGGCTGCGCCTGAGCCGGCCGCGCCCCCCACAACGGCGCCGGCCACAGTTGTACCAGGAGCAAGAAAGCGAGCAAGAGGGAAATAAAACGGTGGAACCGGCTATGAGATGACATGAATGGGACTCCTCGGAAACTACTTGACCGGGAAGGGAACCGGCCGGCATCTGGTTGCCAGATGAATAGGGGCGCACGCTGCTCATGGCCCTGGTGTGCGTCAGATGGGCAAATTGTAGCCGTTAATCCCCACTGGTCAACCGACCGGCGCGCGCCTCAGCCTGCTCGCGGCGCGACCGTGGCCCAACAAAAGAGCGCTGTCCGGTGGGACAGCGCTCCTGTTGGCAACAATCCCCCGCCTCTTCAGGCGCATCAGGGGGCAAAGAAAGCTGGTTCAAGCAGCAGCACCGCAAAGCGGAATCCTCCGTCGGCTCCGCCGCCGTAGTAATCGCTGGCGCTGATGGTATAAACGCCGGCCGGCGCTTCGTGGAATGCCAGCCACTCCACTTCCCCTTGCAAGCTATTATCCACGGTGGCGTAAGTTTCCCCGGCCGCATTGGTAACGGTCAGGACGCTGTCCACCTCGGAGTCAGCCAGGACAACAACTACCGGGATGGCCTCCTCCGTCACGTCTACCGTCCATGTCGTTCCTTCGCTGAACTCCGCCAGGGCGTAGAAGGCCAGGTTGAAAGGGCTGGTGACACTGAAGAAATCGGAGACGGTGGCTTGCAACTCTCCATCGGTCGCGGCCGTCCAGAGCGCCAATTCCGGCTGGCCGGAAAACTCATTATCGGCGTAAGCTATGCGCGTGCCATCAGCAGCATCCACCGCCAGAGCCACATCTGCATCGGCCGACCCGGCCGCCAACAAGAGATAGATGCCATCCACCGCCACCGTGATGCTATAGGTGGTTCCGCTGGTGGGTGGGACGGCGGTGACGGTGTTGAGCGCCAGCGCCCCAGCCGATGGCAGCGGGCCTGGATCGGCCATAAAATCATCCGCCGCAGCGGGCTGATAGACGGCCAGCTCTTGCGGCAGTGGCAGCGCCAGAATGGTGTAGCTGGTTACGGTTTGACTGTACCCTTCCACGCTGGCGGTGTACGTGCCGGCCGGCAAGGCGCTGAGAACCGTTATCTCCGGATCGGTAATGGCATTGTCCAGCAGCAGCGGTGTAAAATCTTCTGCCTGGGAAGCGACCGTTATCACAATATCCTCACCCCCAGTTGCCGCGGCATAGAGGAATAACGGGACATCCACCTCAGCTTCAAAGGTGAGGGGTGCATCAACGACCGGGGTGATGGGCAACACCGCCAGGGCGTAGGCGCTGGCTTCGTCTGACCACTCCGTCACCTGCACCTGATAGGTTTCAGCGCTGGTCACCGACCACAGCAGGGTCTCCAGCTCGCCCGAAAAGGCGGCATCGGCGTTGGCGACTTCGGTCCCGGCGGCATCCAGCAACGTCAACACCAAGTCCCCCTCACCGCCGGTAAGGATGACATAATCGCCGGCCGGCAGATCGAGGGTGTAAACCACACCCTGCGTCAACTGACCGCTGGCCAGCTCGCCCACCGCCAGGGGGCCAGAGGCTTCAGCGGTCGGGCCGGTATCCGTTTCGCCGGACAACGCGCTGGGGTCGCCGGTGGGTGGGGTGAGGGCAACGGAGGCCAGCATTGCTTCCAGGATGGGCATGTACTGTTCCATCTGGTCGCCGGGCATGATGCCGGCCAGAATATAACCCCAGGCCTCGTTGGTGGCTGTCACAGCCAGGAGGGTGATATCGTTGCCTTCCTCTTCCACACGGGCCACAGCGCGGCGGGCCGGTGTGCCGCCCAGCGTCGTCTCCTGTTCTTCTTCCAGGATGACCGCTTCATCGCCGACAGCGCCCAGGAGGTCATCCAGCGCCAGATCGCCGGCCGGGCCGGCTATCACCAACAGCGCCGCGCCATCGGTGAACTGACCCGGCTCCAGGCCGGCCGCCAACAAGGCTTCGCTGCTGGCAAAAAGGAAAAATGAACCAAAGAGCTCGGTTGACGCCCAGCCGGCCGGATAGGTCAGCGCCAGGCCGATGGCGCTGTTCTCAAAACGTTGCCCATCCGCCAGGGGATCAGGCGTCGGTTCGGGAGTGGGAGAAGGGGTCGGCGTGGGAGTGGGCGTCGGCGTCGGAGGCAGGGGGGTC
>DAOTXO010000115.1:0-28826 GCA_034435495.1 Anaerolineae bacterium
ACGGTGGAGGGACGGAACCGTTATCCACAAATCCACCAGCCGATGGCTGAACCTGTTTTTACTGTTTAGTTCTGGCTACACCGAAGGAACCACTTTTACAGAAAAAGACTTGCCTTATCGGACCCAGTGATAACTCACTCACATTTCGCGTGGCTTGAACGCCCTCGTTCAATTTTAGATTATACAATTCGTGTGCTTGATAGAGACACTGGCTTAATTCGTGATTTGTCCGAAGCGCTACCTTGCGATACGGACGATGTCAGGCTGGATGGGGATTGGGTGATTGCAGAGTTGATTTGCCCAAGCGAGTGGAACACAATTCACGCCTACAACCTGGCAACGGAGGAGCATATCGTCATCGCCCCTTTCAGCCTGGACCCCTTAACGCAAGACTTTCAACCCGCCGCCAGCGCCGGCCATGTCATTTGGCTCCATGCCGATGCCCAGCAACGGGATATCCACCTCTTCAATCTGGACAGCCGGGTCAAGAGTCAGGTTACCAACGACACGGAGTGGGAGAATCATCCTGACATCAGCGGCGATTGGGTGGTGTGGGAGGATTACGCTCTGGACATTTATGCTTACAACCTCAGCACGGGAGAGAGCGTGACGGTGACGCACGACGCCGCACCGCAGCAGTGGCTGCGGGTGGATGGAAACCTGGTGGTTTGGGAGGATGGGCGCAACGGGGATTGGGATATTTACGGGTTTGATTTGATTTCGCGGCAAGAGACGGTTCTTGTCACCGGTCCGGGGGATCAGACCAGAGGGTTGCCAAGTGGGGATATTCTCTCCTATGTTCACTGCCCTGACCCGCCCTGGTGTGAAGCGGGCGCGATTCACGCCTTGCATCTGGCAACCCATGAGATGGCGGTGGTGCATGTTTTTGAGGAGGGAGAATATTATGCCCCCGAGCAGCACCAGGGCGATATGGTTTGGGTATTTAACCCGGCCAGCGGGGTCAATCAGGTGAGAGTGGCTCGTTATCTGCCGCACCAAATAGCCTTTCCCATCCTTTTCAAGAGCACCCCTTGAAAGCTTTATGATCGACTCGTCAGGTGGGGGCAGGTTGAGCGCCACACAACTGCCAGATAGTCGTTCCCTCTTTTCAGAGAGCTCTTACGCAGTGGATTTACGCCCATTGTAGCTGGGGGTCCTGGTGGCTTGCCCATAACCCATTTGCCCGTTATGATTGCGCTGTGCTATTAACCCTTCCACGGATAAGCTTGAGGTAAGGCTTGTATGACATTGCCTAGAAATGTGATTCTTATCAGCCTGGACACCCTGCGCGCCGATGTGGCGTATACGGCCGGCCTGCCCAACCTGGACGCCTTGCGCCATCAGGGAACGACTTTTCGCCACACGGTGGCCTCGGCGCCGTTGACGCCGGTGAGCCACGCCTCTGTTTTCACAGGCCTGCAACCCTATCAACATGGCATCCGCCACCTGTTCCGTGAACGCCTGCAAACCCCAGCCCCCACTCTGGCGCAACTTCTGGCGATGGGCGGCTACGAGACGGGCGCGATTGTCTCCTGCCCCGGCCTGCACCGCTGGTATGGCATGGGGCGGGGCTTTGCCCATTACGATGATGAGATTCCGCGCCTGAGTGATGGCTCCGATCCGCTGAACACGATTGACGTTAAAAAGCGAGGCACGGCCTTGAAACGCGCCCCCCTGGTGGTGGAGCGAGGGCTGGCCTGGCTGGCGGCGCGGCGCACAGCCCCTTTCTTCCTTTTCCTACACTTCTTCGACACCCACTGGCCCTACGAACCACCGACATGGTTCGCCCCGGCCGACGCCAATCCATACGAAGGAGAAGCGTTTTATATCGATCACCACCTGGGATATTTCATCGACCAGATCACGCGCTGGGGCCTGCTGGAGAACAGCCTGCTGATCCTCTTTGGAGACCATGGGGAGGACCTGGCCGGCTGGTATCCTAATGACCATGCTGGCCCGGATGGCAACCACCCGGAAGAGGAGGGGCATGGCTGCCTGCTCTACGACGCCACGCAGATGGTTCCGCTGCTGTTGATCGCGCCGGGTCTGATTCCGGCCGGCCGGCTGGTGGAAAGTCAGGTACGCCTGGTGGACATTTTGCCCACCGTAACCGATCTGCTAGGGCTATCCGACGCCCACCTACGCGCCGGCCGCACCCTCCGTCCCCTGTTGCGCCACGATCAGGCCCACCGGCCGGCCTACTGTGAAACCTATTATCGAGAGGAGCAAAGCGCCTCCGGCGTCGGGGTGCCGGGCCTGGGGCCGTGGAAGGGTTTTCGCGTGGACAACCGCTGGAAGATTATTTTGGATGTGCTTTCCCAAACCGTCACCGTCTACGACCTGGCAGCGGACCCGCAGGAGCGCCACCCTCTGGAGCCGGCCGCCTGGCCGGAGACCGTAGCCGGGTATGCGCAACGTTTGCACCATGAAGCACCCCTGGCGCCTGGTGCTTCGCTCTAGCTGACCCTATTTTTAACCCGAGGAGGAACAAGATGTATTCAACATGGCAATCAAGATGGCGTTGGTGGTTATTGAGTGGGGTATTGTTGCTGGTCAGCGCCTGCACCGGCCAGTCGGTCGAAGAACCGGCTGCCCTCACCCCCATTCGCATTGGCTGGCAGACACCCTGGGCGACTCAGGGGCAAATCACCCAGGTGTTGGCTCACACCAATGTTCTGGCTCTCAACGGGTTGCAAGCGGAGTTTAAAGGTTTTAGCTACGGTGGGCCGCTCAACGAAGCGGCCCTGGCAGGGGAGGTGGATGTACTCTTCACCGCCGACCAGCCGGCCGCCACGCTGCTGGCGCGAGACCCCAACTGGGTGATCATTGGGCGCCTGATGTATAATCGGGTGGCGATCTATGTGCCGCCTGACTCTCCCATTCAAACCCTGGCGGATTTGCAAGGCAAGCGGGTTGCCATGCCCTTTGGGGCCGCCGCCCAACGAGATGCCTTGAAAGCGATCCAGGAAGCCGGTCTTGACCCTGCCGTCGATATTCAAAGCATCAACCTGGACATCCTGGAACAGGCGGCTATTGTACAGGCCGGGGATGGGGCCAGCTGGGGCGAGATCGATGCGCTGGTGGGCTTTGACCCGACGCCGGCTATCTTTGAACAGGCGGGGCTGGCGCGTATGTTGCACGTCGGGGAGGTAGTCTCCCTGGTCGTCATGTCCCAGACATACATCGACCAACACCCCAACGCCCCGGAACAGTTCATGCACGCTTTCACCGAAGCGTATTACTACTACGCCACCCATCAAACCGAGGCCAATGCCTGGTTCCAGGAAGCTTCTCAACTTACCTTTGATCCCAGCGTTTTAGATCTAGCCGCCTCGGTGGAGCCGAATGTGCAGGCTGCCAGCATCGACGAGGTGCGCGTGACACTCAACGAAGCTGATTTGCAAATCATGGAGGAAGCGGCCGACTTCATTTTGACGCAAGGGTTGATTCAACAGGCGGTGGATATACGCGCCCATGTGGACATGAGCCACGCCGCAGCGGCCGAAGCAGCCCTGAACGCTGACAGTTACGACCCGGCGCGGGTGCAAGCCGTTACGCCGTAGCATCGCCGGATCTGTGGCTGACTCCACTCCCTATCGCCGTAGCACCCGGCACGTCCAGGTCTGGGCGCGCCGGTTGGGGCCGCGCCTGGCATCTGTCGGCGTGGTTATCCTACTGTGGCAACTGCTGGCCTGGGCCGGCTGGATCAACACCCAGGTTCTCCCGCCGCCAAGGCAGCTGGCCGCTACCACCTGGGAAATGGCCCTCTCCGGTGAATTGATAACCCATATCCTGGCCAGCACCCGACGGGTGCTGGTGGGTTTTATGCTGGCGGTTGGCATAGGATTAACGGTGGGCCTGGCGTTGGGAGCCGGCCGGCGTCTCGACCGCTACCTATCTCCCCTGGTGGAGTTGCTGCGCCCCATCCCACCCATCGCCTGGATTCCTCTGGCAATTCTGTGGTTCGGAATTGGAGATCAGCCCGCTTATTTTATCGTCACCCTGGGCGCTTTCTTCCCCATCTTCGTCAACAGCTACCACGGCATTCGCCAGGTGCACCCGCTCTACATTCGAGCGGCTCAATGTATGGGAGCGACGCGCCGTTTGCTCATTACCGATGTGTTACTGCCGGCCGCCCTCCCCGCCATTTTAACCGGGCTGCGCGTGGGGATCGGGGTGGCCTGGACGAGCGTCATTGCCGCCGAACTAGTGGGGGCACAATCTGGCCTGGGGTATATGATCCAGACCAACCGCATCTTGCTGCGCACCGATAAAATTGTGGTGGGCATGTTGGCGATTGGTGTGGTGGGGCTGGTGATCAACCAGGGAGTCACGTTGTTGGAGCGGCGCTGGCGCTGGTTGGCGTGGCAACAGAAGGAGTCAGATCGTGCCTGAAGCCAGGGCCGATTCGCCCCAGCTGCTGTTGCGTCATGTCAGCCGCGTCTATGGCGATGGTCAGCGCCCGGTCATCACGGCGGTGGAGGATGTGTCCCTGGAGGTCTACCCCGGCGAGTTGGTGGTTTTGATTGGCCCCAGCGGCAGCGGCAAAACGACCTTGCTCAACCTTATTGCCGGGTTCATTGCCTGCACTCGGGGGGAAATTTTGGTCAACGGGCAACCTGTGCGCACCCCTCACCCCAGCCGGACGATGATCTTTCAGGAACACAACCTTTTCCCCTGGAAAACAGTCCTGGGCAACGTCAGCTTTGGCCTCAAGGCTCAGGGGCTGGCGACCCAGGAGCGGCAGCGCGTGGCGCAAAAGTATATCGATCTCGTGCAACTGACTGGGTTTGAGACAGCTTATCCCCATGAACTGTCGGGCGGAATGCGGCAGCGGGTAGCTCTGGCGCGTGCTCTGGCGCTACGGCCGGCTTGCCTCCTGATGGACGAACCTTTTGCTGCCCTGGATGCCCAGCTGCGCAGCCAGATGCAAGATGAACTCCTGCGCCTGATGGCGCGGGAAAAGGTGACGACGCTCTTTGTCACCCATGACATCGAAGAGGCGGTTTATCTGGCCGATCGCGTCGTGGTACTTTCACCCCGGCCGGGCCGGGTGCGCCACATCGTCCCCATTCCCTTTCCCCGCCCACGCGAACTGAAGATGAAGCTGACCCCTGACTTTCAAGACTACAAGGCCGTTCTGTTAACCGCTTTAACGCCTTAAGAACCTTTCCCACCAGATCACATCCTCAGATGTGCTTACCCTTATGGCGTGGTAATGGTTAGCGTTCCCACCATACCGGCCGCGGCATGACCAGGGACAACACACACAAACGTGTACACGCCAACCGGCGGGGCCTGAAAAGCCAGGTTTGTCTCCTGACCGCCCACGACAAAGCCTGTATTCGTGCCAGTCACCGCATTAGCTTCACTGAGGTTCAATAAATCCACTTCACCTGCCATCAGGGTAAAGTTGTGGTTCAGTTTACCCATATTTCTAAACGTCAACACTACCTCAACTGCCTCTGGAATGGAAACTTTGTCGGGTGTGAACCGCAAGGTGTCGTCTCCCTCGACTGTCAACTGAACAGGCATAGCCTGGAGGGCTTCCACAGCGTTGCCACGACAAGCGGCTAACGAGAGTAGAGCACAGCATAGAAGAACAAGGGTAAAGTTTCGACGTAGCCTCATGATTGTTACACATCCACCTATAGCGTGCCTGTAGCGCAGTTAAAATTTCACCAAAAAGGCTGTCAGATACATGATCAGGATGCCGGCCATTAAGCCCACAAAATTGGGCCAGGAAACGGCGGCTATATGTTGCCTCTGAGCGTCGGCGCGTAGCAATTTACCGACCTCCCAAATAACTTGCAAAATAGCTCCCGCCCCTAGGCTAAGGAACAGCACTGCCAGGAAAGGATTGAAAGCAAAACCGCCGATCCATGTACCGAGCATAGCAGGCACACCGGCCAATAAAGCCAGCCAGATAAAGAGGGGCACGGATGGTTGCTCTGCCCGGGTCAGCGGTGCAGCAATCCCAATACCTTCCGTGATATTGTGCAACGTGAAGCCAATCACCAGGAACGATCCCAAGGCGGCTGCTCCGTTAGCGAAAGCTGCCCCAATGGCCAGCCCTTCACCTAAATTATGCAGGCCTATCCCCAAGGCGATAAAACCAGCGATGGCTACTGGTGATCCCCCTCCTCGGCGTCGACTTACGGCCAGCAGAACACCCAGGGCAAACAAGATCCCAAAAATGACAACCGGGATACCCTGAAAGACGCCCGGCAGTTGCTCAGCGATCTCCAGCGCTTCCAGTACGGTATCCACAAACAGAAAAATGAGCAGGCCAACTGTCAGCGCCAGGAAGGCATTGAGCCACTTGCGGTCTACACGCCGCAAGAAAGGATACCAGAGCATCCCCAAGGCCACAGGGATGACGCCCACATAAACGCCCAACAGACCATAAGCCATAATGGTTGCGAAACTGGTCTGCGGCGACTGAATAGCTACCTCCACCTCGGTTTCAAAAGTGACGCCGGTAGCTGTGACCAGGGTAATGGGCAATGGTTCACCTTCTACCCAGGGGTAGCCTAACTCAAGCGTTGCTTGTTGCAGGCGTTCAAGCGTATTGTCTGGCGTTATCCCGAAGTTCCAATAAGCATCATCCACTAACACTTGCGCAATCGTCACCGGGTCGGGGCCGCCATTGATAACATGAAGCTGGATACGGCCAGATGTCGGAAACACCACTCGCTGTACAGTCAGCTCTTCTAGTGGTGGAAAAGTCCCTGTAAAGAAAGCCAGAGGATTAAAGCGTAAAAACACAGCACCCAAAGCGATTAGCAACAGTAGAGGGAAGATAGCCAAAACCCACCTGGGCACTCGACTTGTTAGAGAGGCATCTGTTGGCTGCATGGCTATCTCCTAAACCCTTACATCAAAAAAACTCATCCAACCCAATTCGGCGAACTCGCTCTGGTGGGCGTGGAACATATACAGGCCAGGTTCAAAACCGGCAAAAGAAAACTCAAGGATGCCCCGCTGCGCCTGACACTGCATGATCGTGTCCACTGTTTTTAGGGTTGGTCGAAGCGTTGTGCCGTGGTCGTAGTAGTCGAAGAAGTTGGCATGAAGGTGAAGCGAGTTGATGGGATCGAACTCCGTCACGTTAATCAGGTATAAGCGCTGTCTCTGCTCACGTTGAATTGGAATAGGAGAGGTCATGCCATAGCCAAACGCAATAGAGTTGGCAGCGTACACTTCATTCTCTCCATCAAAGTTCGTGTCAAAAGCATTCATGACGATGACCATTTCATGCACGGCATCGTTTTCTGGATACTGATGATGGCGGGTTTTAGCTATCTCCCGTTCTTCACCGCTGTATTTTTCAGGGTCAGGATCGATGATAAATGCGCCGTATAACCCCTTGTGAATGTGGCGCTTGAGGGGAACGGCATGGCAGTGGTATAAATGACAGCCAAAGGGTTTGGCTTCAAACTCGTAGGTGAAGCTTTCCCCGGTCTGAATCATGCCTCGCCCCACACCAGGAACACCATCCATACCAGCGGAATGAATGCCATGAAAATGGATGGTGTGGGGGTGCGTCCCAGCATTCGTAAAATGTACACGCAGCAGCTCACCTTCAACACAACGCATGGTTGGCCCAGGACATTGCCCTACGACGTGCCCAGCGCGTTGGGAGGCGGCGCTGGTAGCGCTGCCATAAACCCAACCCGGAAAGTAGAGACCTGGGGCAATTTCAAATTCCTTATCCAGGGCAATGATATTCCATTCGCGCACGACCCGGCCATTTTCTTCTTTCACTTCCCCGTAATCGAAGTCCGTTAAAATTTCGTGTGGGTGGAAACCGTTGGCTTCATAGTCAATCTGCCCAACCACACCTGCACCCCCATGATCATGGGCGTCATCACCAACTGACGCCTGAGAAGAGGGGTGGGTGGCTGCCGAAGTGGGTTGTGTGAAAACTCGTAGCCCCCCTACACCAGCCAGCCCAGCTATACCAATGCCGCCAATACGCAAAAAATCACGCCGCGAAACGCCTTGGTGTGGTTCGCCCATTGCCTGCCTCTTAGTGCTTATCGTTTCAGGTATTTTGACTTAGGAATGACCCCTAACCAAGTTGAATGCTTTTAGGGGATAAACCCCTTTGAACTGTTCAGGTTAAAAGAGTGCCATTCTCCACTGATTTTAGCCGCCATTATGATGGCGTGCATAAAAGCCATGTTTTAGGTTCGCCTAAATTATATCTCTGATGGGGTAGCTGTCAAGTAAGGGGGTGTCGAAGATAATTGAGAACACCAGCGCTATGCTTTCTATGTGCGCCACCGGGCGTTTTCCGTACCAGAAGCTTTTCAGATAGGCTCTAAACCTTGTAGCCCCACGACCTTAGATCCGCCAAAATCGAATCCTCAATGGTATCAGGATCGGCCGGGCCGGCCTGCCCTGACAGACTGCTTAACCAGGCCGTCATCTCGGCTGCCAGTGCTTGCGCCTTTTCCGGTTCCTGACTGAGCCGATTTTCCAACTCGTGCGGGTCCAGCGCCAGGTTGTACAACTCCTGGCTTCCATCTGAGCCTTGAATATATTTATCATCTCCCCGCCGCCACATCTGCAAGGTGCGGGTAAAGCGGGCGCGCAAAAAGGCCTGGGCCGGCGCTTCGGTCAAGAGCCGCAGTTGGTCGGGAATTACCCCTTCCCACTGGGCGTAGGCGGTTTCGCGATAGACCCGCCCCGGCTCAAAAGGCAACAGGCTGCGGCCGGGGAGGGCGAGAGCATGGGGGGAGCGGCCGGCTATCTCCAGCAGAGTGGGTAAGATATCCACACTCTGCACCAGACTCGACAGGCGCAACCCGGCCGGGGCGGCCGGTGGATAGCGCACAATCAGCGGCGTGTGCAAAACGGTCTCATAGAGCGCGCTTTGGTGCGCTCCCAGTCCATGTTCCCCGATGTTTTCCCCATGGGGGGACAGCAAGATGATCATCGTCTGGTCTAAAATGCCCAGGTGGCGCAGGCCGTCCAGCAATTGCCCTACATGCGCATCGACGTAGGCCAGAGCGCCATCGTACAGGGCGCGCAGATGTTCCAAGTCTTGGGGTGTGGCCGGCTCCACACCGGTCATGTAAAGGAAGGGGTTGCGATTCAAGCGCCATAAATGAGGACTGAAGCGAGGCCACAGACCCGGCAGGTAGCGGTAACGATAAGGCTTGGGAGCCAGGTAGGGGTGGTGCAAATCGCTGTATTCACACATCGCCAGGAAGGGGGCCGGGCTGTGGGCCTGGGCGCTCAACCAGGCCAGGGCACTGTGGGTAGTTTGTTGCGCATACTTATACTTGTTGCGCCGCTGCGCCAACCGCCAACGCCGCCACAGCACCTGGGGGGCCAGGGCGCGTACCTGTCGCCGCACCGTTGATGTCGCCGGCGCAGCGTCGGTCGTCAGCCGCTGACCGCGCTGAAAAAAGTCTTGAAAGCCACGCTCCAGGCGTTTGAAACGGCCCACATGAGGGTTGCCAATGAAAGCGGCCGTGCGATAGCCCGCCTCGGAAAGCAAAGCGGGCAGGGTGGGAATATCCTCGCGCAGGCCAGCGTCCCCCACTACCCCATGCTGGGGTGGATACAACCCGGTGAGCAGCGAGGCGTAGGCCGGGGGCGTCCAGGGAGCGGTGGCGACTGCGCGCTCAAAAAGAACGCCTTCCTGGGCTAACTGGTCGATGTGGGGAGCGGTCTGACGATGGTAGCCGTAGCAGGCCAGATGGTCGGCCCGCAGAGGAATGAGCGAGATGAGCAAGATGTTGGGTTTCATGGCTGTGTCTCCAATGGCAACAGGTTGGGGGGCGTGGCGGCATAGGGGGGCAGCGGCTGCAGCAACGCTTCGTAGTAACCCCGCGCCGGAGTGTAGCCGGCCGGCGGCGTTTGTAAAACGTGCAGCGGGGTCTGCCAGCCGTCGCCCAGGCGAGGCTGGACAACCGGGCTGGTGAGGAGAAACAACACCACAATGACCAGGGCGGTGAACCAGGCGGGCGACCAGCGCCAGCGGATGCCTGGGCCGGGGGTGGAAGCCGCCGTGCCGGCCGGCCGCAAGCTCAGACCCAGCCCACCACCAAGCAGCACGAGCAGCTCTGGAGCGCGCACAACCTGCCACAACTGCTGCCAGGCTTCCACGGAGGGGGCTGTCCAGAATGACCAGATGAGGGCGATGAGAGTGAATGTGCCCACTATGCCCAGAGCGCGCCACCCGTGCGCTGCCAACGGGGTTTTGACCGGCCGGCGGCCGGCCGCCCGCGCCTCGTACAGGGCATTGGCGATCATGAACAGACCAAAAACTCCCCAGAAGATACCATCCTGGGCTATCAGCCGCACCTCACCCCGAATCCAAAACCATTGATAGGTGTGTAAAAACCAGGTCACGCCCAGCACATACAGCAAAGCGACTATCAGGCGCAACTCCATGCGCCAGCCCCGCAGTCGCATGGTGGCCGGGTAGAAAAAGTAGCGCAGCATGAACTCTTTCCAGTAGATGTTGATGCGTCGCCAGAAATCATTGAAGTTGTGGGCCAGGAAATAATGTTGATTGGCCAGCGGCAGGTTGAAGCCAAAGAGGTGCAACATCCCAATAATGAGGTGAAACTGGCCGGAGATGCGCACATACAAAGCATAGTTGACCAGGATGAACTGTAGCAGCTGACGTGGTGTCTGCACTGCGTCGGGCGCGAGGTAAAGGTAATGATCGAGGAAACGGTAAAGAATAAGCTGCCCAACACCGCGCACCATCCACTGTAGACCAGTCTGGTATATCTCGCCGGCCGGCCGATCGTAGTAGGTGCGTCGCAGTGTCGCGTAATCGATGACCGGAAAGAGGGGAAAGACCAGCCCCGGCAACATGAAGAAGTAGGCCAGGGTTTGCCACCACGAACCGGCCGGCTGCCGTCGCTGCTCAACCAGATAGATGCCCAGGCGAAACATACCCAGCACCGCCAGGGCGGGCCAGATGGGCCACAGGGTGGCCGTCCAGGGGGTGTGGATGGCGCCCAGGCGTAACCAGGCCAGCCCGCCCCCTAGCAACAGCAAGATTCCCACCCGATAGGGATAGGGCAAAGGAATGTGGCAGATGCCGATGAGCAACAACGCCAACGCAATAAACCAGAGACCCCCGGCCAGGCCCAAAACCAGCAGGCAACCCACCCACGACAAGAGGACAAAGGCCGGCCGGCGGTAGGCGTGCGGCAGGAGGTGATGGAACACAAAACCCCCATAGGCCAGGGGAATGACCGTTTGGTAGAGTGCGACCGTTTCAAGTTGCAACCGCTGCACAACCAGCGCCAGCAGGCCCAACTGACCGCCTACCAAAACGAAGGTGCGTGCTTCCGGCGCCAGGGCCTCTGCGCCCCAGGCCTGTTGTAGCCAGCGGCGGCCGGCCGGCCAGCGGATGATGCCAGCCACCGCCAGCCCCAAACCCAGCGTCAGGCTGGCAACCAACCATCCATCCAGCAGGTGAGCGACGGCGCGCTGCCAGGCAACAACCAGCAAGGCCCCACCGGCCAGCCCCAGGCCAACCGAGACCCACCAAGCGCGGTGAGTATGATCCGGCCGGCCGGCTGTGACAGAGGAAGAGGCGCTTTCATCAACCATACGCTATGCCTCTGCATTGTACCAGAATGGGCCGGCGTTGGTCAGGGGCAGGCGCGCCGACGTTGCCAGAACGCGCATTGGCGAAGCCCGGCCAACTTGTTATAATTCCGGTGCTTCAGGAGAGGTCGCATAGTTGGTCTAGTGCGCACGATTGGAAATCGTGTACCGGGCAACCGGTCGCGGGTTCGAATCCCGCCCTCTCCGCTGGGATAAAAAAGAGTCGCCGACCCTCTTTCCTTCAGGGGCGGGCGACTCTTTTGGTTTTGGTCGCTGGGGGAACGCCTGGCTTAAAGCTGAAACCCTTCACGGTAGGGAATCACCTTGTAGGTGAAATCCGTCACATACTCAAACAGTTGTTCATTCAGGTTGAGCCAGGTCTCATTGGTCAACAATCCCTGGACGGTTTCCTCGTCACGGGCCACAAAACCAATGAGGCGGTCGGGGTAATTCCCATAGGCCGTGGCCCAGGCCTCGACGAACTCCATACCCATGGCGTGCATGGTGGGCAGGTAGCGGCGCATGACGAACTCATAGTATTCGCGCATTTTGGCCGGCTCAACCTCGTAACTCACCAACAACTTCAACAACATGCTCATCCGCGCGCCGAACCATTGGGGTAAATGGTGTATGTCCAGCCATAAGGGTCGGGCACGCGCCCATATTGGATATCGGTCAATATCTTGTACAACCGTTGGCTCACCGGCCCCGGCTCATTATTATTCACCAGGTAAGATTGGGCCTTGTAACCCAACTTACCCACGGGCGCAATCACAGCCGCTGTGCCCATGCCAAAAATTTCGGTAATCTCGCCTGAACGGACATCGGCCAGCATATCGTTGACATCCAGCGCCGTTTCACTGACGGTATAGCCTAAATCCGGAGCCAGTCTCAGCACAGAGTCACGCGTGACGCCGGGTAAAATGCTGCCGGTTAAGGGGGGGGTAACCAGGTGGCGACCATTGTAAACAAAGGCGATATTCATGGCCCCCACCTCTTCCACATAACGCCGCTCAACGCCATCGAGCCACAACACTTGCTGGTATCCCTGGCTGCGCACCTCTTCTGAAACCAACAAACTGGCGGCGTAGTTGCCACCCGTTTTGGCTTCTCCCGTCCCGCCCCGCACAGCGCGTACATATTCATGGGAAATGTAGACCGCTACCGGGTTGAAGCCGGTGGTAAAATAAGCGCCAACCGGGGCCAGAATAATGTAGTGCAAATAGGTGTCGCTGGCATGAACCCCCAACGCGGGGTCTATGGCAATCATGACAGGGCGAATATAGAGCGAGGAGCCGGGGGTAGTGGGAACCCACGTATAATCCAATGTCAGTAGCCGTACAATAGCTTCTAAATGCTCCTCTTTGTCCACCTCCGGCATGGCCATGCGCCGCGCGCTCTCGTTGAAGCGGTGCATGTTCTCCATGGGGCGGAAGAGGTTAACGCCGGGACGTTGGGCGACTTTGTACGCCTTCGTCCCCTCAAATATCTCTTGCCCATAGTGTAAAACAGCGCTGGCGGGATCGAGAGTGATGGATTGATAAGGTCCAATTTTGGCGTCATGCCAACCCTTATCCGGGGTATACCACTGAGTGAACATGTGGTCTGTGAAGGTTTTGCCAAAGACCAGGTTGTCTGGCTTGGGCTTACGTTGTGATGGCGACAGAGCTTCTTCCACAATCTCCATGCCAGTCTCCTAAGGGTGATGTAGGGAGGACAAACGAGCGCACAGAGGTTGCGGGCGCGCGCGCTTGTTTGCCAGAGGGCAAGTGTAACCCATAAAAACGATTTCTCAAAAAACCTCTCGAAGAGGATTACCCCTTCGAGAGGTGTAGGAATAGCTGGCAGGAACAGTGTTAGTCGCGCCGGCCGGTAAGGATAAAGGCGTAGTAAAGAAGGGTGCTGATCGCCTGGATGGCCGCCGCCACGTAGGTCAGGGCGGCCGCGTCCAACACTTTGTTCACCCCCTCGATCTCGTTGCCGATCAAGATGCCGTTGCTGACCAACAATGACTTGGCGCGCTTGCTGGCGTCAAACTCCACCGGCAGGGTGACCAACGAAAAAACAACGGTGGCCCCAAACAGAATCAGGCCCGCCCAGGCAATATTCGGCAAACTCAGCAGCAACCCACCCAAAAAGATGAGAGGGCCTAGAAAACTGCCAAACTGAACAGCGGGAACCATGGCGCTGCGCACCTGTAGGGGAGCGTAGCCACGGGCGTCTTGTAAGGCGTGGCCCATCTCATGCGCTGCAATACCGGCCGCCGCGACGCTGGTGGAGCGGTAGACATCCGGGCTGAGGCGCAGCACTTTGTGGCGTGGATCATAATGGTCGCTGAGAAAGCCGGATGTTTCTTCCACACCAACATCATGCAAACCGAAGGAATCCAACAAAGTACGCGCTACCTGCGCCCCGGTCACGTTGCGGGCGGTGCGCACCTGCGCATACCGATTATAAGCCCCACGCACCTTCGCCTGGGCGTAAAGCCCCAAGATCAGGGCCGGCAGCGCGAAAACGAAGTAGAGGGGATCAAAAAACATGGGTCATTCTCCTCGCACATAGTTGCGTTTTTAACATTGATTGTCATCTAGCCGCCACCCGATGTTGCGGCTTTGTTGACACATTACGGCTACAGCCCATCCGGGTTGTGGGTCTTAAGCTATTTGTAACCATTGGCGGCTCACAGCCATTTTCTCTCATCGGCCTGGTGCGCCATCCTGGTTTCCATTATAAAACAACTTCGTATAAACTTCATCAATAGCGTGGGCAAGTGAGAAGTGATTAAATGGGCCGGGGACGCTGACGGCGGGCTACCCCAACTGTTGTTCATGCCATCTGGGAATGGGCTATAATCCCCTCCATGCAGGCGGTAGGGATCAACGCACACTTACTCTTTGGGGGTGATGGTTACCGTAGGGCCGGGATTCATCACTATATTGAGCAGATATTAACTCATCTGCCGTCTCCACAAAGCTTGCGTTACATCATTTGGACTGGGGCGGGGGTGCGCCTGCCGGTAGCGTCGGGCATTGAGGTGCGTCAGAGCCGCTGGCCCACCGCCAACCCATGGGGACGCATTATCTGGGAACAAAGCGCCTGGCCCTGGTTGGCCTGGAAAATGGGGCTGAGTCTGTTGCACAGCCTGGCCTTTGTCACTCCCTTGTTTAGCCCTGTTCCGACATTGGTAACCGTATACGATTTGAGCTTTTTACATTTTCCTGAACGTTTCCCACCCCTCAAGCGACTTTATCTGCGCACCCAGACCCGTCGGTCGTGTCGGCAGGCGCGCCAGGTGGTGACGATTTCGGAATCGACGCGACGAGATATTCAAGATTTTCTAGGCGTGCCGGCCGACCGCATAACCGTTGCCCCGCCGGGGGTGGACAACCATTTTCGCCCCCGCCCGCCGGCCGAGGTGGCCGCCTTCCGCCAACGCCACCAATTGCCAGAACGCTTTGTGTTGCACGTGGGGACGCTGCAACCGCGCAAGAATATCCCCACTTTACTCGAAGCGTTCAGTCAGCTCGACCAACCCGGCCTGGGGTTGGTGCTGGTAGGCGGCCTGGGTTGGGATTACGCGCCCCTGCTTCAGCGGCTGGAACAACCTGATCTGCGCGGGCGCGTCCATTTGGCGGGCTATGTCCCTGAGGCGGAGCTACCTTTGTGGTACAATGCGGCCGAGGCGCTCGTTTTCCCCTCGGTGTACGAAGGCTTCGGTTTACCCGCGGCCCAGGCGATGGCCTGCGGCGCGCCTGTGGTAGCAGCCAACACCTCGTCGTTGCCGGAAGTGGTGGGAGACGCCGGGCTGCTCTTTGAACCGCTGCAGGTGGAAGCCTTGATCGAGCAGTTGCGCGCTGTACTCGACCACCCTGACCACGCCGCTGACCTGCGCGCCCGTGGATTGGCCCGCGCCGCAATGTTTTCTTGGGAAAACTCCGCCGCCACACTGGCATCGCTTTATCAAAAGGTTCTGACACAGGCATGATGCAACGGCGCGCACATCATACGGTGCGCATCATCACCATTATCACCGATATTCTGGTTATGAACCTGGCTTTTGTGCTGGCCTACCTGGCGCGCTACCGTTGGCAATGGTTGCGGGAGGTGGAACCGCAGTTTTTCATCCCCTACACCAGTTACCTGGGGCAACAGGCTTTGTTGGCCCTGCTCCTCATCGCCACCTTCTGGCAAGGGCATGTCTGGGCCCGTCGTCGGGGGGAGTTTTACATTGATGAAGTCTCGCGTATTGGCTATGCAACGGCGGCCGGTTTCACGGTGATGGTAGCCTACACCTTTTTCGTGCGTCCCGTAGCGGTTTCGCGCTTGATGCTTTTCTGGGCGGCCCTGTTCACGGTGGTTATTTTGAGTCTGGCGCGCCTGGCGCGGCGGGCGCTCCTATCTTTGGCTTACCAGCGGGGCATAGGTGTGGATCATGTGTTGGTGGTAGGCGCGGGGGAAGCCGGCCGGGGCGTCATTCGCACGCTGTTGGCGCGAACAGATTTGGGATTTAAGGCCATTGGGTACCTGAATGACGGGATGGGCGAGAGCAACCTCGGTTCTGGACGCATTCCCCATCTGGGGCGCTGGCAAGACCTGGGGCGTGTCTTGCGCGAAAAGCCTTATTTACACACGGTCTTTATTGCCTTGCCGGCCGAACGGCACGAACATATTTTGAAACTGGTGCGTCAGTGCCAAAAGCTTGGCGTCAATGCTCAGGTCGTGCCGGATCTCTTTCAGCTCAGTTTGGGCCGGGTGGAGTTGAACAATA
The DNA here is from genome assembly GCA_034435495.1 of Anaerolineae bacterium. Lineage (GTDB taxonomy): Bacteria > Chloroflexota > Anaerolineae > Promineifilales > Promineifilaceae > DAOTXO01. The sequence continues at coordinate 16,355 of DAOTXO010000115.1, forward strand.
TGGGAGGCATCCCCGTTCTGGGGGTGCGGGACACCCGGCTGAACTCCATGGATGCCCTCGTGAAACGCCTGGTCGATCTGGGGTTGATCATCGTGCTGTCGCCGTTGGCCTGTCTGTTATCGGCGGTGATCGCCATGGCCATCAAACTCGACTCCCGAGGGCCAGTTTTCTACGCTCAGGAGCGCGTTGGACAGGACGGACGGCCGTTCACCATGATCAAGTTCCGGTCGATGGTCGTCAACGCCGACCAACAGAAAGCCGCCCTCTGGCACATGAACGAAGTGGATGGCCCCATCTTCAAAATTCGAGACGATCCCCGCCTGACGCGCGTCGGGCGCTTCATTCGACGCCTCAGTCTGGATGAGTTGCCCCAATTTTACAATATTTTGTTAGGCCACATGAGTTTTGTGGGGCCGCGTCCCCCTCTGGCTGAGGAAGTGGCCCGCTACCAACCCTGGCACCGTCAGCGCCTGGAGATCAAAGGGGGGCTGACAGGTTTGTGGCAGGTGAGCGGGCGCTCGGATTTAACTTTCGACGAACAATGCCTGCTGGATATTTACTATATTGAGAACTGGTCGTTGGCGCTGGATTTGCGCATCATCTTGCAAACGCTGCCTTACGCTATGTTTCGGCGCGGCGCTTATTGACCCCCAGCCATCAAGCTACTCATCATAGCCATACCCATTGGGCAAAATGGGCTGATCCAGACGCACCAATTCGCCGTGATGGTTGATCACAATGCGAAAACCCAACATGCCTAACATATCCCGCGCCTGAGACGGCAGGCCTTGCAAAAGCATGTCGTCAATTTTGACATTGCGAATCGAGGCATCCAGCGCCGCTTTGGTAAACAGGTCATCCTGACCCATCATGCGCAGCGCCTGCTCAATAGCCAGCTCTTTGTTATCCTGGAGCTGAGTCACAAACAAGCCTAACACTTCGCGATCCAGGCCTTCGGCTTCGACGTGACGTAAAAACCCCTGGTCATTGACGACATAAAAGGCTTCTCCGCCCACGTAAGCGACCGTGACCATATTTCCGCTTTCGTCGCTGATCAACTCTTCAAACATGGCGCGTCTCGCCATTGTTCCACACTCCTTCAGCAATCTTTTGTCAGACACAAAAGATTGCCGGCTTCTAACAGCATAGCGCACGCGGAGTATGAACGCCATAAACACAAAATAAGAATTCTTAAAACGAGCGTGGTCGATGATTGGGGACAACGTTATACTTGTCCGTTGGTATGGTGTGTCCCTGGGGTAAAGGGGACGCTGCCACTCACCCCAGACGGGCAGGTGTGGCGCTCACCCAAAGCCAGAGATTGTGAGAGATCGACCTACATCAGCCCAAGCGTGATACAATCAGGTATAATCTGGTTACTTCCCCCGTGATGATTGATAAATTGGTTTCAAGAGCAGGCGGTTAGACACTTTGTTCAGACCCTTAGATTGGATTCTTGGATTATTCTCCCTCGATATTGGGATCGACCTGGGCACAGCTAATACACTGGTCAGTCTACGCGACCGTGGCATCATCATCAACGAGCCTTCGTGGGTGGCGATCAACAAACGTACCCGCAAGCCGCTGGCGATTGGGGCTGAGGCGCGCGAGATGGTGGGGCGTACCCCATCTGACATTGTAGCCATTCGCCCTTTGCGCGATGGCGTGATCTCCGAGTTCGAGATCACCGAGGCGATGTTGGATTACTTCATCAAGAAGGCGCACGAACAGATGGTGGTGCCCTTCCCGCGCCCGCGCGTCGTGGTGGGTGTGCCGAGCGGCGTCACCGAGGTGGAAAAACGAGCGGTGTATGACGCCACCATTTCGGCCGGGGCGCGCGAAGCCTACCTGATCGAAGAACCCATGGCAGCCGCGATTGGCACCGGATTGCCCATCATCGAATCACGCGGCAGCATGATCGTCGATATTGGCGGTGGCACAACTGAGGTGGCTGTCTTTGCCATGGGGGGAATTGTGGTCAGTCGCTCCATCCGCGTGGCCGGCGATGAGATGGATGAGGACATCATCCAATATGCCCGCAGCAAATATAACCTGCTCATCGGCGAACGCATGGCGGAACGCGCCAAGATTGCCATCGGGTCTGCCTTCCCCCTCCCCGAAGAAAAGACCATGACCCTGCGGGGGCGTAACCTGATCACCGGTCTGCCGCAAGCGGTGGAAATCAGTAGCATTGAACTGCGTGAAGCCATGGCGCCCTCGATCAACATCATTGTGGACACCGTCAAAGACGCGCTGGATGAAACGCCGCCAGAGTTGGTGGCGGATCTTATGGAAGTTGGCATCTGTCTGGCCGGCGGGGGTGCTCAAATTCAGGGGCTGGCTGAACGCATTGAAGATGTGGTGAAGATGCGGGTGTGGGTGGCTGAAGATTCCATGACATGTGTGGCGCGCGGCGCAGGGCGCGTGTTGGAAGACCTGGACGCTTATAGTCGGGTGCTGGTGGGGTTGCACCGTGGCAGCACCCAGCATTAGGGTCTAAAACGCTGGCCGATTGTCCTGACCCAGAGTTAGAAAGCCAATCGAGGGGCCGTTTTGATTTGCCGAGCGGCTTCACTGTTGTGCTTGTATTTACATGAATCTTAATCCATCTCCTCGTGGGACTCGTTGGGCACCATTTGCCATTCTGGCCGGCCTGACCATCCTGTTGATGATTCTGGATAGCACGGGCAACATAGACCGACTGTTTGGCTTCCTGACCAATCCGATGACTGTGTTGTTGGAGTGGACGGCCGCCCGCAGTGATGCTTTTGCCTCCGTTTTGGCCGGCCCCCGCGACTTACAAACAGCGCGTGTCGAGATCGAGGCTCTCCAGGCTTCTGTAACCGCGCTGGAAGCTGAAAATGAACGCTTGCGCCGGATTGAAACGCAATACCGACGATTGGAAGCGTTGCTGGAAACGCCCGACCTGAACGCCGTTGACCCCAACACATTGAGCGAAGTTGAACGCACCTTGCTGGCGCTACGACAAACCTTTGAAACGTCGGTCGTGGAATCGCAAAATCTGACGCGCATCTCGGCGGCGGTCATTGCGCGGGGCACCAACAATTTCTTCCGTGACATCATTATCAATCGAGGATTCGAGGAAGGCGTGCGGGCCGGGATGCCGGTGGAGAGCGCCGAGGGCTTGGTGGGGCAAGTTTATCGCACGACTCAACATTCTGCTCAAGTCATTTTGATCACAGACGGCCTGAGCAAGATTCCAGTTCGTCTGGCAGATTCACGCGCCACCGGCCTTCTGTCTGGGGGAGGCGTCGGTGGGTTGGTGGTCATGGACTGGATTGACCTGGAAGCGCAATTAGCGCCGGGCGACCAGGTGATTACCTCGGGATTGGAGGGAATCACCCCCCAGGAACGGATTGGTAATCGCTTTCCCCAAAACATTGTGGTGGGCCAGGTGGTGGAGGTCCAAAGTAGTGAGGCGGAGTTGTTTCAACGTGCCCTGGTGCAACCGGCGGTAGCTTTCGACTCCCTGGAAGTTGTCTTTGTCATTACCGATTTCACCCCGATCGACATCACCGTGTTCGATGAGCAACCCACTCCATGAGCAATGTCGCGCTGTACCTCTCTGTGCCTCTGTTCATGGGTTTGACGATCATTCAAGCCGCCATTCTGACGCGCCTGACACTTTTGGGCATCACACCTCAACTGCTGCCCATCACAGCCATTGCCTGGGCTTATGTACGTGGGCGGAATGAAGGGCTGGCGTATGCTTTTGTGGCTGGGCTTTTCATCGACCTTTTCTCCATCAGTCCGCTTGGGGCCAGTTCGCTGGCGCTGATGACTGCGGTCGCGTTGCTTACTCTGGTGCAGGAGGCTGTGCCTGGGGAACGTTTCTTTCTCCCCTTGTCGCTGGCAACGTTCGGCATGGGGCTTTTTTTAACGCTTGGCTGGGTCCTGTTGCGCCTCTTCGGCTCAGCCCCCAGTTGGAATGGCCCGCAATCATGGCCGGCCGCCATGGTGTTGCACGCCTTCTTAACTTTACCTATCATTTGGATGGTGCGTGTGTTGACGCGCCTGGGTCGGCCTCGGCAGCCGGCCGGTTAACACCACGGAGGACACACCATGTCACGCATGGGTTGGGAACGTCCAGAAGATTGGGAAGAACAGGCGCAATATGAGCGCGACACAGGTTTGCGCGAGCGTCTTTTCTTCATACGCCTGCTTGTCATCGGCGTCATTGGTTTATTGCTCTTCCGCATCATCTGGCTACAACAGGTGGAAGGGACTGATCTCACCGTGCGCGCCATCGACAATCAGTTCGCCATTCTGACCAGCAAAGCCCCACGCGGCATCATTTTGGATCGGGAAGGCCGGCCACTGGCCCAGAACCTGGCCTCCTTTGACGTTGCCGTCGTCCCCGTCTTTTTGCCCGAGGATGAGGCAGAACGTCAGGCTGTGTTTGAGCGTCTCTCAATGTTGATCAGCATACCTGTGACCAACACCATCCAGCAGCGTGCTTTGATCGAGGCCGCTGACCCTGAAGCTGTTAGCATAGCGCGGCGGCTCGCCCCCCTCTATGGTGCGCCCATCACGCCCACGCTTGATCTGGCCGGGATTGTGCCGGAGCTACCCGCCAGCATTGTCGGCGTTGTGCGTGAAAACAGCTTCGCCCCCAACCTGCCGGCCGTCATCACCACCGGCGTTCCCATCACCACGGCCATGCTCATTCAGCAGGAAAGCACCTTCCTGCCCGGCGTCCGGGTCATCCCCAACCCTATCCGCAACTACCCCAGTGGGCCACTCACCGCCCATATCATTGGCTTTATGGGCCCACTGCCTGACCAAAGCTACCTGGATCGCTACGAGCCAGACGACCGGGTGGGTCTCTTTGGTCTAGAATCTTCCCTGGAGTCTTATCTGGCGGGGCAAAAAGGGGAACGGCAAATCGAGGTGGATTGGCGGGGGCGTGAAGTTCGTCAGATTGGAGTGGCCACTGAGCCTGTTCCCGGCTACAACCTGCATCTGACCATCGATCTGGAGTTGCAAGAAATAGCCTACAACCTCTTGCAGGACATGATGCAATTGCGCCGGGAGACACGTAACCTGGATGGGCAATACCCAGAAATCGAACAGGGTGCTGTGGTCGCTATGGACCCCAGAACGGGGGAAATCCTGGCTATGGTCAATCTGCCCGGCTTCGATAACAACCGTTTTGCTACCGAAATTCCCGTTGAGTACTATCTGGGACTGGAGCGGAATGATTACCAACCCCTGCTCAACCATGCTATCGCCGGCCAATATCCTCCCGGCTCAGTTTTCAAAGTGGTCACAGCAGCAGCTGCCTTGCAAGATGGCATCATCTCGCCTAATCGCTTCCTGGACGCTCCCGGCGCGATTGTCATTCCCAATCGCTATGCCCCCAACGATCCTGGACGGTCGCAGCAGTTCGTTTGCTGGATTTGGAACACCTTCGATGCTGAAGGGAATCGGGGGGAGCATGGGCGGATGAATATGTACTCTGGCCTGGCCAACTCGTGTGATATTTACTTTTACAAAATCGCCGGTGGATTCGACCAGGATGGTGAGTTTGTGGATCGGTTGGGAATTACTCGCCTGGCGCACTATTCCCACCAGTTTGGCATGGGTGAGTTACAGGGCATTGAGCTGCCGGCCGAAGCCCCCGGCAACATCCCAACGGAATCCTGGAAACGCGCCAACTATGGCGAGCCGTGGTCAACCGGCGATGATTACAACTCTGCCATCGGGCAGGGATTTGTCACCGCCACACCGTTGCAGATTGCCCAGATGTTAGCTGTGATTGCCAACGGTGGGTATCTCTACCGCCCTACTCTGGTGCATCACATGACGGACGCGGACGGCAACATTGTTGTCCTGGATGAGCGGGGACAACCCATCTTCGCCCATCCCGATGCCAATGGCATTCCCATCATCACCGACCCCAGCGGCAACCGGTTGGACCCGGCCGACATCGGAATCAACATCACCTTTGACGCCGAGGGGCATTACATTCGCCAGCCAGAGTTGTTAAAGCAGCTAGAAGTTGACCGGGAATATCTGGAAGTCATTGCCGAAGGGCTGCGACTGGTCAATCAGCCGGGGGGCACGGCCGGTTATTTCCCGTGGTTGGATGAGTTTGGCATCACCTCGGCCGGCAAGACAGGTACGGCCGAATATTGTGACAATATCGCCATCAAACGACGCTGGTGCAAGGAAGGAGAGATTTTACCTACCCATGCCTGGTATGTGGGCTATGCTCCCTACGAAGACCCTGAAATTGTGGTCGCGGCCTTCATGTTCAACGGTGGCGAAGGTTCGGAATGGGCTGGCCCTATTGTGCGCGATTTGATGAAGGCCTATTTTCAGGTTGGGGAGTACGCGCCACCAGAGCCGGTCGATCCCACCGCCACGCCCGCTCCATAAGCCTTGTCTGACATTTAGCTCGTAAATGTGTTATCATCCCGCTATGGCCGCAACCATTTTGCTCATCCGGCACGGGGAAAATAACTGGGTCAAAGAGCGACGACTGGCGGGATGGACGCCAGGGGTGCATCTCAATGACGCCGGCCGGCAGCAAGCAGCCCAGCTGGGTGAGCGGCTGACACCTCTGCCTTTGCAAGCTGTGTACAGCAGTCCTTTAGAACGCTGCCTGGAGACGGCCCAGGCGGTGGCTGAACCACATGGCCTGAGCGTGATTCCGGTGGACGAGGTGGGCGAAGTGCGTTATGGAGAATGGGAAGGGGCGTTTCTCAAAGAGCTGGCTCAAAAACCAGCCTGGCGCCAGGTGCAAATCCACCCTAGCCGGTTTCAATTTCCCGGCGGGGAAGCGTTGCGCGAAACTCAAGCTCGCATGGTGAACTGTCTGGAACGGCTGGCTCAGGCCCACCCTCAACAGCTGATTGTTGTCGTCTCCCATGCCGATCCTATCAAGCTGGCGCTGGCTCACTATCTGGGTATCCACCTGGATCAATTTCAACGCCTGACAGTGGCCCCGGCTTCGCTGAGCGTTCTCTCTCTTTCCTCCCAGGGCGGGGCGCATGTGTTGCGGCTGAATGATGATGGGCCTTTACGTCTGCCGCCCCCGCCCGAACCGAACGCTGAAGAAAAAGCGGCGCAGCCGGAGGAGATAGCGGCCTCATCCCCAGCTACCTGATCATCCGTCGTTTGCGCGGCCCACACCTAAGCTGGCCCGCCTTGCCGGAGGCGCAAGAGCGACCTTCTTTGAGGTAATGCAACAAGTATGGCGCAACATATTGAGCTCAACCCGGTGTCCCATTTGACCATTGGCGCGGTAGGCGAACCTGGCAAGCGCACCTTCTTTTTACAGGGCGGCAAGGGCGTGGATATGGTGTCCTTGATCCTGGAAAAGGTGCAGGCTGCCATGCTGGCAGACAGTTTTGATGCGCTGCTGGACGAATTGAGCCGACAATCGGCGGCCCTCCGCACCCGGATTGAGGAAAGCATCCACGCCGACCTCCGTTTGCGGGAACCGTTGGAGGCGCTTTTTCGCGTTGGGAATATCGGGCTGGGATTCGACGATAACACAGAGCGGGTCGTGGTGGTGGCCTACGAAGCCGTTCCAGAGGAAGAAGAGCCTAATATTGTCAGCTTCTGGGCCTCACCGGGGCAGATCAAGGCCCTTGTCCCCCACACCCGCGCCGTTGTCAAGGCCGGCCGGCCCATTTGCGGCAACTGTGGGCAACCCATCGATCCCGAAGGCCATTGGTGCGCCCATCGGAATGGGCACAAAAAGTAACCGCCTGCCACGCCGGGGCGGGTCATCATGGATGATGCAACTGTAAGCGCAACCCTCCAAAAGCTGGAAGAGGGGCAATTGGAGATGGAAGGCTTGATCACCTGGGGGTCTAACTATACCTTCCTGGTGCAGGTAACCGACGCCGGAGCAGATGAGTCACTCCAGGCCATTTACAAACCCCAACGCGGCGAGCGTCCCTTGTGGGATTTTCCCGTCGGAACACTCTGTCTGCGCGAACGCGCCGCCTTTCTCATCAGTGAAGCGTTGGGGTGGCGGCTGACACCCCCCACCATTTTGCGCGATGGCCCCCAGGGGTACGGCTCGCTACAACTCTTCGTTGAGCATGATCCCAACCAGCACTATCTGCGTTTTGGAGAGCAGACACAATACCATCCCCAGATACAGCAGATTGTGTTGTTTGACTATGTTATCAACAACGCCGACCGTAAAAGCGGCCATGTTCTGTTGGGCGACTCCAATCGCCTCTGGGCCATTGACCACGGCATCTGCTTTCATGCGGAGTACAAATTGCGCACCGTCATCTGGGAATTTGCCGGCGCACCCATTCCATCGGAGCAATGCGAAGCGCTGCAAAACCTAAAAAATCAGTTGCAAGCGCGTCAGGGCGCACTGCCCAGCCAACTTTGTCAGCTGATCACCGTCCGCGAATTGGAGGCCATGCTGCGCCGCATCGATGTCTTGCTGGCTGCACAAACCTTTCCCAAACCGCGTTCCGGCCGGCACTACCCCTGGCCTCCTATTTGACGGCCATCCAGCCATGTTTGAAGTCCGTTTGATCGAACGCGCCGTGACGCTGTTGCAAGCGTGCCGACATGCGGTCGCCCTGACGGGCGCTGGCGTGAGCACCCCTTCTGGCATCCCCGACTTTCGCAGTGCCGGCTCCGGTCTATGGGGTCAGGTGGATCCTTTTGAGGTTGCCAGTCTGGAAGGCTTTCTGCGTCGTCCCCAGGCGTTCTACGATTGGGTTTATCCACTGGCCCATATGACCCTGCGCGCTCTGCCCAACCCGGCCCACTATGCTCTGGCCCACCTGGAACAGTATGGACCGCTGAAAAGCATTATCACACAAAACATTGATATGCTGCATGGCCGGGCTGGCTCCCAGCATGTTTACGAAGTCCATGGGCATCTGCGCGAGGTTACCTGCCTGCAATGCCGCCGGGTCTCTCCGGCAACGACGTTGTGGCCGGACTTTCTCGCCTCGCGGCAAATGCCTTCATGCGCTATGTGTGGGGGTATTTTGAAACCCAATGTGGTGTTGTTTGGCGAGGACCTGCCCCTGGGAACGTTGCTGGGGGCGGAAAGCGAGGCGCGCACCTGTGATCTGATGCTGGTGGCCGGCTCCTCGCTGGAGGTGACCCCGGCCGGTGATTTGCCCCTGATAGCCCGCCGGGCCGGTGCGCGCCTGGTGATCGTCAACTTCACTCCCACCCCTATCGACCGTCTGGCGGATGTGGTCATTCGGGGGGATGTGGCAGATATTTTGCCCCGACTGGCGGCTCCCTTTTTACCCCGCGCCGGCCGATAACCCCCGGCCGGTCGCTAGGCCAACCATTCCCAGGCGTTCATCTGTTGCGCCTGGCGATAGGCTGTCAGGTCGAGGTGGAGCGGCGTCACCGATACATACCCCTGTTCAATGGCGCCAAAGTCAGTGCCCTCATCGGGCACACCTGTGGGCGTGTCTCCTCCGATCCAATAATAAGAGCGTCCGCGTGGGTCTTGGCGCTGATCTAAGGCATCGCGGTAGACGCGCAAGCCCTGGCGGGTGATGCGAATGCCCTGCACCTCCGCCAACGGCCGACAGGGGATGTTCACATTCAGCAGCCAATCGGGCCGCAAACCCTGGCGTAGCAAGTTTTTAACGATGCGCTGCGCGATCTGAGCTGCGGTCTCATAGTAATAATGCACGGTATGTTCATCCGCTGCCAGCGAAAAAGCCACTCCCGGCACGCCGGCTATCACTGCCTCCATGGCCGCCGTGACCGTGCCGGAATAGGTTACATCATGACCCATGTTGCCATAAGGGTTGATGCCCGACACCACCAGATCGACTTTTTGCGACACAGCGCCCAACAGCGCCAGGGCCACACAGTCCGATGGCGCGCCATCACTGGACATCGCATCGGTGCCATCGGCTAACTTTTCGGCGCGAATGCGCAACGGCCGGTGCAAGGTTTTCACATGACCCGCGCCTGACCAGTTGCGGTCGGGGGCCAGGATTATCACCTCCCCCAGGGGGCGCATGGCTTGAACCAACGCCAGGAGACCCGGCGCTGTGATACCGTCATCGTTGGTAACCAAAATGACCATCTTCATACTCCCAATTGGAAATGTGTGACAGAGTTGCTACTGCAACTGGAAGTATACGTCAGCCCGCTCCAATCGACATGCCGCCAGCTTGTGAAGCCCTCGCTCATCCATGCTATAATCCAACCGGAGAACAAGTGAGCGATGGCTAGTTCAGGCAATAAAAACGCAGCGCAGAAGCCCAAGCCGACGCGTAGCACCCAAAAGAAAAACAAACCGACGACCTCATCCCCAGCTATTCGGGGCGGGAAGGTGAGCCGACGCCAGGCGCCGGCCGCGCCCAAGACAGCTGCCCCCAAGCGGCCGGCCGCCACGCGCCGCACCCCTGCACCAACCAAACCACCCACCCCGCCTCAACGCCTGACGCCGCAGCAACGCGCCCTGATCATCGGCTTGCTTCTTCTTTTCGGTGGGGCGGTGATGGTTCTCAGTCTTCTCTCGCCTAACCAGGGGCAGTTGACGGCGGCGCTGGCCCAGGCTTTGCAGATACTTTTTGGATGGGGCAGTCCGGCAATTCCTGTTGGTGTAGGGGCGGCCGGTCTGTACCTCGTTCTATGGGGCATGGATCAGTCACCGCGCCTACCGGTCTGGCGCTTGCTGGGGGTGGCGGCGTTGTTTGCGGCGTTCGAACTGCTGGCAACCCTCTACGTCCAAAGCCAAAACGCCGCCTGGCCCGATGTCTGGGCCATTGCCCAATCTCGCCTGGGCGGCGGCTATCTGGGCAGCCTTCTGACCTGGCTCACCACCAGTCTGGCTGGCGTCACTGGCGCGACCATCATGGGATTAACCCTCAGTCTGTTGGGGGTGGTCGGCATGGCCGGCGTGGAGCGACACGAGCTTCAAGCAGCATGGGCCAGGTTGAGGCTGCGCCAGGCGGCACCTTCGACCCGACCTACGCCAGCTGCGGCATTGGAAGAAACCTCACCCCCTGAAACAGAAACGCCCCAGGCAGAGTCGGAGCCAACACCCGCCGCCCCACCCATCCGGGCGCCGCGCCGGGCGGATCCGGCCCGGCCGACGCCGGCCGCGGAACCCACCCCCATTTTCATCGATCCTCGCGGCCTGACCAGCAACAACCCCAATGAGCAGTGGCAGCTGCCAACTCTGGAAGCTATCCTGGAGTCGGGGGCGGAGGGAGAGCTGGCGGTGGATCAAATTCGCGACCAGGCTAACATCATCGAACGTACTCTGGAAAGCTTTGGCGCGCCGGCCGAGTTGGTGGAAACCAGCCATGGGCCAACGGTGACGATGTATGGCGTCCGGCCTTTGTACATTGAGTCACGCGGCGGGAAGCGCACCAAAGTGAAGGTGAGCAAAATCGCCGGGCTGGCAGACGACCTGGCGCTGGCTTTGGCCGCTAAGAGCGTCCGCATCCAGGCCCCAGTGCCTGGCAAGGGTTATGTCGGCATCGAAGTGCCCAACACACACAAAACGCTGGTCAGCCTGCGCGACGTGATGGAATCAACAGACTTTCTGCGCATTAACTCCCATCTGCGAATTGGCCTGGGGCAAGATGTTGCCGGTCAATCCATTTCCGCCGATCTGGCTAAAATGCCCCATCTGTTGGTGGCCGGCGCTACCGGCTCCGGCAAGTCGGTTTGTGTCAATGCCATCATCACCTGTCTGCTGCTACAAAACACCCCGGATGATTTACGCTTTGTCATGGTTGATCCCAAGCGGGTGGAATTAACCAGCTACAATGGTATCCCTCATCTCGCCGCGTCGGTGGTGACGGAGATGGAGCGGGTGATTGGGGCGTTGCAATGGGCGCTGCGGGAGATGGATCATCGCTATCAACTCTTTGCCAGCGCTGGCACACGCCATATCGCCGCTTACAATAAAAAGGCGCTGCGGGAGGGGCAGGCACGCCTGCCCTACATCGTCATCATCATCGATGAGCTGGCCGACCTGATGTTGACCGCGCCGGAAGATGCGGAGCGCGCCCTGGCCCGGCTGGCGCAGATGGCGCGCGCCACTGGCATTCATCTCATCCTGGCAACGCAACGCCCGTCGGTAGATGTGGTGACGGGGGTCATCAAGGCCAATTTCCCGGCCCGAATTGCCTTTGCCGTGGCATCCGCGGTAGATAGCCGGGTGATTTTGGATAGCGTTGGGGCGGAACGGTTATTAGGTCAGGGGGATATGTTGTTCCAGCGCCCGGATGCCCCGGCACCCATTCGGATGCAGGGATGTTTTGTCAGCGACGCTGAGTTGAACACAGTGATCGACTATTGGAAAACCGCCCGCCGCTTCCAGCGCATCACAGCCGAGGCGGCTGAACCCCGGCCTGAAAGCCGGCCGCCTGGCTGGATGACCATGAACGAGGATGACGAAGAAGATGAGACCGTGGTGGAACGACCAGGCCCACGGGCCCCACCCCCCCCCCCCCCCCCCCCCCCCCCCCCCCCC
>DAOTXO010000116.1:0-10293 GCA_034435495.1 Anaerolineae bacterium
AAGACCGGCGCGCCTTCTCAGCGTCGATCAATCACAAAGGTAGGCACAGTCGACCCACCGCCGGCCGTCACATTCAACAATGGCTCAGTTGAGAGGCGGGTGAGGCAACCATCCACATACTCCCCAAAAAAGACAAAGGGAGCGGTGTCTAGTTGGCGGTCGATGTAATGCACCCGGCCATCAATGTAACTGGGGTACGGCTCCGTGGGCAAGACGATGCGCTCCTGCACCACATAAGGCAGGCCCATAGCGGTTTGCACCGACTTCTCCCACTGCGTGCTGTCCACTTCCCAGCCCAGGACAATTCCCCGACCGCCGTAGTCGTCGTTGGGTTTGAGGACGAAACGGTCTTTGTGCTTGACAATGAAGGGGATGAGATCGATGGGTTGATCCTGGTAGCGGCTGATGCGCTCCTCGACGCGCCGCGTCCAGGGGATGTGGGCGTCGATCACTTCCCGTTCCTGAGCGCTGAAGTAATGGCTGTTGACTTCGTCGCTGAGGACGGCAAAACTGGCTTTCTTGTACAGAATTTTGCAGCGAAACGGGTTGATCATGCACACCGCATTGTCCAGCACCGCCCGCACCACCGGGCCAGTCACTCCTTGTTGCTTCACCAATTCATCGATCAACACCCGCTTATAAATCAGCGTGATGTGGTAATCGCCGGCCATCAGCTTGCCGTCCCGATATTCCACTTCGCGCGGGTCAACGATGCGACAGGGCAGCCCGTGGGCATGGAAGAACTTTTCATACAACACAAACTCGCTGTAGGTGGGGACTTCTTTCCAGTCGAGGATGCCAATCCGCGGCGGGTCGGTGCGGTGGGGCCAGGTGTAATAGGTCTCCATCAGAGCGTGGAGGGTGCTGGGTGCGCCGGGCAGAGGGCGCAACTCGAACTGTCGGGCAAATTTGCGCATCACCGGCAGACTGTAAAACATCTGAGTGAGCTCATCGTTGTAGGCGGCCGCGGCCGGCACTTCAGCGTTGTATTCGGTGAAGAGCAACGTGTTGGAATCGGTGATGAAGAAAGCATCCAGGCGGGAGACGGGGCTGGGTAGACGAAAGCCAGGATCGTGCTGAATCAGCTCTTCTTCCCAATCCAACAAGTCAAACTGACGGCGGAAGGGGACATCCACCAGCGCCAGGCGATACGCCTTGTCGAAGGCCCCCATGAGCAGACGCACCCGCTGTTGCAAAAAGCGATATTGATCGGTCGTCAGGAAGCGGGGACGCAGCACCGTGCATAGAGGGCGCGTCCCAAACTTCAAGCCGCGTCGGTCTTGTTGTTCATCCAGATGTTCTTGAGAAACTTTTGCCAGGCGGTTGTTGAGTAAATCATGGTAGGTACGAATCGCTTCCTGAAGTAACATAGGACGCCTCCGAATAGATAGAGAGCAATGGGCGGCCGGGGGAAGATCCGCCTTAAGCAGCTTCAGCCCCAAAGAATTGGTTCCAGCGCATGAGCGCCGATTGGGGCCGGGGGGTGAGCGCCATCTCGATCAACATATCCGCCATGTTGTTGACCGCCCACTCAAAGTAGTGGGGAGTGAGTGAGTAGATGTCCATGTCGGGGGCCGGATTCATGAAATCGATGGCGTAGGGAATGCCATCCCGAACGGCCCACTCCATGGAGTTCATGTCGTACCCCAAGGCCCTCACCAGCTTGAGGGAATCCTCGACAATGCGTTGGCCCAGTTCGGGCGAGAGGTGGGCATGGTCGACGATGTAGCGCCGTCCCTTGGGGTCATAGCGCATCGGCAGGACGCGCTCCTGCCCCAGGCAAAGGCAGCGCACATAATGTTCAAAGTCGATAAACTCCTGCAGGATCATGGTCAGCAGCCCGGATTGGTTGTAGCTGTGCCATAACTCCTGCAAATTGTGGCAGATGTACACCTCTTTCCAACCGCCGCCATGGGCATCTTTGAGCACCACCGGGAACCCTCCCACGTAATCCACCAGTCCTTCCCAGTCGAGAGGGAAAATGAGGTTGCGCAGGCTTTCATCGTGTTTGATGCCGGGCACATAATCTTTGTTGGGCAGAACGACCGTTTTGGGATGGGGGATGCCTAGTTGGGTGGCCAAGCTGGCCCCAAAGAATTTATCATCAGCCGTCCACATGAAAGGGTTGTTGACCACGTGCACGCCGTGAAGCAGCGCGTGTTTGAGAAAAGAGCGGTAATAGGGCACTTCATGGGAGATGCGGTCAACGATGACGGCGTACTCCATCAGATCATCCATGCGCGTGCCACCCAGTTTGACATATTCAGCCACCACGCCGGCATCCCGTTCGTCGATAGCCTTGATCAGGGCCGGCGGCATCGACCATTCACGCCCTACAAGTAAACCTACTTTTTGTGTCATCATGTTCCTCCTCAGGTTCGGTGAACAGGCCAGGGGCCTGCAATTGAGTTGTGACGCCGTTCGTAGTGACCGCTGAAGGGGTCGTTACGGCAAACCTTAAAGATTCAGTTTGTTGCAGCGTTAATCGTGGCCTTGAATGTACAGGCGGAGCATTCTAGTCCAGTAAGGCCAATCGTGATTCCAACCGTCCCACAGGCGCAGAGCGTTGCCGACCCCTTTATTCCACAACACCCGCGACATATTTTCGCTGCTGTAGCGCAAAGGGTCGTCCCGTCCCGTGGCCAGGATGATGTCCATCCGCCGCATCGCTTCTAGTCGGAAGGCGTCGTGTTCATGGGGGATGAATGCCGTGGGGTTGTTGAAGTAAATATCATTGTTGGCGTAACCATCCGTCCAGCGGTCAATTTCGTAGATGCCGCTCAAGCCCAGTACCCGCCCCACCAGCTCTGGGTGGCGCAGGGCGAAGTTCAGAGCATGGTAAGCGCCGAAGCTGGCCCCCACCGTGATCAAAAAGGGGTTGGGGTTGAGGTGTTGGGAGAGGGGGATGGCCTCATGCTGCAAATAGGCGTCGTATTGAAGGTGGCGAGCCACCCGTGCGGCCGGGTGCTTGTGATAGGCGTACCAGCTCTCAGCATCGACGCTATCGACGCAGTAAATTTGCAGCCAGCCGTTGTAGATATGTTGGCCTAACCCGGCCGGCCCGAACATACCCCGATCCTCCCATTCAAAGAAGCGTCCTTTGGAGGTGGGAAAGACCAACACCCGCGCCCCGGCGTGACCCAGGACAAGTAGTTCCATATCCCGTTGCAAAGCGGGGCTGCGCCAGCGATGGTAGATACGCTTCATAGGCAGTGGGGGCCCGTCACATGGCCTGGGTAGCACCCGGAAACAGGATCGACCGCGTCGCGAAGGGAAATCCGGCTGGCGACGGGCGGACAGGTGGACATGCCAACTCCTTGTGATAAGGGTCAAGCGCCGACGCGCGGCCCAAAAACGAATCTACGGGCGAGATTTTACCATAAACGGTGTGCGAACAACCATCTGTTGGTAGAATAAACACATCCTGGCGGATGCGCCAGAGATTGAGGCGTCGGCCGGCGTCAGACGGGATATTGCCGGAGTGCGCCAAGCATACACCATGAACCAACGACCTGTTTTCCTCTGTTTGGCCAGTTACTTTAAGGGCCACCTCTTTCTGGAGGAGGCCCGACGCCTGGGAGCGCATGTTATCCTGCTCACCCGTGAAAAGCTGAAAGATGAAGCCTGGCCGGCCGCAAGCATTGACGAACGCTTTCTGATGTCCAGCCTGCGCCAGATGCCCGACATCCTACACGCTGTCAGCTACCTGATGCGCGACCGCGCTATTGATCAGATCATCCCGCTGGATGATTACGACGTGCCGACAGCGGCCGCCCTGCGCGAGCATCTGCGCCTGGATGGCCTGGGTGAGAGTATCACCCGTTACTTCCGCGACAAGCTGGCCATGCGCCAACGGGCGCGCTCTCTGGGCATTCCTGTGCCCGATTTTGAGGGCGTGCTGAATTACAACCGTTTGCGCGCCTTCATGCAGCGCACACCCGCCCCCTGGGTTTTGAAGCCCCGCCTGGAAGCGGGCGCGATGGGCATCAAGAAGCTCTTTCAGCCCGAGGCGCTGTGGGGTTGGTTGGAGCGCCTGGGGGATGAGCAATCTTACTACCTGCTGGAACAGTTTATCCCCGGTGACGTTTACCATGTCGATTCTGTGGTGTGGGAAAGCGAGGTCTTGCTGGCGGCTCCCCATCGTTACGGCCGGCCGCCCATCCATGTGGCCCATGAGGGGGGTGTTTTCATCTCTCGCTCTCTGGAACCAGACGCGGAGATAGCCCCGGCCCTGTTAGCCCTCAACCGCCAGGTTTTGCTCGGCTTTGGCATGACGCGGGGCGTGGCCCATACCGAGTTTATTCGCGCTGCCGACGGCCGGCTCTTCTTTTTGGAAACAGCGGCGCGAGTGGGCGGGGCCAGCCTCGACCAGCTGACCCAGGCTGCCACCGGTATCAACCCCTGGGTGGAGTGGGCGCGGCTGGAGATGGCCCACGTGCAAGGGCAGTCTTACGTTCTGCCGCCACGCCAAAACCGGCAGGCGGCGATTCTCGTCTGTCTGGCGCGGCAGGAACATCCCAACCTGAGCGCCTACACCGCACCAGAAGTGGTCTGGCGTATGGACAAGAAACAACACGCCGGCCTAATTGTCGCCACTGAAGATGGCGCACGCCTGGATAGCCTGGTGGATGCTTACGGCCGGCGTTTCGTGGATGATTTTCTGGCGGTAGCGCCGCCGCTCGACCGCGCCCCAGAGTGATGGGGGGCTTTTTACCCCTTAGGGAGCCTGATTCCAACTGCGTGGCTTGACCATGCCTGCACCTGTCATGATGCCCTGGAAAAAATACTCGGAGCATTTTACCCATCGCCATACGGTAGTTGGCAATGTTATGGTAGCTTTGGACGTGCGCAGTCCGCAGCTACACAACCAGCGCACCGTTTTGGCCTATCTGCCCCCCTCCTATGCCGTTGAACCTGAGCGGCGTTACCCGGTACTGTATATGCACGACGGGCAAAATCTGTTCGACGATGTCACCAGTTTCGCCGGCGATTGGCGCGTGGATGAAACGATGGAAACGTTGGCCCAGGAGGGGATTGAGGCGATTGTCATCGGCATTTTTAACAAAGGTAAGGATCGAGCCCACGAGTACAGCCCCTTTGTCGACCAACATTACGGCGGCGGCCGGGGCGACCGTTACCTGGCGTTTATGGTGGATACCCTGAAGCCCATGGTGGATCGCACCCTGCGCACCCGACCGCAACGCGAATTCACCGGCATCATGGGTTCCTCGCTAGGCGGGTTGATCAGTCTGTACGCCTTTTTTGCCTTTTCGGAAACGTTTGGCATCGCCGGTGTCATGAGTCCCTCGTTGTGGTGGGCCGATCAGGCCATCCTCGACTATGTCGAGCGCGCCCCCTACGCCCCCGGCCGACTGTACGTCGATGTGGGCACCCGCGAATACGCCGACTTCCGCATCGACCCAGTGATGCGCTCGCGTGGCTACTACGCCAGCGTGCGGCGCATGTATCGCAGCCTCTATCGCAAGGGGTATCGGCCCCAGCGTGACTTGCTATACGTCGAAGAAAAGTGGGGTCAACATCAGGAAGCGGCCTGGGCGCGTCGTCTGCCGGCCGCCCTGCGCTTCCTTTTGCCGGCCGGGCCAGCCTCATTGAGAACAGGCGGCGAGACGCCACAATTGGAAAGACAATAGAAGCCCAACACCCCTTTGACTTCAGGGGGGTGAGTCGTTAGAATGGCAAGAAAGCGACACAGGTTTTTAGGACGCGATTTTGCCTGCTGTTGTAAAGACGACATGTAATCGCGGCCTATCATCGACATCTGATTGTTACAGGAGCAACACAAGCATGGCTTTTCAACTACCCTCACTCCCCTACGCTGAAGATGCGCTCGAACCCTACATTGATGCGCGCACCATGAATATCCACCACACCAAACACCACGCCGCCTATACCAACAATTTGAACGCGGCCATTGCAGGCACAGAGTTGGAAGGCAAAAGCATCGAAGAGATTTTGGGCGACTTGAACGCCGTGCCGGATAACATCCGCATGGCGGTGCGTAACAATGGCGGCGGCTACGCCAACCACAACCTCTTTTGGAATAGCATGAGTCCCAACGGCGGCGGCGAGCCGACCGGTGACCTGGCAGCGGCCATTGACGCGGCTTTTGGCAGTTTTGCCGCCTTCAAAGAGCTCTTCGGCAAAGCAGCTGCCACCCGTTTTGGTTCCGGCTGGGCCTGGTTGTATGTCAACAGCGTCGGCGGTCTGCATGTCGGCTCCACTCCCAACCAGGACACCCCATTGATGGACGGCCACACCCCCATTCTCGGTCTGGATGTGTGGGAGCACGCCTATTATCTGCATTACCAAAACCGCCGGCCGGATTACATCGCCGCCTGGTGGAATGTGGTCAACTGGGAAGCGGTGGCCGCCAACTACGCCGCTACTCAGAGTTAACCCCCCAACTACCCAGATGCCCCCGCCCCGCAACAGGTCGGGGGCTTTTTTTTACACCCTGTGTCCCCGCCTGTGCCGCCTCGTCTGGCGCTGCTGATCGGCATTTTGGCCGTTTCGGCCAGCTCCATCCTCATCCGCTACGCTCAGGCAGACCAGGCCCCCTCCCTGGTGATTGCCGCCTGGCGTCTGGTGTTCGCCTCCGCTATCCTGCTGCCCCTGGCGCTGACGCGCCGTCGCGCCGAGTTGCGCCGCCTCTCCCTGACTGACTACCTGTTGGCTCTGTTCGCCGGCGTCATGCTGGCGGTGCATTTTGCCGCCTGGATCAGTTCCCTGGAGTATACATCCATTGCCAGCTCTACCGTCCTGGTTGCCACCTCCCCGTTGTGGGTGGGGTTGGCGTCCCCCTTTCTGTTGCGCGAGCCGCTGGAACGGGGTGTCAAGGTGGGCATTGCCCTGGCGCTCATCGGCAGCCTCATCATCACGCTGAATGAACAGGGGGGCGGAACGCGACCGGCCTGGGGTAACTTTCTGGCTCTGGTGGGGGCGTGGAGCGTCTCCGCCTACTTTATCATTGGGCGGCAACTCCGTGTGCAGGTATCGCTGCTCACCTACACCACCCTCGTTTATAGCATGGCCGCTCTGACGCTGGTGGGGGCGGCGCTGCTAACCGGCCGGCCGTTGCTCGGCCACACCCCCACGGCTTATCTGCTCTTCCTGTTGATGGCGCTCATCCCCCAGCTGTTGGGCCACTCTTCCTTTAACTACGCCCTGGGCTATCTGCCGGCTGCTTACGTCATGGTGGCGACGGTCAGCGAACCGATGGGGGCCAGCCTGCTGGCTTTGTTGCTGCTGGGTGAGGTTCCCAGCTGGTTGACGTTGGTGGGTGGGGGCTTCATTTTGGGGGGCGTGATCATAGCCGGCCGGCGTTCAGGGGGGTGACGCCTCCAATTTCCCCTGCGTGACCGCCTGAGCCATGCTAACGCAACGCATACGCGCCTTCTACCCCTTTCTTACATTTGTCCCTTAGAGTATAGAAACGATGCTCAAGATAGCTGTCAGGCTACTCAGTGGTAGCCTGATGCTGAGGCATGGATGTTTGTGGAAGGAGAAGTCGTATGAGCAAGATTGTAGGTATTGACCTGGGCACCACCAACTCGGTGATCGCTGTTGTGGAAGGAGGCGAACCGACAGTGATTGCCAGTGCTGAGGGAGGACGCACTGTCCCCTCCGTGGTCGCCTTCACCAAAAATGGAGAACGTCTGGTGGGCCAGACCGCCCGGCGGCAGGCCACCATCAACCCAGAGAACACGCTGTACTCGGTGAAACGTTTTATAGGCCGTTCTTACAACGATCCCGCCCTGGCGGATGAGAAGAAACGTGTGCCGTTTCAGATCACGGCCGGTCCCACCGGGGATGTGCGCGTCCGGGTTCCGGTGACGGGCAAAGAGTATACCCCACAGGAAATTTCCGCCATGGTTCTGGCCAAGCTCAAGCAAGATGCGGAGAACTATCTGGGCGAACCGGTGACGCAGGCCGTCATCACCGTTCCGGCCTACTTCAACGATAGCCAGCGCCAGGCCACCAAAGACGCCGGCCGTATTGCCGGTCTGGAAGTGTTGCGCATTATCAACGAACCGACGGCCGCCGCCCTGGCCTACGGCCTGGACAAGAAGGAAGACCAGACCATCCTGGTTTTTGACCTGGGCGGTGGAACCTTTGACGTGTCTGTCCTGGAAGTCAGCGACGGCGTGATTGAGGTGTTGGCGACCAACGGCGACACCCACCTGGGCGGCGACGACTGGGACAACACCATCGTGGATTGGGTGGCGGGTGAGTTTCTGCGTGACCAGGGGATCGACCTCAAGAAGGATCGTCAGGCGTTGCAGCGCGTGCGCGAAGCGGCCGAGAAGGCTAAAGTGGAGCTCTCCAGCGTCATGCAGACGGAGATCAACCTGCCTTTCATCACGGCCGATGCGGCCGGCCCCAAGCATTTGCAGATGAGCCTGACCCGCGCCCGCTTTGAGTCGCTGACCCAACCCCTTTTGCAGCGCATCACCGGGCCGTTCAACCGCGTTTTGGCGGATGCCAAACTCAAAGCGACCGACCTGCACAACGTGGTGTTGGTGGGTGGCGCGACGCGGATGCCCATGGTGCAGGAACTGGTGCGCCAGTTGATTGGCAAGGAGCCGAACAAGAGCGTCAACCCAGATGAAGTGGTGGCGGTCGGAGCAGCTTTGCAGGCGGGCGTCCTCAGCGGCGAAGTGCGCGACGTTCTGTTGCTGGATGTAACCCCCCTCAGTCTGGGCGTGGAGACGTTGGGCGGCGTTATGACCACCCTCATTCCGCGCAACACCACCATCCCCACGCGCAAGACGGAGGTCTTCAGCACCGCCGAGGATGGGCAGTCGGCGGTGGATATTCACATCCTGCAAGGGGAGCGAGCCATGGCCGGTGATAACAACACGTTGGGTGTTTTCCGGCTAGATGGCATCCCGGCCGCGCCACGCGGTGTGCCGCAAATCGAGGTCACGTTTGACATTGACGCCAACGGCATCTTGAATGTCAGCGCCAAAGACCGTGCTTCGGGCAAGAGCCAATCCATCACCATCACCGCCAGCACCAACCTGAGCGAGCGGGAGATCGAACGGTTGGTGAAGGACGCTGAGCGCTACGCCCGCGACGACCAGGCGCGGCGCGAGCTGATCGAGGTGCGCAACACGGCTGATCAGACCATCTACCAGGTGGAGAAGAGTTTGCGCGAGGCGGATGGCCAGGTCCCGGCCGACCTGCGCACGCAGTTGGAGCAGCAGGCGATGGAGCTGAAGGATCTCCTCAAAGGAGAGGATATCGGCCGCATCCGCCAGGCGACGACAGCCTTGCAGCAGGCGGCCATGCAGATTGGGCAGGCCATGTATCAGCAGCCCGACAGGCCGGCCGGCGCGCCAACGGATAAGGGCGAAGATGTGATTGAAGGGGAGTTTGAAACGGCTTGAGCCTGATAGGTAAGCAGCCGTAGTCTGAGCGGGGCGGAGAAGCGCATAACTTCTCCGCCCCGTTTGCATTTGCCGGCATGAGGGTTATTTAATGCCGCCAGGATGGCGGCGCTCCGGGGTGAGTGGGGAGGGGAACGCCGGCAGCTGGCTGGCCTGAAGGGACCGTCCGCTACCCCGATGACTGCTTCTACCCCTGGGGGGAATGGCTTTGATCCCACCCGGGCCAATACATAGGAAGGGGCGTAGGCCAGACAACACGAATTCTTCCATTGAGTCAAAATCCTGGTAGCGTCCTTGCTGCAAATCTTCATCCGCCTGGCGTTCTAATGCTTGCCAGGCAGCGTTCCAAAACCATCTCTGACTGACAGAAACACGTTTCCAGTGTAGCGGCTGGCCCTCTCCGGCCGAAATCTTGACCCATACATATTCACAAGGGATGAGTATAATGACTCTGCCTGGGAAAGCAACACAATTTATCCATCACGCCATCCCCGGCCACACCTGTCTGTGTGCCCGTTGGACGCAGGCCTGGAGTTGCCGGGGCAGGTGATCCTCCGGCTGGGCGGGTAGAAGGGCTGGCCAGCAAGCCGGCCTTTTGCCTTTGTCCCCTTGTTGCCTGTACAATGGGGGACGATCAGCTGTGGGCGGACGCAACGTGGCCGTCCATGCTCGCCTGTTCCCTACTTTCATAGATCGATAGAGCGCCCCGGCCGGCCGGGTAGACGCTTTGCCTCCATAGCCGGATCAGGAGTTATGCTATGTCCCCACGTTTTCAACCTCGCTTGTGGGTATTGTGTTTGAGTGTGCTGTGGTTGACAGCCTGTGGCGGCCAACCCGACCCGACGCCCACCCCCACCCTCCCCCCACCGACGGCAACTGCGAC
>DAOTXO010000117.1:0-28559 GCA_034435495.1 Anaerolineae bacterium
CAGACCGGCCGCCCGCTCAACTGATGTCAGCGGCGCTTTCCCAAAAGCGCGTCACCTGGGCGCGCAAAGCCTGGTGTTCCGGTTGTTGCAGGTTGGGGTCTTCTTCCCACATCCGCCACGCTTCGGCTCGCGCCATTTCCAGCAAGGGGGCGTCGAGCAAGGAAGCCAGGCGTAACTCTGGCAGACCACTTTGCCGTCGGCCGAAAAACTCTCCCGGCCCGCGCAGTTCCAGGTCTTTTTCCGCCAGCAGAAAGCCGTCGTTAGTCTGCTCCAGGGCGCGCAGGCGTTCCAAACTATCGTTCTGCACGCTATCGGCGACCAACAGACAGTAGGAGGCGTGTTCCCCCCGCCCCACCCGCCCGCGCAACTGGTGGAGTTGGGCCAGACCGAAGCGGTCGGCGCCTTCAACCAGAACAACGGTGCTGTTGGGCACATCCACCCCCACTTCCACCACAGTGGTGGAGACCAAAATGTGGATGTTGCCATCGTAAAAGTCGTGCATGACCGCTTCCTTGTCGGCCGGTTTCATGCGTCCGTGCAGCAGCCCCAGGCGTAAATCAGGGAAGACCTGGGTTTGCAGCCGGTGGTGCTCCGCCACTGCCGCTTTCTCGTCCAGACTGTCCGACTCCTCGACCAGAGGACAGATGATATACGCCTGTCGCCCTTTTTCGATCTGGCCGCGCACAAAGGCGTAGGCGCGCTCTCGTTCGTGGGAGCGGAGCCAGCGCGTTTTGATCTCCTGCCGGCCGGGGGGCATCTCATCCAGGACCGACAGGTCG
The DNA here is from genome assembly GCA_034435495.1 of Anaerolineae bacterium. Lineage (GTDB taxonomy): Bacteria > Chloroflexota > Anaerolineae > Promineifilales > Promineifilaceae > DAOTXO01. The sequence continues at coordinate 780 of DAOTXO010000117.1, forward strand.
AGGTCGCCGTAAAGCGAGAGGGCCAGGGTACGCGGGATGGGGGTGGCGCTCATGGCCAGGAGGTGAGGACTGTGGCCGGCCGGCCCCTTGTCGCGCAGCGCTTTGCGTTGATCGACACCAAAGCGGTGCTGTTCGTCCACCACCACCAATCCCAAACGCTGGAACATCACCGCCGGTTGGATAAGGGCATGGGTTCCAATGACCACCTGGGCCTGACCGCTCAGCAGCTCCTCCGCCAGCGCCTCACGCACTGCCGCCGGGGTGCTACCCGTCAACAGGCGCACCGATACTTCCAGTGGGGCCAACAACGCCTGTAGGCTTTTGAAATGTTGCTCTGCTAAAATTTCGGTAGGGGCCATGAGGGCTGCTTGCGCCCCGGCGGCCGCCGCTGTGACCATGGCTGCTGCCGCCACTACCGTCTTACCCGATCCCACATCCCCTTGCAACAGGCGCGTCATAGGCAGGTCGCGCCCTATGTCGGCTATGATTTCCCCGATCACGCGCTGCTGTGCCCCGGTCAACTGATAAGGCAGGGCGGCCATAAAGCGGGGCAGCAGATCGGGCCCGGCCGGCAGGGGCAAAGCCGGGTTCTCGCGCCACTCCCGCCGCTGGGTCAACATGCCCAACTGCAACAACAGCAGCTCGTCGAACATCAAGCGTTGGCGCGCCTGGCGCAGGCTGTTTTGGCTATCGGGGAAGTGCACCTGTTGCAATGCTTCCGGCAACGCCAACAACTCGCGGCGAATGCGAATGCTTTCTGGCAGGGGATCGGGCATGCGGGGCGACCACTCCTCCACCGCATCGCGCATGATCTGACGTATCCGACTGCTGGATAACCCTTTGGTCAGAGGGTACACAGGCATGATGCGGTTCGTTTTAAGCAGCTCCTCCGACAGCGGCTCCCACTCCGGCGCGTGGAGCGTTAGATGACCCAGATATTGCTCCACCTTGCCGCTGAGGACGATCTGCATCCCCACTTTGAGCTTATTGGTCAGCCACGGCTGGTTGAACCAGGTAGCTTGAATCTTGCCCGTACCATCGGTGATGACGGCATGTAGAGCCAGGGTATTGGTGCGGGTACGTCGGGCGCGCACATCCCAGATGGTGCCAATGATGGTCACGATCTCACCGGGGCGCAGGCGATGGATGGGTTTGAGCAGGGTGAAGTCGTCGTAGCGCCGGGGGGTCAGATAGAGCGCATCCTGGATGGTGAAAACGCCTAATTTGTTGAGCAGTTCTGCCAGACGCACGCCGACGCCGCGCAGTTGCTCCACTGGCTGCGCCAGCCCGGCCGGATCGGGGGCGACTGGCGGCCGGCTGGGAGGCGGCGGGGCGGGCAGCGCAACCGGGGCCGGCGCAGGCGTCTCGCTGCGCACCGGCATCGGGGCTGGCGGCGTGGGGGTAGGCGGCGGCGGGGCAGGCGGTAGGGCTTCGACGCGTATCGATGTGGCCGGCCGGTCGGCGGGCTGTTGTTTGCGCAGCCGCAGGGCGCGCTGTTGCAGCTGTTCTAGCAGGGTCTCAATCGCCCGCGCCCGTGCTTCTGTGCCGGGCAGGCGATTGTAGTTACTCAGGGTTTCGCCCACCTGCTCCACCAGAAAGTGTTCCTGATCATCCAGCGCTTCCCGGCGCGCTTGCTCCAGCCAGTAGATGGCGAACTGCCGAATGCCGCCCACGACGGCTGTGTTTTGGAATCCCTGGCTCTTTTCCAGTTGTAGAACGCGTTCCAATCGTTGAAAGACTTGTGACATGTATTTTGCTCATCAACCCTATTCCCTGCCAATGTGAGGCAGGGGGAGGCGAGGTTTCAAACCCGCCCCACATGGAAGATTGTACTCGCAAATGGGGCGTACGTCATCTGTCGCGCTCAGCCGGTGATGTCGCATCTGTTTCCGGCCCAGGTTGCCCCGGCCGCCAGCTAGAAGGTGATCAATATCAGCTAAAATGGTGACACCTGTCACTCGACAGAAAGGGGCTATCCGTTTCATGCTAGAACTAGATGTGTCGGGCGCTGCACCGGCGCACACCCCCTCTGGGGTGGTGGAGCTCTAGTTTTCTATACCCCGTGATTTCCCATTGCGCCCTGGGTTAAATGGTTGTCGGTGGTCGGCCTGACGCGTTGAGCGTTTCCATTCATGCCGGCCGGGCATCTGGCGCGACCGGCCCAGGGAAATCGTATGATCCATTCACAGCTGACCCAATCGATCCAACCCCGACGTCTGATGGTGGTCACCAGTCTGATGTTGGGATTATCCCTTCTGGCTATCATCCTTCTGGCGGTTGGCCAGACCAGCTACGCCCTATCCGGCACCCAACCCGATGCGATTGACAGCTGGAGCCCACTGAACGGGCCCAGCTCGCCGGGGGGCTACACCCCGGCCGTGGCCGGCCATCCCACGATTGACTATCTGGCTTATGCGGCGGTGACGCTACACAATGCCTACGATGCGGAAAAAGCCACCATCTACCGCACGGAAGATGGTAGGTACAACTGGCTGCCGATCTACGAGACATCTCGCCCCATTTATGCTCTGGCGTTGGGCGGTAATTATGTGTATGCGGGTGGTTTTAGCGCCTGGGAAGGCGGTCCCACCCTCTTCATCAGCGCCGACAACGGCTCCACCTGGTCGCCTTCTCTGATTCAACCCAGACGGGCGGTGGTGCTCGACCTGGCGCTTGAGGCCGCCAATCCATTGCATGGTATAGCTGGCGGGTTCGTCCACAACGCCCAGGAACAGGCGGAAGGAGTGCTCTACGCCACCTACGACGGCGGCCAGAGCTGGAGCGAGCTTTTTCGCCAACCGGCGCTGGACGGCCAGGGCTTCAATGTCACGGCCGTCTTCATGGATGATTTCAACCCCGATTGGTTGATGATTGCGGTGCGCGGCGACTGGGAACCTTCGGCCACGCTCTACATCAGCCCTGACGGCGGTCTGACCTGGGCCCCGGCCGGCCCCGGCGTGGATGGACACGTCGTCTCCATCGTGCAGACCTGGTACGGCGATGCCATTCTGGTCAGCACAGGCAACGACCGCTTTGGGGGCGGGCCAGCGGCTGTCTGGCGCACGACGGACGCCGGTCAGACCTGGACGCTGACATTAGACGGTGCCGGCGGCCACCTGGTCGTGGGGGTACCCTTTGATTTCGCCAGACCGATCTGGCTGGCGACAGATTGGGGTCAGGTGTGGTTGAACACGTTCGATGGCGCGCCGGACGCCTGGGAGCAACTGGTGGGTGAGTTGCCGGGCGTCGCCTCTCTGGCCATAACCTCTCCCTTTCCCTGGGTGATGGTGGCAGGTGTCCATGAGCAAGGGGTCTGGCATACCTGGGATGGCGGTTGGAGTTGGGCCGCGGCCAACTCCGGTATCTCCACACCGGTCCGCCCCCGCGACATCGCGCCCGATCTCTCCAATGCGCCGCGCCTCTTCGTTGCTGCCAGCTGCGGTGGCGGCTGGCGCACCGACGATGGCGGACAAAGCTGGCAACAGCCGGTCGGAATCTCCGGCTGCATGGGTTCTTTTCTGGTGCATCCCGACGATCCCAATGTGGTTTGGGGCGGCGGCTTTGACAACCAGTTGGGGGCGGTCATGCACAGCCAGGATGGCGGCCTGACCTTCCAGCGCGTTTACACCGCGCCCTTTGTTGTGCCCGATGGCTCCGGAGGCGGCGAGGATATTCTGAGTCTCAAGCTGGCCCCTTCTGATCATCAGGTGTTGGCGGCCGGCGGCCATGACTACCCGGTCGGTCAGCCCAGCCATGCCATCGTTTTGCGCAGCAGCGACGCCGGCCTGACCTGGAGCGAAATCTTCACCCGCCCGGCTTACTCACGGGTGGAAAGCGTGGCCTTCGATCCCAACGACCCCAATACCATCTACGCTGGCGGCGAAGATTGCAGCGTTGGCCCCTGCCACGGCTTTGTCTACGCCACCTACGACGCTGGTCTCACCTGGCAACAACTGCTGGCTGTCTCCCACACCGTCACCTCGCTGGTGGTGGATTGGGCCACCCCCCAGGAAATCTACGCCGCCAATCGCGGCTATGAAGTGTGGAAGAGCAACGACAGCGGCGCTACCTGGACAGTGGTGCGCGCCAACTGGCTGCCGCCGGACTACCCACCCAGCGGCTATCTGCTGGCTCAAGATCCGTATACGGCCGGCCACGTCTACCTGGGCGGCTGGGGCTACATTGCTGAGACGCATGACGGCGGTGTGACCTGGAGCGACTGGGGCGCTCCGCTCAACCAGGGGACGCCGGCCATGGAACCCTCTGCGCTGGCAGTAGACCTTAACTCCCCGGTGCAGAATCTTTATGCTGGTTTCGACGGCGTCTGGCAATACACCCGCATCGCTCCTACGGTGGGCGACCGCTATGTGGCGCTGACAGGTAGCGACCTGCTCAACCATTGCACCGACCCGGCTGCACCTTGCCAGAGCGTCGGTCAGGCCGTTGCCGTCGCCAACCCAGGTGAGACGATCCGGGTGGCGGAAGGAACCTACATCGAGACCCTGACCATCCAGAAAACAGTCACGCTGGAGGGTGGCTATGAAGCTACCAACTGGACTCGCGACATCACCCTGCACGAAACCATTCTGGATGGGGCGCAAACCAGCATTCCCGGCGATTGGGATGGTGACGCTGTGCGCTACCCGATGGTGATCGAGGACGTGGAAGGGTATCGTTTGTACTACAACAACGGCCCCGAAGGCGGCGCGATTGGTCTGGCGACCTCTCCCGATGGTCTCACCTGGACGCGCCACCCGGCTAATCCTGTTCTCACCCCTGGCAATCCAGGGGAGTGGGATGGCGCTCGCCTGGAAGCCCCCTTTGTGCTGCGCGAAGGCCCAACCAGTTACAAAATGTGGTACAGTGGGTTCGATAGCTGCGCCATTGGTCTGGCTACCAGCATGGATGGCGTAACCTGGGTCAAGCATCCGGCCAATCCCATCTTGACCCCTGGCGGCGAGAGTTGGAACAGTGTGTGTGCTGTACATCCCCATCTCCTGTATGAGGAAGGGATGTACAAGATGTGGTTGGTGACGGTTGGCGATGATGGAACCGGTCAACGGCCTCACTTTGCCTACGCCACGTCACCCGATGGCGTGATGTGGAGCTGGCATCCAGCCAATCCCGTTATGGATGTGGACCCGGCCAACAGTTGGGAGGCAGGCTGGATCTGGGGGTTGGATGTGTTCCATCTGCCCGATCAGCTTTATCAGATGTGGTACACCGGTTCCGATGGTAGCCAGGCTGCCATCGGCTACGCCACATCACCCGACGGCGTCAGCTGGACGCGCTATAACAGCGGCGCGGCTCCCGTGCTGACAGGCGACATGGGTGCATGGGATGAAGGCTTTGTGGCTGACCCCGGCGTGGGCTTTGTAACGGATGATGTCTACGCCATGTACTACGACAACGGCCACAGTTTCGGTCTGGCCCACTCGTCTGATGGCGTGGACTGGGTCAAATCTCCCGCTAATCCGGTGTTCACCCCCGGCGCGCCCACCCAGTGGGGGAATAGCGTGGTCTACTTCGACCATGGCAGCGACGGTTCGCGCCTAGATGGTTTCACCATCACTGGCGGCGACGCCTGCAACCGGGGCGGCGGCGGCGGGGTGGGCATCGAAGGGGTGGAGGTTACCATTGCCTACAGCCTGATTCACCACAACAACGCGGCCGGCCCCTGCGGTGGCGGCGGCATTGAAGTGCGTCAGCCCACCGGTTTTGTTCACATTCTCCATTCCCAGGTGCTCAGCAACACCGCGGCTGATGGCGGCGGCCTCGACATCTGGGATGGCTCAGGAGCCTATATCCTGGATAGCGTGTTCGCCGGTAACAGCGCGCATGGCGGTTTGCCTGGCGGCGGCATTGAGGTCTCGTGGGGCAATGTGCTCACCATTGAGCAAAGCTTGATCCTCGATAACATCTCGGCTGCCCCTGGCGGGGGTATTGCAGTTGATCACGAGGCGCAGGCTGTGATCCGTGATTGCATCATTGAGGGCAACCATACCGACTGGCGGGGGGGCGGCGTCTGGGCCGGTAACAACAGCCACCTGACGATTGAGAACAGTGTTGTCAATGACAACACCTCTGACGAATCGGGTGGCGGTGTGGCGACCGAACAGAGCGCCTGGGTGGCCTTGCATGGGGTGGAGGTGGCGCATAATACGGCCGGCTGGGCCGGCGGCGGCCTCATCCTCAGCAGTAGTTGGGCGGAAGTGACGGGGGCGCAGGTTGTGTCTAACCAGGCTGAAGCATGGGCTGGCGGCGTCTGGGTCGCCAGCGGCGAGGCCTGGGTGGCTGATTCGCTGGTCGAGGGCAACACAACGGTACTCTACAGTGGCGGCGGCCTGGAAATCAACGGCGATTGGGGGCTAGCGCATCTGACGTTGGAAGATAGCGTGGTGCAAAATAATGTATCCGAAGGTAACGGCGGCGGCTTGCATGTCTGGCATAGCCGCGCCAGCCTGACGGATGTGGTCTTCAGCGGCAATGTGAGCCTCACCGATGCCGGCGGCGGTTTGGGTGTAACTTATGAAGGCGTCGTCGATCTAGCTGACAATCTCATCCTGGAGGCTAACCAGGCCCATTGGGGCGGTGGGATCGGTGTGCGCGATAATAGTCACTTGACTCTGACCGCCAGCGTGGTGTCCAGTAACAGCGCCACGGATCTAGGCGGCGGCCTGTGGGTGGATGAAACCTCGACGGCGACCGTTCTGGGTTCGCGCTTTGAGGGCAATTATGCCACCTTTCAGGGCGGGGGTCTGTGGCATCACGGCCCCTTAACGGTGGAGGATAGTGTAATTGTGGGCAACAGCACGGATGATAATGGCGGCGGCCTTGCCACCTGCTGTCACGAATCAGGCGGCCCGCTGGTCATGACCAACTCTCTGGTGGCCGCCAACAGCGGCGTGAGCAGCGGGGGTCTCGGTACTTTCTGGCGGGGTGAACTGAACCATGTCACGGTGGCGGATAACACCTGTAGCTTGCCGGGTTGTGTGGCCGGCATCGACGCTGCCCGCAGCGCCGCCGACGACTTGCATCTTATCCGCAATGCCGTGCTGTGGGGCAACACGCCCGGCGACCTGGGATGTGAACCCGGCTTATGCTCGGTTTGGTGGTCGGACATTGGCGAAGGAGCGGCCTACACTGGCTTGGGCAATCTATCTACCTATCCCTACTTTGTAGATGCGGCGAACGGCGATTACCATCTGGCGGCGTGGTCGCCGGTGATGGATGCCGGCCGTGCCTGGGGCGCTTCGGATCATGACTTCGAGGGCGACCCTCGTCCGATAGGACACTCCTATGATATGGGCTTCGACGAGTTCAACGGGACGCGCCAGCCGTTACACCTGGACATCTACACAGACCAGAACCTCTACCAACCCGGTGATGTCATGACTGTAGGGCTGGAGATGGTGAACGCCACCTGGGCGTCTGTGGGCGGCCGGCTGCGCATTCTCCTGGTGGTGCCCGGCGGTACACTGCCCGTTTACAACGCTCCGGTTGAGGTGGAAGCCAAGAGCACCTTCTCCGATCCCGCTCTCTTCGTCGTCACACTGCCATCTTTGCCGGCCGGTGACTATGCCTGGCAGGCGACCTGGCTGCCCTATGGGGTGGAAGATACGGCAAGCTGGACGGTGGTGAATCCTGCCAACGGGCAGGCGCCGGTTGGGTTGGAGACATTGATCCAGGCGGTGCGCCGGCGGTAATATCCCCGACGGCCAGGACCTGAATTCGGCCGGTGGTTCGCCCGATATGTCAATGAGCGGGCCGCCGGCCCTTTTTAGGCCTGGGTGATCACGGCGAAGCCAATCGCCCCTGGGCCAATATGCACCCCCAGGGCTGGCGTGATGCCCAGAGTCAGAGGGGTCTGATGAGAGGGGAAATATGGTTGTAGCTGGGTGTGTAGGGCGGCCGCCTCTTCGAGCGCGTTGGCGTGCAGAATGGTCAGCGCTTCTAGAGATCCCAGGTGGGCGGCGATCTCCACCAGCTTGCCCGGCACCCGGCTGCGTGTGCGCACCTGATCCACTTTGGTCACTTCGCTCTGGTTGACCAGCATGATGGGCTTGATCTGCAACAGCGAGCCCAGACCAGCTTGAATGATGCTCACCCGGCCGCTACGCCGCAGAAACTCCAGCGTATCCAGGCCAGCGTAGACGCGGGTGCGGGCGCGCCGCGCCTCCATGCGTTGTAACACATCGTCCAGGGAGCGGCCGGTCGCCACATCCTCGGCCGCTGCCAATACCTGCAACCCAATCCCCATGCTCAGGTTTTGGGAGTCAAAGGGGATGATCCGTGCCCCTTGAACCCCTTCTGCCCCCAGCCGCGCCATGTTCAGGAAGGCACTCAGGCGCTCGGCGATATGGATGGCGATGATGGTGGTGGCCCCTTCAGCGACCAACTGTTCAAAGATGTCAGTGAAGACAGAGGGGGAAGGGGCGGCCGTGGTGGGATGAGTGGGAAAGGTGGGCAACCCGGCGTAAAACGCCTCGCGGGTGATGTCCAGGCCATCGCGGTAGCTTTTGTCCCCAATATTCAGATAAGCTGGAGCCACGGTGATCTGGTAGCGAGCGATTACATCGTCGGGTAAATCACAGGTGCTGTCGGTCACAATGCGAATGGTCATAACGTTGCCTCGAGCGCCGTTAGCTATTCAGCGCCGATGAGATAATAGTAATGGGGTTGTCCGCCCCAATGGAGTTCAACTTCGACGTTAGGATACTGTTGGCGCACCTGTTGCGCCATCGCTTCGGCCGCTGTCGCCGCAACATCCTGGCCATAGTAGAAGGTGACAATCTCCCGTTGAGCGATGCCCATCTGGTGCAACGTTTGGGTCACCACATCGGCCATATCGTGGCCGGCCGCACACAGTCGCCCGTCAACCAGACCGATGAGCTGCCCCTCCGCCACGTTCACCCCGTTGAGGTTGACGCTGCGGGTGGCGCGGGTGATTTCACCGCTGACAACATTGGCGGCGGCGGTGTGCATGGCAGCCGCCACTTCGTCCAGGTTGCCATCCGGGTTGTAGGCCAGCAGCACGCTCATACCCTGGGGCGTGGTGCGCGTTGGCACCACCACCACTTGCTTCGTGCTCAAGTCACGCGCCGCCTCAGCTGCCAGAATGATGTTCTTGTTGTTGGGCAGAACGATTACCTTGTCGGTGGGCACATCCTGGATGGCTTGAAAAATCTCCTCAGTACTGGGGTTATTGGTCTGACCGCCATCCACCACCTGGCTGACGCCCAGACTGTGGAAAATGCGTTTCAGACCGCCCCCCGGCGTTACCGCCACCACCCCCACCTGTCCTGGTTGTAAGATGGGTTCGGGTTCTGGTTCGTCGGCCGGGGCGCTACTGTTCTCCACCAGGGCTTCCATTTGCAGCTGCATGTTCTCCACCACCACATCGGTGAGCTGCCCCAAACTGACGCCATAGCTCAACGCCTGGCCGGGATCCTGAACGTGTACATGCACTTTGATCAGCCGCTCATCGCCCACCACGACGGTCGAATCCCCCATGGCGTCCAGCCGTTGGCGCACTTCCAGGACGTTGAGGTTTTGCCCCATCAGGATAAATTGGACATCGTAAGGATATGCCAGCCGCCCTCCTTCCGGCTGGGCCAGAGTCTGGGCTAACTGGGGTGAGGGAACAACCGGGGTGGTTTCTATAGCGGGCATCTCGTCCTCGCGCAATTCGCCGTGAGCGTAACGCACCATGCCTTCCAACAGGTACACCAGACCTTGCCCACCGGAATCAACCACGCCAGCCTGCTTTAACACTGGCAGCAAATCGGGTGTGCGGCGTAACGCTTGTTGGCAACGTTCCAGCACCCGTTCTAACACAAAGTACAGGTCGCGGCTTTTGGCGGCGGCGTCGACCGCTTCCTCGGCCCCTTCACGGATGACGGTCAGGATGGTGCCTTCAACGGGGCGCATCACCCCTTTGTAGGCTGTGTCAGAGGCTTCCTTGAGGGCAGCGGCCAGTTCCTGAGCACTGAAGGCCGGGCGATCTTTCAAGGAACGCGCCAGGCCGCGCCAGACCTGGCTCAGAATGACGCCTGAATTGCCGCGCGCCCCCATCAGCGCTCCCTGAGCCACTTCTTGAATGATCTTGCCGGCGTGCGCCTCCGTCTCGCTGTTTTCAATCCGCCGGTAGGCCGAGCGCATGGTCAACAGCATGTTGGTGCCGGTATCGCCATCGGGAACGGGAAAGACGTTGAGGGTGTTGACATGGTCGCGGTTGGTTTCCAGCCAGCGTAGACTGGCTCGAATGAGCCGGCGTAGCGTTGGCCCGTCACAGTTATATTTAGGCCGTACCCCGGTCGCTTTGGGAGAGACATTGTCTCGACTCACACTTATAACTCCTGCATCTCTTGGGCCGGCCGGCTAGGGTTCATCGGCGTGACGCAAACCCTGCACATACACATTGACCGCTTTCACCGGCAACCCAATCGCTTTCTCGACATGAAATTTAACGGTGTTTTGAATGCTTTCTGCTACAGCGCGGATGCGGGTGCCATATTCCACGATGACATACACATCTAGCGTGATGCCATCCGGTTCAATTTTAACCCCCAGTCCTTTGCGACTATCCCGCGCCAGGCGTTGCGTCAAACCCGTCACCAGATTTTTTTGCGCCATGCCCACCACACCATAACATTGGTTGATGGCGTGGCTGGCGACAGACAGCACCGCCCCGGGCGAAACATCCACCGTCCCTAACGATTTTTCTTCATCGCTCATCTTCATTTCACCTGCGATGAGGCCCACCCGTTCGATGTCCGATGCGGGCGGCCACACAAGGGCAGACATCCAGTTTGCACCTTATCGAATGATAACCCGTAACCCGGGCTGGCGTTACAATCGTTTGCCAAAAGGCGGGTCTCGCTCTATAATTCTATCCCGCAGTGGCCTGCACGACCCTGCTGATTGCAACAAGGTGAGAATTATGGCTAAATGTGACGTGTGTGGCAAGAAACCGATGTCGGGGCATAATGTTTCCTTCTCTGAGAAGAAAACCAAACGCCAGTTCAGGCCCAACATTCAAAAGCGGTTGGTGTTTGAAAACGGCCGCATGACCCGGAAACATATTTGCACCCGTTGCCTGCGAACAGCGGTCAAAACGTCTTAAAATGACATCTGGTTCCCGGCGCTCTGGGAGCGCTGAACGGAAAGGCCAGCTAAAAGCTGGCTTTTTTGTTGCCCCGGCTTCAAACACTGCCAGGTGCCAGGGTTGTAGACAAAACGGCGGTCGCTCCGGCGTGATACAGCGCAGCGGCGACGGTCGGAGCGTTCGTCTCGGTCGTCAGGGCGATCATATTCCCTCCTCGCCCTCCGCCGCTGAGCTTGGCCCCCAGCGCGCCGGCTGTGCTGGCTGCCATCACCAGCCGGTCGAGATCGGGGCTGGAGACGGTCAGCGCTTGCAGGACATGATGGTTATCATGCATCAGCCGCCCCAGACGTTCGGTTTGCCCCTGCGCCAACGCCAGATGGGCGGCGCGCGCAATGCGTCCACACTGGTTGAAGAGCGCCTCGAAACGGGCCGGCCGCGCCTGCCATTGCTGACGCACATCTCCCACCACCTCCCGCGTAGCGCTGCGCACCCCGGTGTTGCCAATCAAGAAATGGAGCGGCTGCGCCACAGCGACGGTCTCCAGCCGGGGGTGGGGTTGGCGACGCAGGAAGTAGACGGGACGTTCGTAGGCTACCACACTGTTGTCGATGCCACTGGGTGAGCCATGGTGCAGCTTTTCAACTTCATAGGTCAGATTACTGACGGTGGCGTCATCGGCCGGGTCGCCTAGGTGGCGCAACAAGGCACGAATCAGGGCGGCGGCGGTGGCGGCCCCGCTCCCCAGACCGCTGGCGATGGGGATGGCGCTGACGACATGGATCGCCAGCGCCGGTAGGGTCGGCAGCCGCAGATGGCGTTGCACCGCCTGCACAGCCGCCAGCAGGGGAGGAAGCGTCCCCGGCCAATCGCTCAGATCACACCGCGCCTGGTAACGGCGCTCAACATCGGGTAGCATCACTGTCACCTGATTCCCCTGGCTGTCATGCACCTGGGCCTGGGCGCGGATGTGGGAGACGGGAATGGCGATAGCCGGCCGGCCGTACACCACCGCATGTTCACCAAACAAAATGATCTTGCCCGGCGCAGACGCTTCCGTCATCATGGCAGGATGTAAATCGCCAGAAAGACTACCCCGAAGAATAGCCCCAGGGTGATCTGCATGGGGCGATCTTCCAACAAAATCTCTTCCGGTGCGCCTCCCTGGTGGCGCACATGCACCAGGTAGAGATAGCGAAAGATGCCATAGATTAAGAATGGAATGGTCAGCATCATGGCATGATTTTCCGGCAACCCCTCCGCCAGGAAGGTGTAGAGGCTGTAGGAGACGATGGCGCTGGTGGTGACGATACCGATCAGTTTGTCCAGTAGCTCCAGGCTGTACTCTTCCAGGATGGCGCGGTGACTGTTGGCTCCCTCACCGAGCAGGACAATTTCCTGGCGCCGCTTTCCCAACACCATGAAAAGGGATAGGAAACCGCCAAAGACATATAACCAGGGGGAGAAGCGCTCCACCTCGATCACCATCACGCCGGCCGCGATGCGCAGAATGAAGCCCAGGGCCACAATGGAGATGTCGAGCAGCACGACGTGTTTGAGCCAGAAGGTATAGAGCACCTGGGTGAGTAGATAGGCCAGTAAAATGAGGCCGAAAGCCGGGGCCAACACCAGGCCGGCCATCAGGCTACCCACCGCTAGAATAGCGGAACCCCCGGCCGCCAGACGAGGTGAAAGCTGACCGGCCGGTAAGGGGCGCAAGCGTTTGGTGGGGTGGAGGCGATCTTTTTCGATGTCTGCCAGATCGTTCATCATGTAAACGGCGCTGGACATCAGGCACAGCAAAATGAAGGCTGCCAGGGTATTAAGAACGCGCTCCAGAGTCAGATGGCCATCGAAAATGAGGGCCACGAAGGCAAACCCATTCTTGGGCCACTGCCGGGGGCGCATGGTGGTGAGAAAGGCTCGCAACAAGGGGGACTCCTGCGCAACGACATTTGGTAAAGCCGGGTGTAGTTAATCGCCGCCGGGCGTGTCACCCTCTTTTCTATCACGATTCCACTCAAAGCGCGAATCTTGGGAGGCGGCCGGGTCAAGCTCTAGGCAGATCATAACCTCCCACAACTTTACCCCTCACATTCCGTATAGACTGAGAGTGAAAGCAGACTATGGGATGGCTGTATCAGGTATACCCTGGAACCTGAGCCGGAGGCTATAGTGAAGAGATGTCCCAGTACCAAAGAAGCGTCTCAGATTTACGCCAATTAGCGTCTATGTTTTGGCCTTCGGAGCTTTTGGAGGGCGCTGCCAAACTCAGCGTCATTCCTGCTCTGCTTCAGACCCAAGACGAATTTATCGCCATTTTAAGCGTCCCTGCCTCTGACTTGCGCAATCTATTTCGTATGATTAACGCCTCAACCGTGTGTGAGTTCATCCGGGGTTATTTGTCATGACGCATTTTTCTGACGTTGCCAGGCGGTTGCACATTCATCATGACGCCTTCATGGAACGTCACGCTGTCCGAGAACGGCTGGCAAACTTCAATGACGTCTGTATGTTGATTCTGCCTTGCCCCTCGCAGGGACAACGAAGCAATGGGGTCAATCTTATCAATGAACTGGTTGATGTAGTCGCCCAGGGCTTGGGTAGGCAGGCAACCTTGATAACGGTTGGTGAACCAGTGGATCTGGTTCATACTCACGCCAGGTTGGCATCCTCTATGTCATATCAGCTATGGATAGCCATCAAGCGCACAACTCCCAGGGTTTTTAAGGGCCATACAGCTTTGCCAGAACATCATTTTGGCGCATTGGTGCATACAGGATATTCTGGGGCATTGCAACATACGAAGACGAGAATAGCCTACACATTTTGCCCGGCCTGTGACAAGACGACCAAAGATTATGGTGGTAAGAAACACACTTATCATTCTTACGGCACGCTCATCTCAGATGTATGGCGGGATATGGCAGCCGACCCGGATGGCGATTTAAGCGAGGTGATTGAAAGATTTGCCGATCTATTTGGCGTGGAGATTTACTCGCGCTTACTTGTTTTAGACGCTCGCCGTTTCCAGCCTGAACAACTTGTGGCGGATGGAGGGGTCAGATATTCTGTCCAGACATTGCCTCTTCATGTGATGCCGCCTGAGACGCCTCACAGCTATTTAATGATGGGAGATGTTCTCAATGAATTAGGCAAGCTGCCTGATAATAGCGTTGATTTTGCTTTTGCTGACCCCCCTTACAACCTCAAGAAAAGCTATAACAATTATTCAGATGATCTATCTATCACAGAATATTTTGCATGGTGTGATACATGGATTGATGAGTTAGTCCGTGTTTTGCGCCCCGGCCGAACCTGTGCCATTCTCAACATCCCCCTTTGGGCGGTTCGTCATTTTTTGCACCTGGAAACCAGAATGCGCTTTCAAAATTGGGTGGTTTGGGATGCTCTTTCTTTTCCCGTGCGCTTGATCATGCCGGCTCATTATAGCATTCTCTTGTTTAGCAAGGGTTTTCCTCGACCCCTGCCGGGGCTGGAAGGAGATGATGAGAGAGCAGCCCCTTCTGGCATATCCAAGGCGATTCAGCCGCTTGAACCATTAGCAGAGGGGTATTGTTTGCGGTCTACTTGTGTGCGGACACGCCAGCTGAGCGGAGTGAATGATCGCGGCCCTTTGACGGACTTGTGGTGGGATATTCATCGCTTGAAACATAATAGCCGGCGTGTAGACCACCCCTGCCAATTACCCCCTCAATTGCTGTATCGCCTCATTTCACTTTTCACCAGGCCTGGAGAAGTGGTGTTGGATTGTTTTAATGGGGCGGGAACGACGACCCTGGCCTCCCATCAGTTGGGACGGGCGTATATAGGCATAGAGCTATCAGAGAAGTATCACGCCATTACCTTATCACGCCATGATGAAATATCGGCCGGCCTTGACCCATTTAGAAAAGAGAAAAGGCATCTGACGGAGAAGAATAGCCCCGTTGAGCGAATGGCGGAGCAACCTTATGCTGTGCCGAAGAAGACTTTGCAGCTAGAAGTTCGACGGGTGGCTCGAATCTTGGGCAAATTGCCCACCCGAGATGAGATGATCGCATACGGCCAATATCCAATCAAATACTATGACGAGTACTTTGCCAGTTGGGGCGAGGTATGTGCAGCGGCGCGGTATGATGGCATGTCGGAGGAACGGGATAATGGGAAGAAACAGGAAGCGATGTTGCAACAGTTAAGTTGGCTTGAATCAAAACAAGACCTGAACTCAAGAGAATGATGGAAGGAGTTTAAGATGAGCGATGATATTAATGCTTTGAAGGAAGCGGAAAAAGAAAAGTTGTCCATGTTGGAAGTGGAACCTTTATCAGAATCAGAGCCGGCCCCGGTCGCGGCCAAACGAGCGGAGGGCCGGGTGTGCGCCCCTCATGGTTCTGGACGCTGGGTGTGGGGCATCTTGCTCATCGGCTTGGGCGCATTTGCCCTGGCCGGCCGGGGCTTTCCTGTCAACTGGTGGGCCATCTTTCTGATCGCGCCGGGTCTGACCAAACTGATGGGGGCGGTCGGCGAGTACCGTGAGCTGGGCGGCCTGAGCGGACGCGGACAGGAGCGGCTGGCCTGGGGCATCATCCTGACGCTGCTGGGAAGTATGTGGCTCCTGGGGTGGAGTTGGTCCCTGTTCTGGCCGGTTTTGTTGGTGGGTCTTGGGCTGGCCTGGTTGCTGGGTAGCATGGCGCGCGCTGCTTAAAACGCATTTGACAAGCGTGGGCAGCGACGTATAATACACATTCTAGCCTGCCCAGGTGGCGGAATTGGCATACGCGGTAGGTTGAGGGCCTATGCCCTTTGGGCGTGGAGGTTCGAGTCCTCTCCTGGGCACTCATGAAGGTTAACGCCAGGGTGATCACACCACCCTGGCGTTTTTTTATGGTTCCTGGCGGCTTACAAAACCACCCCTTTGGGATCATGGCCGGCGTCCACAATGCCTTTGCGCACGTCGACGGGCAGTAGCAAAATCAACCCCACCACAAAGAAGATGATCAGGGAAACCAACGCCACCCGCTGTGTACCCGTGATCTGCACGGCGGCGGCAAATACCAACGGGCCAATCCAGGATGTCCCCCGCTCGCTGATCTCGTAAAAACCGAAATACTCCCCTTCCTGGTTAACTGGAATCATTTGGGAATATAGCGACCGACTCAGCGCCTGGGAACCGCCCAACACAATCGCGATCACCACCCCTAGCGCGAACAGCTCCCACACTTCATCCAGGCCGGCATAGGCGTAGATGACTAGCCCGGCCCAGATCGCCAGCGAGATCATGATGGAGCGTTTGGCTCCAATGCGCTGCGCCAACCAGCCAAAGAAGAAAGCGCCACCGAAGGCCACAAACTGAATCAACAACACCAGCGGAACCAGGACGGAGCTATCGACTCCCAGGGTATCGGCGGCGTACTGGGTGGAGACAACGATGACGGTCTGGATGCCATCGTTGTACACCAGATATGCCAGCAGATAGGTGAGCGTCACGGGGTATTTGCGTCGCATCTCGCGGAATGTTTGCCAGATTTGTTTGATGCCCTGTGACAGATAGCTCTCATGGGGGGGCAGCGTTGCGGCCGGCACGCGTTGAGGTAAGAGGCGTTGCGGGAAAACATAGGTGAAGGCGAGCCACCATAAACCGGCGCTTGCCAGACTCAGCCGCACCGCCAGTGCTTTGTCTGACATCAAGGTGAACATCGCCAGATTCACCGCCAACAGCACCCCACCACCCAGATAACCAGTGGCGAAGCCGCGTGAGCTGACCCGGTCGCGCTGGTCGGGAGAGGTTATCTCTGGCAAGAAGGAGTTGTAAAAGACAATGGCGGCACCAAAGCAGAGGTTGGCAATGATAAATAGTAAGCCGCCCAACACAACGGTCATGTTGGTGACGGCGAATAACAAAATAGTGGCAATCGCGCCGGTGTAGGCAAATGCCATCATCAGCGCCTTTTTCTTGTCGGTGTAGTCGGCAATGGTGCCCAAGATGGGAAGAAACAACACTTGCAAACCCACCGAAAGAGAAACACAGGCCGGGAAAAAGGCGGCCGGCTCAATGCGATACCCCAATAAATTGACGCCCCCATTAGCTGTAGCCAGTTCAAAAATATAGGGGCCTAGAAAAGTGGTGACGACAGTGGTGCTAAAAGCCGAATTGGCCCAATCGTACATGGTCCAGCCCAGGATTTCGCGCCGGTCATTCATAGCGATGTTCCTCCCAAAGGTGTGGGGTGATGATGGCCTGTGTGTGCAGACCGCCGAATGGGGGATAGTTTACCGCCGGCCTCGTCCGCAGGCTACTATCCATAACCCACCAAAAGGGGTTCCGCTACGCTGTATGAGCCTCAGGGTTCCGGCGTGCTGGTGGGGGTGCCGGTGGGGAGCGGAATGAACGCCTGGGGCGCATACAGATAGGGCCGGCAGGGGTTGTAGTCGGAACCTAGAACCAGGCGATAATCATAGGAAGATGTGGCGTCAGGATCGAGGTCGATCCCGTACTCCCCGTCGGGTAAGCCTGTCTCCGGCCGCGGCAAATCCATGATCCAGGCGATCAGCCAGGCGAAGGAACCACGCAGGTTAGGGGCGTTGAAGGTCAGGTTTGTCTCGCCAGTCAAGGGAAGGGTCTCGGCGCTGATGAAGGGCACAAAGCCATACCAGGCCAGATTGTCAGCCGCCAGAAACGGCAAGTCTGGATCGCCGGAAGCGTTGATGATCTCAACTGTCAAAGCGCTGCGGGAGCCGCTGCTGAGTGTAGGGGGGAGGTAGAGGCGTTGCAGGGTGATTTGCAACTTTTCCCACTCTGGCAATTGCACCACCGAGCCATCTTCCAACTGATAGGGGGTGACATCCTGATTGAGATAGAGGCTTTGGATGCCGTTTTGACGAATGGCCGGGGCCAACGTAGCCAGCTGCAAGATGCGCCCCATATCGAGGTCGGTCTCCACCCGATCCTGGTAGATGCCCCACAGACGCGGGACATCTGCTACCAGGTTCAGATCGACGCCGGCATTGAGAATGGCGCGCAGCAGTTGTTGTTGTCGCCGGCCACGGTCGAAGTCGCTGGTGGTTTTGCGCGAGCGGGCATACCATAGCGCCATATCTCCATCGAAATGGTGCACACCAGTCTCCAGCAGAAACCACTCCCAGTTATCCTCGTCGTTAATGTCCAGGCCGGGTGCTTTCAGTCGCCAATCTTCCAACTGGCAGGTCACAGGCAAATCCACCCCTCCTAACGTATCCACCACATCGACAAAGCCTTCGAAATCAACCCGTGCATAGTAGTGTACTTCCAACCCGAAGTTGTAGAGGATGGTATCTTTGAGCGTTTGGACACTGCCGTAGGCGGCTGTATTCAAGCGACGCATCTCGTTGGCCCCAGGCACATATACATACAGGTCACGGGGAAAGGAGAGCATCGAGGCGGTTCCTAAATCACGATTGATCGATACCAGGATAATGGAGTCTGTGTTGTTGCCGCCGTCACCCCACTCGGCGCTATCTTTGCCCAGGAGTAAGATGTTGGTGGTTCTGGGCGGCACTGAAAACGGGGGTACCGGCGTGGGCGCGCCCTCGGCCGTGGTGTAGGTGGGCAAGGTATGGGAAAACTGTGGGGCTGGCATTGGCGTCTCGGTTGGGGTGGGGGTGATGCTGGGTGTTGGCGTCGTGGTGGGTGTGCGTGAAGGCGTGGGCGTAGGCCCGGGCGTGGGGGTGTCGGACGGCTCAGGAGGGGCTGCCAGCGTCACGGTAGAGGTGGCAGAGGCTTCCGTGCTCTGGGGTGCCAGATGGGTCGGCTCGGCCACCACACCAACAGGGAACGGGGTGGGGGTGGTCGCCAGCTGACAGGCGTTGAGCGCCAGGATAAAGAGGCCGGCCGCCAGCCAGGAACGATAAGGATGATACCAAGCGTGATGATTCATAACTTACGATTGTAAGGGTTGCCGGCCGCCTTTCCACGGGTAAGCGTCTAAACGTTTAGAGTTTCTCACCAAAGAGGTGTTGCGTGCGTTGAAAAAAAGCGTACCCCAGGGCGAGCGTGATCAGGGCGGTGATGAAGGTGCGCAGTAAATAGGCCGGGTCCATGCTGGCCGGAGTGCCCTGGCTGCCCATGGTGCCCCACAACACAGTGCGGTAGCCATCGATGATCGAGGCCATGGGGTTCACCCAACGGATCAATTGCGCCCCGCTGATGCCCCCCAAGACATCTACTGAGCGCGCCAGCTGTTCCAGAGGGTAGACGACTGGAGTCAAGAAAAACCAGGCCAGCATCCCTACATCCAAAATCATGGCGATGTCCCGATAAAAGACGTGCAGGGCGCTGAGGAGCATAACCAGCCCCACCGTGAAGCAAACCTGGGTCAGCAACAACGCCGGCAGCCACAAGATGTGTACCGTCAGGCCGATGCCAGACGCCAGCAAGAAGATGACCAGGACGCCAAAAGCCAGACCAAAGTTGACCAGGTTGGAAAGGACGGCAGCAATAGGCAACAGCTCACGCGGAAAGTACACTTTTTTAACCAACCCACTATGGTTGAGAATGGCGTTAGAGCCGCTGACCACTGCCCCGCTGAAGAAGTTCCAGGGCAATAGCCCGACCAGCACAAAAACATGGTAGTGGGTCGGGCTGCCCTCGCCGGCCAGAACGCTGAACACCAGGGTGAAAACGAGCATCATCCCCAGAGGATTCAGAAGGCTCCACAACACCCCCAGAACGGAGTTTTTATAGCGCACTTTCAGGTCGCGCTCGATGAGGTTGCGCAGCAGATAACGGTAGCGCGCTAACTCAGCCAGATGACTGCGCCAGTGCGCCGGCCGGGAGGATGAATTGGCTGAGGAAAGGGAAGACATAGCACTTGAATTATAGCCCAAGTTAGGTGGGGGGGCCGAAACCCGTCATCAGCCCTCGATCTTGTGAGGCGCAACGGGGAAAAAGAGACGCGGTAGACGCTGCGGTAGCTCCACCTGGCGATCCAGCAACAAAATATCCACCGCCTGGTTGGTGTCCCCTGTGACCAGGTTGTTGGCGGCTGACTCGAAGAGTACATAGCGCGCATCACCGGAGATGGCCGGGGCATTGCTGGCCCCATTACCCTGACGCCAATCGAGCCGGCTCAGGCGCTCGGTGACTCCCTGGCTCAGGTCTCGCCCAAAGACATCTAGCGCCCAATTGGTGTCGTTGGGGGTCAGGTTGTGGGCGAAAGAGGCGAAGACCACATAGTGGCCATCGGCCGAGAGCGCGGCCAGGCCGCTGGCAGCCGATCCCTGCTCCCCATCGCTGCTCAAGCTGGCGCGTTGGGTGGTTTGCGTTGCACGGTCGTAGATAAAAACGTCAGCTGTTTGGTTGCTGTCGCCGACCACAAGATTGCTGGCCAATGACTCGTAAGCGATCACCTGTCCATCGGCTGAGAGAGCCGGCCGGCTGCTGGTGTGGTTGGCCGGTGCGCCATCCAACCCCAGCGAAACCAGGTTTGTTTTACCGAGGGCGCGGTCATACAAATAGATGTCGCCAAAAGCATTGGTGTCCTGTTCATCCAGTGTGGAGGCCCAGGAAGTAAAAACAATATACTGCCCATCGGCCGAGATATCCGCCTGTTCGCTGATACCCTCCGCCTCACCTTGTGTGGGGTTGACGCTCAGGCGTTGCAGCTCCCCGGTGTCACGTGTGTAGAGGAAGATGTCCCGCACGCCATTGGTATCTGAGGGGGTGAGGTTGCTGGCATCGGACTCAAAGACCACCAGGTTGCCATCGGCCGAGAGCGCCGGCCGGTAGCTGGCCCCATTAGCCGGCCCATCCATACCGCGTGTGATCAGACGCAGCTCCTCTTTCGGACGGTGGTAGAGAAAGATGTTCCAGAAACCGTTAGGGGTGTCGGGGGTTAGATTGCTGGCGCGTGACTCAAAGGCGACCGTGCTACCATCGGCCGAGAGCGCCGGCCGGCGACTCTCCCCATCGGCCGGCTCGCCATTCAGACCCAGGCTGACCACAGTTGGAACATCGCCCAGCTCCAACAGAAAAATATCAGCCGTCTCATTGCTATCTCCCAGGTAGAAGTTGTCCGCTAGCGATTGAAAAACGATCACCTGACAATCGGCCGAACCCCGCGCCGCAAAACTATCCCCATTGCCTTGCAGACCATCTTTGCCGATGCTGAGACGCACCAGCGCTGACTCCGGGTCTGGAAGAGGGAGGGCGTGAGCAGCCAATGCCATCGACTGGGTCACGCCCAGCAGGAGAGCGCCCCACAACAGGGTTAGCCGCCAACCGGCTGTGTGATGAGAATTCATGCTCCATCCAACCAGCCTTAAAGCCTGCCCGCTGGTTAACTTTACTCTACTCAGCCAAACTTGCAGCCCGGCTTACAAGCGGGAATTGAGGATGGTCTGATAGAGTGTGTCAACGGCTTGCGCATGAACCTGTATGGTGATGGGAGGGGGCGCGCCAGCTCGCAGCCGGGCGCGCAGGAGTGGATCGCGCCGTAAACGCTCCAACGTTTCAGCCAGCGCCTGTGGGTCGCCCGGGGGCGTCAGTAGGCCGTTGTGCTCATGGGCAATTTTTTCGGGCAGCGCGCCCAACCGCGAGGCGACGATGGGCACGCCCATAGCAAAAAACTCGTCGATGATGAGGGGAGAAACTTCATACCACAGGGTGGGCAAGACGCCCACATCCAACGTTGCCAGAAAGCTCCACAACTGCTCGTGTGGGAGGGGGCCGGCGAAGCGAATGCCAGGATGACGGGCTATCGCCTGCAACTGCCGTCCATAGTCGGGAAAGGTGTCCAGATTGCCCACTACCGTCAGGCGCACGCCATCTGTCGGCAATCGGTTCACGGCCTCGATCAGATGGTGCACTCCCTTTTGCCAGCCCAGGCTACCGACATAACCGATATGAAAATCGCTGTGGGGCGGGGCCTGGGTGCGCGCCTGGGTTAATGTGACACCGTCTACCTGGATGCCGTGGGGGATGATGTGCGTTGGGTTGGATGTCAGACCCTGTGCGGCATACTGCTGTTGCACAAAGTGGGTGGGAGCAATGACAGCCGCTGCGTTGGCCAGGGCGGCTTGCAGGCGGCGGCGACGTTCACCTAGCAGCGGCGCGGCCACCCGGCCCAACCCAGCCGGAGAAGGCAAACCGGCCCATGCCAACAAGCAGCGGCCACAGTTGTCCCAACCCGGCTCTGGCCCGGCGCACACCGTCTGGTCGTAGTTGGTCAGCAGCTGGGCGTTGGCGCAGACAAACCAGTAATCATGCAGGGTAACGACGTAGGGCACGCCGGCCGCCCGTAGTTGCTGCACCACGGTTAGCGGCCAACCCATTAAATGTTGCAGGTGGACGATGTCAGGAGGTTGGGCGTGCAGGCGCTGCGCCACGGCCTGGGCCAACGCCGGGTGGTAAAAGGTGTGCAAAAAGCGGGCGCTGGGGCGTCGCCGGCCGATAGGCAGACGCGCCACCTCCACCCCGGCCTCAACCGTGGCCGCGGCGGCGGTTGGCGTCGGCGTTAGAATGGCAACGTGATTCCCCTGTTGTGCCTGCCAGCGCGCCAGGCTTTGGGTGTATAGCTCTGTGCCGCCAATCGCCTCTGGCGGAAATTGATGCACCAGGTGCCAGATACGCCTCATGCCATAAGCATACCGGCAACCGTTGCTAACTGGCAAATGGCGACCTGACCGCCAGCTTAGGGCTGTAAATGGGTGACGAGGGTGGCTGCGTTGGCCTCCATCATCCCAATGTAACTGTCGGCTCCACTGCCGGCCGGCCCCAGAGCATCGGTGTAGAGTGTCGCAATCTTGACTTCAGAACAGTGGGGCAGCTCCCCGGCAATGGTCTGGAGCAGATTGAGGTTGATGGTGTTGTCGGTGAAAAGGGCGCACACGCCAGCTGCGTGTATGGCGTTGATCAACTGGGCCAGATCGCCGGCCGCCGGCTCTGCCCCAGTGCTGGAAGTAGGAATAACCGCGCCGATAATGGTGAAATGGTATTGGGCGGCAAAGTGACCGAAGTTGTCGTGGGTGGTCACCAGTTGCCGGCGTTCAGGGGCAATGGCTCCCAGCTGGCGTTGCAGCCGCTCCTCTAAACCTGCCAATTCCTGGATGTACTGGTCACGGTTGGCGGCGTAGTCGGACGCGTGCGCCGGGTCAAGCTGGCTGAAAATGTCGGCCGCGGTGCGCGTCCACTGCATCACATGCGGGACAGCCAGCCACACATGGGGGTCTACACCGCTGTGCGAATGCTCATCCTCATGCTCGCCCTCATCCTCATGGTCATTTTCGAGGGCTGTTGTTTCCACTTCAGCGGTTGACTCCAGAGCCAGGTCGGCCGAGATAGACCATAAACGCTCAGGAGGAGCCACACGTTCCAGGGCCGCTGCCAGATTGCCTTCCAGGTCCCATCCATTGACCAGAATCACATCTGCCTGTTCAGCGGCCACCAGATCAGAAGGGGTAGCCTCGAAGGTGTGTGGGTCCTGGCCGGCCGGTATCAAAACAAGCAGGTCGATCCATTCACCCCCTACCTGAGCCGCCACGTCACCGATGATGCTGGTGGTTGCCACCACTCGCAGCGGTTGCCCTTCCAGCGCGGTCGGCGTCAGAGTGGTCAGGCCCGATTGAGTCGGCGCAACGTCGGGCGCGGCCGGCCGGCCGTTTTGGCAACCAGCCATCCCAGCCACCCACAGCGCCAGCCATCCCCAGATAATCCAAGCGCGATAACCCGGCATGTCGGACTTTCCTTTGCTGTGCCAGCGACTTTATGTCGTCAGCGGCGCGTAATTGATACTTTGTATCAATTATTATACGACAGCCAGGTGATGTGTCAAGCGCGCTGGGGTGATTCAGGCGGCCGTTTTCACCAAACGACACATGAAGAAGCCGTCCCGTGTCGCGTCGGGCAGCAGACGGGCAGCGTGGATCAAAGCCGGGTTGAGGGTCTGGCCGGCCCAATGCGTCAGGCCGGGTTGTACATGGGGTAGCGCGATGGGGAGGGGTGTGATCTGAACGGCCAGCCCAAAGTAACGCAGCTGGTGGTGAATGACTTCTTCGTTCTCTTCAGGGGCAAAGGAGCAGGTGCAATAGAGCAACGCGCCGCCGGGTTTGAGAGCGTGCAGGGCGGCGTGCAACAGACCCTGTTGTTTGTGGGCGCACTCTTTGATCTTGCGTCGGCTCCAGTGGGCCCAGCTTTGGGGATCGAGGCGGGTGAAGCGCGCCTCGGAGGAGCAGGGGGCGTCGAGCAGGATGCGGTCGAATTGGTTGGGCCAGCGCCGGCCGGCCGCTCGCCCATCCATCAGCCACGTCTCTACATCAGGCGCGCCATGTTGCGCCAGGTTCGCTTTGAGATGAAAGAAACGCCTTTTGATCGCCTCCACCGCCACCAGCCGCCCCTGCCCCTGCATCAAGGCCGCCAGTTGCAGTGTTTTACCGCCTGGGGCGGCCGCCAGATCGAGTACCGCTTGGTCAGGCATCGGCTCCAGAGCGTAAGCGGCCGCCATGCTCGACAGGTCTTGCAGATAGAAGCGGCCGGCGTAAAAGGCGGCCGTTTCTGTTAAGGCGCGGCGTTGCTCCAGAGGGATGCTATACGCCTCTGGCAGCCAGGCGATAGATGTTAAGTCAAAGCCTTGGGCCAACAGTTCGGCGTGGGTGTCGGCCGGCGCGCCGCGCAGTGGGTTCAGGCGCAAGGTTGGCGGCTTGGGCTGGGCGAAACTTGCCAGACAGGCGGCCAGTTGTTCGGCCGGCACAATGGCCGTCAGCCGTTCACAGAACAGGGAAGGTAGAGCAGGAAGAGGGTCAGACACACCGGAGACCCGCCCCCTCACTTATAGAGGCCAGGGGTGAGATGTGGCCGCAGGGTGCAGGCCAGATAGGCCGCTGCCAGCGGGATGGTGGAGGTTGAGCCAGGTTTCTTCGACCAGGTAGAGGTGTAAAAAGCGGTTTTCATAACCGTTGGCCGGCCGGCCGAAAAGGAAGCCCGCATACTCAGCTGTACAAGCGGCCGGGCCTCCCGACCAGCTCCCCACCGCTGTTGTAATCCGCCACTGGGTAGGATCATCCGCCTGAACACAGGCAAAGGGGCGGGGTTGTTCGCAAGCTGCTGCCAGCCAGCGCCCATCGGCCGGCCGGGCGTAAGCACAGCCCTCGGCGGTCCCAGGCTGGCCCGGCGCCCAACTCCAGACAGCGTGCGCACTGCGCGCCGGCGTCAGGCGGTCGGCGCCTATGACGCTTACCTGACAGGCGGTCAAATCGCGCATCACCGCTTCAGTGATCAGCCCGGTCTGATGCCCCTGTAACAGTCGGGATTCATAAAACTCAGAAAACGAGGCGCGATCCAACCCCCAAACATTGCCCTCATCGTCGTGGTAGGTGCAGGTCGGCCAGTCGCGGTTGAAGTGCACTACCTGGTCAAGCGGGTAGCTGGGTTCATGCCAGTCGGTGAACACCCACTCCCCGCCCCAGGTGTAATCCTGGCTGAAGATAACCACTTGCTTACCCAGGTCGCGCAACTCGTTTAACGTTGGCCAGCGGTCGGGCGCTTTTTCGGCCGGGGTGAACACCCGCGAGCCAAAGATGAGGTCGAACATGGTGTTCATCCGCTCTGCCTGGTTCTCATCTACATAAGCTTCCAGGCGGAGCAGAATTACCTCCTGAGCGTGGTCAGGTTGACGCAGCCAGGCATCCAACTCACGCAGCGCGTGGTAGAAGAAGCGGTGGCGTGGCCCACAGACGCCGTGGCACAGGCGCACCTCGTCGTTGTGCCAGTAAATATCCAGCATGAAGTGGCGTACCCCCAGCGCCAGTTGGTCGCTCAGGGAGTAAAGGTGGTTGGCAATGACGTAGCCATCTGCCAGATTGTTGAAAGCGTTGTGGGCTGAAAGCCAGACGACCTCGTTGATGGGGCGGTCAGTTAGCAGTTCCCGTTGGAAATGCAGCGCCTCCACTGCCCAGGGGTCGGCGACAACCAGGTGACGTGTGTCGTTGAGGCAGATGCCAGCTTCGTCGGGGGCCAGACCCCGGTCGCAGCCCTGAACGCCGCCGTTAGACCAAAAGTCGCGGGTGGTGGGAGGGCAAGCGAGCTCCCCTTCCTGGCCGCACCAGTCCGTCAGGTCGGCCGCGACCGGCCGGACGAGAAATAGCCCCAGCGTCACCGCCCAGGCTGCGATGGCGAAACGCCAGCCGCGTTGCCAAATCTTCCGGGCCAACATCGATGGCGGGTCAGCTTTGGGTGTCTGGTTCCGTTTTTTCTTCCCCTTCTTCTGCGCCTTCACGCAGGCCTTTGCGGAAGGCGGTGACTCCTTTGCCCAATTCTCCGCCGATTTTGCTGATGCGCCCTACTCCAAAGATGAGGACGACGATGATTAAAACGACGATCCATTCCCAACCGCCGGCCATGTTTGTTTGCTCCTTTCACGCGACCCATCTTCGATCAGAAGGATGTCCCGCGCCATGAAATTGGGTAGCGTGACGCCGGCCGTCAAGGCGGCCGACGTTGCTCTTTCAATTATACCACCTGTTGGGCGGCCTGATGACCCCCCTGCTCAACCGATCCCCAATTCTCAACTTCAGGTGGCTGTATTGCATGGCCTGGGGGGGGATGCTAAACTAGCCTTATGTCCCAGGCACTCTACCGCAAATGGCGGCCGGCTCGTTTTGGAGATGTGGTCGGCCAGGAGCACATCACCCGCACCCTGCAAAACGCCGTGCAAACCGGGCGGGTGGGGCACGCTTATCTCTTTTGCGGGCCACGCGGCACCGGCAAAACAACTCTGGCGCGCCTGCTGGCTAAAGCGGTCAACTGCCTCCATCCTGACCCGGCGCAGCGCCCCGATGACAACTGTTCAGTGTGCCGCGCCATTCATGCGGCGCGGTTTCTCGATCTGATTGAGATTGACGCTGCTTCCAACACCGGCGTGGATGATATTCGCGACCTGCGCGACAAGATCAACTTTGCGCCCACTGAAGGGCGCTTCAAAGTGTACATTATCGACGAAGTTCACATGCTCTCCACGGCCGCTTTCAACGCCCTTCTTAAGACGTTGGAAGAGCCTCCTCCCCACGCCAAATTCGTCCTGGCTACGACGGAAGAGCATAAGGTTCCGCTAACCATCAAATCCCGCTGTCAGCAATTTAACTTCCGTCTGCTGACCACCGGGGAGATTGTACGCCGCCTGGAATGGCTGGCCGACCGCGAGGGTTTAACGTTGGAACCGGAGGCGCTGGCGTTGATTGCCCGCGAGGGGGCCGGCAGTTTGCGCGACGCCGAAAGCTTGTTAGATCAGTTGGTGATGGCCCCCGGCGAAACCATCACCCTGGCGCGTGCGCAACAGATTTTAGGCGTGGCTGCTACCCACGTGGTATTGCAATTGACCGATGCCTGGCTGGCGGCCGATGCCGTGGCGGGCTTGCGCCTGATTCATCAGGCACTCTCCACCGGGGCTGACGCCCGACAATTTTGTCGTCAGATGGCCACTCATTTGCGTCAGGTGTTGTTGTTGCAGTTGGCCGGCGCGGATGTGCCGCTCGATCTGCCGTCGGAACACCACACCGCCCTGAGCCAACAAGCGCAACGCGCCGACCGGCCGGCGCTGGTGGCGGCGCTGAAACTGTACAATCAAGCGGCGTTGGCCCCGGCCGGCAGCTGGCAGCCTCAGTTGCCGCTGGAGTTGGCGTTTATCGAGTCGTTGGCGGGCGGGCGG
>DAOTXO010000118.1:0-74961 GCA_034435495.1 Anaerolineae bacterium
GGGCTGGTGTCTTCACCAGCCCGCCCCCATCTCAGGCCCAAAAGAGTTCGCCTATCAGGCTGCGAACGCTGCTACAAGGCTTCGCGCAAACTCTGCCCGGCGACCAGACCCATTCCCACAGCTGTAATGATCAGAAAAGGCAAGGAGGCAAAGCGCCCGTTCTCCACAGCCAACACGATGCTGGCCAGGTTGTAGAGCATAAAGCCCAACTCCCATAGAATAATGCGGTCGAAGGGAAGTTTATACGCTGAGAGTTGATGCGCCTGCGCCAAACCTTTGGGTGTGCGGTCAAAAACATGGTGCTCAGGTGTGCGCTGTACATAACGCCATACCACCTGTCCCAGGGCGCGCGCCTGACTGGGGGCCAGACCCGCCGCCACAATCAGCAGAGCCGGAAAGTAACGCAGACGCTGGGACCAATCGGAGCGTAGCGTGTACTGAGATAGTACAAAAGACAGGGGTTGCCCCAACCCGGCCAGACTTAGAAAAATGAGCTGGGATGGCAACGCCACGTCCAGCAGCATAATGGGCAGTTGCAGCAGGACAACCCCCAGAAAGCAGACATGAGTGAAGTAGGCGGAAAGCGAAAGCAGGGCGTACAAACGCGCCAGCCAGGAGTGTTGGCGCGCCAACACAATGGGCCAAAAGAATTTGATCAAGCATTGAAAGGAACCTTTGGCCCAGCGCGCTTGCTGGGTTTTGAAAGCGGACAGGGTGCGCGGCAATTCTGCCGGGGCTACGACATGATTGAGCAGGCGAAAGCGCCAGCCGCATAACACGGCCCGCGTGCTGAGGCACAAATCTTCACACACCGTATCCGTTTCCCACCCCCCGACGTCCTCCAGGCAGGCGCGTCGCCAGATGCCGGCCGAACCGTTGAATTTGGGGAAAAGGTCGGCCCGAAAGCGCACGGTCTGATCCACGGCAAAATGTTTATCCAGAGCCAGGGCCTGGGCCGCCGTCAGGAGGGATTCTGTGGGGTTGAGATGTTCCCAGCGCACCTGCACCGCCCCCAATTGCGCGTCCTGCTCGAAGTGTGGCAACACCCGGCGCAGAAAGTCGGGCGCAGGCACGAAGTCAGCATCGAAGATGGCGATGAAGTCCCCGCTGGCCTGAGTCAAGCCGGCCGCCAACGCCCCGGCTTTGTACCCCTGCCGGTTGTCTCGATGCCAGTAGTCAATGTTGATGCCTTGCGCCTGGTAGCCGGCCACCAACCCGGCCGCGATACAGGCCGTCACGTCGGTGGAATCATCCAGCACCTGAATTTGCAACTGCTCCCGTGGATAGTCGAGCTGCACAACCGCCTCCAGCAGGCGCGCAATCACATAGCGCTCATTGTAGATCGGCAACTGAACGGTGACGGCCGGCCATTCTATGGCGGGCGCTGGCAAAGCTTCCCATCGGTCGCGTCGATGACGCCAGTAGATAGCCAATGTCAGCAACCCCAGGCAGCCATACAGCGCCATGCCGCTCACCAACCAGACATAGAGACGTGGAAGCCAGGACTCCATAGCAAAATCTTCACCAGCAAGTCGATAAGCTTAAAACCAGGATCAGGGAGATGGGGGTGAGGATGTGGCGTCGGGCGGCAAAGCCGGGCGAAGAATATGCTTCAGGCGCTTGTTGAACTCGCTGCGCGGCAGCAGGATCCGGCGATGGCACGTCTGGCACACCAGGCCAATATCCACTCCCAGTCGCGTTACTTCCCAGATATACCCACCGCAGGGATGCGGCTTCCGTAAACGCACCTTATCGCCAGTCGCCAGCCCATCGCTCATGCCAGGTGATTATAACGCCCATCAAGCATTGTGACATATTCCTGCCGGCCGAATCGCCTGGGCGAATCTGGCCGGGATGGGCGGCGTTCTCTTTTATCGCATAGCCTTTGCCTGGTGAGTAAGATACAATCCAGTTGACGCAGGGGCAAACTGATTTAAGCGTGCGAATTTCTCGCGGCGGATTGGTGGCGCAAGGAACAGATCAAATGCGGTTGGCAAACACACAGCTGGAGCTAGAAGAGAACCAGGAACGACTTAAAATTGTGCTGCCGATCAAACGCAACTGGTTGGGTCTGGCAGCGTACAGCCTGCTGGTCGTGGTCTGGTTGGTCATTTTGATCCTGTTCCTGATTTATTTGTTTCGTCCTCCCTTCCCCTCGGTGGCCTCCACCACCTATCGTTTGGTCTGGCGGGGGTTGATTGTTATCTGGCTATTCATTTGGGGGCGTTACATCGGGCGCTTTGTGCTGCGCTGGTGGCAATTTTATCTGGCGCGGCGCGAAATTCTGTTCATTAACAAAGATGTCCTGATCATCCGACGTCCCGTCTCCCTTTTCGGTCTGACAGATGCCTACGACATGCGCTATGTCTCTCCCTTTTACTTACATGAGCGCTACCATTGCCCGGCCTTTCAATATGGCAATACCCGGCACATCTTATTTGGCGTGGGGTTGCCCCTGACTGAAAGCCAGTTGCTGCTGAGCTATTTCAACCGACGCTACTTCCCCCTCTCCCAGACCGACACGGAGGAGGAGACATGACCGCTTCCACCCCGGCCCGTTCTGGAAGGCGTTATGCACCCTGCCACGCTGATGGGTTATGAACCAACTGGCAGCAGCATCTTCTGTGGCGCGTTATGCGCGTCGGCTGGGGGCCTATTTGCCAGCCACCCTGGCGGCGCACATCACCCAACACGGCTTACCCCAACCAGGCGTGACCCATGGGCTGCGGGCGGCCGTCCTGTTCAGCGATATGTCAGGCTTCACCCGCATGGCGGATGAGCTGGCGGCCGATGGGCGTTGGGGCGCAGAAGAGCTCAATCGTATCCTTCTCAACCTCTACAACGCCATGATTGGCGTCATCCAGAGCGCGGGCGGCGCAGTCAGCCACTTCTACGGCGACGCCATGTTGGTTTACTTTCCCGACCAGACCGGCGAGGCTGCTTATTGGGCGGCCACTTGCGCCCGCCGTCTGCAACGGGTGATCATGGAATCTTTTAGCCAGGTTATCGCTCGACGGGTAGATGGCCGTTTCTCCCATTTCCACCTGACGATGAAAATTGGGTTAGGGTATGGAGCGTGTTTGGAACTGGTGGTGGGCGATCCCGACCAGGCGTTGGAATTTGTGTTGGCTGGCCCGGCAGTTGAACAGGCTACCTGGGCCGAGAAGCAAGCCACGGCCGGTCAGATTATCGCCAGTCCCCGGTTTCACCACCAGCTCGCCATCATGGCTGATGACTTTCAACCCCTCCAGCCGACGTTCCACACCCCTGAGACCTGGTTGGCGCGCCCCATCCTGGATTGGGATACGTTGCCCGAGGCGGCATGGTCACGCCTGGTCGCAGCGGTGCCCGCTTTTGTGCCCGCTTCCCTGGTGGAATGGTTGGCGGCCGACCCGCCCCCTTTTATTGCTGAACATCGTCTGGCGACCAGCCTGTTTGTCCAATTTGAGGGCATCGACTACCGGGACGAAGCTTGCGGCGCGCAGCTCCAGGCCTACTACCTCTGGGCTTGCCGCACCTTGCAACGTTTCGCCCCTCACAACGGCCGGGTCAATCGACTGCTCACCGGTGACAAAGGCAATCAGCTGCATATCATTGTGGGTGCGCCCATCGCCCCACCCGGCCCAGATCAGGCGTTGCGCTATGCCCTGGCATTACAGCGTGAACGCCCGCCCTTCATCACAGCGCAGCGGGTGGGGTTGGTATGCGGCGATGTTTTTGCCGGCCCGCTCGGTTCAGAACAACGGCGCGAGTACACCATCATCGGTGACCGCGTCAATGTGTCCGCCCGACTCAACCAGGTGTGCCCCGATGGCGAAGTCCGGCTTGATGTCCAGACCGCTAACCGCCTCTATCACGACTTTGAATTTGAATCCCTGCCTGCTGTGCTGGTCAAGGGCAAGCCTTTTCATGTCCCCTTGTGCGTGCCGCTGCGGGAAAAGGTGGGGCCGGCGCGGTTGGAAGCGCGTTTCCGCCGGCCGGATGCCCACCCCGTGGAACGAGAACGCGAACTGGCTGAGATTTACCCCCGTCTGGATGCCATTTTGCACCATCAGGGCGCGTTGACCTTACTGGTGGGGCCGGCCGGCGTAGGCAAATCGATGTTGACCGCCGCTGCCGCTCGTTACTGGCTGGATGGAATGGGCAGCGGCTTCGTCGGAACCTGCCACACCGAGTTGGCAGAGACGCCCTACGGCCCCTGGCTGGCTATCTGGCGGGCGCAATTCCACCTCCACCCCGATTTGAGCGCTGCCCAGCAAATTCACCAGTTAACCACCGGCCTGAACGCCTATGGGGCCCAGTACGCCGCGCAAGCGCCCTTGTGGGCTGAGGTATTAGGGTTGCCCTTAGCCCTGCCCCCGGCCATGGCGGAGCTGACAAGCCGCGAAAGGCAGGAACACTTTTTTGAGCAGGTGCGCAATGTGCTGGAGCTGACCGCCATGCGTAAGCCGTTGCTCATCATCCTGGAAGATTTGCACGCCGCCCACCAGACAACCCTCGATCTGGTGGAATATTTGCTTCAAGCCAGCGGGAATCTACCCTATGGACTGTTGGCAACGGCGCATCAGGCGGATCTTCCCCTCAAAAGGTTGCGTGACACACCCCAGCACATCATCTCGCTCGCACCCTGGCAGGCAACCCAGGCTCGCGCCCATCTGCGCTTTTTGTTGGACAACCGCTCCATTCCCCCAGAACTGGAACGTTACTTCGGTCTTGATCAGGCGACCGAGCGCGCGCCCTGGTTGACTCCCCTGTTGTTGCACGAAACGGTGCGCGAACTGCGCGAGGCGGGCATCTTGTATCAACAGGAGGGGTATTGGTTGCTGGACACGAACCGTTTTGATCCCCAACACATTCCCGACAATGTCCAGGGATTGTTGCGGGCGCGGCTGGATCGTTTGCCGCCGGCCGGCCGGCGCATCGTTCAGCTGGCGGCAGTGGTGGGGGAGCAATTTGATCGTCCCATGCTGGCTGCTCTAATGCCCCAGGACGTATCAGCCGCACGGCTGGAGCAAGACCTGCGCCTTTTGCAAACCGCCGATATTGTCTCCGTCGTACCCGGCGACCCCGACCCGGTGTATCTTTTTCGCCACGCCCTACTGCGCGAGACTGCCTATCAGAGCTTGCTTTTTCAGGAACGGGAACAGATTCACCAGCGCGTGGCGGAAACGTTGCTCCGACGCTATGCGGATAACCTGCGCCCCCACTATCCGGCGTTGGCCTATCATTACAGCCAGGGGCGCACCCCGTCGCCTGCCTTTCACTATGCCAGCGCGGCCGGCCACGACGCCTACGCCATTTTTGCCAACCAGGAAGCAGTGCATTTCTACAACATAGCCCTTGAGCAGATTGGGCATCTGGCGCAACAGGAAGCGTGGGAGGTGATCGCGGACATCTGGCTGGCGCGCGGTCATGCCCTGATGCACCTGGGCAACTACACGCAGGCAGTGGAGAGCGTCTGGCATGCCCTGGCGCTGGCGCTGGTGCACGACGATCCCTTGCGTCAGGGGCAGGCCTATGTTCGGCTGGCGGAGTTTGCCAGCCGCCAGGGACGCTACCAGCCCGCTTATCTTCTGGCGCAACAGGTGACGCAACAACTGGCCCAGGCATTGCCGCCTGAGTGGTTGGTGATGGGGCACGTTTGGGCCGGGTGCGCGGCCGGCGCTTTGGGTCAGCGCCAGGCGGGATTAGCAACCCTGGAGCAGGCGGAACAGCTGTGTCTGGCGGCCGGCCTTGAGCGCCAACGTGTCAACATTCAGGATACAGTGGCCTACATTCACTTTTTAGAAGGAGACTTGCCGGCCGCGATGGCCAGTCTGCATAAAGGAGTCGAACTGGCCCGACACACCAGCACACCCACCACCCTGGCCTATCTGCTCAACAACCTGGCGCTGGTGCAACGCATGACGGGACAGTTTGCCACTGCTGTGTTGGCTCTGGATGAAGCCCTACACCTCTCGGCCCACACCAGCCGCAGCGGCTACGCTGGCATTTTAGGCATCAAAGGGGGTGTTCTGGCAGCTTTGGGACGTTTCCCCGAAGCTCAGGCCTGTTTTGAGTCCGCCCTGGATCGTCTGTTGCGTCTGGATGACGCTTACAATCAGGTCGAAGTTTACCTGCTCTACGCCAGTGAATACCATATCCCTCTCGGCGACTGGCAGGCCGCTATTCATTATCTGGAACGCGCCCAACAGGTAATCGCCCGCGACCCGGCCAGCTTTGGCGAGGAACAGGCGCGTCTGTGGTTGACTCTGGGTGCAGCGCGGTTGGGTCAGGGCCAGCTGGTTGAGGCCAGGCAGTGGCTTGACCAGGCAGTCGAACAGTGCCGCCGGTTGCAGCTTCAGTGGTGGCTACCCGGCATCTACTACTATCAGGGACTTGGAGCGCAACAACGGGGCGAGCAGGCCGCGGCGCTGGAGGCCTGGCAGGCGGCTATTTGCGCCGTGGAGCAAGAACGTGGTTGCCCGGAGTATCTGCCCCTGGTCTATCTGGCGCTGGCAGAGAGCGCTCCATCTGGCGTGGAGCAGTGGGAGTATTATGCTGCGGCCTTGCAGGCGGCCGGCCGGCATGCGCGCTATGTAGAGCGCCGTTTATGCCTGGAGCGCGCCGGCCGGGTTCTGGCTGCCCTCAACCTGGAGCCGTGGCACACCTGGGGGGTGGAGGCGTTGCAGCTTTTGTCAGCCTTGCCCTCTGGGGCGTGATCAGGTCACTTCCTGACAATCAATCTGGTTCAACTCGCTGTCCCCGGCATGTTTCCAACCGCCGGAGGGACGCCAGCCTCCCAGAATAGCTTGAACCAGGGCGGTTTGTTCTTCTGGCGTCAGTTGGCTGTATAGTCGGGAGAAATATTTGGGCAAAGCC
Source organism: Anaerolineae bacterium (assembly GCA_034435495.1). Taxonomy (GTDB): domain Bacteria; phylum Chloroflexota; class Anaerolineae; order Promineifilales; family Promineifilaceae; genus DAOTXO01. Next base: position 6,862 of record DAOTXO010000118.1, read on the forward strand.
GTTGCCGGGTCGCAATAGACAGCCAGCTGCACGCCGGCATCGGCCGCTTCGATGGCGTCCAGGATCGCTTTTTGGGTCGCTAGAGACATGGTTTACTCCTTGGCGCGTCCTGGTCTAAGCCGCGGCCTGGACATAACGTCCGGTTTTGGCCTCTGGGTTGGCTGGAGTCCAGCGTTCGGTCAACAAGACAACCAGGGTTGTCATCTCTTCTGGCGTCAGGCAGTATCCTTCGATGCACTGCAAGAAAGCCAGCACGGCCGGGGCGGTTTCCTGCAAACAGGCGTTGAAGGCCCGGTCCTGACGAATGCGCTCGGTGATGGCCTGGAAAGCAAGGGTGGACATGGTGCTCCTCTGGATTGAACGGAAAGAGCCGCTCTTTACTCCGCCAGATGCAGATCCTTGGTGGCAAAGAAGTCGGCTGCCAGCATGAATAAAATTGTCGCATAGAGCAATAAAATGGCCGGGGCCAAAGCCTGGGGACGGGTGAAGCTGCCAGCTTTGGTTGCCTCGGCCATGGCCTGCAAAGGCCAGAAAATGAACCCCAATGTGTTGCGCAGAAACTCGGCCCCTTGCAGCGCCAGCCAGGAGGCCGCGTTGTTCATGGCGTCGGCCGGCCCGCTCCAGTTACGGCGGTAGAAGATATTCGCCAGACCCCGCAGACGCGCTGCGAACCAGGCCACGGTGGGGATGTTGATGCTCTGGCTGAAGAGCAAGAGCGTCAGCACCCCATAGACCCAGACCCGCGACCAATTTTTCATCACCAGATCGGCGGCGTGCAAAGCCAGCGTGGCGGCGAAGATGTTGATCGAGAACCACAGAGGAGGAATATCCAACAAACGCCCCAGACTGAGGTTAGGGCCGCCGGGTTGTAACACGATGATCAGCCCCATCGACAATTGCACCAGTGTGCTGTAGAGCAGCGCCGCCAGCAAAACGGCCGCCAGGTATTCCACCCGGCTGGGCAGACGCGCTAACAAGGGGTAGCTGGCGGCCAGGTTGGCGCGGCCGGCCGTCGTGAGGGTGACCAAAAAGGTTAACACGCCGCCAAAGAGACCAACGAGCAAAATAAACATATCCGCTTCTGGGGTTTGTCCTTCGGTCGGCGAGAAGAAAATGCGCCAATAGGCGAGGGCAGCAATAACGTACAACAGGCCGGACAGAGAAAAGAAAACCTGGCCCCAAAGATAACGCGTCAGGGTTCCAATGCGCTGGCTCATTTCACCACCTCGGCGTACAGGTCTGCCAGAGAACTCCGTTGTTGCGTCAGGTCTACAAGGTCGTAGCCGGCCCCAAGCAACAGCGTCAGAACCTGCCGCCGCAAGCTGGCCGCGTCGGCGTGGAGCAAGACAATCGTTTCCTGCACCTCAATACGTGGGTGTAGTTCCACCAGTAAAGGGCGCACCGGAGCCAATGAGCGGTCGACCTGAAGGGCGATGTGGGGTTGCAGACTCAAAGCCTCCCCCAGCGAGCTGCTGTAGCGCACCTCGCCCCGACTGAGGATCACGATCTGGGAGCAAATGGCGGTCACCTCGGCCAACTGGTGGGAGCTTAAAACGATGGTGCGCCCCTCGCGTTGTAAATTGCGGATCAGGTTTTGAATCTCCGTCTGCCCGCCGGGGTCTAAACCATTCGAGGGTTCATCCAGCAAGAGCAGTTCTGGCTCTCCTAACAACGCCTGGGCCAGCCCCAGCCGTTGCCGCATCCCTTTAGAAAGAGCGCCGATGCGCTTCTGTGCGGCATCGGTCAGATTCACCTGTTCCAGTTTGGCCTGCACCGTGCGCGCCACAGCTGAAGTGGGGATGTTGGCCACATGCGCCGTCATGTGCAGGTATTCTTGGACGCGCAGCCCGTTGGGGAAAAGCAGGCGTTCCGGTTTGTAGGCCAGAACGGGCCAGGGGCCAGAGTCGACAACGACCCGGCCAGCGTCAGGAAAGAGAAGGCCAGCCATAATTTTAAACAGGGTGGTTTTGCCCGCTCCATTGGGGCCAAGAATACCGACCACCTCACTACGCGGAATCTCCAACATTACGTCCCGCAGCGCTGTGACGGTTTGAAAACGTTTGGTGATATGATGTGCTTTAATCACAGTGGACTCTGGAACAGGCCGCGCCGGCCGGCCGGTGCGATTGTGAATGGGTGCTAGTTTACCACACCCCTTTAGACGGGCAACGATTTTGGCGTTTGCTTAAAACCTCCGGCGCTTATCCGCAACGGTTCGCCTGACGCCTCAGGGCTTGCTATAATTCGCCTCTTGTGTGGTGGAAGAGGCGCTCACCGACGCAAGCAGGCGCATTTGAGCAGTAGGCGCAGTTAGGAAACCGCGACTACAGAGCGTAACGCACCGGCCGGGGTACCAGGGAGCGCCATTTTTCAACTTTAACTCAAGAGAATGGTGACATGGCGCAAGCGTTAAGTGTGATTGAAATTATCCTGGCTGTCATTTTGACAGTTTTGGTGTTGTTGCAAACGAAAGGCTCTGACCTGGGCGGTTTTTTAGGCGGTAGCTCCGACCTGGGCACCACGCGCACCCGGCGCGGTGTCGAAGCCACCATGCACCGGCTGACTATTGCCACAGCGGTGATTTTCTTTATCATGACGCTGCTGACGTTTTTCGTCCTCGGAGGCTAGGTCGGTTGGGCTAAGCGCCGGCAGCATGTTGCCCGGCGTCTACGAGGCTTATGAAGATTGACCTGCGCTGGCAGGTGTTGCTGGCTGTGGCCGGTTTGGGCCTGGCGCTGACATTGTTAGCGATTCGCCCCGTTTCCCCAACCGGAGACCTGGAGGAAGGACAGTCCTTTTGCACCACGCGCGCGCCGGTGGCCGGCGGCGTGCTGGTGGAGGGCCTGGTTGGCGCGCCTCGTTATCTCAATCCACTGTTAAGCGATCCCAACCCCGTCGACCGTGAATTGGTCGACCTCCTATATGATGGTCTGACCCGCTATGATAGTCAGGGGCAGGTGCAGCCGGCTCTGGCCGAGACATGGACGGTCGCGCCTGATGGGCGCACACTACGCTTTACCTTGCGCCAGGATGCGCGCTGGCACGACGGCCAACTGGTCACGGCCCAAGATGTATGGGCAACATACCGCCTGTTGCAAGATGACACCTTGCCCGCGCCCACCAGCTTGAAACGCTTGTGGCAAAGTGTGACCATGCAGGTTGTGGATGACCGCACCATTGAGTTTGTTTTGGCGGAACCCTATGCACCTTTTCTGGAAGCTGTGACACGGGGCGTGATGCCGGCTCACTTGTTGGGCGACATCCAGGGCGCAGAATTGCCCGGCCACCCGCTCAATGTCACGCCGGTGGGCACAGGCCCTTTCCGGGTGACACCCGGCAATGATTGGACACGCCAGGGTTTTGTGCGTCTGGAGGTCAACCCCGACTTGCCCTGGTCGCCCTCTCAGATCGACGCTTTGGAATTTCACTTTTTCCCTGATAGCCAGTCCGTTTTGGACGCTTACACGCGCGGCGACATACAGGCCATCACCCGTGTCGAAGCTGCTGATCTCCCCCTGGCGGCAACGCTCCCCGATGTGCGTCTTTTTAGCGCTCCAGAACATCGTCTGACCCAGCTCTTTTTCAACCTTTCCGAAACTGGCGCGCCGGCCGTGCGTGATGCCCAGATACGCCAGGCGCTGGCCTGGGGGCTGGATCGCGCCACCATCGTGCATACGGCCCTCAACGGTCAGGGCGTGCCCCTCTTTGGGCCATACCTTGCGGATTCATCAGCCTACGACCCTGGTGTGGCTTTCCTCCCCACCCAGATCGTGTCGGCCACCATTCTGCTGGAGGAAGCGGGTTGGGTGTTGCCGGCCGGCCAGACCTTGCGCCAACAAACCACAGACCCGGCGACTACCCCCGCCACCCTCACTTTACGTCTGTTGGCGCTCGATAATCCGACTGATATAGCCGTCGCCTTGACCGTGGCGGCCCAATGGCAAGCCCTGGGCGTCAACGTCTCCCCTGTGATCCTCAATCCCGTCGAGTATTACAACTTATTGGCGCTACGTGAATTTGATGTCGCTTTGGTCGCCATTACGCCCCCCCATGACCCTGACCTTTACGATTTATGGGGCCAGGAAGCCATCATCGCCGGCCAAAATTATGCCAGTTGGAACAATCGGCGCGCCAGTGAAGCCCTGGAAGCAGCACGCCAGAGTTGGGATTCAGTCGAGCGCGACCGCTTATACGCCCTCTTTCAACGCCACTATCAAAACGAGCTCCCCGCACTCTCGCTTTACCAGAGCGTGCGCACCTACGCCATCAACGCCGCGGTGCAACAAGTTGATATAGGTCGCTTTGACCGTCCGCGTGATCGCTACGCTTCTTTTCCTGCCTGGACAGTTCTGTTTCGAGAAGTGGCCGTTCCCTGCCCGGCGGCGGAGCAACCATGAAGCAACAACATCCCTGGCTGCTTCGGAAGGCGCTGGCGCGGCTGTCTGGCTCAGGCAGGGCGTCGTGATGCCATTGCTGCGCATTTACCTGGCGCAATGTCGGCGTGAGGTGGCGATCTGGTTCCAATACCGTGCTGCCATGCTCATCTGGCTCATTGGCACGGTTGTTTCTCCCACCGTTTATCTGGTAGTGTGGACAACCGTAGCCCGTTCACAGGGTGGGCAGGTAGGGACCTACGGCGTATCGGATCTGGCGGCTTACTTCATCACCTACATGCTTGTCAACCATCTAACGTTCACCTGGCACATGTGGGAGTATGATTACATTATCCGCGAAGGGCAATTTTCCGCCCTGTTGTTATTGCCCATTCACCCCATTCATGGAGATATTGCGGAAAACCTTGTCTATAAGGTGCTGTCTTTGATCGTGTTGTTGCCGGCCGCTGTGGTGATGGCGTTGGTTTTCAAGCCCACGTTCCACAGCCAGGCCTGGTCGTTGGGGCTGGCTGGCCTGGCGTTGATCCTGGCCTATTTGATCCGTTTCCTGCTGGGTTACCTGGTTGCTATGGCTGCCTTTTGGACTTCGCGCATCAGCGCAGTCAATCAATTATACTACGTGGCGGAACTCTTTTTCTCTGGACAACTGACACCGCTGGATCTCCTGCCCGGCCCGCTTTACACCGTGGCCCAGGTGTTACCCTTTCAATGGGGTACAGCTTTTCCGGTGGCTTTGATTTTGGGCCAGCTGACGCCGGCCGCGGCCTGGTTGGGTCTGGGGGTGCAGCTGCTGTGGTTGGGCGTCATTTTGGTCACGTTGCGGGTCGTGTGGCGGCGCGCCCTGCGCCAATATGCCGCCTTTGGCGCGTGAGGGAGCTTCGGTTGCCATGGGGCGCTATCTACGTATTGCCTACACCTACTTCCGCCTGGGCGTTTTGGGTGAGCTGGAATATCGGTTCAACTTGTGGGTGCAGCTGGTGGAATCTGCTCTGGGGTTGGTGGTGGCTCTGGGCGGCCTGTGGGTCATTTTTTCTCATACCGACCAGTTGGGAGATTGGCGGCCGGCTCAGCTATTGGCCCTGGTGGGCGTTCACATGTTGATAGGCGGGATCATTCGGCTCGTCATCAGCCCCAGTTTGCAACGTTTTATGCAGGATGTTCGCCGCGGCACGCTCGATTTTATTCTGGCCAAACCGGTGGATGCCCAATTTGTCGTCAGCATCCAACAGGTGCAGGTGTGGAAGGTGGTAGATGTGCTGGTGGGTGTGGGGGTTTTGGTGGCCGCCATGCTACGCCTGGGCAGTCAGATTGGGGTAATCGAGGCCCTCACCTTTGGTGTGGCCCTGATTGCCGCCTGCGCCATCGTGTACAGCTTTTGGGTTGTGCTGGCTACAATTGCCTTTTGGGCGGTGCGGGTGGAGAATCTCTTTGAGATCTTCAACGCGCTGTTCATGGCCGGCCGCTGGCCCGTGAGTATTTACCCCCAGTGGTTGCGGCTGATTTTAACTTTCGTCGTGCCGGTGGCATTTGCCGTCACCATGCCGGCGCAGGGTTTGATCGGACAGCTAACGCCCCTGGCGCTGCTAGGTGTGGTGGGGGCTGCAATTCTCTCTTTGATGGTTTCGCGTTTGTTTTGGTTGTTTGGCGTTCGGCGTTACTCAGGCGCTTCGGCCTGAGCCAGCGCCCGCCGGCTACCGCGGAGGTGGGTGGATGCAACGCGCTCGTTGGTTCTTGATCGTCTTTGGTCTGGTGATCGTCATGGTTTCCAGCGTGTGGCTGCTGGCCCGGCGGGCGCGCGCCGGCGCGCTTCCCCGCCCGTCAGCTTCTGTTGTTACCGGCCGCGTTCAGCCCGATCTGAGCGCCCAAACGTTCATCACCGATTTTGTTGTGTTACCCCTGGCGCAATATCCTACAGCGGTGTGCAACGATGGCAGCCCGGCCGGCTACGACATCCAACAACCGACCGATGGTTCCCAGAAGTGGCTCATTTATCTCAATGGAGGCGGCTACTGCTCCGATGACTCCTCGTGTAAGACCCGCTGGCGTTTCTTCCAGAACACCATGAGCTCCAGCGGATGGACGCCCTTTGACTTCAATACCAAAGGTATCATTTCCTCCTCGGGCGTCTTCAGCCAGTACAACCGCGTCAACCTGCGTTATTGCAGCTCCGACTTGTGGACGGGAGCGCATGAGGGCATTTACGATAGTGAGAATCGCCCTCCCACGCCGCCGCCCTTTTTTGACCCCATTCCGGTGGAAAACTGGCACTTTCGTGGCCCGGCCATTATTGAGGCGACCATCGACGATCTTTTCCGCTACGGATTGGACACGGCCGATGAGGTGCTGATCGTCGGCTCTTCGGCCGGCGGCTTTGGCGTGTTAAACAACATCGACCACTACGCCGCAGAGTTAGCCAACCTCATCCCCGGCGTGGAGGTGCGCGCCATAGCCGACGCTGGTTTTCTCTACCCGGCTTTGCCTTTCAGCGGGTCGCCCACCCTGGCGGAGGATTTGTTGTCGGAAGCGTTGGCCAACTGGAATGGCTACGATGGCATCAACCAGGCCTGCCGTAACGCCTCACCGGGGGAGGAGTGGAAATGTTACCTGGGTGGATATGTGGGGTACTTTATTCAAAGTCCATTGTTGGTGATGGAACACCAGGTGGATGCGTTTATGCTCGATCAGTTTGGGGGGGTGCGCTATCGCATCATGCGCTTCACCTATGATGGACAACAGCTCAAAGGGTACAAACCAAGCTCCCTCTCCACCGAGGAACTGCAATACATGGTCGATTACGCGGACTGTTTACCGGCCGCGTTGGCGGATATGGGGGATAACCTCGCCTACTATCTCTCCTTCGACCCAGGTCAGTTATTGGTGCATGTGCTGACAGCCGGTGAGTTTTTCGGGCTTCATTTCCGTTTTCCCTCCGGTCTGGTCACGCCTGAAACGGCGGTGGTGGAGTGGATGGCGGCGTTGGATGCCGGCCAGCCTGACCTATATCCCAACTACGTTTCCGCCATTCCTACCGACTTGCCTTTCCCACCGGCCGGCGACTGCGCTCAGATCGCCTTGCCTTGATCACTGTCCGTTGAGTTGTGGGCTGGTGGTCGGTTGCAGCTGCAACCGCGCTTCGGCCTGTGCTTCGATCTCAGATCGAAGGTAGAGCATGGGGTGGTACTCCCCGGCAAACCAGTCTGGAATCTGGTCATCGTAGTGGTGGCTGGCAGGGTGGCCTGATTGCCCTGGGATCAGCACCCCCCAGGCATGTTCCAGGTCTCCTAGATCGACCACGAAGCGGAAAGGGGCGCTGATCATCTTGACGCTGTCCAGATGATGGTTACCTGCGCCGGTGGCCCAAATGGTGGTGTTGTCACCTCCAATCGGGAAAGGGCCGCGACTGAAAATCTTATCCAGCGGTTTGGTCGCGCCCAGAGCATGATTCAGATGCAGCTGATGCAGCTGGCCCCATGACCAGTCGCCGGGGGTTGGCCCTAACTCCTTGTGTAAATAAGCCATGCTTTCCCGCAACACTCGGCGCAACACTTCATCGCGCGTGATGCCCGGCCCCAGGTCAAACCAGGAGGCATTCGGCTGGCCCAACACCGTTTGCAACCATTCCCAGGCGCGGTGGCCGAAGATGCTGCCAAAGGTCAGAAAGGGGTTAGGCCCCTGGCCCATGTACCATGGGGTGAGCGAGTCGAGATGCCCCCGCAACAGATAATGCACGCAGCGACGTATGAAAACTTCATATAGCGCTGCGGCCGGTGAAGAGGCCTCCAGTTCACCGTCCCAGGTCTGGAATAGGGCGATAGCGCTCTGCAAGTCAGGGTCGTCGCTTGTCAGCTGGCGCAGGTAACTGGCCACAACCCGGGCCGTGGGTGACACCAGGTCGATTTGCATTCGACGCATGTGTTCCACCGTCAGGTCCCTGTCGTTCACCAACAACTCGCGGATACGCAGAGCGCGATCCCCCATCGAGAAATCATTGCCGATGTGATAGGGATAATGACGATCCACAATGCGGTTGTTGGCGGTCACGATGTACCCTTCAGTCGGGTTAAGACGGTGGGGCAGGGCCTCGAATGGGATCACTCCCTGCCACTCATACCCGCCTGTCCAGCCGGGCACAGGCGTGGCGCTGCTCCCATGAGCCCGCACCGGAATATGGCCGGCCAGAGCGTAGCCGATGTTGCCCTGGGTATCGGCAAAAACGAAGTTGAGCGCCGGTTCAGCAATCTCGCGTAGCGCGGCGTAGAATGCCTGACAGGAACGCACCTGCCCAATCGAAAAAATGCCCTGGATGGTCTGGGTGGGTTGGTTAGATGTCCATTGCAGCGCCAGGGGTTGTTCACCGGTGACATGAGGGGCCAGGTTGTTGATGATAGGCCCATGGTGGGTGATGATAACGCGTTCGACGACGCTCTCTTCACCTTTGATCTGAATTTCCTCCTCGAAAACGAGCGCGTCGCGCCAGGCCCCGTTAAAGGCATATTGCACCGTGCCATCGGGCAATTCGCGTAGTCGTTCGAGGTAAAGGTCTTGCACATCGGCAATAGCGGCAGTGATGCCCCAGGCGACATGCCCGTTGTGGCCGGCGACAACCCCCGGCGCGCCCGGCAAGGAGACGCCGATCACGTTGTAGGGGCCGCCAATAAGGTGGTTCTCGTACCAGACGGCCGGAATCCCCATCGCCAGGTGCATATCATTGGCCAGCAGCGGCCGGCCGGAAGCGGTGCGCGATCCGGCGACCACCCAGTTGTTACTACCCACCCCCTCCATCACATTTGGCCCCATGAAGGGCCGGGCGGAGTCAGCGGCTTCCAGCGCCGAGAGACCAATTTGATCCAGCTCCACCTCCGGCGGGATAATGCGCGCCCAACGTGTGTCATCTGGCTCCAGCTCCGCAGCGCGTTCCGGCCCCAGGCGTTCGATCAGCTTGGCCCGCAACAGCTCCGCCTCCCAGTTGGCGGACAGGCTCCAGGCCATCATCTTGAGCCACACCAGCGAATCTTCCGGCCGCCACGGTTCGGGCGGGTAGCGCAGAATGGAAAACTCCACCGGCAAAGGTTCCACCGCCATACGGGCGTTGACCCCGGCCGCATAGGCTGTCAGGAGCGCGTGTGTGTCGTGCGCCATATTTTTGACTTGCTCCTCCGCCACCCGTTGAAATCCCAAAATGCGCAGCCAGCGGTCAGCCTTCAGGGTGCGCGCCCCCAAGATTTCCGACAGCCGCCCCGCCCCGACGCGGCGCTGGAACTCCATCTGCCACAGCCGATCCTGGGCGTGCACAAAGCCCTGGGCAAAGAAGAGGTCCTCCTCGTTGTGGGCGTATACATGAGGCACGCCCCACTTATCGCGAATAATTTCCACCTCTGTTTTCAGGCCGGGTACGACCAGGTGTCCTTCGATTTGGGGCAAGGGGCGGCGGAAAAACCAATAGTAGCTGGCACCCGCCACGCTGGCCAGCGTGGCGCTGACGACGGAGGTGACTACCTGAGAACGTCTGGACATAAAGGTTTTCTCCTTGAAGAGGAAGCGCAAACATTATAACATAGTCCACTTATGCAACGCTGGCATCTATTTGAGTTTGAAGACCTATCCTGGTTCCCGAAGCAAATTCGGGATTATATGACCGACTTTTTAGAGTTTACCATACGCACCTTGCGGGTGTATGACCCGGCTCTACCTATTTTGCAACGGGTGATGCACCACATGCAAACTGCGCACATTCTTGACCTCTGCTCCGGCGGCGGCGGGCCCTGGGCCTATTTGCAACAGCGGCTACGACAGCGCCAGGTGATATGGCAGGTTACCCTGAGCGACCGGTTCCCCAACCACACTGCCTTTGCTCGTCTGGCGCAACAAGCCCCCGGCCTGGACTATGTGGCAGAAGCTGTGGACGCCACCCAACCGCCGCCCCACCCGGCCGGCGTGCGAACGATCTTCACCGGCTTGCACCATCTCCCCCCGGCCGTGGTGCGCGGCATTTTGCAAGACGCTGTCCGCCACCAGAATGCTGTTTGCTTTTTTGAATTTACGGAGCGACGGCTCGATTTAATCTTGCTCACCCCTGTGGCGGTGGCTTTGATCAATCTGGTCGGCGCGCCCTGGCTGCGTCCATTCCGGCTGAGCCGCTTGCTCCTGACTTATGTGATTCCCATTGTGCCCCTGGCTGCTATGTGGGATGGGTTGGTCTCCCAGTTGCGCTCTTATGCCCCGGCCGAACTGCACGCCCTGGTCGCCGCAGTGGACGCGCCCGATTACACTTGGGAGATTGGGCGCGCCAACACTTGGCTGGGGCCATTGGTGCGCGTAACCTATCTGGTAGGCTACCCGACGACGCGACCCGCCAGGTCCTCCCCTTGAGTCGCCGCCGTTGGGTTGGTCAATTCGCGCAACGCCGCCAGCTGCGCTTCTGCAGCTTGCCGGCCGGCCGCGATGGGGCGCAGCATATCGGTGAAATCCAGCGAACCCAGATCATCCACCTCCGGGCGCAACAACACATCGGGCGGATGCGCTTGCAGCCGTTGCTGATGTAGATACCAGGTCATGATGCGCACGGCGCGCCACATGGCCGATAGCGGGTTAGGAGCGCCTCGGCGCTGGTTGTTGCCCGTCAACATGGCGGGCAGTTGGATGCCCATGATAGCGCTGAGAGGATCGTTCCAGGGGTTGTGTTTTTCCAGTTGGGGATAGACATCGACGGCGATGATCCGGCCGGCCCCCCCGTTCACCGCCACATGCGTCGCCAGGCTATCAATGATGCCCCCATCGGCCAGGTGTTGGCCCTGCAGCCGCACCGGCGGGAAGAGGATGGGCACAGCGCTCGTTGCCAGCAAGGCCGGTATCAGCTCACCGCTATCCAGAGCCACTTCTGTGCCATACACCATATCTGTGGCCATGAGCGTGACCGGTATCTGAAGGTCGCCAAAGTTTTTGTCGCCAATGATGCTTTGCAGTTGCTCCCGCATTCGCTCTTGCCGCGCACGCGCCGAGACCAGCTTGAGGTCGCGCAAAGTGCGCGATTGGGCAAAGTTCACGCCCATCGCCACTTTCAGCGCCTCGGCAATGGCCGGTGTCTCCATTCCCAGAGCGTACAACACCCCGACAATGCCCCCCATACTGGTGCCAACGATAAAATCCAGTGGAATGGCCTCACGCCGCAGCACCTCCAGCACCCCAATGTGGGCCAGGCCGCGACTGCCGCCGCCGCCTAAAACAAGCGCAATGATCGGACGCATGATGATGGCTCCTGAAGCAGATGACTGAACAGACCGGCGGGAGGTCGCGCCGACTTACGACGATGGGTCTTTTTGCACCAGCACCCGCCGCAGTATCTTGCCAATAAAAGATTTGGGCAACTCCTGGCGGAACTCAATTTCGTGCGGAACAGCGTAAGCTTCCAGTCGTCGTCGCGCCAGGTCTAACAACTCCTCGATGGTGAGTTGGCTGCCAGGCCGGGGCACAACAAATGCTTTGATCCTCGGCAGGCCCGACTCCGGGGAGTCCACCCCCACCACGGCCACCTCCATGACCTTGTGGTTTTCATACAACACCTCTTCTACATCACGCGGGTAGATGTTGTAATCCCCCATGACAATGGCATCCTTTTTACGGCTGATGATGCGGAAATAACCATCTTCATCTTGCACCGCCACATCCCCGGTATCCAGCCAGTCATCGTGGATAACGCTGCGATCCAGGCTGCCATCTGGTTGCCAATAACCCTCCATCACCTGCGGCCCACGCACCACCAGGCTGCCAATGCCGCCCACAGGTAGATCATGGCCGCTGCGCAGGTCAACGATTTTAGCGTCTGTGTTGGGCAGCGGCACGCCAATGGAGCCGACTTTACGCAAACCACGCAACGGGTTGACATGCGTCACCGGCGAGGCTTCGGTCAGACCATACCCCTCCACCAGCTGCCCCCGCGTCAACTTCTCGAACGCTTCCTGGACTTCAATGGGCAGGGGCGCCGCCCCGCTGATGCACACCCGAATCGAGGACAAACCGTAGTCGCGCACGTTGGGCATCTGGTTGATAAGGGTGTACATGGAGGGGACGCCCGGAAAAATGGAGGGCTGGTACGTTTTGATGTGTTCCAGCACCTGTTGCACATCGAAAACGGGCAACAGGATGATTGTTGCCCCCAGGGCGATGGGAACATTCATGCCGCTGGTCATGCCGTAGCTGTGCATGATGGGAGTGACAGACAGGCAGCGCTCCGCGCCGTATTTCAACTCCGATATCCAATGGCGCGTCTGCAAGGTGTTGGCGACCAGATTAGCGTGGCTCAGGCAGACCCCTTTGGGTTCGTCGGTGGTTCCGCTGGTGTAGAGAATAACCGCCAGCGAATCAGGCTTGACGCGCCCGGCCGGCCGTTCCAGGGGCGCATCGCGCATCAATTCCGACATCCGTGCTCCCAGTTGCTTCACCAGGGCCGTATCTCGCTCTTCATTGTCCACAATGCCCCAGCGCGCCATCAGCTTTTGGTACATCAACCCGGTCACACTTTGTCGAATGTCGGCAAAGACAAAACGCTCGACCGACGTTTCCACCTGCACCCGGCGCGCCAACAGGGCAAAACTCGTCACTGTGATCAACACCTTGCTTTGGGTATCCCGAAGTTGTTGCACAATGCGCGGTGCATCAGCGTCAGGGTTGGGCATGACGACCACGCCGCCGATTTTAAGAACGGCATAATAGGCGATGACAAGTTGAGGCATATTAGGTAACACCAACATGACCCGATCCCCAGGTTTCACCCCCAGGCCATGCAGAACGTGGGCAAATTGGTTGACGCGCTGATCCAGCTGTTGATAAGTTAATTGCTGCCCCAGAAAGATGAGGGCCGTTTGTCGGGGCAGCCAGTTGGCTGTGCTTTCCAGGAAATCCGTCAGAGGACGGCGGGGAATGGGAATGCTGCCGGGCGTGTCCGGGCTGTAATGGCGCAACCACACCCGATGGTGCAATTCAGGCGGCGCGTTGCCCCCTTCACGCCAGGAGCGCCGTCTGCCATCGGTGATGAAGCGCTCAATGGCGCGATTGACCGCCTGATGGCGCTCCAGCTGAACCTTGTGTTTGGCCGACCCCACATCGTAAATTTCTGCCTGGGGAATGTTCTTGCCCACCTCCTCGAAAACATGGCGGGGGAAGTAGCTATCCCGTTCCCCGGTGATCACCAGGGTGGGGGTGGTGATGGCGTTCATTTGCGCCCACCCCTTCCAATGGCGCATGTTGTTGGCCATCATGCGCTTGACGACGTGAAACTCAGCATCCCAGCGGTTGCGATATTTCCACAGTGGCTGGACGATGGAGATGGGGATGCGCAACAGCAGGCTGGCTGCTTTGGGCAAGGGATATTCGCCGGCCGTGGCGATGAGCACCAGTTTTTCCAGCCGTTCTGGGTGGGCATAGGCATATTCAACCGCGATGGACCCCCCAAAAGAGTGAGCCACCAGAACGAAACGCGACGGTAAATCTAACTCTTCGACGATGGTTTGAATATCGTCCACCAGTTCCGGCATGGTGTACTGGGTGTAGGGGGCGTCGCTCTGACCATGGCCGCGCAAGTCGGGGGCTACAACGCGGTAGTCGCGGGCGAAGTGATTGATCTGGAACTCCCACGACTCTAGCACACCGGCGTAACCGTGTAGGAAGAAAATGGTTTGAGCGGCCCCTTCGGGCCATAGATCCAGCACACTCAGATAGGCGTTGGAAAGGCCCCGAATGGGCACTTTGACCCGATAGAGATCGAAGTCCAGCTGAATGTCTCGCCGTTTGACTCCCCGTAATCGCTTTTTCATCCGCCCGCCTCCGCTAGGTAGGGTGGTTCGCATCTGAGGCTGTGAACTCCTCGAATGCCAACTGCTCTAATGGTGTTGCTAAGCTCCGCATCTGAGGATGCGAGCTCCTCGGATGGTGTTGCTTAAGTCTAGTCTGAGTGGTCTGGGTTCGCAAGCGCCAGGCGCAAGACCCGGCCGGTGCGAGCATCCACCTGCAGCCAGTCGCCATGGTGGATCAGGCGTGTGGCGTTTGGAACCTGGATTACCGCCGGCCGGCCCAATTCCCGCAGCAACAGCGCGCCATAGGTCAGGTCTCCGCCCATTTCCACCACCACGCCGGCCGTCCGCCATACAACAGGCATCCACCCGGCATCCACCGCCGGAGCTACCACAATAGCTGTCTGCGGTTGAAAATCGGAGGGCAGCGGCTCCTCTGGAGTGCGACACACCCAGGCCCGCCCCACCGTCTGCGGGTGCGTCGCATCTAAGGGGGCCAACTCCGCGTAATCGTTGCCTAGCCCCACTCCGCGTAGGGTTGAGGGGGGAGATGCAGCCGGTCGCGTTCTCTCTTCGTCTCCCACCAACCGCGCCCGCGCCTGCCAGAAAGCGGCCTCGGGCTGCCAGCCGGCGTCCAATTGACCCAGCTCAGTCTGGGTCAACTGCCAGATGGCTTCTGGGCTGGGCAACTGTCCCTGCGCCACAGCAGCTGTGGCCAGCGTCAGCAGATGGGTGCGCAGGTGGGCATACGCCTGGCGGGCGGCGCTGTGCAGCGCTTCCTCCAGCTGCAGCAGGCGATGGGCGCGGCGACCGGCGCAGCGGGTGATCGCGTCCGACTGACCGTGAGCTGGAGGTTCTGGGGGTTCAATCGATGTCGGCAAGGCGGCGGCCAGGCAACGCAACAGCCGCGCCGGTGCCTCCTGGTCACGCGGGCAGGCGAGGTCGCTCTCAAAAGCCGCTCGCTGGCCGTGTTGCGCCAGAAAAGCCTGCCAGGCGGCTTGAAAAACGGGATCGGCCGGGACGCGCCCGGCCGCCAGATCCGACGCCAGGTTGGGACGGTCGAGCGCCAGCCGGTGCAAAGCTTCCAGGCCGGCCGTAACATCCCCTGTCAGAGGGCGTTGGCGGCGGCAATAGTCGGTCAACACACCAGCCCGTCGCAGGCGTTGCAATGGTGCGTGTCGGGCCAGCATCAGTTCCCAACTGGCTATGGTCACCTTGATGAAAAGCTCCAGGTGGCGGTTGGTGACGGCGCTGAAGGTGGTAGCGACGTCAAGGGTAGATTGGCGCAAGGTGTGGATCGTCTGGCGCGCCCGGCCGGCCGCTCGCCATTGCGCCCATCCCAGTCGTGCCAGCACGCCCAGATGACGCCAACACCGCCGCCAACGCCAACCAACCTCGCCCCAATGACTCGCATCTGAGGACGGGAACGCGTCTGCCTCTGGGGCCAGCGTCGCCATCAGTGTCGTGGGCAAGCCCCAACGTCGCGCCATATCCCTGATCAGAGACAGGTTGAGATGGAGCCGGCCGTGTTGAGAGGCGATCAGGGCGCGGCCGGCCGGCCATTGGGGGTCAAAGCTGCCCAGCCAGGCGGTCAAAGCCGGGGCTGCTGCCGCAGTCACACTGGTCGTATACATGGAGGGAGAGTCGGGCAGGCTGCCCAACAGCTGCGGGGCGGCAAAGAACTCCGACCGCGCCGGGGGATCATCCAATCGACGCAGCTGCAGCAACCAGCAAGTTACACCGTCATCCGCCCACTCGAGCTCCCAGGCTGGCCCCAGGTGGTGGAAGGTACGACGCACTCCGCGCAACAATTGTTGCAAGCGACGCCATCCGCCGTCATCCTCATTGGAACGCTCACCGACAGCCAATTGGGGTAGCCAGCGGGGCGCACCATCCGCGCTCCCGGCCAGCTGAACCCGATCATCCTCAAATGCCGCCTGTGTCAGCGCCGTCCCGCTTTGGCGCGCCGCAACCATCTCCAACACCAGGATGTCGCGCCGCAGCTTCACCGTCTGCGCCTGACCCGCTTGCCAGAGTGTCACCAGAGCATGGATGAGCGGGTGGGGGGCGTCGGGGGCCAGATTCAGATAAGATGGGAAGTCGTCTGTCGCCGGCCGGCCGTTTCTGGAGAAGGCCGGCCGCAGCGCCACCGGCCGGCGCAGGCGGTGCAACGCCAGGCGCTCCAACAGCGTATTCGCCCCGGCGACGTGGACATTCTCCCCCTGCACCACCACAATACCTTCTGCCTGGAGTTGCTCCCAGGCTTCGTCCAACAAAATAATGCCCGCCGGCGTTGGCAGACCGGCGGCCGCCGCCTGATCTAGCCAGATCGCTTGGGGGCTTATTCCATAACGGGCGCTTTTACCACTCCCCAGGCGTAAAAAAGATCGTTGCATGGTGTCATGATGTTCCCCGTCGGCCTTGCCTGACGGGTCGAAAAAGTTGGCCGACCACTTTATAATGGTAGGTGTTCAGACTGTCATTGTAACAAACAGTTCTGTGATTGGGGATAGGCTGTGCCTGGCCTATCGCTTCACAGACAGTAAAGCTTGAGGAGGTAGATGCTATGCGTCGGCGTTGGGCCATTGTACTGCTCGCCATCCTATGTCTCGGTGTTGTATGGGTAGCGCCTCATGGAGCCACCGTCCAGGCCGCGCCTGAATGGCCGTCTGTTCCCCAGGATGAGCGCGCCACCCTGGTGTATGCCGGGGATTCGTGGGGTTTCTTCAGTTTTTTCACCTTGCGCCAACAGTTGATCGCGGCCGGCCACCAGGAGGATTATGAGATCATCAACCGCGCCATGCCGGGGTCCCACGCCTCCCAGTGGGCTGAGGGATGGTTTACCCGCAGCGTGGAGCGTGTGATCGAGGACAGCCCCGGCATCCCCATTGTTCTCATCTCGTTAGGGGGAAACGACTTCATGTATGGGGACATCCGCTATTCTGGCGGAGGGCTGGATGATCCCATCTACGACTTAATCGAGGAAGACCTGCATACGGTGGTGCAACGCTTGATCGCCACCCGCAGCGACGTACTCATTTTGTTTACCGGTTACGACCTCGTCAATCTGGATAAGACCCAGGAGTGCCGCGATCTGGCGGTGGAGTTAAGCGGCACGACCGCTCCCGAAGCGACCAATCCCCTCATCATTGAGCTGGGTGAATTGCAACGGCGTGTGGCGGAGGATTACCCCAATGTCTTTTACGCCGATGCTTTTGGCGCTTTGCAAGGCACACCCGGCGCGCCCGACATCTATCAATGGAGCCCGTTGATCTATTTCATTGGCTATCCAGGCTGGGATCAGGATTGCATTCACATGGGCGACGATGGCTACACCGTCTTTACGGGGGCGCTTTATGACCGTCTGCTGGAATATGGCATCCTGACGCCGCCCTGACCAAGGTAGTTCACATCTGGGGGCGGAAACTCCTTGTGCAGGCTTCGCAATCCTTCATTGGGAAGCCTGGGGTCTAATTTGCTCCTGTCAGCGTGTGGCGAAAGAGGCTGTGCAAATGGCCATTGCTCGTTAAAGCCCAGGTGCTGTAATCTTGCATGTCAAATGGCTTGCCGGCCAGACTGCTGACCTGACCGCCCGCTTCTTGCACAATGAGCGCGCCAGCGGCGATATCCCAGGGGCCTAAGCTGTAGTTGAAGTAAAGGTCGATCCGGCCGGCGGCCAGCCACGCCAGCGCCAGAGCGGCCGATCCCACGGCGCGAATGGTGCGCACCTGCTGTCCAATGCGCATCAGGCTCACCAGGGTGTCGCGTCGCAATCGTTCACTGCCGCTCCAATCTAGCGCCAGAATCGCTTTGTCCAACGTCAGAACAGGCTGGACATGCAAGGGTTCATCCCCCAGAAAGCTGCCGCCGCCGCGTACCGCCCAGAACAATTCATCTCGCGTTGGATCATAGATCGCCCCGGCCGCTACCTGATGGTCAACCGCCGCCGCCACTGACACACTGTAACCAGGAATGAGGCGGCTATAGTTGGTGGTTCCATCCACCGGATCAACGATCCAGATCACCGGGCCGTGGGTTGGCAGGGATTCATCCACTTCTTCCGCCAGAAATCCGTGGGTAGGAAACCGGTCGCGCAGCCAGGCTGTGATGAAGCGCTGCGAGGCAAAGTCAGCGTCCGTTACCGGATCGCGAAAACCCTTTTCCAGAATGGTGCGCGGCTCGCGCCACAGATCGCGAATCAAGGCCCCGGCTTCGCGGGCGATAGTGCAGGCCGCTTCCGCCAGGGCAGGTAGTTGGCTGTCGGACATATATTTCTCCTGGCAGGAGGTAGGGAGTGCCGGCTACCGACCGGCCTAATCGAAAAGAGACGGGCCGGTGTGTTTGGCCCGTCTCTCGTATTACAGTGATTCGCATCTGAGGATGCGAACTCCTCTCATATCAACCTTGGCCCGGCGACACTTATTGGTTGATCTCGGCCATCAGTTCTGCTTGCAGTTCGTTGGCCTGCCCGGTCAGATCATCTAGGGTGGCTTGAATATCAGCCCCCTGCATAATGGCATTGAACGCCTCTGTCGCCAGGTCGCGAACCGCCTGGTAGGAGATGAGCTGCGGCTCATAGCTGGAATATTGCAGCAGATCGGCCGCCTGCGCCCAGATGGGGTTTTCGCCTTCAAAATCGCCCAGATACTCCAAAGCATCGGCGCGGGTGGGGAAGTAGTTGCTGATCTCCACCCAGCGGGCCTGCGCCTCAGGTGAGGTGAACCATTTGGTGAAGTACCAGGCCGCCAGTTCCTGCTCCGGTGAAGTCCTGACGATCATCACATCACCACCGTACACATTCTGCACCGGTTCCGCCGTGGTGTGGGGAATGGCGATGATGCCCACGACATCAGGCTCACGCCCTTGTTCTTCCGCCACTGTGGCGAAATCCGCCAGATAGAAGGGAATGCCGGAGCTGGAACCCTGGGCGAAGATCGCGCCGCGGGCCGCCATGACAGGATTCGGGAAGCCTTCGGTGTAGAAGAAAGCGCAACCTTCATCCAACATGCCCTTGAGGAAGGTCATAGCGTCGAGGGTGGCTTGCCCGTTGTAGGTGTACCCATCGCCAGCTTCGTTCAGGACATTGCCGCCAAAAGCGAGCGTCCAGGAAGCGACGGCCGAAGCGTCATCGCGCAAGATGTAACCACCTGTGCCATCCCCTTTGGTAGCAGCAGCGGCGCAGGCGATCTCACGGAATTCTTCGGGGGTGGTGGGAGCCTCGAAACCCAGCTCTTTCAGCCAGGTGTCATTGTAGAACATCACTTCCATAGAGCGGTTGGGGGGGAAGCCCAGGCGCTGATTGCCAAACAAGGGATGCACACTCTGATCGAAGAAGCTGGAGAAAAAGGCGTTTCTCTCTTCATCCGTCAGACCCCAAACGGGATCGTTGATGAAGGTGTTCATGTCGACCAGGCTGTTGTTGAGCATGTAGAAGGCCTGATCGTTCTGATAGCCTACCACGAGAGCGGCCGGCGCTTCACCAGAGGCAATGCTGGCATTCACCTTGTCGCGAATGTCATTGTAGCCACCCTGGTTTTGTGCATCGACGGTGATGCCGCACTCATTGGAGGCGTTGAACTCGGCCACCATTTCCTTCAGGCCTTCTTCACGGCTGCCGCTGTGATTGTGCCACCAGACAACGGTTTGGCCGCGAATGTCCACGCCGGCAAACGCGCCCTCGGTGGCCGGTTCACATGGGCCGGCCGGCATGGCCGCCGCATCCTCAGCTGCTTTGGTCGCTTCTGCATTCATCGCTTCAGCTGTTTCCTCAGCGTGCATCGCCGCCTCGGTGGCAGCTGTATCCACAGTCTCGGCTTCGGCCGGTTCTTCAGCCGGTTCTTCGGCCGGTTCTTCAGCGCCTGAATCGGCCGGCTCGGCTATCTGCGCGCCTTCTTCGGCCGCCGGTTCGCCCTCCTGGGGAGCGCAGGCAGCCAGCAAGAGGGGAATAGCCAGAACCAGCAAGGCCAGATAGATCAACAGTTTACGTTTAGACATCTTTTCTCCTCCATCAAGAAAATTGAGGTTTTTCGATACGACCAACCGCCCAGATGCCCATCGCCTTGGGCGATGCGCCGCAGCGGCCAGTGTTATCAACACGATAGGGTTGGATCAGTTTGCACCTCCTGATGGTTATTCACATCTAGGGATGTGAACCCCCTCTTGTCTCACCCCTTCAGGCCAGAACGGGCAATGCCCTCTGTGAACTGTTTTTGGGTGAAGAAGTAGAGCAGGATGATGGGCAGACTGGTGATGACAGAACCGGCCATCTGCAGATGGGTGCGGGTCTGTTCTTCGTCCAGAAAGGCCTGCAACCCATAGGAGATGGGCCGCCAGGTAGTAGACGTGGTCACGAGAATGGGCCAGGCCAGCGCATTCCAGGAGCCGATGAAGGCGAAGAGCGCCAGCGTGACCAGGGGGGCGCGCGACAGGGGCAACACGATCTGCAACAGGTAACGCACGTGGCCGGCCCCATCAATGCGCGCTGAGTCCCACAACTCATCGGGAATCTGTTGGAAAAATTGGCGCAAGATTAAAATGCCAAAGGCGCTGGCCATGAAAGGAACGGTCAGGGCTGGCCAGTTGTCCAGCCAGGGAATGGGGCTGAGGCGTCCCAGCCAGGAAACAGTGATGAAGTTGGGAACCCAGGTCACCGCCTCCGGCAGCATCAGCGTTGCCAGCAACAAGGTGAAGATAAAGTTTTTACCTGGGAACTCCATGCGCGCAAAAGCGTAAGCAGCCAGGGTGCAGAAAACCAGTTCGCCGGCGACGCTCACCAACGTGATGCGCACGCTGTTCCAGAAATAGAGCGAAAAATTCGCTTCCTCCCAGGCCGTCGCATAATTCTGCCATTGTGCCTCGGCCGGAAAGAGCGTGCGCCCATTGGCTTCTGTCAGATTCATGAGCGAAGTGCTGATCATGATCAGGAAGGGAACCAGAGCAACGATGGCCCCGCTGATGAGAATGAGGTAGGCGATGATCCGTCCTACGTCCACGCGGCGCGCCTGGGGGTGAATATTGGGATTGGAGTCGATGGGGGCGGTGGTGCTAGCCATAGAACACCCTCTTTTCGGCAACGCGATTGTTGATATAGGTGAGCAGCAAAATGATGAGCAACAGCAAAACGGCCAGGGCGGCCGCATAGCCATAGCGCGTATCCCGTTTCATGGCGTTGAAGATGACGATGCTGGCTGTGTCGGTTGTGCCCAGAGCAGCGCGCAGGCGCAACACCCAAATGGAGTTGAAAGATTTGAATGTACCGATGATCGCCCACAGCGTTAAGAAGTAAATGGTGGGGGAAAGCAGGGGCAGGGTGATGTTGCGGAATTGGGCCCAACGGCCGGCGCCGTCAATCGCGGCCGCTTCGTACAGCTCTCTGGAGATGTTGCCCAGGCCGGCCAGAAAGACCACAATGTTAAAGCCAATGAACTTCCAGATGCCAAACAGCATGATGACCACCAGCGCCAGACTAGGGCCAGCCAACCAGCTGCCTAACTCCGCTCCCTCGCCCGCCATCATTTGAAAGACGCCCGTCGGTTCTGCCAGCCAATCCAGTTTGGATATCCCCACCAGGCTCAGAATGGTGTTCATCGGCGCTGTGGCGCGGTCAGAGAAGAAAACGCGGAAAACAGCGGCCGCTGCCACTACCGGCGTGATGTAGGGCAGAAAATAGATCACCCGCAACAACCCTTTCCCCTTCAGGTCTTGGAAAAGTAAGGTGGCGATGAGCAGAGAAAGCACCAGTTGAACAGGAATCGTGCCGGCCGAATAGAAAACAGTCGCTTGCAGCCCCAACCACCAATCAGCGTCTCCCGCAGCGGCCATACGCGGCAACTCGCCGATCAGGACCCAGGCCCCCAGGATAAGAAAAGCGCCGGCCACCAGGCGAACGAAGGTGCTGAGATTGGAAGACCGGAAATTGGCGCTGCGCCACACCACCCAGGAGAGCAACAACAGCACAAACCCGGCGCTGAGGATAACCACTTCGCTCCAGATGGCCAGCGACTCCCCCGATTCCAGGGCGGCGATATACACTTTTTGGATTTCGCTCCATGTCAGCCAGCCCAACGCGCCGGCGCCAATAATAAGCGTCCAGGCCATCGTCAGGTTAGTGAAATGACTGAGGTTGGCCGGCGATTGGTGCACCACCCGCGTCAGGAGAGCGTAGACAGCCACAGCGGCTGCCAACAAGCCCAGCGTCAACCCGTAAGCCGTGCGGATGGTGGGCAGGGCCAAAGCTTCACCGATCAGTTGACGGAACTGAGCGTTGCGACTGATCACGCCGCTCAGGGCCTGTTCTTCCAATTGTTGCCGAATCAGATCTATCTCTGGTCCCAGTAAAATCCCCAGCTGAATAAAAAAGATAAGGCTGGCTACCAGCAACAAGCCGGGTAACACATAAAGCCGCCAGGTACTATGACGGGTGCGCCGCTGGCGCATCCAGAAGAAGGCAATGATTCCGACCGCCAGTAACACGAAGGCCAGATTGCGTGTTGGGGCGATCTCATCTTTGGCCCAGGCTGTCAGGAACAGACTCAGGAAGGTATCATCCACATTGCGCGCCCCTTGCAGCTTTTCGGGAATGAGCAGCAGCTCGGTCAAGGTCACAAATGTGAAGCGTCCCAACATCGCCAGACTGCCGGTCAACAAGAGGGCGGGCAACGCCATCAGCCAGGGCGCACCGCCGCGCTGCTTCGCTTCGCCCAGCACATTGACAACGGTGCGCACGGCTAGATAGACCAGGACAATCGCGGCCCAGAAAGCCACTACATAGGCCAGGTCGCCGGCCGCCCGAACATAGTTGGCCAGACCATCGTAGCGCCCGGTAAAGGTGTTCAACCCACGTAGTGTACTTTGATAGAGAGCGAAAACAAGAGGAAAGAGACCAAAAGCGCCGATGATCAACAGCGCTGGCAGCAAAAAGAGGTAAGCCAGGGCGCTCTCACGGGCCTGGCGCAGTTGCCGCCGGCTCAGCCAGGTATTCCGGCGCGGTTGGTCGGTAGGTGTATGGGTAACAGAAGGGAGGGTTGCGTCACTCATAGCCGGGATGCCTTTCAGGAGGACTTCAGCACAGGATTCGCATCCTCAGATGCCAGCGCAGAAGCCGCCCAGATGACCGCAAGGGGGGTAGAACACCAGAAAGAAGGGTGTGGATAGGGGTAGATGAATGGCCTCAGCTGTCGGTTCATCAATACACAAAGCCTATCTCAGGGGCGTCGTGGATCGCAACCAGACTCAACCTGCCCACCGACGCAATGAGCATCCTCACATGCCGATCACACTGAGGAGTTCACATCCTCAGCTGCGGGTCACACTGAAGACATGCTGATATTCTAACCTATCCCCGGCCGGGCGGGCAACCGACCGGCGTTAACATCTTGTAAAGTTTTGTCAGCCGCTAAGCCATACCTGCCCACTGCGTGGAGGTAAGGTAACCGAACGTTGGGGCGTCAGAGCGGCCATGTCGGGACCCAGGGCGGGTTGGAGCGTTGGCGCGGCGTCGGCCGGCCAGGGCAGTGGCGGCAGCGTGACCGTCTGCTGGCTGACGTTGAAGGCGACCAGGGCTGTCTGGCCCTGATAGCGGCGTTGGTAGACAACCACCCCATCCGCTGCCAGGACAGGTTGAAATGTCCCGCGGCGCAAAGCTGGATTAGCCTGACGGAGCCGAATGGCGCGCTGAATGTCGTAACGCAAACTGTGATCCCACGACAGTTCATCATCCCAGGGAAAGGTGCGGCGGCAATCAGGATCGTGCCGACCCCACAGGCCGATCTCATCCCCGTAGTAAAGATTGGGCGCGCCGGGCAACGTCATCTGCGCCAGGAACATCAAGCTGACGCCAGTGCGGTCGCCCCCGGCCACCGTTATGGTGCGTGGTGTGTCATGGCTGCCCAACATATTCATCTGGGCCTGGACAATCTCCGGGTGGTAGAGGTGATTGCACATTCGATCCAGCTCCGCTAGAAATTGCCAGGCGTTCAGCGTTGGAATATGGCCGTAGCCGCAGCGTACCGTGTCGCTTTGATCCATCTGGTCGCCGATGAAGAAGCCAAAGGCCGACCGGGTGAAGATGTAGTTCATTTGGGCGTCGAACTGATCCCCTTGCAACCAGCGGTGCGCCTCGTTCCATAGCTCACCCACGATATAAGCCTCAGGGTTAACAGCCCGGCAGCGGCGACGAAACTCGCGCCAGAACTCGTCGTCGTCAATTTCATTGGGTACATCCAACCGCCAGCCATCGATCCCTTGTTCCAACCAATAAACCGCCACTCGCCACAAAAACTCGCGCACTTCAGGGTTGTTGGTGTTGAGTTTAGGCAAGGCGTGTTGGTTCCACCAGGCGGCGTAGCCGGGCTTGTGATGGGTATCGTAGGCGTTGAGGGGCCAGCGATGGACAAAGAACCAATCGATATAAGGCGACTCGGCCCCACACTCCAGGAGGTGGTTAAATTGAAAAAAACCCCGGCTGGCGTGGTTGAACACCCCATCCAAAATGACGCGGATGTTATGCCGGTGAGCTATCGCCAGAAATTCGCGAAAGATGGTCAGATCCCCCAACAAGGGGTCGATCTGAAAATAGTCATGGGTGTGATAGCGATGATTGGAAGCGGAAGCAAAGATAGGGTTCAGGTAGATGGCGTTGATTCCCAAATCGACCAGATAATCTATCTTCTCTGCCACACCCCATAAATCCCCACCCATAAAGTTATGGTTGGTGGGGGCGGCCGACCAGGCTTGAACATTGGCCGGTTTGGGCACACGGGTGCTTTTGGCAAAACGGTCGGGAAATATCTGGTAAAAAACGGCGTCCTTAACCCAATCAGGGGTTTGAATCGACATAAAGCTTCTCCTCGCCGGGCAACAAATGACGCCGGCCGTCTCGGCCGGCCGGGTGTGATTATAGCGCGAATACCCCATTCAGGTGGGTGAGATATAATGGCGGCATGGTGGAAAAAACCTTGGCGATGAAAATACTCGAAGGGCGCAAGATTCCCTATGAGGTGGTCACTTACCCGGAGACGGAACGGGACGCGGCCCGGCTGGCGCAACTGTTTGGCGTACCGGCCGGGCAGGTGTTCAAAACCCTGGTGGTGGCGCGCCAGGGCAAAAAAGCCTTACTGGTATTAACGCCGGCCGACCGCCAACTCGATCTCAAAAAGCTGGCCCGTGTGACCGACGACAAAAAACTGCACCTGGCCACCCATGCCCAGGCCGAGCAACTGACCGGCCTGCAAGTGGGGGGCATCTCGCCCCTGGCTTTGCTCAACAAAGGCTTTGTGATCTATGTTGACCACAGCGTGACCGCCCATAGCCACATTTACTTAAGCGCCGGCCGGCGGGGCGTCAACCTCAAAGTCCCCACCCCGGCCGTCTTACACCTGCTCCAGGCTCGTCCTGCCGACCTCACCTGACCCCGGCCCTTGCATCCTATCGACGGAGTGCCAGCTTCCGGCCGGTATAGCTCCCTAAATTCCCATTAAGGCCCCGGATACCCTTGCGGGCCTTCTTCCTCGCTTTGCTGCAGCTCGCCTGCGCCGGCATCATCCACCCCGGCCGGCAAAGCAGAGTTCGCATCCTCAGAGGTGATAGGCGACAGGCTAGAAAAGTCTAGCGCGGCAAACTTCAGGATGCGCCCATTGCCAGAATCCACCACGTAGATATGGTTCTCGTTATCGAGCGCGATCCCGTTAGGAATGTTAAAGCTACTCATGTCCTGCCCAAAACGCCCGAATTGGGCCAGGTAATGGCCCTCGCGGTCGAAGATCAACACCCGATACCCCTCCGGGTCCGTGATATAAAGACGCCCCTGGTTATCCAGGGCCAGGTACGGTTTGTTGCCGGTGTTATTACCTTCCCAGGCCTCAACCGGCCAAGTCAGGTAGGTGCTGAAGGCCGAGGTAAAGGTTTGCACCCGGCGATTCCAGGTTTCCGCCACATAGATGAAGCCATCCGGGCTTATCGCCAGGCCCACTGGCTCATACAGTTGACCCGGCTCGAATCCCTCGCCCCCCACTTGAGAGATGAAGCGCCCGGTGCGATCCACAATTTGCAGCCGGTGGTTGCCGGTATCCGCAATCACCAACTGGTCATCGCCCAGCAAAGCTATAGCGCGCGGCCCGAAATACAGATTGCCATCGTTACTGCCATCAGACACATTGCCGCCGCTGCCAAAGGCGGTCACGAACGTTCCATCCAGCGTGAATTTCTGGATACGGTAATTCCAGGTGTCCGCCACATAAATATATTGGTCATCCACCGCCAGTCCCCACGGCTCGTTGAACTGACCTGCTCCGGTTCCGGCTTCGCCAAAGGCGTGCAGAAACTGTCCATCCGGCCCAAAAACTTGTATGCGATGATTGCCAGAATCCGCCACATATAGGTTGCCATCGGGCCCGATGGCGATGTTACGCGGCGTTGCCAACTGTCCGGCCCCATTACCGGGCGTGCCAATCACCAGTTGGGCTGACAACGTGAGCTGGTTGGCTGCATACGGGTTGGGGGGCGGCTCATAATGCACGGCCGAAGCCCCATAGTCCCACAGTTCCGAAAATACGTCGCGCCGGATATAGAGGCGCAACTCATCCCTCAGCGGCCATTGACCGAGACGATACTCCCCGCCAAAGATATCGCTGTAACGGGTGTAGTCGCGGTAGAAAAAGATATCCCACAAGGCCTGGCGCACTTCCCGACTACCCAGCCCGCGTGGCTCTTCCGGTGTGGCGGTTGTCCCCACAATCGCGTCCCACGATAGCTTGCGATACTCTTCCATTGGCCATTGCAGATAGCTGAAGGTGGTGTGCACGTAGTCGTCCTGGATAATAGGTTCCACCTTGCCCCAATTATCGTTGCCCACCACCAGAACCGGTGAGTCGAGGATGTCCACCGTGGGATTGCCAGCGAAGTAGTGGCGATTCGGATAGTCACGCAGATACCAGATGAAGGGCCAGACGACATCTTCGTCATAAGAGACGCGGATACTTTTGTCGCCATACAGACGCATTGAAAGCTGTTCGATCTGGCTCATCACCGTCTCTTTGGTGGCCGGCGCGCCGTGCGCATAGACGAGGAACTCATTGGTGTGGTCATAATTGACATAGCTGGAGAGGTAGGTAAAGCGCAGGGTTATCAGCGCCAGCAGGCTGATGCCGCCCAGCCACAAACCGCGTGTGGCGACCCGACGTTCCAATCCCCGCGCCGCTGTGTAAAACAACGCTGCTACCAATCCCACCGTGATGATCCGGCCCAGCAAAAGGCCGGCCGTCTCCAGATTGCCTAAAGAAGTGTTGCCCCAATCAAGATCGATCAAGGCCATTTTCAACACCCAAAAGATGGCAATCCACAGCGCCGCCCCTAACCCGGTCAGAATCAACGTCGGTCGGCTCAGCAACTCCGCCGCCCGCACCCCTTGCAGGCGGCTTTGGAAATACCAGCCACTCAGGAGCGCCATGGGAATGACGAAATGGATGCTCAACCAGGGCATCTTTTCCCCGGCGATGGTGTAAATGACCCACGTCAGCAGCACCCACCAGATAAGATAGGGGGCCAGGCCCAATAAGCTGTTGAGCTGCAGGCGCGGGCCGGGCCTGTCATCTGCTTCGAGCCAGCGCCAGGTTATCCAGCCCATCAGCGTAAGGGCCAGAATCAAGAGCGCCACACCAGCCCCAGGCGTGTCCAGCCAGGTCAGGCGGTCTCCGCCCAGAGTATCGAAGCGCTCTGTCAGGCGTAGCAGCCGCATCAGTCCGGCAACGCTCAGGAACGCCGCCCACACCACTTCACCGGAGGTGATCTCCCGCCCCGTTCCCCAACGGCCACGCCAGCTGACCACCCCGTAAACGGTTATACTCAGGGCTATGAGCAAACTGAGCGCCGCCGCCATGCCCAACCAAACCGGCGTGGTGGTTTGTGGCTGACCGGCCAGCTGCGTGCTGACAGCGAAGCGCCAGTTGGTGAAGCTATATCCCACCAGAGTTACCAGTAACAGAGGCAGCCAGTAGCCTGCGACTCGCTTCAACCCCTGGCGCGCCAGCCACAGCCCTATGCCCAGTAAAGCCAGCACAACAGGCAGAAACTCATACAGCGGTGTGACAAAGAGATAGTAAAAGGTGGGCTGACTGCCTCGCTTGACATTTTGTTGCACCAGCCAGTAACCCAAAGACCCCACCATGCCGCTGACCCAGCCGAACTTGACATTGGTGAAGAAGGAGGTGTAGAGCAAAGCAAACGTGGCGTGGAAGATCCCGGCTGCTATCAACCAGCGCCGCGCATCCCACCACAAACCCAAGGCCAGGCCCGTTGCCAGCGACAAGGGCAGGAAGAAGGCGTTCAACACAAAGCCGGAGGTGATGAAACTCAGGAAACACTCCTGGTTGCTCACCACCGTGATGGCGTGGCGCAGCACATTGGTCTCGTTCGCCAGCACGGCGCAGCTGCGGTAGCTTGTTTCCAGGGGCGGCGCGCCGGCAATGTAGGTAAAAAAGGCGGTCATGGTGGGCAGCAAGAGCGTGACGTACAGCAGGATTAAATCATATTCCGGCCATTGCCCCAGGAACGGACGCAAATTGCGCAGTCCCAACAACAGCCCGGCCGCCCCGGCCAGCAACCCCCCCACCAACACCCACCGCCAGGTGATCTCCGTCACATTGATCGCCACGGTCTCCGCTCCTTCCTGACCGACCCGGGCTGTGCCCATGTTGTTGGTCAGCGGCAGGAGGGGGCTGTCAATCGCGCTCAACATCAGCAGGCCGGCTACGCCCAGCACCAATCCCACACCCAGCAAAATGGCCGGGGTGGTCAGGTGGGCCTGTGCTGTCCACACCCAGCGCCATGGCTGGCTGCGCCCAATCAAGCGCACGATCAGAAAACTGCCAAAGATGGCGACGTAGATATACGATGTCTCCATGGTGGCAAACATCAGCCCTGCGCCCAGGGCGAACCACCACACATATTGATCCCGCTTCTCCTGTAGATAGTACCAGGAAGCGATGAACAGGGTCAGGGCGCACATGATCACATACACATCGTGCCGAATATAGCGCGAGTAATAGGTGACATACGGCGAGATCAACAACAGCAAGCTGGCGAAGAGTGCCCCTTTGCGCCCCAACCAGCCCCGCAACAGATAGGGGCTGCTGACCAATAGCACCCCCAGCAGGGCCACCGGTAACCGCGAGGAGAAGTCGCTCACCCCAAACAGCCAGTAGGAGATGGCTGTAACGTGAAACAGAGTTGGGCCGTGCATCAAGGGGGAGTGTTGATAACCTTCGCCGTTGTAATATTGGTAGGAGTATTGCGTGTGCAGACTCTCGTCGTGGCTGACGACCCGATCCCCCAGGCCGTATAGACGACTTACCAGGGCGATGAGGATAAAGAGAAGATAGAGGGTTTTCTCCCAATCCAGGTTAGCCGCAGCCATCAAGGGGCGGTCGAGCAGACCAGGCTTGACAGGTGTGGGGTAGGTTTCAGATGTCCATTCTTGCATAAGCCATCATCTCATTTCAACGTTGCGGCCGGCCTCAGCGGCTGAGGGCGGCTCGTTTCAGCCATAGGGTGAGGGTTTCATTTTCCAGCGAGGCTGAACTATCATGAAAAAACCACCAGCGCAGGATGGCCGGCGCATCGCGCCAGCCGGGCAGCGGGTCAGTGGCCAGGGTGCGCGTCACGATGTAGTCAGCCTGCACCATGTCCTCCGACAGGGCTGGGGGGTGGTCGGTTGGCGCCAGCACAGCTGTGGGATCGGCCCCGGCCGGAATGACGCTCTCATAACGCACCTGGGTGAAGTCGCGCAGCAGCCAGCGTAGCACAGGCGTATCCACCAGACTGATGAGGTCGATCTCGCTGGCGGAACCAGTTGCCGCGTAGGAGGCGGCTTGCAAGGTTTCCCGCAACAGGTGGGCGTCGGGCGAAACCCCCACCAGCGTCCACCGTTCACGTGGATCGTGCGCCGCCTGATGGCTTAACCACCAGGCATTGCCCCAGTTGATGAAGGCTGTCATCAGCAGCAGCCCCCAAATCATACCCGCCCCCAGACCAGCGTTCTCCAGGGACAGGTTGAAAGCGAAGAGTAAAAGAAACCCCAGGCCGGCCAGCACTAACGCCAGCAGCAGGGGTAAAATACTTTCCAGCTCCAGCCCACTCAAGCGAGCAAAGCGCCCCAGTGAGACAAGCAACAGACCCGCCAGAACCAGAGTTGCCACTATTCCCAGCCAGGTGAAACGACCTTCCAATCGTTCGGCCGCCCGACCAGCCCACAGACCCAACAACAGATAGCCCGGCAGCGTCACCAGCGCGCTGTTGGCGCTGACGCCTCCTTGTAGAAAGAGAAAGATAAGCCCACCCGCCAGCCAGTATACCAGCGTCATGCCCAAAGCCTCGCCGCGCCAGGCAGCCCACATAATGGCGAATGCCCCCCCCAGCGCCAAAGCTGGTTCGTAGCGCCCCAGCGCCAGCAGCGGCGTCAGGCGCAGGGTGGCATCTGGGGCCAGACCAAACTGCCACAACCAGGTTGCCAGCAGATCGGCCGCCTCTCCCAGGCCGGCCGGTCGCCATAACAACAGAGACGCCGCCGCCACAAACGCTCCCAGCGTCACCCCCAGCCAGCGCTGTTGCTCGCGGGCTGACAAAGAGCGCCAATTAGTCAACAGACGCGGCCCCACCCACTGTTGCAACGCCAGCGCCAGCCCCAGAGTGACGCC
This sequence comes from Anaerolineae bacterium, assembly GCA_034435495.1. GTDB lineage: Bacteria > Chloroflexota > Anaerolineae > Promineifilales > Promineifilaceae > DAOTXO01. The sequence continues at coordinate 37,729 of DAOTXO010000118.1, forward strand.
ACCGGTGTAGAAAAGCGGCGAGGAGACGCCACCCAAAGCGACCGCGCCACCGGCCGCCCATACCCAGCGGCTAGAGCCGGAGTCGCCATAGCGCACCACAGCTGTCGCCAGCAGCAAGATGGCGCACAGTGCCAGCGAATCGCCGCCGGCCGTGCGCGCTGTCACGCTCAAAATAGGTGAGGAGGCCAGCAACAGGCTGGCGCTGAGCGCGCCGACGTTACCCAACTGAGGCCGTAACCACCAGGGTAGTGCTGCCAACATCATCCCGACCACCGCCGGAACCAGCCGCATCGCTGCTTCGCTGGTCCCCAGAATGGACGCCGCCAGGGCGGTCAGATTGACATAACCTGGGCTGACGCCGGCCGGCGCGGCTACCTCCGGGCGCCAAACCGCATAAGCTGCCAGCGCCTCACTCGCTTCGGCCGGCCCCAGCGGCAACGCTCCCAATTCCGTCAGCCGTAGCACCCCCGCGCCCAACAACACCAGCAACCACACAGCGTGCGCCACCGTTAGACGCACTTGCCAGCCTGCTGCTGCTCCTGAAGGAGTTTGCATCCCCGGCTGTGCAGCTGCCAGTTGCGTGGCCTGTGATACTCCCTCTCCTGATGGGAGAGGAGAAGACGATGGTGGGATCACACCCATGCTATCCTTCTTGTCCTGCCCAAAGGTAGATAACGACACGCCCGTTGCGGTAGGCCGTCTCCAGGCGTTCAAACTTGCGCAGACCAGCCTCGCCATAAGCTGTGCGTTCGAGGTCGCCCACGTAAATGTAACGCACCCCATATTGGTTCAGCAGCGTCTCCACCCCATCCCAGTTTGGTTGGGTATAGATGAGGCGCACAGCTGCCTCGCGTTCCGCCGGCTCTGATGTGTCACCGCGCCATTGATATTCATGGCCGGGCCACCCCAGCACCGTTGGCAAACCCGTCGCCGCCGCCACTCGCCCATAGGGCGAGTAGGACCCGCCCACCGCTTCCAGGATGACAGGCGCGCCCACCACTTCCTGGCGTAGCCATTGGATGGCAGCGTACTCATCCGGGTTGCTGTTGTGCAGATGGGCCAGACCATCCAATGTGGGGGGCTGACCATACTCGGCCGCCCGGCTGCGCGCTCCATAAATAGGAAACAGGAGCGCCCCGGCCAGCAGAAGAGTGTAGACACCGCCCGCCAGCATCGCCGCCAGACGCTGTCGCTGCGACAGATAGTATAGCCCCGCCAGAGCAGCTGTGCCCCACAAAACCCAGGTCTGGTAATAAAACTTAAAGATTGTGTTCAGCCGCTGCCCAAAATTATCTTTGAGGTAGACGAACTCAGGCCCCAGGGTTAAAAGTCCCCCTGTGATGATCAAAACCAACACAAAGGGGGTCAAGTCAGAGACGCGGGCAGTGGAGAAATCAGTTTCCCGCTCCAGGACGGCTATGGCCAGACCAATCAGCAGTGCCAGAAACAGAGTCAGAGTGGGGGTGGCAAGACGCGCTGCCAGAACGGCCGGCGTCAGTCGCCCAACAGCCCTCACGGCCCAACCCACCTGCGCGCTCAGAGTGTCGCTGGTGGGTTGGGCGGGCAGGGCCACGCCCAGACTTTCTGCCAGCCCCATCACCGATAGCTGCCCGGCCGGATTGGCCGCGATGATCACCCCTAATAACAACATGAGCAGGGTCAACCCCACCCACAGCCCCAGTGCTACTCCGGCCGCCATGCGCCACCGCATCCTCCTGCGCCACACCAGCGCCCCCACCAGCGTCACGATGATGACCAGCTGTGCCCCAAATATGACCCCAAAGTGAGCCAGGCGCGTCGGGCGCATCAGCATGGGCAGCAGGAAGGGCGGCCCCGCTTGAGAGCGAAACCCAATGTAAAAAGGTAGATACAGCAGGAAGCTGGCCGCGGCCAGCCCCAGCCCCAGTGCGCCCGCCTGGCGCCAGATAGCCCCATGCCACCGGCCGGCAACGCGCTGTTGGCCTAACAGCCAGGCCAGGGTGAGGATAAAAAGGTGAATGAGGACATCCCAGGTGTTGAGGAAGGAGAGGCCGCCGATGATCAGCGCCGACAACCAGAAGCGGGGCCATTGGGCGCGATACCAGGCCCGCCCTGGCTGGGGGCCGGCCGGCGCGCCAGGATCAACATACCAGCTTAAAGCCAGGCCGAGGCTGAGGAAGGCAAAGGGTAACGCCAGCACATGGGGATGAAGATCCCCCAGCACAAAGCTGAAGCCGGGAAATTCTGCAATGGGGGCCAGGCCTTCTTCCGGTTGGCCGTCGAGATGGTATTCGTGGATCACCCGCGAAGAGCGCCACCACCACCAGAAGCGCGGCCCCACCTCGGAGGCGAAGAAACCAGTGTCGTCGGCCGGCCCGTTGATGTCCCGAATATCAAGCCAGCGCCACCACCCTTCCGACCCGATGCCGTTAGCGTGGGCTATCTCCAGCACAATTTGCAAATTGCCGGCCAAAGGCAGAGCGACGGCGGCAACGATGCCCAATGTCCAGGCGGCGCGACGGGCAGTCGGGCCGGCCGCTGCTACCAGGTTGTACACCAGCCCCAGCGCCCCTATCCCCGTTCCGGCCGCCAGCCAGGCGACTGCCAGATTGAAGGCCAATGATTCGCTCACCCCGGCCAATCGAGCGATGAACGCGGTCATAATGTAGCCAAAGTGGTAGTAGCTGATGCCGAAACCGGAAAGCCAGGGGTCGAGAAGGGGGAAGTCGGGAGTGCGCAGGGCGCTATTTAGAAAGGCGAACTCCATCGGTTTCTCCGTGGCCGTAATTGCTGGATGGTGGGCGCGCGCCCACGCCCAACCCACCAGCAGCGCCCCAAAGATCACCTCCACCATCACAACATAGCGCCAGTTGTGACGCACCCAGCCCCAGGGGGAAGCGACACTTTCCCCTTCAGACACCAGAGCTGAATTTACATTCTCAGCTGCCGAAGTGGTCAGCTGTCTCCGCATCCACAGACTCAGCCCGACCACCAGCCCCAGCGCCAGCAAACTGCCGCCCAATGTATTATCCACAAAGCCCACGCTCCCCAGAAACCAGAAGCTGTAGCTCGCCAGCAGCAGCCCCAACATTTTGCTGAAGGCATACCCCTTGTCTGGCAGGCGTTGGAATAGCCACATGCCGGCCGGCCAGGCCACAGCCCCAATCAGCGATAAAGTAAGCCACCAGCGTCCCAGCGCCAAAAAATCAGCCATAGACAAATCGTGTAGACGATAAACATCTCTCAGATGTTTATCATCTGCTGAACCAGACGTTTATCGTCTCGCGGTGACAGCGTAAATCGTCACCGTATCCTGTTGATACACTCGCGCCAGCTCGCCAGCCTGCGCCATTTCTTCAAATTTCGCCAGCCCTTCTGACGTGTAATACAGACGTTCCAACGCGCCCACATAAACATAGCTCACATCATAACGCGCCAGAATAGCGCGAGCCGCCTCCGGGTCAGGCGTGTTATACAGTTCCGTCACCGCCTGAATGCGCTGCGGCACACGCGAATCGGGCAACACCGCCCGCTGTTGCCGCTGATGCCAATCCCAGCCGATGATGGTGGGCAGGCCGGTGTACATCGCCACCCGGCCGCCGATGGAGCGGTAAGGGTTGTCGCTGTGCGCCTCAGCGATGACCGGCGACCCCGGCACATTGGCTTGGAGCCACTGGATGGCCGCGTAATCCGGGGCCAGCGAGATGGTCTGGTTGCGTTCGTTATAGGTTGTCGTTGCCATGAACGCCATACCATTCAGGGTGTGGGGTGCCTCCTGACTCATGCGCACCTGCCATTTGGCCGGCGTCGCCAGCAAGGGGTAGAGAGCCGCCAGAGCGGTCAGGGCAGTCAGGCCGGCCAGCCATACCCGACGACGACGTGCGCCCCACTGCGATAGGGCCGGCCATACCCAGGCCAGCGCTGCCCCCCCGGCCACACTCAGCAACACCCACACCTGTATGTAAAACTTAAAGACGGTGTTCATGCGGCTGATGTCGCCGGCCAGCACCACTATTTCCACGATCAGCGTCAGCATCAAGGCGCAGGCGATGAGACCCAACACCACCCGGCGCTCCACGCTCAGGCTGGGACGAAAGCCCAGAATGCCGGCCGCCCCCACCAACAGCAACACGGGCGCTGCCACCGGATAGCCGCGCACGGTCAGCGCCAACACCAGCGCCACATAGCCGGCCGCCGCCGCCAGCAAGTGCCAGGCCACCGGTTCCAAACGTTCCAGTGTCTCCACCCGCCAGGACGCCACCCAGGCGCGTGTCTCACGCGCCAGATAAGTGACGACCACAAACAAGAACAGCCCATAAACCCGCAAATAGCTTCCCAGGCTGGTGGTGGAGCCTTCCCAAATTTGTAGGGTGGAGTAACCACGACCAAAGCTGCTCCAGAAGGGATAGAACAGCGCCACAGAGAGCAAGGCCACGCCCCCGGCCGTGAGTAGCGTCTGACTGAGCATCGGCAACGTCAGGTCGCCGTGACGACGGAACTGATAGAGGCCGATGCCCAACGCCGCCAACACCACATAGGTGGGCCAATCCCAACTGTTGGTAGGGTAAAGCACCCCCACCACCAACGCCCCCACCAACCACAACCCCAGAGGAGTTCCCATGCCCGGCCGGGAGTTGCGTTGTGGGGTTCGCATCTGAGGATGCGAATCAATCCGCTGGAGAGATTCCATCTCGCGCCCGGCCGACGGCCACAACGCCAGATTGACCACCCACCCCAATGCCAGCAACGTCAACGGCAGCGCGATCATGTGGGCGTGCAGGTCGCCGTAGAGAAAAGTGAAAAAGGGAAACTCCGTGATCGGCTCGGCCTCCCCTTCCACAGCCCCCACAGCGCGCGACGCCTTCCAAAACCAGTCGCCGGTGTAAATGGCAAGAGGTTGACCACTTAGCGCCTTCAAGGCCCCATCCACCGTTTGAAGCACATTGTCCACTGGTGTCACGCCGGTCTGGCCAGGTGTTCCGGTCTGGCGCAAGGCGTCACGGATCACCTTGCCCTGCCCCAAATTGCCCAACCCAATGCACAATATGGCGGCGGTCAGGCCGGCCGCGGCCGCCCGCCTGTTCCAGGCCACCCCAGTTGTGCGCCGATAGGCGACGAGATCATAGGCGATGGTGAAAGCGCCCAGGCCGGTGAAGCTGTACAACATGGGCAAAATCAGGTTGTAGGCAGTGGCGGGCAAAAGGCCCAGCAGGCGCGTCAAAACCCCCACGTAGACAAAGCCGTAATAGTAGTAATTGATGAAACCACCTGCATACCAGGGATCATAGGGCGGAAATGTGCTGCTCTTGAGCACAGCCGTGAAATAAGCCAGATCCATCGGCTTTTCCCCTCCCCAGATGACATCCCACACATCCGGGTTGCCCAGACGCAGACCGATCCCAACCAGGAACAGCAACAACCCCAGAATCTCCACCAGAGCGATCAAACGACGGTTATGGCGTACCCAGGCCCGTACTTCGGCCGGCCGTTGCACCAGCAAAACCACATTCAGACCCGCCAAAAGACCGACCATCAGCAGCCAGGTCTCGCGACTGTTGGGCAGCAGATGCAGACTGGCCAGCAGCCACCCCATGTAAGATACGATCAAAAGCGCCAGAATGCGCGCCAGAGCATAGCCGCGACTGGGCAGACCGGCCAACATTCGCCATGTCAGCGGAAAGGCCAGCCACCCCAGGGCCGTCGCCGCCAGCCACCACACACCGGCCGCCAGGGCCGGGTAGCGGTTGAGCAGGCTGTCCAGGTTCACCACCTCGTTGAACGAGCCGTTCGCCCGCTGCACCGCCCAGGTTTCAGGTTTCAACAGCAACCCGTGCGGGGCGGCTGTGGCCTGGCCGGGATTCATGGTCATCTGCTGCGTCAGGTCTACGCTGGAAAGCGTCCGAAAGACGGCATCTGGGCTATAGTCCGGGCTTTTGACAAAGATCCACACAGGTGGGTGATCGTAGACGCTAAATGTTTCCTCGGCTGCCAACATTCCCGGCGGGGGCCAGCCAACGGCCGGCGCTTGTCCCCAGCCCACCTGACCGGTGGTGTCGCTGATGAAAAGTGGGCCAAGACGCCAATCGGCGTGGAACTGCGCCGCCAGCTCAAACCCCAATTCACCGTTGAAGAGCGCCTCGTAATAGCGGATGGTCAGTGGATAGGTCAGGGGTAGGCGGGGAATTGACCACAGAGCACGTTGGCTGCTGAGGACAATCACATCTGCCTGATCCAGCCAGCGGTAAAAGCCCAGGCGCTTGCTGGCTTCATCAGGGTGGGTGATGGGTATCTGTCCGTCGAACCCTAACACCTCGTCGCGCACCCCGGTGTAATATTGAGAGAAGGGATCGCGTCCATCCAGTCGCACTGGCAGGCTGTCATCCCAATGCTCGTTGGCGATGACGCTTGTGCCGGCCGTGACCGGGCCGCCGGCTGTTGGGGTGATGATCAACATATACACCCGCCCCGCTTCCAGAGCCACTTGATCCATCGTCACATGGTGGGCGCGCCGCACGCTGTCGGCCGGAACATGGGTCGTTGTTTGAGCCAGCATGTCCCCCTCTTCCGTGTGCAGGGCCACGTTCCAATCCGCCCCCTCTGAGCTTTCGCTGCTTAAATAGTTGAAGCGCACCCCATTTAGCTGCCCGCCGACAGGCAGAATCAGGCGCAACGTTAAGGGCACGCCGGTCGGCGCAAAGCGATGCTCCTTGAGCGGTAGTTGCCAGGTTTGCACCACCGGCTCTGCCTCTGGGGACAGCGGGGTGTAGAGCAGTGTCGCGCCGCTGGGAATGTTGTGGTATATCCAGTCGGAGGCGGTGACTCGGGTCAGCGGTTGACGGTAAATCTGGATGAAGCTGTTGGCCCATAGGAGCGTGAACAACACCACCCCCACACCCAGCGCGCCGGCGGCGCGTCGTCGCCAGGGGTGGCCCTCGGCCTCACGCCACAGCTGCCACAGCGCCCAGGCCGCCAGCAGCGCCAGCATCGGATAAATTGGCAGGAAGTACCGGATCGATTTAACCCAGCGCGTACCCATGAAAAGGAAATAGAAGCCGCTCCAAAAGACTGGTATGAGATGGGCGCTCCAATCCGGCCGGCCGCGCGCGATCCGCCCGGTCGCCCACGCCAACCCGCCCCAGGCCGCCAGACCGGCCGCCACCCCCAACCCATATAGCACAATGTTGATCAGAGGAAAAAGAACGGCCGGGCGACTCGTCCACTGCAATGCCGGTGGGAACATGGCGTCCGGTTGTTGCAGCCGTTGAATTTCCGCCATGTCCGCCACCCAGGCTGGATTGAAACCCACCACCCTTTGCAGCAGACCGAACACACCCCCGGCCTCCGCCCCAGCCGCGGCCAACGTCTCCTGGTCGGCAAAAGCATAGGGCATAGCCAGCCGGAAGACGACCAACGAGACAACACCGGCGATCACCAGACCCGTCAATGCCTGGCTTACCGGAGCGCGCGCGGCCGGCAACAACCAATTGCGCCAGCCCCCAGCCTGTCGGTTGAGCCACACGCCGGCCGCCACAACCGCCATCACCGCCAGCGGAGCCATGTTGATGCGCGACGCCGTTGCCAGCCCCAAACCTACCCCAAACAACGCCCACCAGCTATAGCGATTCCCTGCTTGACTGGCGCGAACGGCCATGTAGAGAGTCAGGGTGGTCAGGGAGGCAGCCCAATTGTCGGTGGTGAAGAAATGGGCTTGCTGAATGGGCATCACGGCCGCCGCCAACAGCAGCGCCCCCGTCAGCCCTACGCGCCAATCGTAGAGCCGACGGCCGATGAGAAAGGTCAGGATGATCGCGATCAGATCGAGACCGGCCGACAGCGCCCGCCCCACCAGATGGATGCCATTATAAGCCACATAGTTATACAGGCAATCCAGCCATCCTGTTTCGCACACCCCTTGGGCCCACTCCGCCACATACCGCGTTACCGTCATGGGGAAATTGCCGTAGACATAGGTGGTTTCACCCACATTGTAGGGGTTGAGCGGTGAGCGCGAGGTGCTCAGGTAAGTTGTCAGGTTGGGCGGTGTTTCCAGGCGCGTCGCCAGAATCGTCAAGAAGCGTTCATCAGGGTGAAGATGTTGCAGGGCGTCCCAGTTCAGACCGGTGAAGCGGAAATACCCCCCCAGCAGGACAATCAACGCCAGCAGGGGAATCGTCAGCTGTTCCCACTGCCAGACCCGCCGCCCCGGCGGGTTGGCCGGCCGGGGAGCTGGCGACGTTTCTACCTCTGCTACTGTAGCTGACGTGGTTGGATCACTGTTCAACAGCATAAGATGTCGTTCCAGCCTGCATCACCCCAGGTTATTTCCCGAAAGTTCACTCTACCCGCAATTTCTTAAAATGGGGTGACGCGCCGCTAAATTTTAACCGGATCGTCAGGAAGTTCAACCGGTTGCCGGCCGGCGCACTGGCTATTAATGCTGTCAATGAGGATGGTTGTCCAGGCGAAAACCGTGACCCCGCACGGTGACAATGTAATTATAGGCATCCAGCTCCGCCAGCCGGTCCCGCACCCGTCGCACCAGAGCATCAATTGCCTGCTCCGACACCCCGATCCCCTCTGTGCCCGGCCAGACAGCATGGATGATACTCTCGCGGTCACATACCGCCCCTTTGGCATCGAACAACAGCTTCAGCAGGCGAAACTGCGAGAGAGATAAAGGAGGCATCAAAATCTGATCGTGGATAATGACGGTGCGCAAATCTTCATCCAGCACCAGCGGCCCCTCATGCGTAGGGCGTTCAAATGCCAGTGGGACAGTCGCATCCGACCCAATAAAGACCATGTTGACACACACAGCAATTTGAATGGCGTCCCCATCCTTCAATTCCACTGGTTGGGTCACCTTTTGCCCATTGACGTGGGTGCCGTTTTTGCTGTTGAGATCGTGCAGGATATACCGTCCGCCAGACAGGCGCACTTCCACATGGTGGCGCGAGACCTGGCGTTCCGGCAACACCATATCACAGTCACTCCCCCGCCCGATGAGGAAGCGCCCACCCTCTATCGGCCAGCTCTGGCCGGCCAGCTCCCCCTCGCGGATCAACAGCACCGGTTTCTCACTCATGCGTCACCCTTTTCCACTTGCCTGTCATGCGCCCACCAGGCCCATGCTATAACCTGTTCTTACGACGCTTTGAGACTCGCTCATCGTAGTCGTAGCCGCGGTTTCCCAACTGCGCCTCCACAGCCTGACCTTTCCTTACAGCACTTTGAGACTATAATAAAGCGTCAGACACATTTTGTACAGAGCATCGGCCCGGCCGGGCGCAGCTGCGCCTGTCAGCACAACCAACGACCGTTGCCGCATTGCATGGTGGCTCACCCAAAGTATGCTAGACCCATTGCCTGAAGGCGTCATTTTACGCGAACGTTACCGAATCACCAATGTAGTGGGACGGGGTGGAATGGGCTGCGTCTATCGGGCAGAGGATGTGCGGTTACCGGGTCGGGTGTGCGCCATTAAAGAGGTGCGCATCCGACAGGACGAAAGCCAGGAGCTGCAGGCCCAGGAACGGGAGCAATTCTTGCGCGAGGCCAGCATTTTGGCTCGTCTCGACCACCCGGCGCTACCCAAGGTCTCCGACTTTTTCACAGCCAATGGGCGCGAATATCTGGTGATGGATTTTGTCGCCGGGTCGGATTTGAAACAGATCATCGACCAAGGCGTCGCATCGGGCGAACTGCCCGACCCGGCCACCATCATGCGCTGGGCGGATCAAATTTTAGATGTGCTGGAATATCTACACACCCAGGACCCACCCGTTTTGCATCGCGACATCAAGCCAGCCAACATCAAGCTACGCCCCGACCAACGCCTGAAACTGGTGGATTTCGGGCTGGTGAAGTTCCAGGCCAGAGATGATCGCACCATCACTGTTTTGCAGGGGCGGGGAACGGCGCTCTACACCCCCCTGGAACAGTATGGCGGGGATAGCAGCCATACCAATGTGCAATCAGACATCTACGCTCTGGGAGCTACTTTCTACCATCTGGCGACGTGTCAGGCCCCGCCAGAGGCCAAAACTCGCTTTCTGAACCCCCGCGTCTTGCGCCCACCGCGTGAGTTGAACCCGCGCCTCTCGCAGACCTTCTCCGACGCCATCTTGTGGGCCATGGAGATGCACCCGAATGATCGGCCGACTTCCGTTGCCATCTGGCGGGAGGCGTTGTCGGGGGGTGTGCGTCCACACCGGCCGGCCACCCGGCCCCTGCTCGACGATTGGCTGCCGGCATTGCAAAACAACCGCCTTTTACTGGCTACCGCTCTGGGTCTGTTTGTGTTAGCCCTGGTGTTAACTCTTTTTTAGCCGCCCCCAACCTCTTTCGGGCGTTGTTGCCTTGACGACCAGGCCATTGGGCGCTATAGTTTAGTGGGCGGCTTACAACCTCACATACCTGTGTTCTATTAAGGTATACCATTTTGCCCGGCGGACGTGATTTGCAACGAAACACACCTTTCTTGAATACCCCATAGGAGAATAGGCATGGCGAGCGTCACTTATGATCGTGTTTACAAACGCTTCGGGGATGTCGAAGTCATCAAGGATATGAACCTTGATATTGGCGACAAAGAGTTTATGGTGTTTGTGGGGCCGTCGGGCTGCGGCAAATCCACCAACTTGCGGATGTTGGCCGGCCTGGAAGAAGTCAGCGAAGGTCGTATTTTGATTGCCGACCGCGTTGTCAACGATGTGCCTCCCAAAGATCGCGATATTGCCATGGTTTTCCAATCCTATGCCCTCTACCCTCACATGAGTGTATACGATAACATGGCCTTCGGCTTGAAGCTGCGCAAGACGTCCAAAGAGGAAATTGATCGGCGTGTCAAGGAAGCCGCTGAGATTTTGGGTTTGACCAATCTCCTGGATCGCAAACCCAAAGCCCTATCCGGCGGTCAGCGCCAGCGCGTGGCGGTGGGGCGCGCCATTGTGCGCAAGCCCCAGGTCTTTTTGATGGATGAACCCCTCTCCAACCTGGACGCCAAACTACGCGTCTCGGCGCGCGCTTCCATCTCCAAGCTCCACCGTGACCTGGGCACCACCTTTATTTACGTGACCCACGATCAGGTGGAGGCCATGACGATGGGTGACCGCATTGCGGTGCTGGCGGATGGCATCTTACAGCAATGTGATTCTCCACGTGAACTTTACCACAACCCAAACAATGTCTTTGTGGCCGGCTTCATCGGCAGCCCCAGCATGAACTTCTTCCAGACCACTCTGGTCAAGGAAGAAGGCAACCTGTATGTGGACACCGGCGATTTCCGCATCCAGGTTCCTGAAAAACGCCGCAAGACCTATCAGGAGTACGTCGGCAAGCCCGTCATTTTTGGCGTGCGCCCAGAGCATATTTACTCGGCCGGCTTTGCCGCCCCCAACATCACGGCCGCCCCGCTGGAAGGCACAGTCGATGTGGTGGAGCTGTTGGGCCACGAACTGCATCTCTACGTCAACTCCGGGCAAAACACCTTTGTAGCTACGGTGGACATTCGCGAGCGCGCCCACGTCGGCAACCGCATCCAGTTGGTGTTGGACGCCGACAACATGCACCTGTTTGACAAAAACACGGAGCTGACGATTCGTTAATTCTGGGCAACTTTTGCTGCTGCCATGACAAGCCGCTGCTCACAAGCAGCGGCTTTTTTTTGACCCGGCCCATAGGTGGCCGACTCCTTTTCCTGCTATGAAAGAAGGGCGCGTCTGGTTGGCCTTTGTGCTTCTGGCGTTGGTTTGGGGCACATCCTTTTTCTTCATCAAGATCGGTCTGCGCACGTTAGAGCCTCTGACCCTGGTGGCTTTGCGCTTGTTAATCGGCGGGGTCGCCGCGCTGGCCCTCATGCTGCAGCAGGGTGTGGCTTTCCCCAGAGGGTGGGGGCTGTGGCGTCACTTTATCTTCATGGGGGCGATCAATACTGCTTTGCCCTTTGTCTTTTTCACCTGGAGCGAAGCCGGCCCACGCGGCATCGACAGCACACTGGCCTCCATTTTGAATAGTTTGACTCCTCTGTTCACCATTCTCCTGGCTGGCTTTGTCACCCGCTCGGAATCAGTAACACGCGGCAAACTGCTTGGCCTGGCGCTGGGATTTGGCGGTGTGGTGATGATCATGGGGCGTAACTTCCAGGGGAATTACGGCGGTCAGGCCCAATTGGCGGCCGCTATCCTGGCTGCCCTGTGCTATGCCATTAGCTCCATCTATGCCCGGCGCTATTTACGAGGGGTGCATCCTGTGGCCCTGACCACCGCCCAGTTGTTTGTTGCCGCTGCTTTGGTGTGGCTGGCGGCGGGTTTCCTGGAACCGTTGGGCCATATCGTCATCACCTGGCCCACGCTGGCCGCCTTACTCTGGCTTGGTGTGTTAGGATCGGCTCTGGCCTATGTGCTCTACTTTTACATTCTGAGCCACTGGGGAGCCACCCGCGCCACGTTGGTGACGTATGTCTTGCCTCTGGTGGGGGTGACGGCCGGGGCGCTGGTGTTGCAAGAGCAACTGGATGCCTTGCTCATCCTGGGAGGTGCCTTGATTTTGGCCGGCATCTGGGCTGTCAACTGGCAGCCCGGCCTGGAACGCCCGGCCCCGCCGCCGGCCGGGGCGCAAAGGTGATGGTGCATGGAAGCCCCTCTACAACCAGGCGCCCAGTTTGAGGTGCATTTTGTCTGGCAATTGCCTGAAGGAGGAGATTATGTGCGCGCCATCTTTCAGGCTGAGGTCCTGGCTATTATCGACCCGGCCCAAAGGTATCTGGTGCGCCTGAAACAGTTCCTCGCCGGCCGGCAGGAGTCGCCCGAGGGCATTATTCGCTCGCGCCAGGAACTGGCCCACCCCTATTGGGAGCGAGTGGTGGCCCTGGCCGGCCGTAAAATCACCCTGGCCTGGGAAGCAACCGATGGCCGCCCCCTCCATTTGCGCCTGGCTACCTTGACCGGTGAGCACGACTTTTTCCACCGTTTCCCCGATTAACCGACTCTGACCGGTCAAGCCCTAGAAAGGATGTGCTATAATGGGCCATGTCCTGTTCAGGGTGAAGCGTATGCCACTGACCTGCGTTTTTATCGACCTCGAAACAACCGGCCTTGATCCGCGCCGCGACGCCATTCTCGAACTGGCTGCCATTGTGTGGCAGGAAGGCCGGGTGGTGGAGGAGTTCAGCTCCCTCGTGAACCCCAACCGCCCCATCCCACCAGCGATCACCCAACTGACCGGTATTACTGAGGAGATGGTGGCCGACGCCCCCTCGCTGTTCAGCCTGCGCAGTCAGTGGCGCGCCTTGTTGGGCCAACATGTGGTGGTGGGCCACAACGTGGATTTTGATCTGGGCTTCTTGCGGGAAGAAAACCTGGCCTATGGCAACCACCGCCTGGACACCTTAACCCTGGCTTCGATTTTGTGGCCGCGGGCCGGCCGTTACAGCCTGGCAAGTCTGGTGCAATACCTCCAGTTACCGACCGCTCGTCGCCATCGCGCCCTGGACGATGCCCGACAAACCCTGGCCCTCTACCAGGCCTTGCAGACCCGGGCCGCCCAGTTGGCCCTGGAGCATCTGGAAGAGTTGGTTGTTGCCGCCGAGCAGATCGCCTGGCCGGAGGGGCTTTTCTTTCGGGAAATCTGGCAGGCGCAGGCTCGCCTGGCTTTTGTTTCCGACCAGCCGCGCGCCGACCGCACCGGACGCCTCTTTCGCCCCACGCCGCCGGCCGGCCGCACCCTGGAGCCGCCCGAAGAAGACACGCCAGTGAACCTGTTGGACGAGGAGAGCATCGCCGGTATGTTACACCCCGGCAGCAATCTCAGCCGCGCTTTCCCCAACTATGAGTATCGCCCTCAGCAGGAAGCCATGTTGCGCGCCGTGATTGCTGCCTTCAACCACCATAACCATTTATTGGTGGAAGCCGGAACCGGCACAGGCAAAAGCCTGGCCTATCTCCTGCCGGCCGCCTTCTGGGCCACCCTCAACGACCGGCGCGTGGTCGTCTCCACCAACACCATCAACCTCCAAGATCAGCTCATCGGCAAAGATATTCCCGCTCTGCAAAAGCTGTTGCCCTTTGAGTTGCGCGTGGCGGTGCGCAAAGGGCGGGGCAACTATCTCTGTACCCGCCGTTTTCAACAACTGCGTCACCGGGGTCCCAAGACGGCCGATGAAATGGCGCTCTACGCCCGCCTTCTGGTCTGGCTGGCGCACAGCGACACCGGCGATGTGTCTGAAGTCTCCCTGCGCTCGCCGGGGGAGCGCCTGGCCTGGTATCGTCTGAACGCTGAAACGACCGATTGCCAAAAGCAGGAGTGCGCCGTCGAACAGTGCCCCTTACATCTGGCGCGCCGCCGGGCCGAAACTGCCCATCTGGTCATTGTCAACCATGCTCTGTTGTTGGCCGATGTCGCCAACGCCAATAAGGTCTTGCCTCCCTTCCGCGACCTCATCATTGACGAGGCGCATCATCTGGAAGCCGCTGTGACCGACGGCCTGAGCTTTAGCGCCGACAAGCGCTTTTTGGAAACCGTTTTGGAAGAGGTCAACAAACCCCGCGCCGGGCTGGTCGGTTTGTTGGAAGCGCAACTCGACCGCCTCCCCTCCGGCGTCGCCCAGGACATGCTCAGCATCATCACCCGCCTGCGGCAAGAAGCTGAGCTGGCCTCGGTGCGCGTGACCGAGTTTTTCGAGACAGTGCAATTTTTTGTGCGCGACTACGCCCGCGCCCCCGGTGAATTTGCCCAAGAGGTGCGTCTCACCCGGTCGGTGCGCACCCAACCCGACTTCGAGGATGTGCTCCTGAGTTGGGACAATCTCAGCAAACCCCTGGCCCGATTGGCTAAAGGCATGGATGATCTGGCGCTTGGTCTGGGCATCGTGCGGCGCGATGGACACGAGATTGAAGACGGGGAGGAATTACAGAGCACCCTCGGTAGTTATGCCCTGGAACTGGCGCAGGCGCGCCACTATCTGAACCAGATTGTGGCCCACCCTTCAGACGAGATGATTTATTGGGTGGAGGTGTGGCGCGACCGATTGGTTTTGCACGCCGCCCCCCTGCATGTTGGCCCACTGGTCGAGGAGCATCTGTTGCACCGTCTGGACGCCATTATCATGACGTCCGCCACCCTGCGCACCGCTCCTATGGGCCGCTACGACGCTGCTAACTTCGACTACCTTCGCGCCCGCCTCCAGGCACAGGAGATGCTCGAATTGGCTGTTGGCTCCCCGTTCGACTACCGGAGCAACACCCTCCTGTACCTTTGCACCGATATTCCCGAACCGAACCAACCAGGCTATCAGCGCCATGTGGAGCAGGCCATTATCGACGTGGCGCGCACCCTGGGTGGGCGGACGCTGGCGCTTTTCACCGCCTATCGCCAGCTGCGCGAGACAGCCGAGGCGATTCAGGCCCCGTTGCTTCAGGATGATATTCTCGTTTTGGCTCAGGGAGATGGGGATTCGCGCCAGGATTTGCTGGCCCAATTCGCCGCCCCAGATAGCCGGCGGGTGCTCTTGGGGGCCAAATCTTTTTGGGAAGGGGTGGATGTACCCGGTGAGCCGCTGACGGCCGTCATCATTGTCAAGCTCCCCTTTGATGTGCCGTCGGACCCCATCTTTGCCGCCCGCTCAGAAACGTTTGAGAACGCCTTTTACGACTATTCTATTCCCGAAGCGGTGCTACGTTTTCGCCAGGGGTTCGGCCGGCTCATCCGCCGCCATTCAGATGAGGGGATTGTGGTGGTGTTGGATCGCCGAGTGATCAGTCGGCGCTATGGCGAGCTATTTCTCCAGGCTTTGCCCCCCTGCACTGTGCTGCGCCAACGCACCAACCGCCTGAGCGAAGTCATCACCCGCTGGCAAAACCGGGAGCGCAACGGGCCGCGTGAGACACCGGCATAAAAAGGCGGCTGACATGACATCAGCCGCCTTGTGGTATGTAACCGCTGTCGATGGGTGGCTATGGCAGCCAGGCCCGCCAGGTTTCCTCGTTAGCTTCTACCCAGGCGCGGGCCGCCTCTTCGATGGCTTGGCCGTCTAACTCCACGGCCGCAATCATCTCGATTTGATCCTCGGTGCTGTAGTTGAAGTTCTTTAGCAACGTATACGCTTCAGGTGCATACTCCTGAAGCCCGCTCCAAAAAATCTTGTACAGCTCGTCCGGCGGGTAGTCGCAATCCACCCCACCGCTGCCGGCCTCAGCATAGCACGCCTCGCTGTAGGCCGGCAACTCCACCGGCGTCAAGTCGTACTTGGCGTGGATGCTGTGGGGCGTCCAGAAGTAGAACAGGATCGGCTCCTGACGGCTGACCGCTGCATCCAGCGCCGCCAGCAGCGCTTCCTCAGAGCCGGCCGTCACCACCTGCAAATTCAGGCCCAGGTTTTGGATGATCTCGGCGTCGTACTGCGTCCAGCCCGGATCGCCGGCCAAAAACTGCCCTTTATCTCCCGTTTCGGCCGTGGCGAAGATCGCTGCCTGGGCCGGGTCCTGGAATCCTTCCCAGGTTGCCAGGGCCGGATTCTGCTCAATGACATAGTCGGGTGCGTACCAGCTAATCTTGCCCACCGGGCCGAGCAGGCCGCCATCTTCCACCACTTGCAGTTCGTCAATGTAGGTGGTGCGGTTGGCAGCGTGCCCCGATGGCCATACTTCCAGGCTGGCATGGGCGTCCCCATTCCCCAGCGCCGCCCATTGGGTGCTTTCATCCAGTTGAATCACTTCCACCGGGTAACCCAGTTCTTCGGTCAAAATGATGCGCGCCACCTCGATGTTTAACTCCGAGGCCGACCAGGGGTTGCTCACCAGCTTGATCACCGGTTTGGCGGCGTCGCCGGTTCCGGGCTCGTCCGCCCCACCGCAAGCGACTAACAGCAGCATAGCCAGCCCTAACAGAGCCAACCAGCCCCACCGTTTACGTTGTCTGAACATATCTTCTCCTCCATCCAGAATTGACCGGCTTACGGCCGGCCGTTATGCGGCGCTGATTATAACTTTAAGCCCCAGCTTGTCCACTTGATTATTTGCAGCCGGCCATTCCCCTTGCTCGTTTCCCGCCAAAGCCGTATCATCCTTGCCGGATTGGCCCTGGCCGACCTCTGATCAACATCTGGATGATAATTTATGGATAACAAAGTCATTTACTCAATGATTGGGGTGGGGAAGATCATCCCGCCCAACCGTGAGATTCTGAAGGACATTTACCTCTCCTACTTTTATGGAGCCAAAATTGGCGTCATCGGCCCTAATGGTTCTGGTAAGAGCACCTTGCTGCGCATCATGGCTGGCGTTGACCAGGAACATCTGGGGGAAACGGTTCTGGCCCCTGGCTACACCATTGGGTATCTGGAGCAGGAGCCGCAGCTCGATGACACCCTGACGGTGCGCGCCGTGGTGCAGCAGGCGGTGCAGGAGATTGTCGATCTACTGGCCGAGTACGACGCCATTAATCTGCAATTTGGCGAACCCATGGACGACGACGCCATGATGGCTCTGGTGGATCGGCAGGCCGCTGTCCAGGATAAGCTCGATCACTTCGATGCCTGGAATCTCGACAGTCGGCTGGAACTGGCGCTGGAAGCTTTACGCTGCCCGCCGGCCGATACCCCCATTCGCGTTCTGTCGGGCGGCGAACGTCGGCGCGTCGCCTTATGTCGCCTCTTGTTGCAACAGCCCGACATCCTTTTGCTCGACGAGCCGACCAATCATCTCGACGCCGAGTCCGTCGCCTGGCTGGAGCGCCATCTCCAGGCCTACGCCGGCACGGTGATCGCTGTGACGCACGACCGCTACTTTTTGGATAATGTGGCAGGTTGGATTTTGGAGCTAGATCGCGGCCGGGGCATTCCCTGGAAGGGTAACTACTCCTCCTGGTTGGAACAGCGTCAGGCCCGTCTGGCCCAGGAAGAGAAACAGGAGTCGCAACGCCAGAAGATTCTCAAGCAGGAACTCGAATGGGTGCGCATGACCCCCCAAGCGCGTCAATCCAAAAGCAAAGCGCGCATCACCGCCTACTCGCGCCTGTTGGATCAGGACACCGAAAAAGCGACCCGCGACCTGGAGATTTACATCCCCCCCGGCCCGCGTCTGGGGGATGTGGTAGTGCGCGCGGAGCAGGTCAGCAAAGGGTACGGTGACCGTTTGTTGCTGGAGAATGTCATCTTTGATGTCCCGCCAGGGGCCATTGTAGGCGTGGTGGGGCCTAACGGCGCGGGCAAAACCACCCTTTTCCGCTTGATCGTGGGGCAGGAGCAGCCCGACGCCGGCCGGCTGACTGTCGGGGCTTCGGTGCAATTGGCCTACGTTGACCAGTCGCGGGAAACCCTCTCCCCCCACAAAACCGTCTGGGAGGAAATTTCCGCTGGCGAGGATGAAATCTGGCTCGGCAACCGGCGCATGAACTCCCGCGCCTACGTGGCCCGTTTCAACTTCACCGGGGCCGATCAACAGAAAAAAGTAGGCGCGCTCTCCGGCGGGGAGCGTAACCGCGTCCATCTGGCCCGGATGCTCAAGTCTGGGGCCAATCTCCTGCTGCTGGACGAACCGACCAACGACCTGGATGTTCACACCTTGCGGGCCCTGGAGGAGGCCTTGAACAACTTCGGCGGCTGCGCCCTGATCATCTCCCACGACCGCTGGTTTCTCGACCGCGTCGCGACCCACACCCTGGCCTTTGAGGGAGACAGTCAGGCTTTCTGGTATCCTGGCAACTACAGCGACTATGAAGAAGATCGTCGCCGCCGCCTCGGCGCCATCGCCGACCGCCCCCACCGCATCACCTACCGTAAACTCCGTCGCGCCTGATCCTGCAGCACACCCATCCAACGGGCTGGCGGCCAGCTTTGACATAGCCTGCCAGTCGGCCGGGGGTATCATGCAACTCCTCCCTGGCCTTCCTGGTATGCTCCTTGCAGGATAGGAACAGGGCCGCCCTAGCTCCCCTGCGGCCCTCAACCGCTTTGACAAGCCCGCCTGGGATTCTCCAGCTTCTCTCGAAGGCGGCATTGTCGGATACCCTTATGAAGTTGCTGCTTGATCAGGGACTACTATGCTCGGCGGCTTCCCTAATACGAAATGTAGGCGTTGATGCTGTGCACATGGGCGAAAGCTGGCTGAGGTGTTCGCTATTTAATGGTTGTCTGCTGCTTGCCCGGCATGATGTTATGTATGATCTGACCGGTGAACGATGACCTGGCAAGGGACGGTGGCGATGTTTCGGCGATTGGCCGGCCGGCGCGCGCGGGCGCGGTTGGGGCTGTGGGCGTTGCAGGGGATGCGGTTGCATGAACGAGCGCTGCGAGCCGGCCTGAAGCTGGAGGGGGTGGCGGCGGCGGAAAGCCTGTGGCGCGTCCCGAATGCGCGCTGGCAGGCGCTTCTGGCGGAGCTGGAGGCGGCCGGGTGTCCGGTGTGGCCGGCCCCAGATGAAGCGGTGGCGGCGGCGGTCGCCGGCCGAACAGCGAGCCTGGTGGTGGGAGTGGCGCGCCGACCGCCCCCGGCGACCTTAGCAACGGTGTTAGCCGAAACGGGTGACCGGGCGCTCTTGCTGACCGGGGTGGACATCAGCGCGGCCGGCAATGTGGGCGCTTTGACGCGCACGGCGCACGCCCTGGGAGCGACGGCGTTGTTGGCGGTGGGGGTCAGCGACCCTTTTCACCCCACGGCCTTGCGCACCTCAATGGGGAGTGTTTTCAAGTTGCCGGTGGCAACCTTCGACACGGCCGAAACGTGGTTAGAAGAGCTGACGGCGGCCGGCGTCCAGACCATAGGCCTGGCAGCCCAGGGCGGCGAACCATTGCCGCGCTTTATCCCGCCGGCCGCGCCGCTGGCGTTGTGTCTGGGCAACGAGGCGCAGGGGTTAGACCCGGCCCTGGCGGCGCGCCTCGATTACCGCGTCACCATCCCCATGCAGGCTGGGGTGGATTCCTATTCCGTCAATGTGGCGGCGGCGCTGGCGCTGTATGAGCTGCAGCGGCGGCGTTGGCTATAGCGGCGCGTACAATGGCGCCCAACCGCTGCACCCCCGGCTCTACCGCTTCCGGCTCAATTTGACTGAAACCCAGCAGCACTGAAGGCCGCGCCGGCCGGTTCACATGATAGGGCGCGCCGGGGTAGACGCCCACGCCGGCCGCAGCCGCCTGTTCCACCACCCACGCTTCTGAAACCGTTTCCGGCAAATAAAGCATAATGTGCAGGCCGGCCGCTGTGGGCGCATAGCGCCCTTCTGGCAGATAGCCCTCCAGAGCCGCCGCCAGCGCCCGCCGCCGCGCCCCTAGCGTGCGGCGCAGGCGGCGCAGATGTTTCTCAAAGTGCCCTTCCACAATGAAATCAGCAATGGCGGCCTGTGTCAGGGTGGGAGAGCCACGGTCGATCAGCCGCTTGGCGGCCAGAAAGGCCGGGGCCAGGGCCGGCGGCAACACAACATACGCCAGACGCAGAGCCGGGAAAAGGACTTTAGAGAAAGTGCCCAGGTAGATGACCCGTTGCGCTCGATCGAGACTGTGTAGAGCGGCCGGCGGGCGCACATCGTAGCGCAATTCGCTGTCGTAATCATCCTCCACCACATAGACCTGATTAGCCCCGGCCCACTCCAGCAACGTCTGGCGGCGCGCCAATGGCATGGCCCCACCGGAGGGGAATTGGTGGGCCGGGGTGACAAAGAGCAGGCGGGCCGGGCTGGGATCGGGTAGCCTGTTCACCTGCAACCCGTCATCATCCACCGGCAGACCGTGCAGGTGCGCCCCGTAGACCTGCAACAACTCGTAGGCTTCCTGATAGCCGGGGGTCTCCACCAGCGCCACATCCCCCGGTTGCAGCAGCAAGCGCGCCAAAATGTCCAGCGCTTGCTGCCCCCCGTTGACGATCACCACCTGATCGGGGTGGCAAACGACGCCGCGTCGGCGCGCCAGATAATCGGCCAGCGCCTGGCGCAAACGGTAGAAGCCGGCCGGCGAACCATAGCGCGCCAGCAAACTTTCATCGCTGCTGAGGTGGCGCGCCAGCAAACGCCGCCAGATAGCAAAAGGGAAAGGGTGGGAAGCAGAGCGCCCGAAGCCAAAATCCATCTCCAGGCGGCGGCCGGCCGGCCCCAGCTCGCCATCGGCGCTGCTGCGCAGAGCGGCCTGCGCCCAGGGCGTGAGGCGAGGCAGGGCGGGATGGAGGACAGCCGGTGTAGGCGTGAGGGGAACGACAAACGTGCCGGCCCCTGAGCGCGCCATCACATACCCTTCCGCCTGGAGCTGGTTATAGGCGGCGGTGACTGTCACCCGCGCCAGCCCATAAGCGCGGGCCAGGGCGCGACTGGGGGGCAATTGGGTTCCGCCGGGCAGTTGCCCCTGTACAATTTGGGCGCGCACGAGTTGATATAGCTGCTCTTGTAGAGGCGGGGCGTCTGGTTCATGGGATAGCGGCAGGTTGAGCATACGGCTCATTATAACGCTTTCTAAGCTCAGTGGCGGTCGTTCATCTGGAGACGACCGGCCGGTCGCCCATGTCGGTTTGACAGCCGCGCCACTCTGCTTTATCCTCAAGGGTATGGGCGGCGCCACGCTTCCCCCGACTATCAACGGATGACATACAGCATGGCATATCGCAGCAGCGAACGAACACGACAAAGAAAAGATGCCAAGCGCACGGCCATGATGCAGGCCGCGGTGCAGGTTTTTTCAGAAAAAGGCTACCATGCCGCCACCGTGCGCGACATCGTCGATCTGGCCAAGGTGGCGATTGGGACGTTTTACTTTTACTTCCCGGACAAGGAAACCTTGTTCGTTTACCTGTATGAAGAGACGGCTGACTTCCTGATTCAGACCCTGCAACAGGCGCTCAATCAACAAACCACCTTGCCCAAACAGGCCGCGGCCGGTGTGCAGGCCTATCTCAACGTGGCGGTGTACGAGCCGGCGATTATCCAGTTGATGTTGGTGGGGGGCATAGGGGCTGTGCCCTCGCTGGCGGCCAAACGGGCCCAGTTTCGCGAGCGCCTGACACGCCTGTGGCAAAAAGCGTTGGATAGCGCCCAAGAGCAGGGCGCGATTCCCGCGCAAAACACACGCCATACGGCCGAATTTATCGTGGGCGGGGTGGATGAGATGGTGCTTAACCTGTTGGCGCAACCCGTTCCCGATACCTTTGTTAGCGCCACGACCACCGATATGACCTTTTTGGTGTTGCGCGCCGCCCAGTTTAGAGGAGCGTGAGCCAGCTCAGGGCAGAATCAACTGATTTTCGATCTCTGCCCAGCGCGTTGGCGATACCCAGGGTGTGAGGCCCTCCGCCGAGCGCTCACCCACGATTTGATACCCCACCGGCCAGCCATCAGCGCGTGTGATGGGCCACAAGGCATAGTGTGTCAGACGCGGATCCCGCAGCTCCACCACATACACCGGTCGTTCCTGAAGTTGGGGGGCGGCTTCTTCCCAGCGCACATAACCTGGCGGTGGGCCGGGCGGGTCGAGGCCGGGAGTGTAGACGACCTGCAGGCCGGGGGCCAGATTTTCTGTCCAGGCGACGAAGCGAACCGCCCAAACCATGGCAAAGCCATCGGTGTCAGTCGGTGGGGCCAGAAGCCATGCATTGGGTTCCATCTGGCTGAGCAGATCGCGGGCTGTCCAGTGCCAGATCATGTTGCCGCTTTGATTGACCAGTGGATAGTTGTTGTGAAAAACGGCCAGGCTGAAAGCGGGCGGCAACAGCCCCAAACCCAGCCACAAGACGTAGAGCGGCAGGCGTTGGACGCCCCGACGGAAACGCCCCAAACCCCGCACCCAGCCCCATACCGCCGCCATCCCCACCCCGATTAAGGGGACGTAGAGGACATAGACCGGCGTCAGGAAGTCAGTCCAATCGACGACATTGTGGGTCAGGGCCAAAAACCAACTACCGGCCAGCGCCAGACCGAAGAAGCCGGCCAGCCGCCAGCGCTGCCGCGCCAACTCCCAACCACCCACCCCTCCGATCACCACACCGATGGGCCAGAACTGGAGCATGAGTTGGTAACCGGAGTCGGCCCAGCGTTGCAACCAATAACGGGGTGCAACGCCCAAGACCGTCTGGCTTTCACGCCACACCGCGCCGCTGAGAAAGGCTGGCGTTTCGCTCCAATTGGTGGGGCAGTAGTTGCAGAAAGGGGGCGGCCCGGCCACAAAAGCCTGCAAAGGCACATACAGATATTGGGCGGCCGCCGCCAGGACAATGAGCAGTGTCAACGCCAGGTCGCGGGGGCGGGTTAACATGCGAGCATCGGTGGTCAGCACCGCCCACAACCAGGCCGGCAAGAGGGCGATAGCCGGCGTGTTCACCCCGAAGCTTAGAGCATAAAGGGCGACGCTCAGAAAGTAATAACTCCGTCGGCGGGTTTGCATCCAGGTCACCAACGCCAACGTGGTGCCGATAATCAGCAGGGCGTATAGGGTATAGAGTTCGGTGTAGCTGGCTTGAAACCAGAAGCGCACCGCCCCGGCCAGCGCCAGTCCGCTGAAAAAGGCGATGATAGGGCGCAGGGTGAGATGGTAGACCAGCCGCACCGTGAGCAACACGCTCAGGGTAGCGCTGAAAGCGGAGAACAGATTGAGGCGAAAGGCGAGATTATCCCCCCACGGAGCCAGCCGCCCCAGGCCGGGCAACAAGATGAAGAGTCGGCCCAGGAAGGTGTACAGGGGGTGACCCGGCGGATGGGAGACTCCCAGCACCGCGACGGTGGTCTGGTATTCGACGGAGTCGAGGAAAGGGCCGACGCCAGGGTGGATGGTGCGGCTGTAGAGATAGCCAGCCAGACCGGCCGCGGCCGCCGCCAGGGCCCAGGCCAACCCATTGCTCTGCCACACCCACCGCCAGCGGGCCGAGAAAGTTTCGCTTGGCATGGGTTGAGTTTACCACCTTTGGCAGTTGCTGCCGAAGATGGGTTTCCGGCCGGCAACTTAACGCGCTATCAGGGGTAGGAGATGGCGCTGGAGCGGACCGGCGTAGACCGATATAGGTAAGCTGTGGGACAGCGTTACCACTTCGCCATCCAGCGCTTCGGCGACCACATCCAGGGTGAGAACACCCAGATCATGCCATCCATCTGCCAGGTCGCGATAATCCACAGTGAGCGTCACATTGGCGTGACTTCCGTTTGTGGTTCCCTCGGCCGGCGTGACCTGGATGACGTCAGGGGCAGGCGAAGTGATTTCCCAGGCCAGTTCCACCGCGCCCGGCACACGTAACTCCAGGTCGAGCGTGCGCACGCCGCTGCCATCCACCGGCGGCAACAGACGCAAATCTTCCAGATCGAGATAAATAGCCAGCGGCATCGGCTCTGCCCCCACACGGTTGGCGCTGCGACGGAACATCGGCCAGTCGGCCTCGTCACTGGATTCGGGCAAATCCCAGAGATAGAGGCGGCTGTTGTGCGCTACCAGCTCCAGCTGTCCATCACCGTCCACATCCCCCACGGCCGGCGTGTTCAACAAGGTTCCCACCGTGTAAAAACAGCGCACGCAGGGGTA
Organism: Anaerolineae bacterium; assembly: GCA_034435495.1. GTDB lineage: Bacteria > Chloroflexota > Anaerolineae > Promineifilales > Promineifilaceae > DAOTXO01. Next base: position 62,180 of record DAOTXO010000118.1, read on the forward strand.
GAAAGGGGAGGTCAACTGTTGCCCGTCGCCATCCACCACGGTGACTTCCCAGCCAATCGTGCCCAGAATTTCCATCTGGGAGTCGATGGTGTCGTAATCGGCCAGCACCAGCCCTTTGCCCACATTGAAGTTGCTGCGGTTGCCAAAAATGGTCAAGGGGGTCATCGGAAAGCCGACCACGCCGCCGCCATTGGCGTGCCAGGCGTAGAAGTTGCCGGTGATGTCGGCTGCCACCACTTCCAGGCCAGCATCGCCGACGAGATTGCCCACGGCCGGTGAGGCGGCGACCGGGGCCAGGGTGGGGCGCCCCCCCTCCCAACCGGCGACTGGATCGCCGGTGTGTGTCCAGGCGTAGACGCGAAACTCGTCGGTGGGGTGGTCGGGGCTGTTTTGGTGATAGAATGTTCCAGTCCCGATAATGATCTCCAGCCAGCCATCATCATCCAGGTCTATCACCAGGGGGGAGGATTGGATAGCTTCGTGGATGTAGATGGGGAAGCCGGGGAGCGATTGGCCGAAGCGATCTACCACGTAGAGCGCGCCGCCGCAGTAACCAGGACTCCAACCGGGGGGAAGTTCATAGGGGCATTCCCACCCCCCAGAGTCGCCGCCCCAACGGTCGTCGAAATTGCCCTCGTCTGTGCCGATGATGATGTCCAGATAGCCATCGCCGTCCAGGTCGGCCAGGGCGGGTGAGCTCCAGATGGTATCTGCCAGACGCCCCTCCAGAATATCCCAGCCCAGGCGCGCCAGGTGGTGGCTGTCGATGGGGAAGTTAGCCACCAGGTCGCCGTCGTGTTCCCAGGCGTAGAGCCGTTTGTCGAAGCCGCCGGCCACAATTTCCAGGTCGCCATCGTTGTCGAGGTCACCCATAGCCGGGGTGCTGAAGATGGTGTCGGTGCAGCCGGCCGGGTCGACCACATCATCGGCTGCCAGGAAAGGCCAGCCGGGGCGGGTTTGCCCGGCCGCATTCAAGACGATCACCCCTCCCTGGGTACAGGTTTCCGAGTTAAGCGCGCCGGCCGCTACCACCACTTCCATCTGACCATCGCCGTCCAGGTCGCCCACGGCCGGGGAGGCATGTACCTGGTGCGTGCCGGGCGACATGCCAAATGCGCCGGAGATGTCCCGATCCCATAGCACATCGCCATCGGGGTCGACCGCCAGGACGTGCCCATTGTTGGTTCCCACCACGATGTCGAGCCGACCATCCCCATTGACATCCACAATGGCGGGAGAGCTGGTGTGGCAGTTAGGGTGGCTTTGGTCGAGACAGGTGGCGGCCGGCAGGGCGATGTCCCATAGCGGCGGGGTGACGCCACCGGCCAGGGTGGTGTGGCTGGCGCGCAAAATCAGCGCCAGTAGAAGCGCAATGCCCCACAGGCGCGCCCAGCGCCAGTGGGTAACGGTTGTGCGTGTTGGTTGATTCAGGTTGGCAATCATGCGTATGCCCTTGCGCCGCAAGGCAGTGTGCACTGGTTGGGCCCCGCGCCGCCAGGGGCAGCCAATCCCAGCCTGGTTTGTGATGGGTGACCCGGTCCCAGGCGCAGAGCAGGTAGCTCAGCGGTGGCCGGGTCTTTTCATCTATGGTTGGATGTAGCTTGTATGTTGCGAAACGTTCACCATGGCCGGGGGGATACCTTCCCCAACCACATTACGCCATACTTTAATGGGTTTACCGGGTTGTGTCAACGACTTGAGATGAGAAATTTGTCCTTCATGGCCGGCCGAACGAGGAGTTGGTAGGATTAGCGTATGAGGTGTAACAATGGCAAATGAGCAATTCTTAAGAGAGGCGCGTTGGGTTCTTCATCTGCAATGGGCCGCGTTCAATACTCTAGCGTGGCTGGCCGGGGTTGTCTTGGTGGGCTTGATATTTCAGCGAGAGCTGAACAACGCCCTCTCCCTGGCTGTTTTGGGTCTTTTTCTGGGGGTGGGGCAGGGGCTGATTTTGCGCGGGCGTCTATCCCTGACCCTGTGGGGATGGGTGGCTCTGACCGGGGTGGGAGCGGCCTTGGGCCAATCGCTCAGCCAACTGCTGGTGACCGCCTTGGGCGGGGCAGCGCTGGAGGATATGATCGCCAGCCTTGTGGGCGCAATTGTCCTGGGCAGCACATTGGGGACGATCTTTGGTTTGTGTTTGGGGGGTGTGCAGTGGTTATGGCTGCGTCGGTTCACGTCCCTGGCCCAGGCCTGGATATTGATCTCCATTCTTGGGTGGGCGGCCGGCATGGGCCTGGCTGCTGCGCTGCCTTTAGGCCCCTTGACGGCCTCCATGACGAGTGTGGTGGTCAGCAGCCTTGTCACCGGTGCCTGGGTGCGCCAACTACTGCACGCCTGAGCGCCCTCTGGCCCGGCCGGCCGCCTGCGGCGTGATTTTTCGCGCCAGCCGGGGTACAATCCGTGGCGCGCCGACCGGATAAACCGGCCGGCCGGTTATGAATCGCGACGGAGCGTTGCATCAGACTCACCCCCACCCCTCGGCCCAGGAAGAATCACTGCTATGCGTTGGCCCCCCTACGAGCACATTATTTTTGATTGCGACTCCACCCTGACCGCCATTGAAGGTATCGATGTGCTGGCGGAAGAGACGGGTAAAAAGTGGCGCGTCGAAGTGTTAACCCGCGCCGCGATGGACGGCGTCTTAGACCTGGAAGAGGTGTACGCTCGTCGTCTGGCGGCTGTCAACCCCACGCGGGGTCAGGTGCGGGCCATCAGCCACGCCTACCGCCGCCACATGGTGGAAGATGCCGCGGCCGTCATCACCGCCCTCAAAAGCCTGGGACGACAGGTGTACATCATCAGCGGAGGGCTGTACGAAGCAGTGGTGGAGTTTGGCCTTCATCTGGGCGTTCCCCGGGAACATATCCGGGCGGTCGGGCTGGCCTACGACCAGTTGCACGGCCCATGGTGGGAGGTAGACCCCTGGTCAGAACGCTACCTCACTTTTGACGACTCCCCGCTAACGGTGTCCGATGGCAAGACGGCCATCGTGCGTGAGTTGCTGGCCGGCCGGTTGGGCCGCTCGTTGTTGATCGGCGACGGCAGCAGTGATCTAAACGCCAGGGCGGCGGTCGATCTCTTTGTCGGTTATGGCGGCGTGGAGCAGCGCGCCCAGGTTTTGCACCAATCGCCTGTTTACATTCACAGCCGTAGTCTGGCCCCTTTGCTGACCATCATCTGTGGGCCAGCTTTGCTCAACCAGTTACGCCCAACCCCTTTGGCAGCGCTAATGGATAAAGCGCTGCATCTTACTCAGCAAGGAGCAGTGACATTTAACGATGAGCGACTCAATCAGAAGTTCCAGCAAGCATATCAAGCTTTTTATTCCCGGGCCGGTTGAGGTTCGTCCCGAGATTCTCGACGCTCAGGCGCGGTGGATGATCGGGCATCGGATGCCCGAATGCGCCGACCTGTTGGGGCGTGTCCAACCCAAATTGCGTCAGATTTTCTTTACCGAACAACGCGTGCTCATCACCTCCTCCACCGGCACCGGTTTATGGGAGGGGGCCAGCCGCAACTGTGTGGCGCGCAAAGTTTTGCATTGTGTTAATGGCGCGTTCAGTGAGCGCTGGCACGAAGTCAGCCAGCTCAACGGCAAAGAGACAGAGCTGCTGGCTGTGCCCTGGGGTGAACCGATTTTACCGGAGCTGGTGGTACACCGACTGGCAACGGGCGAATATGACGCCGTGGCCGTGGTGCACAACGAGACCAGCACGGGCGTGATCAGCCCTCTGCAGGAGATTGCTGCCGCCATTCGCGCCCTGCCCAACGGACAGGACATCACCATCATGGTGGATGCGGTCAGTGGGTTGTCGGGCGCTGCGCTCTATTTCGACGCCTGGGACCTGGACGTTGTCTTGACCTCCAGCCAGAAAGCGTTTGCTTTGCCGCCGGGGCTGGCCTTTGCAGCCGTTTCGGAGCGCGCCATGCGCAAAGCGGCCACCGTTCCCAACCGGGGTTACTACTTCGACTTTGTGTCGCTGGCCAAATATCTGGACAAAAATCAGCACCCGGCCACCTCGCCTGTGCCGCTGTTGTATGCCCTGGATGTCCAGCTGGATGCCATGCTGGCGGAGGGGCTGGAAAACCGCTTCCGCCGTCATTTGCAGATGCGCGACATGACCATCCGCTACATTCGCAAGCACGGCTTTGAGCTATATGGCGACGAGGCTTATGCTTCGCCAACCATGACCAACGTCCGCAATGAGCCGCCGATTGATATTAGCGCACTCAACAACTTCCTGCGGCAGCGGGGAATGATCATTTCCAACGGCTATGGTAGTTTGAAAGGCAAATCTTTCCGCATTGCTCACATGGGGGATTGCCAGCCGGCCGACCTGGAGGAGTTGTTTACAGCCATGGACGCCTTTTTTGCTCAGATGGGGTAAGAACGACCCGGCGCACAGAAACGAGGTGCTGACGCTATGTTCAACATATTGATCGCGGACAAACTGGGGGCGGCCGGCCTGGAACGCCTGGCGGCTGCTGCCGATGTCCAATACGATGTGAAGTTGAAACTCAGCCGCGAGGAGCTGCTGGCCGTCATCGGCGACTATGACGCCCTGATTGTGCGCAGCGAGACCCGGGCGGATGCTGAGTTGATTACGGCCGGCGTTAAACTCAAGGTGATTGGCCGGGCCGGCATGGGGGTGGACAACATCGATGTCAAGGCGGCCACAGCCCGGGGCATCGTGGTCATGAACACCCCTGACGCCAATAGCATTGCCACTGCTGAACAGGCCCTGGCTCTCATGCTGGCAGCCAGCCGTCATCTGCCCCAGGCCCACGCTTCGCTGGGGCGGGGTGAATGGGAGCGCGCTCGCTTTACCGGCCAGGAACTTTATCGCAAGACATTGGGGATCATCGGCTTTGGGCGCATTGGGCGCCTGGTGGCCGAGCGCGCCAAAGCTTTTGGCATGAGCGTGATCGCCTATGACCCCTACATCAGCGAAGAAGTAGGTCTGGAGCGGGGCGTTACCCTGGTCGATCTGGACGATCTGCTGGCCCAGGCTGATTACATCACCCTCCACACCGCCGCTACCAGTGAGACCAACAACTTCATCAACGCCGAGACCCTGGCTCAGATGAAACCAGGGGTGATTGTAGTAAATGCAGCGCGTGGCAAGTTGATCGATGAGGCGGCGCTGTTGGCGGCCCTCAATAGTGGACACGTTAGGGCAGCGGCGTTGGATGTGTATCGTTCTGAACCACCCAGCGGCAGCCCGCTTGTGAACCATCCCCAGGTCGTTCATGTTCCCCACCTGGGGGCCAGCACGGTGGAGGCGCAGCGGGAGGTCGCGGTGCAGATTGCGGAACAGGTAGTAGATGCCTTGCGCGGTGTAGATTACAGGAATGCCGTTAACCTCCCTTTTAGGCCTGGCCCCGATTTTTCAGCGAACCGGCCATATCTGGAACTCGCTGAGAAATTGGGGCGACTCCACGACTGGTTGACAGATGCGCCGGCGCGGCGTGTTGAAATTGAGGTCTCAGGCGATGCCCTGACAGAGTTGGTACGCCCGATTGCCGCTGCCCTGCTGAAGGGCTTGCTGGCGCGCCGGCTGGGAGAAGCGGTTAATTACATCAACGCGCCTGTGCTGGCGTTTGAAAACGGCATCAACCTGGCGCAAACGCGCGGCCCGAATACGGCCGATTACCCTCATTTTATCGCCTGTCGCAGCTATTGGGATGGGGGCGAGCGGTATATCGCCGGCGTCTTGTTCGGCGGTAGTGAGCCGAGGGTGGTGCAAATTGACGCCTTTCACCTGGACGCCCGCCCTGAAGGCGTGGTGCTTTTCATGCGCAACCGGGACATCCCCGGCGTGATCGGACAGGTAGGCACCATTCTGGCAGCGTATACGGTGAACATTGCAGAGTGGCGCATGGGGCGCACGCAACCAGGGGGCGAGGCGCTGTGCTTCATCAATCTGGATAGCCGGCCGCCCGATCAGGTAATCGATGCCCTGGCCAACATCCCGGCCATTTTGGAGGTCCGACTGTTTGTCCTGTGATGGCGTCGGCCGGCCGCAATGCTGAGGTAAGCCATGCCGCCGGAAGAGATGGTGCTTTTATACGCCTTGCGTCGACTGGCGCGAGAAACCCCCTTGCCATCTTTGCCGACGGTAGATGAGGTGCGCCTGTTGGGGCTGGCGCAAACTCACCATCTGGCTCCAGTATTAGATTTTTGCCTGCCGGCCGGGGTGTTGCCGGCCGGCGCAGCGGTTGCACTGAAAGGCATCACCCGCCAACGCCGCGTGCGCACTCTGGTGATGACGCAAGCCTTTCAGGCGCTGGCGGCCGGCTTGCTGCAAGCCGGCGTTCCCTATCTACCCCTCAAGGGCATAGCGCTGGCCCACACCGTGTACCCCAGCCCCACCCTGCGCTACTTCGATGATCTAGATGTGCTCATTCCAGCGAATGCAACGGAGACGGCTCTAGCTGTGCTGCGCCGTCTGGGCTACGCTCCCCACCCCAACGCAGTGCGCCCTGATTGGCATCATCTCATCCCCTACGCCCACGCGGAGCATGGGACAACGGTGGAGCTGCACACCGCGTTGACGCGCTACCACCCTCCCGAATGGTCGACGGCGCGGGTTTGGGAACGGGCGCAGCCGGGTCAGTTGGAGGGCCAGTCGGTGTGGTTGCTGGCGGCTGAGGATGCGCTGGCGCTGGCCGCCTTACACGCCCGGCATCATCTTTTCAGCCGCCTGACCTTTGTGCTGGATGTCGTTTTGTTGGCGCAGGTCGTGCCGGATAGCCACCTGGCCTTGCAGCGGGCGGCGGAGGCGGGCGCTGCCTCCGCCCTGGCGCATCTGCTGGAAGTTGCAACCCATTGGGGTTTGTGGGATGGCTGGTCCGGCGCATCAACCAGTCGCATAGCGCGCTACATGGCGCGTCGCCTGGCAGCTGGCGGGGGGTTGAGTCTCGCCCCGGCCGGGCTGCAGCATGGCGCATTGCCCAAAGCGTTGGAACTACTGTTGCTGGATACGTGGCGAGATCGCTGGCGGTTGGGGCGTGAATTACTCTGGCCGCAGGCCTCGTTTGTGGCGGCCGGCTATGACGGCGAGGGGGGGCAACTGGGGGGATACGGCCGGCGTTTGTGGGGCCGCAGTCAGCTGGCCGCTCGTCAACTGGCGGCTTTGCTTAAACGGCGCTCCGACTAACGCTGGGGTTGGCGCCGATGAAGACAGGCGCGTCGTGCTGCTGGTTTAGCGCCGATAACGGGGGGGCGCGGAAGACTGGGGGGCGGGTTGGTTGGGGTAGATGCGCACCCGGCGGCGGTCCCCTTCTCCTTCACTTTTGGTAGTCACGTCCTCATGGTTGCGCAGTGTCATGTGGATGATGCGACGCTCGTGGGGCGGCATAGGATTGAGCGCCAGGGCGCGCCCCTCGCGCACCACTTTTTCCGCCATGCGGTGGGCCAAACCTTCCAGGCTGGCGGCGCGTTGCTCGCGATAGCCGGCTACATCGATGATCACACTGGAGCGCTGGCGCAAGCTCTGGCTGGTCATGGCCCGCGTCACCAGTTGCACCGCGTCCAGCGTAGCGCCGCGTGGCCCAATGAGGAAGTCCAGTTTTTCCCCTTCCACATGCAGCACAGGCACACGCTCACCGGTGACTTCATCTTCCTCGGACATCGCCACCCGAATCGTGGCCTGGATTTGCAAATGTTCCAACAGCCCGGCCAGCAGGCTGCGCGCCACCTCAGCTTCATTTGAGGGCGGTGAGGGTTCGGCTACCGGTGGTTGCGCCGCTGGCGCGGTGGATGCCGCCGATGGAGCAGGGGGTTGGGGTTGTGGATCGGGTGTTTGCACCAGCGCGGTCAGTGAAACGACAGCCTCGCGCCGGCCGATGCCCAAGAGACCGCTACTCCCCTCATCCATAACCTCCACAATGACATCCTGGCGTTTGACCCCCAGTAAGCGAATGCCGGCCTCAATCGCGGCCTCAACTGTTGCGCCGCGTGTTTCCACGACACGTTTTTCATACCCCATGATTCACACATTCTCCCGCCGCTGCGAGCGACCGGCGACGGTCGTCGCAGCGCCCGCAGCGCCTCTTATGGCTTACTGGATTGCCGTTTCCGCTTCGAGCTGCGCCGGCCGGACGAAGTGGAGGTGTTCGAGCGCGGCGTAACAACCTTCAACTTCGGTTTCTCGCCCACCGACTCTTCAGCTTCAGCCTCTTCAATGACGACCGGCGCTGTTTCCAGGGCCTGGGCCGGCCGGGTGGCGTCCCGCTCTCGCTTCACCACCATGCTTTGCAAAATACCGATTAAACTGGAGAAGATGAAATAGATGGAAACACCGGCCGGAAACTGCAAAGAAAACAAACCGAACATCATCGGCATGGTGTATTGCATCGAACGCATGGCCGCCTGGGTGGGGTCTTCTGCCTGCCCCTTTTTCGCTGGCGGCGGTGTAGGCGTCATCAACTTCTGGCTCAGGTACATGCTACCCACCACCAGAATAGGCAATACCAGAATGGGATCTGGCTGCGCCAGATTGAGCCACAGAAACTTGTTGCTCACTGGCAGCAGGGGGGTGATGTCGATAGCGTCGTAGGCCCGCTGCGAGAGCTGATACAAGCCCTGGGGTGTGGAAGCCAACACAAATTGGATGGCCTGGTACAACCCAATGAAGATGGGAAATTGCAGCAGCGTCAGGAGACAACCGGACAGACTTTCGGCCGGATTGTAACCAATGCGCCGGAACTCCTCTTGCATCTTCTGAGGGTTATCTCGATATTTGCGTTGAATAGCCTGGATTTGCGGATTCATCTCCTGGGTTTTCATCATGGAGCGTTGCTGCCGCAAATTGAGCGGCAACATGATCAGACGCGTCACCAGGGTGAAAGCCGCCAGGGCCAGAAAAAAGTTGTTGCCCAGGAAATCGTAAAATAAAAGCAAGGCATTGGTCATGGGATTGACAATGCCCTCGTTCCAAATCAAACTCCACATGCTTGATCCTGTTACGATCCGTGACTGGCCGTTGTCTGATGGATCTAAGCCAGTGACTTATTCGGTAGAAGGGTTGTAGACCCAGCGCTCGGCGCCATCTATGGCATTATAGACCAGCAACAGCCCGCTGTCACTCTGCACCGCCACGACCAACGCATCGTTGATGATCACCGGGGTGGTGAAAACAGGGGCCGGTGTGGCGCGTTGCCACACCACAGACCCATCGGCGCTGGAGAGAGCGATGATCTCGCCCTGGACATTATCCCCCTGGGAAGCAATGTACACCATGTCGTCGTGAGTGACCGGGCTGGCCTGGATGGGGCCGGAAGCCTGATATTCCCACACTTTCTCGCCGCTGTCGCGCTGTAGCGCCAGAACGAGACCGCTGGCGTCAGCCAGATAGACATGGGTGGTGTTGACGGCCGGCGCGCTCCAGATCCAATCGGTGGCCTGGGCCGACCACAACTCCTCCCCATTCGTCGCTTGCAGAGCGTGTAGGGTATTGTCAAAACTGCTGACGTATACCACGCCATCCACCACCACCGGTTTGGCGGCAATGGCGCCGTTGAGTGATGTGCGCCAGATCAGGTCGCCTGTCTCCGGGTTCAAGGCGTAGACAGAACGATCCATTGAGGTGACGTAGAGGGTGCCATCGACCAAGGTGGGCTGGGACCAGATGCTGTGCCCCATCTCGTAGCGCCACAGCAAAGAACCACTGTTGGCGTTGAGGGCCATGAGAAAGTTATCGGCCGCGCCGATGAAGACTTTGTCGTCTGCTAACAGAGGCGCAGCGATGATACGATCGGTTGCCACGCCGCCTTGTTCCCAGGCAATGGTAGGGACGGTCGCGCCGTTTTCGGGCGCTTCCAGACCATAGAGCGTGACGATCACCCCCGGCGAGAACATGCCCCGTGGGACGCCGTAATCTCCCAGGATGATTTGCTCGCCGTTGACGGCGGGCGGCGCTAAGAAGGAGGCCCGGCTGTTTTCGGCCGGGAAGGACCACACCACTTCCTGGCTGGCAACATCTACGGCCGTGACCCGCGGCCCATAGGCAACGTAGACATATTGATCATCAGCTGTCAGGCCAGGCCAGTTGAAGCCGCCCAGGGCGGTGGAGGCGCAGGCAGTGGTGAGAAAAACAGCTATCAGAAGCGTAAGAATGAGAGCAGGGCGCTTAGGCGACCGGCGAGAAGCGTACAAAGAGCGTATCCTCCGCTAGGGCACGGGATCGTAGCCACCAGCACTAAAAGGGTGGCAGCGCGCAATCCGTTTGATTGTCATCCAACTGCCTTTGAGCAGGCCATATTTCTCAATCGCTTCGTAGCCGTAATGGGAACAGGAGGGGGTGAAGCGGCACGACGGCGGGAAAATCACTGAGAAGGTGTTTTGGTAGAGACGAATGAGAAAGAGGGCTATGGATTTCATCTTGGGTCACTGCCAGGAGGCAACCGGTGGTTGGGTCTGGTTGCCTGCGTCAGGTAGCAGGTAGGCTTGTTGCAACAAGCGCAAGACCGCCGCTTCAACCTCCTGGTAGGAAGCCAAAGCGGCCGGCGGGCGCGCCACGAACAAACAATCCCAACCCGTGGGGATTTGCTTTAGATGCAACCGGACAACCTCTCGCAGACAACGGCGGACACGGTTGCGACGCACCGCCTTGCCGACGCGTCGGCTGACAGAAAAGCCAAAACGGCTGATGGGTGTCCCATTGGGTCGACAATGTAAAAGCGCTAGGCGGTGTTTGAAAAGAGCGCCTTCCTGGCGCACGTTGCGTAAGTCTGTTTGCTGGCGCAACCGGTGTCGACGGTTCATGCCGGCCGGCGCTAGATTTTAGCACCGCCCCGCTTAAGCCCCCGATGAGAAACAGCCCGCGTTCCATTCCAGTTGACATGTTTGATATGGTTGTTCATGGTGGGGGCCAGCTCGTGTCGCCCGCGAGCGCGCCGAGCCTTTAACACCTTACGTCCACCACTGGTTTTCATGCGTTGCCGAAAACCATGCACGCGTGCGCGGCGGCGGATTTTCGGTTGATAGGTGCGCTTGGTCATTTGTTATACTCCAAAAAAATAGGGCTGTTCGCCCCATTCCAACATCGTGACGCCCGACAGTGAAGATGTTATCGGGGCAGCCTGTAATTATACAAAACGAGGAAAACCTGGTCAAATAACGCGTGCGATATGCGCACCCAAAGAGCGTAGTTTGACTTCGATCTGTTCGTAGCCACGGTCGATCTGCTGGATATTATGAATGACGCTGTCGCCGTGCGCACACAGAGCGGCCAACACCATGGCCATGCCAGCGCGGATGTCGGGGCTGGTGACCTGGTTGCCGCGCAAGGCACAGGGCCCCTGCACCAGGACGCGATGGGGATCGCACAAAACGATTTTGGCCCCCATGAAGACGAGCTTATCGACAAAGAAGAAGCGGCTTTCGTACATCCAATCGTGTAGCAAGATGGAACCGGCCGCCTGAGTGGCAATGACGACTGCGATGCTCATCAGGTCGGGTGGGAAGCCGGGCCAGGGCATGGGTTTGATCTCTGGGATACGCCCACCGAGCGTTTCCTGGATCGCCATTTTTTGGTCGGCCGGCACAAAAACGGTGTTGTCTTGCACCTCCCATCTGACGCCCAATCGGCCGAAAACCAGCCGGATCATGTTCAAGTCCTGAGGGCTGGCATTTTCAATGGTGATCTCACCGCCTGTGACCGCAGCGGCCCCGATGAAACTACCCACTTCCATGTAGTCGGAGCCAATAGTGTAATCGCTGCCGCTGAGGCGCGCTACGCCTTGAATGTGCAGCCGATTGACCCCAATGCCCTCGATCTGCGCCCCCATCTGGTTAAGGCAGCGGCACAAGTCGCGCACATGAGGTTCACTGGCGGCATTTTCAATGATGGTTTCGCCGGGGGCTAAAACGGCAGCCATAATGGTGTTTTCTGTGGCCGTGACGCTGGCTTCAGCCTGTAATAGCTGACCGGCCCCGCGCAGCCGGGGGGCGACCATGCGAAAGTAGCCATCAGGCGTGATGGTGATTTCTGCCCCCAACGCTTGTAGCCCCTGGACATGGGTATCCAACGGCCGGCCGCCGATCATATCCCCGCCAGGAATCGGCAGCTCAACCCGTCCCAGGCGCGCCAGCATAGGCCCGGAAAAGACGAACGAGGCGCGTATTCGTGTCGCCAGGTCAGCATCCAGTCGGGTTTTGCGCACTTCCCGGGCCTGGATACGCCAGCTGCCAGGGCCTAACGGCGTGACCGACGCTCCGAGGTCTTGCAAAATGAGCAGGGTGGTGCGCACATCGTCAATGTCGGGAATGTTGTGCAAGGTTACGGGTTCATCTGTCAACAGACAGGCCGGCAACAGTTTCAGGGCTGCGTTTTTGTTCCCGCTGGCACGCACCACACCCCGCAGGGGAACCCCGCCTTCAATCACAAATTTGCTCATGAGGTTGCTTATCCTTAGGCAGCGTCTAGGCAGTTGTGACTCACCCGCTGTCTGACCCATTGTACCAACCCCTGACAGGGTCACCAAGTTGCTTGCGCTACGCTGGCCCTCCTGTTGGGCGACGCAACGCCAATGAGCCATTGACGTATAATAAATAGATCAGGGTGCTGTCTGGCTTCAAGCCGTGCCGGCAACGTGTTTTTGCCTGACGGGCGTTGTCTGGTGATGAGGAGGTTTCTATGTCTGACTATTTTGACAATGTTAAATTAGACTCATGAGAGCCATTGTTAGTAAAATTTGAAAATGAAAAAGAAAAAACTTCACGATTAGCCCAATGGGGGCTAAATGAAACAGCAATCGATAAATTAGGTGAATGG
>DAOTXO010000119.1:0-22909 GCA_034435495.1 Anaerolineae bacterium
GTGGGAAGATGCGCGCATCTTCCCCGGCCGGGAGCTTTTTCCCAAGATGGGAGCGCTGGGCTTTCTGGGCGTCTCCTACCCTGAAGAGTATGGCGGCGGTGGAGGAGATTACTGGTACAACGTGGTTTTGGGCGAAGAGCTGGGGCGCATCAACTGCGCCGGCGTGCCCATGGCCATAGCCGTCCACACCGACATGGCGACGCCGGCCCTGGCGGAACATGGCTCACCGGAGCTGAAAGAGCGCTTTCTGGCCCCGGCCATTCGCGGAGAGATGATCTCCGCCATCGGCGTCAGTGAGCCGGGCGCAGGTTCCGACGTGGCCGCCATCCAGACCCGCGCCAGGCGCGACGGGGAGGATTACATCATCAACGGCTCCAAGATGTGGATCACCAATGGCACACAGGCGGACTTCATCACTCTGCTGGCGCGCACCGACGACCGCGAGCGCGGCTTTCGCGGCATGTCGTTGATCATTGTGCCCACCGCCACCCCCGGCTTCAGCGTCAGCCGCAAGCTGGAGAAGCTGGGCAACCACAGCAGCGACACCGCCATTCTCTCCTTCGACCATGTGCGTGTGCCCCAGGCCAATCGCATTGGCGCGGAGGGAATGGGTTTCATCCTGCAAATGCAGCAGTTCCAAAAGGAGCGCCTGATCGGCAGCATTATGGCGACCAGCGGCATGGAAAAGACGATTCGCCAGACGATCACCTACTGCCGCCAGCGCCAAACCTTCGGCCGGCCGTTGTTGGATAACCAATGGATTCATTTCCACCTGGCGGAGTTGTTGACGGAAATGGAGGCGTTGCGCCAGCTCAACTACCACTGTGTGCGCCTGTTGGTGGCGGGTGAGGATGCCACGCGTGAAGTTTCCATGGCCAAGCTGAAAGCCGGCCGGCTGGCGCGCAGCGTAGCTGACATCTGCCTGCAATTCCACGGCGGCATGGGGTACGTCGAGGAGTATCCCATGGCGCGCTACTTCCGCGACGCCCGTTTGCTCTCCATCGGCGGCGGGGCGGATGAGATCATGCTCGGCATCATCGCCAAATATGAGGGGATGTTGCCGGAGCGCCAACGGTAGCGCAGGCCCATGATCGACTCTCTGCTGATTGCCAACCGGGGTGAGATCGCCATTCGCATTGTGCGCGCCGCCCGGCGTCTGGGGATTCGCCCTGTAGCTGTGTACTCCGACGCGGACGCCGGGGCGCAACACGTCGCTCTGGCCGATTCCGCCTTGCGCCTCGGCCCGGCCCCGGCCGGCGATTCCTATCTGGCTATTGATAAGGTGATCGCCGCTGCTCAACGCGCCGGGGTGGACGCCATTCACCCCGGCTACGGCTTTTTGGCGGAAAACGCCGCCTTTGCTCAGGCCTGCCTGGACGCTGGCCTGATTTTCATCGGGCCGCCGCCGGCCGTCATTGCCGCCCTGGGAGACAAGCGCGCCGCCCGTCGCCTGGCTCAGGCGGCCGGTGTTCCGGTCATTCCCGGCTACGATGCCCCCGACCACGGCGATGCAGCCCTGATGCAAGCCGCAACTCGCCTCGGTTTTCCCTTGCTGGTCAAGGCAGCGGCCGGGGGGGGCGGCAAAGGTATTCGGCGCGTGGATGCGCCGGCCGACCTGCCCGAAGCGCTGGCAACAGCCCGCCGCGAAGCGCAACAAGCTTTTGGCGATGATGCCCTGCTGTTGGAAAAGGTGATTGCCCCGGCGCGCCACATCGAAATCCAGATTTTTGGCGACCAGCACGGCCATCTCATCCACCTGGGGGAGCGGGAATGTTCGTTGCAACGTCGTCGCCAGAAAATTATCGAAGAGACGCCCGCCCCGGCCTTCACCCCGGCGCAACGCGCAGCGTTGGGGGCAGCTGCCCTGGCGGTGGCCCGCGCCGTGGGATATGTCAACGCCGGCACGGTGGAGTTTTTGCTCGCCCCGGATGGGCAGTTCTACTTTCTGGAGATCAACACTCGCATCCAGGTGGAGCATCCTGTTACCGAGGCTGTCACGGGTCTTGATCTGGTGGCGTGGCAAATTCAGGTGGCTGAAGGTCAGCCCCTGCCCCTGACACAGGCGGAAGTGACCTGGCACGGCCATGCCATTGAGGCGCGTCTGTACGCCGAAAACCCGGCTCAGGCGTTTTTGCCGGCCACCGGTCAGGTTGCGCGCTGGCAGCCGCCGGCCGGCGAGGGGGTGCGGGTGGAGAGCGGCATCGCGGTCGGGGACGCCGTCAGCTTGTATTACGACTCGTTGCTGGCCAAGATCATCGCTCACGGCCCTGATCGCCCCACCGCCCTGCGTCGTTTGCGGCGTGCCCTAGAGCAGACAGTATTGCTGGGGGTGACGCATAACCTGAGTTTCCTGCGGGATGTGGTGGGACAGGCGGAGGTGGCGGCCGGCGCGCCGCTAGATGTGACTTTCATCGCCCGCCACTGGCCGACCTGGACGCCCCCCACGGGAGATGTAACCCTGGCCTGCATGGCGGCCGCGCTGGCGCAGTGGCAGGAGCCGGCGCAGTCGGGGGCGACGGCCGGCTTTTGGCGCAACAATCTCAACGCCCCCACCCTGTCCACCTGGCAGCACGGGGAGCGCAGCATCACCGTAGCGTTATGGCCGCCGCGCCGCGCCGCCGACCCCCTGATGCTGGAAGTGGCCGGGGTACGCCATCTTGTGGAGGTCACGGCCGGCCCCGATGGGGAGCTGATCCTGACGGTGGATGGGCGGCGGCAACGGGTGGTGTGGGCAGTGGACGCCACGTCGCCGGCCGGGGAGGTATGGTGGGTGCAAACGCCGACCGGGCCGGTGCAACTTATCGGCCGGCCGCGCCTGCCCCGTCCCCGCCCCCCTGCTGACAGCGGCGGCTCCCTACGCGCTCCTATGCCAGGCGTGGTGCTGGCGGTGTTGGTGCAAGTGGGGCAGATGGTGGACAAAGGCACACCCCTCCTCAAGCTGGAGGCGATGAAGATGGAGCACACCATCCGTAGCGCCGGGCCGGGGGTGGTGGAAGCCATCTACTACCAGCCTGGTGACAAAGTCCACGCCGACGCCCAACTCCTGGCCATTCGCGACCTGGTAGCCTAGACACCAGCATCTCCCCAGTCGTTTAGCATCTGGTCTGCCCATCATCCAGATTCTAAACGTTTCAAAGATGTTTAGCGTCTGGTGTGGCGTTAGGTTTGTTCAGGGCGCGACGCAGGAAGGTGGTCACCACATGAGTCGGTACGGCCAGGCCTACATCCGGCCCGGCCATCATGCAGTTGATGCCCACCAACCGCCCAAGCCGATCTACCAGCGCTCCACCGGAGTGGCCGGGGCGCATGTGTAACCCCACCTGAATCAGTTCACCGCGATAGGGTAACTCCGGCGAAGGGCCGACGGTGATCACGGACCCGGCCGTGGCTGCGCCGACTACACCCCAGGGATGGCCGACCGCGATGACCCAATCGCCGGGGCGCAATTGGCGTGAATCTCCCAACTCAATGGTGGGCAGGTCGTGGGCTGAAATCTTCAGGGCGGCGATGTCGCGCTCTTCATCGTAGGCCAGCAACTGCGCTGCCAGCCGCCGGCCGTCTGGCAACGCCACCAGCGGCTGCACGCCGCGCTTACGACTGGCGGCCACCACGTGGGCATTCGTCACCACCAGGCCATCTGGATGCCAGACGGCCCCGGCCCCGGCCCCCCGGCCGCCATCTTGCACCTGCACCAGCGTCGGCCGGACACGCCCCACAATATCCGCCAATTCCTGGTTGAGCTGCTGCAATAGATTCATGCGCGCTCCCCAACGGTGATGTCCACCGATTGCAGCTGTCCACCACGCACAATCGAGAAGGGCACTTTGCGCCCAATCGTCTCGCCGCTCAGCAGGGCCAGCAAATCTTCATGGCTTTGTACCGCCTGGTTGGCGGCCGCCACCAGGGTATCCCCCAGCACCAGACCGGCGCGGTCGGCCGGACTATCAGGCTCAACGGAAACGACCAACAGGCCAACGCGTTGTTGCAGCTGGTGGCTCAGCGCACGCGGCAGGCTGGCTGGCTGGGTGCTGATGCCCAGATAACCCCGTCGAATGCGGCCATGTTGCGACAACGTCTGGGCGGTGCGCGCCACAGCGCTGGCGGGTAGCGTCAGGCTCAGACCGCGCACCAGGCCAGAGGTGTTGAGACCGATCATCTCGCCAGCCACGTTGATGAGCGGGCCGCCAGAAAAGCCGGGGTACATGACCACGTCTGTTTGGATGTATTGCTCCACGGCGCCCCCCATGGGCGTGCGCCAGTTGTCGCTCAGGGCGCTGATGATCCCCAGCGTGGCCTGCACCTGCCGGCCGGGGCGCCCCAATGCCAGCGTCAGATGGCCCACTTTGTTCTCTCCCGACGCGATGGGGAAGGGGGTCAGGCTGGCATCGCTGCGCAGGATGGCCAGATCAAGACTGGGGTCCCGCCCCACCAGTTCGGCCGCGGCGCTTTCGCCACTGTCCAGACCAATGGTGACATCTTTTTCCGCCCGCAGCGCGTGGTGCGCGGTGGCAATCAGCCCATCGCCCAGGGCCACGCCGCTGGAGGACACGCGCCGCCGCCCTTCCACCCGCACGATGTAGGGGGCGGTTTGCTTGACCAGATTGGCGAGTGAATCGGAGAAGGTTTGTAATAGCTCAGACATGCTTTGCTCCATGTGTAAACGGTGTATTCCGGTTATGAAAGCTAGTTGACCCGGTTGGTGGGTCAGATAGAAGCATAGCAAATCCAGCTGCGCCGGGTGATCGGTTGTTTGAGGGGGTAAGGAACCTACCCGTTTGGGTAGGAGTGGATGTGGCCGGGTAGGGTGAAAGGGAATGCGCTCCAGCGCTTTCCCAACCGCCGCCTAGAGGGGTAGCCAGCCGAGGCGAGCGGCGCGCACAACAGCTTCAGTGCGGCTTTGCGCCCCCAGCTTGCTCAAGACGGCGTTGACGTGGAATTTAACGGTGTGGTCGCTGATCCCCAGGCGCTGGGCAATGGCTTTGTTGGTCAGGCCTTCCGCCAGCAAACTGAGGACGTGCATCTCGCGCGCGGTCAGGGGATCGGCCGGGGGCGGCGGTGTGCCGGCCGCCCGCAGCGGCAGCAAGTGGGGTTCGATGGTCAACAGGCGGTGGGCCGCCGCCATCAGAGCGCTGAGGATCGTTTCGGCGTTGCTGTCGCGGCTGACGACGCCGCGCACCCCGGCCGACCACGCTTCAACTGCGCTTTCGTTATCGGGGGCCAGCGCCACCACCGGCAGATGGGCTTCGCCCACCTCGAACCAATCCACCCCGCTTTGCCAGCCGCCATCGTACAGCACCACATCTGCTTGATAGAGGGTTGCTTCCTCCTGCCAATCGCCCTGGGCGTCCACCAGCCCGACAATCTGGCACAGCTCATCCCCACTCAACCAGGCGGCCAGACCGGCCCGCGCCAGCGGGTCGGAGGCCACAATCAGGACACGAATCGGATTCACCCCCTTATTATAGGAAGGGGATGTTAGAAATGCGTCAGGCCGGCCGGCGATTGCTCTCCAGCCAGCGCACGCCAAAATCTACCAGGGCGCGTTGCGACATCAGGCGGGCCGTGGCCGCTCCCACCCGCCCCAACTGCACTGCGCCCGTTGCCTCAAAAGCTGCGCCCAAGGTGGGGAAGTCGGCGGCGTTCCAGGCCAGCGTTTGGAAGGTAGCCCATACGCGCTGGCCCGCCTGCTCGATGGGCGCACCCTGCTCTTCCCACGCTTTGCCCGGCCAATCGGCGCGCGCCTCCGCCAGATGCAGGGAGCTGTTGTTGCCGTGCCCCACTCCCAATAACAGCACCCAGCCATCCAGAGCGTACAGCTGCGTCAGCGGGGAACCTTCCCCCAGCGAGGCGTCCAGGAGGTGGTTGGCCGTCAGGTAGTCGGCGGCCGCTCCCCAGGCGGCAAAGGAGTGGTGGGGATGGTGACTGCGCCGCACGCCTGCCTGTTTGCGGAACGCTTCGGGGATGGCCCCCATCTGGCGGGTGATGGTCAAATCGGGCTGAAAGGGGGGCATTTCCGCCCGAATGATGGGATGCCAGGCGGCCGGGACGGGCGGGGCCACCCAATAGGCGGGTTCGGATAGGTCGGTGGTGAAGGTGGGCATGAGCAGTCCGCCGGCCGGCGTGAGACACGTTTCCAGAGCCAGAATGACGGCGGCCGGCCCGCCCGGAATCCACCCCCCTGGGCCGGCGATCTGACGCAACGAGCTGTGCACCAATAGCTGCATCCCCGGCCGCACCCCCAGGGCGCGCAGATCCGCCAGGAGCTGGCTGGGTGGGATGATGTGATCCGCCATGTGGCTGATTATCGCTCAAAGCGCGGCGGCGTCCAGGCCGGCCGGCCCAATTGCCCCCTGCCAACATTGGGGGATGGGATATAATAAACCCATCAACTCAGGCACCAGTGTCGTTCAACGCTCACCTGATGCGCGTTTTGACGCTGGCTGCTGGCTCTCTGGCGTGCAATGTGACACACACAACAACTTCGACGCGCTCTTTTCACTACCCACCCGCCCGTCGCGCCGACGTGGTGGACAACTACCATGGCGTGCTGGTGGCCGATCCTTATCGCTGGCTGGAAGACCCCGACGCGCCTGAGACTCAGGCCTTTGTGGCGGATCAAACGGCCTTTGCCCGCGCCTTTTTAGACGCGCTACCCACCCTGGCTCACCAACGGCAACGCCTGGCGGCGCTGTGGGATTATACCCGCCTGATCTACGCGCCGGAAAAGCGGGAGGCGTGGGTTTTCTTCTGGCAACAAGATGGCCTGCGCAACCAACCGGTGCTCTACCGGCAGCCGGCGGCCGGGGGGCCGGCCGAGACGGTGCTGGACCCCAATACGTTCAGCCAGGATGGGACAGTCGCGGTGACGGTGTGGTCGTTCAACCGTGATGGCAGCCGGCTGGCTTATGCGCTCACCGAAGGGGGCTCTGACTGGCAGGTGATGCGCATCCGCGACCTGACGACGGGGGAAGATTACCCGGAGACTTTGCCTTTCTGTCGTTTCCCGACGGTGGCTTGGTGGCCGGCCGGCGACGGCTTCTTTTACAATCGGCATGAAGACCCGGCTTTGCGCCCTGTCGCCGAGCAAAATAAGTACAACCAGCTCTACTGGCATTTGTTGGGAACGCCCCACACCGCCGACCATCTGGTGTACGCCCGCCCCGACGCGCCAGAGCTGAATTTTCCGCCCCACCTGACCCACGACCATGCCTATCTGGTGCTGGAGGTGTGGCACGGCGCCATCAACCGCAACCGCATCTACTATCGGCCACTGGTGCAGGAGGGGGATTTCATCCGCCTGATTGACGAGCCGGATGCTGAGTATGATTTTCTGGGCAATGTGGGGCGCACCTTCTACTTTCGCACCGATTGGCAGGCCCCCAAAGGGCAGATCATTGCCATTGACCTTGACCGGCCGGAGCGGTCAGCCTGGCGCCAGGTGGTGACGGAGCAGACGGAGACGCTGGCTTTTGCCCGCCTTGTCCATGAGCAATTTGTCCTGGTCTATCTGCAAGATGCGGCCCATGTGGTGCGTTGCGCCGATCTCGCCGGCCGGCCGCTGGGCGATCTGCCCCTGCCCGGCCCGGGGACGGTGGGCGGCCTGGAAGGGCAGGCCGGAGAGGGTGATCTTTTCCTTCTTTTTTTCAACCCCACCACGCCTCCTACGCCGCTGGTTGCCGATGTGAGCCAGCCCACGCCCAGTCTCACCCCCTGGCGCACGCCTGAGCTTGCCTTTCCCTTTGCTGACTATGTGACTCAGCGCCTCTTTGCGCCGGGGCGAGATGGAACCCCCATCCCCCTTTTTGTCACCTACCGCCGCGATCTCGTTTTGGATGGCAGCCACCCCACCATTGTGTATGGCTATGGCGGTTTTTCTGTCAGTGTGACGCCCACGTTTGAGATCGGCCGGCTGGTATGGCTGGAGCAGGGGGGTGTTTTTGCCCAGGCATCGCTGCGGGGCGGGGCGGAGTATGGGGAGGCCTGGCATCAGGCGGGCATGTTGGAGCGTAAACAGACGGTCTTTGATGATTTCATGGCCTGCGCTGATTATCTTGTCCAGCAGGGGTACACGGTGCCGGCGCGCCTGGCGATTCGTGGCCGCAGCAATGGAGGGTTGTTGACGGCGGCTTGTTTGACGCAACACCCCGACCGGATGGGGGCGGTCATCTGCCAGGTTCCGGTGATCGATATGTTGCGCTACCATCACTTTACAGCCGGCCGCTATTGGGTGCCTGAATATGGCAATCCCGACGACCCGGCTCACTTTCCTTTCTTATATGCCTACTCGCCGCTCCACGCTGTCCGGCCGGGGGTGGCTTATCCTCCGACGTTGATTTTGACGGCCGACCGCGATGACCGGGTAGTTCCCATGCACGCCCACAAATTTGCTGCGGCCTTGCAATGGGCCGACGCCGGCCGTCATCCCATTATGTTGCGTTTTGATGTCCGGGCCGGTCATGGCTTTGGCAAACCGACCCACAAGATCATGGACGAGGAGGCGGATGTCTACGCCTTCTTGCAGTGGGCGCTGGGCCTGGCCGGCCGCGCCGATGTCCAGGAAAGTTGATGAGCGAAACCACCCCCTCCCGTGACTCTCTGGAACGCATTCCCCTGGCGTTACGTCTGGCGCTGGGAAGCCTGCTGGAAAGCTCTGACGAACTGTGGCGCTATGTGCATGAGTCGGCCGATAAGGCCCGCGCAGCTGTGTCGGCCGACCCGCCGCCTGCCCCCGATGAGGACACAGGCGACCGCCTGCGCTACCTGTTGCTGGGGTTGGTCTTTGAGGCCGAGGAGAGCGCCCGCCGCGCCGTCACGACAGCCCCTGGCCGGCTGGAAGCGACTGCCCGCCGCATTGGCGATGATCTGACCCGCCTGGCGCGCCCGTTGCTCGACAATCCTCTGGCCGCTCTGGCGCAGGCCCAGGGGCAGCGACTGGCGGATAATCCATGGGTCAAGGTGGCCGGGGAACAGGCCGCCCAAACCCGCCGCGCCTGGCAGGATCGGTTGGAACAGGTGCAGTTGGTGGGGGAAGCGGTGGTGGAAAGCTGGATCGCCCGCGGCCGGTATGAGGAGCGTTTGGGCCGCCATCTCTCACGTCAACTAGCCGGCCGGCCCATCAATGAGATTGTGGACTATCTGGCGGAAAATCCTCACGTTTACAAACTGGTGGAGGAGCAGCTGGAGCGTCTGCGCGAAAACCCGGAGCCGGTGCGCGAGCTGGTGCAGAACCAGAGTGTCAGCATGGCAGCCGAGGCGGTGGATGAGTTACGTGAACAGGGGGTGACAGCCGATAATCTGATCGAAGGTTTTGTGCGCCGGGTGTTGCGCCGGCCGGCGCGTGAAGAGTTGCCCCCGCCGCCGTTGGCAGTGCGCCTGCGGGCCGAACGCCTGAACACCCTCGGCCAGGACGAGTCGTAACCTCGCCACCCGCTGGACGGCCTCCCATGCGCCCCATGCCGCGCACTCTCCAGGGTCAATATGCCGGGTTTGCCACCCGCCTGGCCGCTTTTGTGGTGGACGCCCTGGCCATCATCAGCGTCGGAGTGGTGATTGCCCTGGCGACGCAAGTGGTGCTGACCGTTTTTGGCCTGGAGTGTGTCTTGACGGCCGAATGCGACGCTGTCACCCGCCCCATCCAGCGTCAGATCGGTCTGGTCTTGATGCGCATCCAGCCCATCGCCGCCCTGGCTGTCACGCCTATCTTGACCATCACATACCTGGTTTTTGCCTGGACGCTGACCGGCCGCACCATTGGCAAGGCGTTGATGGGGGTGCGGATTGTGCCCCTGGATGGCAGTCGCATGACCGCCGGGCGCAGTTTGCGCCGACTGGTGGGTTATGCTGTGTCCATTATTCCTTTCTTTCTCGGCTTCCTCTGGATTGTGGTGGACGACCGCCGACAAGGCTTTCACGACAAGATCGCCGGAACCTGCGTCGTCTATGCCTGGCAAGCCCGCGTCAACCATACCTTTTTGGAAAAACTTGACTACAGTTTCGGCCGGCGTAGCGGACGGCCGCGCCCCTGAGCTCCTTCGACCAGGAACGTTGACTTGCCCTCCAGGCTCCTGTAGAATGACCATTAACAAGTCTAGTCCGCGCTTTTCAGGGGCTAAAATTTCTTATTCGCTCTGGCGCGAGCTGAACTTCAATCTTGATCAGCTTACCCATTCGGGGGTGCTCATAGCAACCACTTAGAATCTCAGCATGGACACACAATCAACCATCTCGAAAACGTACACCAAAGTTCATCTCCGCAGCCACAAGAGTGATTTTGCCTACTGGCAGAGCCAACCCTACCAGGTGCGCCTGGCGACTTTGGAGCAAATCCGGCGCGAATACCACCAATGGAAATACGGTGCTCAACCAAGACTTCAAAGAGTTTATTCAATCACTAAACGATAACCAGGTTCGCTATCTGATCATCGGTGGCTATGCCGTCGCGTTCCATGGGTATCCGCGTTACACCAAAGATATGGATGTGTGGATTGCCATGAATCCAGACAACGCCGCCAGGATGATCAAGGCTCTGGAGCAGTTTGGCTTTGGCTCACTCGGTCTGGAGATGCAAGATTTTCTGGTCCCTGAACAGATGATTCAGTTGGGTTACGCGCCTAATCGCATTGACCTGCTCACAACTCTAGAAGGCGTTGAGTTTGAGGAGTGCCATGCCGTGCGCGTGGAAGTAGAGATTGAGGGGGTCAAGGTAAACTTTATCGATTTGGAGAACCTCAAACGGAACAAAAGAGCGACCGGGCGACATCAAGACCTGGCGGATGTGGAAAACCTGACATGACGATCTGGCGTGATCTCATTGAGGGGATATGGTAAGTTGGAGGAGACAATGCCACGCGGAAAACAGTCAAAAGGAGGTTGTACCTACTGCGGAGCGGAGATCGCCAAGAACGCTGCCCGCAAGCATTTGTCCAGCTGCCCACAGCGCCAGGCGGTGATCGCACAGGCGGAGCAGGGGCAGTCGAAGCGAGACACCCTCTATTACCTGCGCGTCCAGGATGCCTGGCGTGGTGAGTTCTGGCTGGATTTGGAGATGCGGGGCTCCAGCACCCTGCAAGACCTGGACAGTTACCTGCGGGGCATCTGGCTGGAATGTTGTGGTCATATGAGCGAATTCTCGTTTAAGGCCGGGTTAGAAGATGGGATACCCATGTCCCGCCGGATCAGCGCTGTCCTTGCGCCCGACACCGAACTGACGCACATCTACGATTTCGGAACGACATCGGAGACGTGCATCAAGGTGATCGAGACCCGCAAAGGCGCGACGACGACGCAGCGCCCCATCGCTCTCATGATGCGCAATGTGATGCCAGACGCGACGTGCATCGAATGCGGCGAACCGGCTATGTACCTGTGTATGGAATGTCTGATTGAAGCCGATGAGTGGGGGACGCTGTGCAAAACCCACTCTGAGACGCACCCTCATGATGACTACGGGGAGCCAATCCTTTTGGTGAACTCCCCTCGCCTGGGCATGTGCGGCTACGAGGGCCCGGCCGAACCGCCTTACTGATATGTGGACTCAGTAGATAGGCGAAGGGCTGTACCTGTGCCACAAGGTGTGGAGGTAGACATGAGATTGCACATCAAGACCTTGACCCCATTGTGGACAGGCGGCGTGCTGCCCGGCCAGATGGACCGCATTCACGAAACGGGCATTATCGGCAGCTTGCGCTGGTGGTTTGAAGCGATTATGCGTGGGCTGGAGGGCGACGTGTGCGACCCTACATCAGATAATCGTTGTCCACGCAGCAGGAACGGTAAGGATGAATTCTGTTCAGTCTGCCAGGTCTTTGGGGCTACTGGTCAGAGGCGCAAATTCCGACTTAGCTTAGGAGATGGGGAAGCCTTGTTTAAGGATAACGCCCGCGATATTCTGATTCCTAGCGGCCGTATTCATACGAGGTCACAACTACGAGCAGGTGGCTGGTATCTGATGAGCAACAGTGTGATGGGTGATGAGATTCCCTTGCGTATTATCTCCCTGGCAGCAACCGATGTGTCAATCCACTTGCGCCCGGTTTTTTCCCTTATTGATCGCCATGCCGCCATTGGTGCGAAAGTATCGAGTGGCTATGGTGTTCTGCGTTTTTGTGAAAATGGACAACCTATACAGGTTCAGTCCCTTAGCGATCTGTCTAGCCGGCCACAACCAGCGCGCCAGCATACACTGCCTGATATTCGAGACTGCTTCTTCGCCAAAATCCGGTTCCAAACGCCAACGGCCAATCCTAGCTGGTGGCAAAATGTACGGGGCATTGCTCAATCATGGAATGGACAGGTCAAAGATGGTCAGAACCAGGTTTACGTGTATCGCAGCAACCCACAGGACCATCAACAGGCTCAACGCAACCTGCAAACGGCCGTACAGGGTGGCCTGCTACCCCTGGCTCCGGCCGTTCGCAATTACTTGCGCTTTCAATGGCTTCCAACCCTATTTCGTTCTGGTCAGGCACCACAGATACTTGAAAGATACTTGTTTGGCTACACCAGTCGGCAAGAAAATATTGCATCCAAAGTTAACGTTTCCCACGCTTACCAGCTAGACAACAGTGGCTGGGAGTTCCGCGTGTGGGGTTGGATTCCCTGCCAGCCACCGAATGATATTCGTCTGAACCGGCATCAATTTTTGCGCGATTTGCGAGCCACTCTCACAAACGCAGCTACCTGGCAATGGGTGTTTAATGGCAACGCACCTGTTCCACAGGTAGTAGAATGGCATTCTCTGAATTGCGACCAGCGAGAAGGGCTGGCCTACTTGGGAGAACTACTGGGACTAGATGAGGGAGGTGCCGCTTGAGCTACGACCTGTACGTAACCCATCCTTGCACCGGCCGTAATGATGTAGACAGCATCATCAACAACACAAGCCTGGACATCCCCACCCGCATTGCCCTGCTAGCCGCGACCCTGTCTACATCTGCCAAAGATTATGCCCGCACAGGCGACAGGCGAGACGGTGGGGGGTACAAAGGACTGGTTTTTGCCAGTGATTCGGCCCAAACCCCCTACGCCGAACGGACGATTGCCGCCGAAAGGCAGCGCCTGGGGCAATTGGAACTTTGGCAACCAGTCGTCCCCGATTTTACCGCTTTGCCTGCCTATTCCGCCTTCTTGCAATTCCGGTTCACCCTGGCCAGCCCATACCTCAGCCGGGACGACGAAATTTTTCACATCAACGACAACCCGGTACGCAAGGACAGGGTGTTCAAAGTGCCGATGGTGGCCGGTACAGCCTGGAAGGGCAATTTGCGTTGGACGGCCATCCACTTGCTGGCACTCCGGTGGCACAAAACACAGACAGTTGCACAACTGGCCGAAGAACGTTTTCGCCTGACGCTGTTATTTGGCGATGAAGTCGGGGAAGGTGAGAACAGAGGTCTGGCAAAGTATCTGGATGGATTGAGCACGGAAGCGGCCGCTCTCTACCGCCAGAAGGTCCGAGACCATTTTTCACCGGTAGAAAGACAGTCTCTTCCCAATCACGCCGGCCGTCTTCGCTTCTACCCAACCTTCTTTGACC
This sequence comes from Anaerolineae bacterium, assembly GCA_034435495.1. Lineage (GTDB taxonomy): Bacteria > Chloroflexota > Anaerolineae > Promineifilales > Promineifilaceae > DAOTXO01. The sequence goes on from DAOTXO010000119.1 coordinate 13,535, forward strand.
GCATCAGCCTGGAAGTGATCAACCCGCACGACCGAACCACGCGGGCGGGCAAACAGCCTATTTATTTTGAAAGCGTTCCGGCCGGGGCTAGCGGTGTCTTTTCCCTGCTCTACGTGCCCTTTAACGGCATAACGGAAATGGAAGGGCGGACCGACCTGACACAGGTTGCCGAAGCCATCTGCGAGATGATGCTGACCTATGGTTTTTCGGCCAAGAAGTCCAGCGGCTTCGGTGAAGCGCAGGACAACATCCAGGGGCAAATCGCGACGGCAACGGGGTTAATAAAGCTGGAACGCCTCTCAACCCTGGAAGATAGTGCAGCCATCGTATTTGCTGCTCAGGAGTAAAGCGATGGCGACTTCAAACATAGAAACGACAACCAGGCGACGTGAATTGCTAGAATCGGAGTTGAAGCGCTACCTGGCTTTACTGGCCGAACAGTACCGGCCGCAAAAGGTGTTGCTCTTTGGCTCACTGGCCAGCGGTGAGACGGGCGAATGGTCTGATCTGGACCTGGTGATCATCAGGGAAACGGACAAACGCTTTCTGGACCGCACCAAAGAGGTGATGCAATTGCTGCGGCCGCGCGTCGGTGTGGACATTCTAGTTTACACTCCGGCCGAATATGAGCACCTCTCCCGTGAGCGCCCCTTCGTGCGAGATGAAATCGCAGGCAAAGGGAAGGGGCTCTATGAAGGGTGAGAGCGAGCGCTGGCTGCAATTCGCCGACGAGGATTTACAAATGGCAGAACTGGCGGTGCAAGAAGGAATTTACAACCAGGTCTGCTTCCACAGCCAGCAGTGCGCCGAAAAGGCCATCCAAGGCTTATTACTGCTTCAGGGCAAGACGCCGCCACGCACACATTTGTTGGGTGATTTGTTCACCCTGCTGGACTCCAATCCCTTTACGAACGGCCTGGACATTCAGCTCCTGGATCGCTTCTACATCCCCACCCGTTACCCGGATGCACTTCCTGGCAGCCTGCCGGAAGGTCTACCCGCGCGCGAGGATGCTATGGAAGCAGTGGCAATTACCCAAAAGGTCCTGGAAACCGTCACGGCTCTGATAAGGCAAGAGGATGATGAAACAGAAGCAGCAGAGGAGTGAGGTGAACCATGTCCAATGGGGTTAGCGGGCTGGCGTTGCTGGCACAGGAACAACGTAACATCTTGCTGGCCGAAATCGCGGCCGCCTTACACGACATTGGAAAATTCTGCGACCTACATATAGAAGCAGGGAGCAGTGCTGGGACGAGAAACTGGTCGAACGACCACGCTTATAAGGCTGTCGTGGATGCTCCTGCTTCACTTATTCGTTTGAGCCCGGCGGTCGCAAGTATCAGAAAACCTGACATTGTAAACAATGTTCTCAATGCCATCTCTCCCAAGATAGCTGATTTTCTCCCTGTTCAAATCAAAACAACATTAGAACAAACCCAGATAACGGTTCAGGGTGAGAGCTATGCCCTAGCAGAGTTAATCATGCTCAGTGCTCCCGGTTTTTCTACCCATCAAAGCCGAAGTCAATTGCTAGACGGGAAAACTGGATGGTTGCCTGCTCTTTTAGGTATATGCCACCATGAGGCCCATCACGATAAACCAGAATTACCCAGGGGCAAAGGACAACAACAATTCCCTGGCGTTCTGGCCAGTTCAGTTTTTGGTTATGAAGCGCCGACTTTTACGATAGGTCATCAACAGAGGAGTTTAGATGCCCGGCTCAAGGGGCTACCTATCTCTATGGCTGGGTTAAACAATCCGCGCACGCTCATAAAAAATATACTGGCAGAGTTTGAACATGGCCTGGGTGACACGCGCCGGCCAATCAATGAAGTGACCCTGGCTACCTGGGCAAGTAGTGTGGCCGCTTTGTTCAAGTCTGCTTTGGCAGGTTCAATCCTGGATTCCCGGCAACGAGATATTCGTGGTTGGCAGAATTGGCGAGACAAAATCATAGACCACGACTTCCAATGGGGGCTGCTCTATATTTCCTTCGACGGCCTGAGCTTCCTGGAGCGGGCGCCAACGATTAGCGACCTGGTAGGACGGCAGGCCGCCCTACAAGCGGCATTGGATGATGTGCGCAAATTGTTGGAAGAGACGTATCCGTTAGGCAACGAGGTGTATCGAGATGAAAAAGGCAGCGCTTTTGTCATGCCGGCGCTGGATGGAGATGACGCCCAGGGCAACCGGCTGCGCGGCCTGATTGAAGGCCACATCCTGGACGCGCTGCGGCAAAGCGAGTTGGGTGGGGAATTACAGCCGCGCATTCACATCACAGCAGCCGATAAGCAAGCGGCTGTTTTGCACAAAGCCCTGGAAAGACGCCCATCCCCGGTAGCGCCCTTCCAGGATAGCCTACAAACCTGGTGGGACAATCCAAACAGTATTGCCGATATCTGTACCACCTGCGGTGTGCGACCTCAGGGGTGGGGTGCGCCCAACGACAACCAGAAACGCAAGGCACAGGGACGCAATATTTGCTACGTTTGCCTGGAACGGCGGGGCAAGCGGACACAGCTATGGGCGCAGGCGCGCCATAAAACAGGCCACGAGCGCCAACCCTGGGAACGCACCATCTGGCTGGATGAGGTGGCCGATGAGAACGGCCGTCTGGCGCTCATCGTCGGCAAGTTTGACCTGAGTGGTTGGCTCAACGGCGATATGATACAGACGTTGCTGGTCGTTTGCGATCCGGCCAACAAGTATGAGAGCAAAAACCCTTCGTTCGCCCGTATCCAGCGCGTGTGGCGCACCACGCAACAGTTCTGGCAAAATGTGCAAAACGAGGATATTTCCGCCGTTGCCCGACGGGAACAACAGCGGCTGGCTATTGCCGTTACCAATGCCGACCAGTTACGGCAGGAATTAGGCCCGTATCACGTTTATGATGCGGAGATAAACGGCCGTCGCCTCTCACTGGTTTGGGATAACGAAAGCGGCCATCTGCTCACGGCTGACAACCTCCTTGCCTGGACAAAAGGCGGCGCGGAGGCCCTGTTTAGCCAACTACCACCAAAAATACCTTTGATGGAACCTGGTGGTTACAGGCAACAACGCGGAGAACTTACCCCAGCAAAATTAGACAAGACCCAATCGCAAGTAATTCCGGCGGCTTATGCGCCGACTATTAACTTGTTGGCGCAACCCACTTCGTTCATGTCTCTGGTACCGGCGACAGTGGCTTTGGAAGCAGCCACTAAAATTGCCCACCGTTATGAACTAGAGATGAGCAAAGTTCGCAACCGGCTACCCCTGTTCCTGGGGCTGGTCTTCTTCGACCGCCGCCAGCCTCTCTTCGGCGCGCTGGATGCCGGCCGTCGCTTGCTCAAGTATTCATTTTCACCCATCGAATGTACAGTTACCTGCAGTTGCGCCCGTTCTCGCCAGAAAGGCCACACTCCACCGAAACATCTGAACCATCCCCATTTTAATAAGTGGCAGGAACTTGAGTTGACCACACCGGAGGGTGAGCTGTTACATTGGCACGCCAGCACTGTGATGGGCGATGGCAACACAAACGACGAGTGGTATCCCTACGTCTATGTTCAACAAGACAAAGATGGCAATGCACCAACTAGATGCAAGCAGTTTGAGTACCCGCAGCACTCCGGCCAGCAATGGGTTCACATTCAGAATGTGCAGAATGATGACACGATCTGCTTCACCCCGTCCCGCTTCACCTGGCTTTATCTGGATACATCCGCCCGTCGTTTCGAGGCCGGAGATAGGACGCAGCCCTTGGAGGAACTGGCCCGTATTACCGGCTTGTGGCAAAGACTCAAAGAATTATCAACGGACAACAAGTTGAGCGATAGCCAGTTACAGGCCATTGTGACCCTGTTGGCAACCAAAGGTGACCATTGGGGGAGAGACTCGGACGAATACAGCCAACTGGCCCAGGCTATCCTCCACAAGGAAGGACTGGATACGTTGACAATGGACGACCTGATGTCCGGCCGGTTACAGGAGACTTTTGAACTCTACTCCCGCATCTTCAAACAAGAATTAAAGGAGGGGACGGCATGACCCAACCCGCAAAAACTGTTATTTATTATGCCATGGCGCTTGACCCCATCCACGTGGGCACGGGTGGCTACCGCCTGGGGCGCGTGGATAATAGTATTGTGCGCGAACCAGGAACAAACCTGCCCAAGTTGCCCGGTACTAGCCTGAGCGGGGCTTGCCGCGCCTACGCCGCGATGGTGACCGGCCAGTACAACTGGCAAGAGAATGGGCGATCTTACTCCTGCGCCGGCCAGGGGCAGGAAGATACACAGCGAAATAAAGCCGGGCACTGCGGCCGGTCAAGCTGCCCGGTTTGCGTGGCCTTTGGCTTTGCCCGCGACCGCAGCGGCTTTCAGGGGCTGGCTCAGTTTGCCGATGTGCGCCTGCTTTTCTTCCCGGTGCATTCACTGGCCGGGCCGGTGTGGGTGACCTGCCCGGCCGTTTTAGCTGATGCCGGTCTGTCGGTGGACGTCGAACCGGCCGATAACAAAGTCAAGCTGGCAGCCGGCCTGAAAGTTGCCAACAATCGTCTCAACTTAGGCTGGCTCATGCTGCCGGCAGAAGACCAATTCCAACTTGTGAATGCCAGCCTGCCTGTTCCCGGCGAGATTCTTCAACGTAGCGTTCTGGTCCCCAACAAATTGTTTGCCCAAATCGTCAACGACAACCTGGAAGTGCGCACATCGGTCAGCATCAACCCGGAGACCGGCGCAGCCGAAGAAGGGGCCTTGTTCACCTATGAAGCCATCCCCCGCAGCGCCGTCTTCTGGTTTCCTATCACGTATCTTGATCCCATATTCTTCACCATTAGCGGACAAACACCGGTACCGCAAACCAACGGCCAGGCGACAACAGTGCAAGAGGTTGTTCAGAAAGGCCTGGCCCAATTCGAACACCTGGGCATCGGCGGTATGAATACGCGGGGCATGGGCCGGTTGCGCATCTTTCTGCCGGAGCAAGGAGGGTAAGCCATGAGCGAGAATATTTCTAACCTGGATAGCCGGTGTGCCAAATTTGGCTACGATCTTGTTAAAGCTGTCGCCCCTAAAGGCAGCCTGCCTAAAGGCGACAAGGCCAAACTGGAAAACACTATCACCAAGAGCCTGGGTGTGCTGCAAGAGAACGGCGTGTATGCGTTTTTCCTGTACCTGGAATACCGGCTGAAGGAGTTGGGTGCCGAACAGATGAAGAGTCATTCTCTTGGTCTGCTCCGGCATGCGGATGTTAGCTTGCTAGCGCAAAATGAAAAAGACCACTTTGTCGCTGTGCGCCAGCTTACCGAAAATCTGGACAGCCTTTTGCTGGCGCGCCAGCTCATTGAGCAAACGCTGATTTACGCTCGCTACCACGCCAAAGCGTTGAGGGAGACTTGATGACCTGGCAAGCGTATCGCCTGGTGTTCCGGCTGGAAAGCCCACTGCACGTCGGCTGGCGTAAAATTGGCAACCTGATGCAGACCCGATCCTACGTACCCGGACGGAACTGGTGGGGCGCTGTCACCGCCGGCCTGACCCAATGGCTGGGTAAAACTGACTATCGTCAAACAGGCGAATGGGTGCAGGAAAACCTGCGCATCGGCTACTTTTTCCCGGCTGAAAACATTGATGATCCCCTGTATCCCGTGCAATCTGCGGGGGAAACTGTATATGGCCAAAACAAGTTATCGGAACCAGTGTTTGAACGCCGGTTCCTCAATTCACTGGCCTCCACAGCGATTGCCCACGAGGCTAATGTTGCCGAAGAAGCTTCCCTGCATGAAGTGGAGTTTCTCACACCCTCTTTAAACCTGGGCCAGCCGGTTTACTTGGTGGGGCACCTGTTTGTTCACCAAGATGAGGAGATTACAACCCGCAACGATGATGTTGAAGTTCGGGGTTTTTCGCTGTTTTCGCAGGTGATAGCCTCGGTGCAGATAGGAGGCGAACGCCGGTATGGCTTCGGCCGGTTGACGTTATGCCGTAGTAAATGCCGTCAGGTAAGTGATATTTTTGGCTACCCGCTTATTCAACGAGCTGGCCAATGTTGCGTCACGGTGCCAGAGCAACAACCTGTGCTGGCCCACACGAGAGCAAGTATATTATCCTTGCAAGGCTCCATGGAACCTCTGGTTAGTCGAGAGTGGACAGAGCAAAGCGGACCTGGCCGTCAGGTTACCCTACTTGGTCTATATTATTTGCCCGGTTCTACTGTTGTCTCGAAGACTACTTTCAGGATTAACCAATATGGAACCTGGGAGCAACAAGGTGAATACCCGTGCCCTTGAAAAGCTATAGTCTGGTTGGTTCGGGAGTTCAAGTTGAACTTCCGGTGGGCACACCGCGCCCAGGATTAGCTGTCGTAGTGGGCCACGTTGCTTTTAACTGATTGGCTGCCGGCCGGGTCGCGCCGGATGACAGCCTGAAAGGCGCTGGGGTCCGTGGGGGTGATGGTCAGGTTGGCGCGGCCGGCGCTGTCGGCGTTGACGCTGCCCAGGAGCTGCAAGGGGGGCAGGATGTCGAAGCACAAACCGCCCAGGTTGGGGCGACAGGGGCCAGCCCCTTCGCCGGCGCTGCTGGCAACGAAGAACACCCGCTCCCCCGGCCGGGCGTTGCTGACAGTCAGGGTGAGGCTGTCACCGCCGACGACGGTGCTGGTCAGGATGAGGGGTAGGGGAGGCTGCCACGCTCCCTGCTGGATGAGATGATAACGATCCTGCGCCGGCAGGGTGATGGGGGTGGGCACGTCGTCCACGTCGGCCCCAATGGCCGGCCAGGGCTTGTTGCCCCAAAAAGCGGGCGGCGCAGCCAGATAGTGCGAGGCGGGCAGCAGCAAGGGATCAGGCGCACCGCTCCACTCCAACACCCCATCCACCAGATTGCCATCCACCAATTCATGCTCCACTTCCCCCATGTAGACGGGGTAGCCGCCAATGATCACATCAGGGTCTTTACGCACTTCAATGTTGGGGGTGACATTACCCACAACATTCGTATAGTGAGAATGGTCTTGTACCCGAATCCCAACGTAATCCTGCAGCCGATTGCGGAAAAGGGTGCTGTAAGGGCCGCTGGGTCCCCACCAATCGGCCACGATAATCTGCTCCATCTCGTTGCCCTCAAATAAATTCGCATAGTTATAATGACCGTGGAAAGAGCCATCTGCTTTAGCGTAAATGTTGTCGAAAGAGTAATTGTAGCTGAAGACGTTACCGTTGGCCCCTTCTTTGACCATCATGCTGTGGCGCAAGGTGTGGAAAATGTTGTTGGTCACCAACACATCGGAGGTGCTATCCGCCAGGGTGACGCCGTAGCCGTGACCACCGCCACCGTAGTCGTGGGCTTCGTAGAAGTAGTTGTCGCTGATGGTGAGCCAGCGGCTGTAGAAGGCCCAGATGTGCGCCCGGAAGGTGCGACGGGATTCGACGTAACGCACCCAGCAGTTTTGGGCGTAGGTTAAGGAGATGGTATAGGCGTCGGCCGTATCCAACCGCTCCAGGTAGATGCCTTCGACGCCGGCGTTTTGGATGGGTTCCACCACCTGGACGCGGGGATTAAGGCTGGCCTGGTAGTTCAGACGCAAGGGTGTATCAAGGGTGATGCTGTTGCCGTTGACGGCCGCCACCCCCACCATCTGGCTCATGGAATCAGCGGCGTAATCGACGTTCCAGTAGTCGGCCGTGAACATGACTTCTTCGTCGTTGTCCTGATAGAGCCAGAGCAGCGCCCCGGCCTCAATGTCGGTTGTGGAGGCCAGTTCCAACGTCAGGCTGCCAAAAGTGTAGCCGGCCGTCACGGCGATGTCCACATTGTTCTTGCTGCCGGTGAATTCGATCCCGCCGCGGTGGCCGTAAGCAGGCAGGTCGATCAGGAGGCGCGTCTGGTCAGGGCCGGCCCCTTGCAGCACAATCTCACTACGCATTTGGATGATGGTGGCGATGCGATAATCGCCGGGGGGAACCCAGACAAAGCCGGGCGTCGGCGCGGCCTGGATGGCAGCGTTGATGGCCGGCCCGTCATCTGTCAGCCCATCCCCTACCGCTCCGAAATCGCGCACATTCACCCGATAGGGAACCCAGGGGATGCCGCCGCGCACACCGGGGTCCCACGGCACGAGACGGTCAGGGGGGATGACTTCGGCCGCTGCGGCGCGCACCGTCAGCAACAACAACAGGATGACGAGCCACAGGGCCGGCCGGCGACGCCATAAAGTGGGGAAAGGTGGGATGGTTAACATGCAGCGCTCTCCTCGGCCGGGCGCAGGCCTGGGCCGGTCCCGACGCTGGGGAAGGATGGTGGACTTGAAGCCAGGATTGTATCCGGGTTGATGAGTGGCAGACAACTAAGCCGCGCATCATCAGCGCTATCTGGCTCAGGCTCCCGTGAATGCTGGCCATTCGCGCCACAGATTGACGGGGGTCAGAGGTGAAACTGGCGGCTGAACCTTCATGATTTCTAAACATCTATCTGGCATAATGCACAGGTGATGCGAGGCTGGGCGGTAGCGCCCTTCTATATCTTGATCGAGGTTGTGGCTCTATGAGAAGTGCGATGAGGCAAAGCTGGGAGCGTCGTTGGGTGGTGTGGTTGGCGTTGGGGTTGATTGTAGCCCTGGGGGCTTTTTTGCGCTTTTATCAGTTGGGGGAGAGTGGCGTCGGCAACGCTTATTATGCGGCGACCGTTAAAAGTATGTTGACCTCCTGGCGCAACTTTTTCTTTGTAGCTTTCGAGCCGGGGGGTTCGGTGTCGGTGGACAAACCGCCGCTCGGCTTTTGGTTGCAGGCAGCGTCGGCGGCGCTGTTGGGGGTGAATGGTTTGGCCCTGGCGCTGCCTCAAGCGCTGGCCGGCGTTTTATCCATCCCTGTTCTCTACCACCTGACAGCTCAGGTTTTTGGCCGACCGGCCGGCCTCCTCGCCGCCTTAACGCTGGCTGTCATGCCGGTCGCCATTGCGACGGAGCGCAACAACACCATTGACGGGGTGTTGGTGTTCCTGTTATTGCTGGCGGCGTGGGCTTTCTGGCGGGCGACGCAGCGTGGGCGATGGCGCGACCTGGCTTTGGGGGCCTTAATGGTGGGGCTGGCTTTCAATGTCAAGATGCTCCAGGCCTTTTTGCCTTTGCCCGCTTTTTATGCGCTCTACTTTTTCGGCGCGCCGCTCAGCTGGGGACGACGGGTGGTGCATCTGACGCTAGCGACCGGGGTGTTGCTCGTGGTCTCGCTGGCCTGGCCTGTTGCGGTGGACTTGACCCCGGCTGACCAGCGACCGTATGTGGGCAGCAGCCAGACCAACAGCGTGCTGGAACTGATTGTGGAGCACAATGGTCTTAGTCGGCTGGTCGACCGGGGGGTAGCCGGGCTGACGGGGCCGGCCGGGGGCCCCCCCCCCCCCC
>DAOTXO010000120.1:0-15018 GCA_034435495.1 Anaerolineae bacterium
GCCGTTGGGCGGGCGCGCCGGCCCAACTGAAGGCGTGGGGCCAGGCGCGCTCAATGTGGCCGATGACGGCCAGCGCCCCGCCGCCGGGGTGGCTCAACAGGCGTTGCGGTAGCTGGGCCACAAAGGGTTGTTCCCCCAGATGAGCCGCTTCACGCGCCAGATGATCGAAATCGTTCACCTCCGGCGTGCCGGCCCCATAGCAGGCGAAGAAAAAGGCGATCAACCCGTGCAATCGGGCATCATCGGCCACATCTCCGGCGGCGAAGTACCATTCAGGCCCAATCGTTTGGGGTGGAAAGGGGCCGGGCCAATCCTGACACAACAACGCTCCCTGAGCGGCGCGCTGGCGCGGATCGCCGGTGGGAAAACCGAGACCGTGGCTGGCGGTGAAGAGGAGCGTGGGGGTGGCGTCACCACCCAGTAGCCGCGCCAGATCCCCTTTGCGGGCGCTTTCCTCCTGATGCAGCGCTACCTGCCACCCTTCATACCCCTGCAAAAGGGGCTGCAGGGGCTGCATCAGGCGGGTGTGGCTGCGGTTGGTGGCTTCGTCGTTGGGGTTGGCAACGCTGAAGAGGGCGGCGCGCCGGGGCTGGGCAAAAGCGGGGTCGGTCTCAGCCGCAACCACACTGGCAGCATAGGCGGCGTATTCGGCCGGGGTGTCGAAAGCCAGCCGGCCGACAGCGTATTGCACATCCAGCTGATATTGGAAATGAAAAGGAATCTGCGTTGGCGCACCGGCCAGCAAGAGGTAGTAAGGCATCCTGGTGGGCTGCACCGGCCCGGTGACATCCACCTGATGCCGCGCCAGAAATTGCAGCTTGGTCTCACCGGCGGCATAGCCCCGGTCGGGGCCGCGGTACTCCTGGTAGAGGGGGCCGGCCTGGGCGGCGCGGCGCGCCAGCAGCGGCTGCAACGCCGCATAAATGGCGTCCGCCTGGGGATCGTCGCGGGCCAGAATGAGACCCCAACCCGTCTGATCGAGACGGCGCACATCCACCTGGAAAGCTACCCGTAAATGGGGCTGGCGATTGACCTGATCGCGTCGCAGCAGGTCTTGCACCTGGGTGGGGTCGGCCGCCTCGCGCGTCGCCAGCGCCTGATCCGCCAGTTCCCGTTCCGTAAATTGAGCCAGATATGCGCCGGTCAGGGCGTCAACACCATTTAGCTTGATGGTCTCCATGCGCCATTCCTCGTGTGTTCTATGGTGGCCGGGGGTAGGCCCAGGTGGGCCTACCCTTACTGATCCGGGCAAAAACCGCCAAAGCCGCGCACCCAACCCCCATAGATAGTATACAAGCCATCGGCAGTCGCCGACACTTCAGCATCGTAGCTTCGCGGCGCGGCGCTGCTGCCCTGTAACAAAGCAGACCAGGGTGAGGCGGCCGTGGTGACGCTGGAACTGGTGGAGACGCCAATCCGGCGAAACACCAGAGTCATGCTGCCATCAGCGTCAATAGCGTCCACGTGAATTTGGGCGAAGGCGTAGGTGGCACAGTGCGCTACGTAGTAATGCCAGCCGTTACGGTTAACCGATTGCGTCAGAGGGGGGTCGAGCACAAAGTAAAAGGCGGCATATCTCTCCTCGATGCTGCCCGCCAGGTCGCCTGTAGGCTCGAACGTGATCACCATCGAGTCGGGGCTCTCCTGGAGAATCTGCTCCAGCGGGCGATCATCCCCCAGGGCCACCCCCACAAAGAGATTGGGTTCATCCACCAGGGCGGCCACCACCTCTGTCGCCCGGTCATCCAGCAGAGCTTGCTGCATGTCATCGGGCAGGTTGTCAAGCGCGCCGGCATCCAGAGCGGCTTGCAGCTGCGCGGCGACGGCCGCGATCACCTCATCGATGGCGAGGCCCTGCTCATCGGCGATCTGGCGGGCGGTATCAGGGCGCTGCGTCACGTCTTCAACCGGCCGCCCAGTCTGACGCACCAATTCGCTCAGGAGCAGAGCAATCACCGGCTCACGGCTGGGCGGGATGGCAGCGCGCAGGGTGGCGTCATCCAGGACAACATCGGGGATGGTTTCCAGACACAGCAGCAACGGCTCGCCCTGGGTGAAGGCTTTGAGCGCCTCTTCGGAGCCAGCCTGAACGCGAACCTCATACGTTCCGCTCTCGTTCTCATACGGCGCTCTGGCAACAAAAACCCCTTCTTCATCGTCATCCGCCTCAATCTCGTCAAAGACTAGCTCCGTCAGAGGTGGGTTCTCGCCGCACAGGCGGGGATCGGGCAGAAAATCGGGCTGCGGGTTGCTGACGCCAGGTATCGGAGTCGCCGTAGGTGCTGCCTCCTCAACCTCTACAGGTGTAACCGTTGGCGTCGCGGTCTCCGCCACGGTGATTGGGTCGTCGGCAACCGGTGTGGCGTCCCGCGGAGCGGCGCAGGTGGCAAGGAGCAAAGCCAAAACCAACCCCGCAACTAGAATGAGTGACCGACCGTGGGCCGGCCGGCGCACGCGATGGTAGATGTCGAACATGGTGCAATCCCTTGGAGGTGCGCCTGCCTCCTGTTATGGCGCAGGAAAAACACAGCGAAAGCCAATCTCGGCATGACTTAGAGTCAGTGTAAAGGCACTGACAAAAATTGTCTGTGTCATGGGATACACCCCACCTATCGCATCGCTTACAGAACCACCGCGTACCGCCAACAATGTGTCCGCAACACCATCCCACACCTGAGCGCAATAAGGTTCGGCGTCGCAACTGCCCGGCGTGGTCGTCCACTCGGCGGCGTTGCCCAGCAGGTGCATGATGCCTTCCGGCGTCGCCCCCGGCGCAAAGGCGGGGTCATCCACTGCCACCAGAGCGGTGCGCGCCGCAGTGATGGACATGTTGACCCACCTGGGATGGGGGGGCGGCGTATCGCCCCAGGGCCAGCGCCGGCCAGCCGGCCCCCGCGCCGCCCGCTCCCATTCTCCTTCCATAGGCAAACGCCCCCCCAACCAGGTACAAAATGTCGCCGCCTGCTTCGCCGTGACATTTACCACTGGCTCATCCGGCGCGCCGGGGGGAATTAACACAGAAGTGCAGGGGCCAAGGCGATCACATAGCTCATACTGGCGGTTGGAAACTTCGTACTGGTGGATGGCAAAAGCAGGCAACAGCACCAGGCGCGGCGGGTAGGCGCGCGCGCCGGGGGTGTCATCGCCTAAAAGAGCCTCCCCGGCCGGAAAAGGTGGGGCTGGCACAGCCGGATTCAAGCGGCGCGCTGCCTGTCGCCCCAACCAGGGCAAGATGAAAAACAAAGCGACCAGCGTTACCCCCAGGACCCCCACAGTGAGCCGGGCTGTGCGGCGCCAACGTTCACGCCGCAGGCTGGCCTGGAGGAAGGCGCTTTCCACCGGGCTGGGGGCCAGGGGTAGTTCGGGCAGGCACGCTTGCGCCCGGCGCAATTGCTCCCCCCAGTAGAGATAGCTGGTCTGGCGTTGCTGTCCCTCCCAAACCGCAGCGTCATCCGTCAACCGTCGCCACATCACCAGACAGGGACGGTTCTGGCTCAACCAAAATTGCAGCGCCGGCCAGTGGCGGATGACCGCCTCGTGAATCAGCGCCGCTGACCCCGCTTCCAGCGTGATGAGGCGCTCCTGGGCCAGGCGCTCCAACACCCCCTGAGCCATCGCGTCACTCAACAATTCCGTCAGCGGGGCGCGCCGGGCCATATCCACCTCGCGCTCTTCCAGGGCGATCAGGCGCAACAAAATATTGCGCGCCAACCGTTGTTCGGCCGGCGACAGGGCGGTGTAGACGCGGTCGGCCGTCTGCTGAATGACCCCGGCCACACCCCCCACTTCCTCTTCATAGGCGGCCAGGGTCATTACCACCCCTTGCCGGCGCTTCCACGTCTCCAGCAAGGCCTGGGAGAGCAACGGCAAAGCCCCCGGCTCGTCGCCCACATCCACCAACACCCTTTGCAACAAAGCCTGCTCCAGCTTCCAGCCTCCTTGTCGCGCCGGGGCGGTGATGACCTCCACCAGTTCGCGCCCTCCCAATGGGCCAACATACGCCTGACGGCCGTCCAGCGCTTCGCGCAGGCCGGGGATTTCCGCCGTGCGGGCCAGGTAATCATCCCGCAAGACGAGAACGACATGTATCGTGCGGCCGGTCTGAGCTGCCAGCAGCACAGCGCGCACAAAGCGCTGGCGTGTCTCCGGGTCAGGGCACAGGGTGAATAGTTCTTCTAACTGGTCGATCACCAGGAGCGTGGGGCGCACTGCCCGCCGTTCCGGCGCTTCCAGCCAGGCCGCCAGTTGCCACGGTTCAGCCTGCCACGCCTGAGCCAGGCCGGCCGGCGGGGCCGCCTGATCAGCGTACAGGTGCTGGGCCAGAGCATCAAAGGGGGCCGCTGTCGGAGTCGTCAGATGAATCCTCCACCCTTCAGCGCGCAACAGAGGTAGGATGCCAGCCCGCACCAATGACGATTTGCCGCTGCCAGAAGCGCCCAAAAGCGCCAGGAATCGCTCTTGCTGAATACGTAAACTGAGATGGCGCGACAGTTGCCCCCGGCCAAAAAAGCGGGGAGCGTCCTCCTCGCGGAAAGTCGCCAGTCCCAAATAGGGGGGCACGCCCGGTGTGGGCGGCTCAGTCGGGGAGGCGGCGACCAACATGCCCGGCTCGACAAAGAGCCGGCCGTCTTCCGAACGCATCGCCAGCACCGGCGCGCTCCAATCCCAGCTATCCTGGGTGTAGGCGCGCGCCTCGATCATGGCGCGGTCGATCACCCCGTGGGCCATCAGGCGTTGGTAAAAATGCCCGGTGAAGTGTCGGGCCGTGCTCATGGCCACCGTTGCGCCCATGCTCACCACCGCCTCCACCCGCGCCGCCTGCACCAGATCGTAGCCGAGGGGGGCAAGATTGGCCCGCCCTTCCCCCTGGCGCGCCGTCTCGCACGCCATCAAAACCACCAGGGCTGGGGGCTGCTGCACCAACTGCACCATTTCCACCACCGTCGCGCCGCTGACAGCGTCGGCCGCGCCCATCCCCTCGTCTTGCTCCAAAAAGAGATAGGTTTGGCCGTCGTCCCCCAGCCGGCCGTGCGCCAAAATATGCACCAGGTGATACCCCTGCGCCAGTTCGGCGCGCAGTCGCTGACGGGTGGGAGGCGTCGTCGACCCCGATTCCAGCCAGGTGATCGCACACTCAGGTATCTGCTCTAGCGCCTGATGCAACGCCTGGCGGTCGGCGTCGGGGATGGGCAAAAGCCCCAGATCGCCCAAATGGGTGGGAGAAGCGATGATAGCCAGCAACTTGAGGCGACGCTCGGTGAAAGGGCGATAGGGTTCCACCCGCGCGACGCGCAGGTGGCGCGAAAAGGGTAGCGCGCTGGCCAGGGGTTGCCAGCCCCCGGCAGTGGGGTGGTGCAGGCGTTCCCAAATGATCTGGTGTAAAACGGGCGCGTCGGCCAGCTCCGGCAAGCGCAGGCGGACGCGGGGCAAAAAACCCCCACCATGGATGGCCCCGGCCGCCTGGCGGTAATCATCTCCCAGGGCCTGGGGAGCGAAAAGCTGCTCACCCAGATAGCGCCCATAGGCCGTTGGGTTGGGGGCCAGGGAACGCAGGTGCGTCAGGTCGAGGGATACCGGCCGGCGGGGCGGCTCGAAAAGATCGAAGCGCACCTGGGCCAGACCGTGGTAGCTAGCTGGCGACGCTCCGGCCGGCCGCGCCGCCCCTGCTCCTAGCTCCGGGAATAGCTCAATTTCGAGCGTTTTATAGAGAGGAGCGAGGGACATCATGGGGGAAGCCGGGTGAGTGACTGGTACGGCCGGGCATCGTCAACGGTTGCGCAAAGCCAACAAGGGGGCCAGAAGATCGGGCAAATCAGGGTCACTCTGGGTCAACAGGCGGCGCAAGGCGGTCACACTGTTGTCCACCTGCTGCTCCTGGCCCAGCGTTTCAGCCTGCGCCAGAGCCGCAGCGTAAGCCGCTTCCCCCTGTTCCTCATTCCCCAAAGCCAGGTAAGCCAGACCGATCTTAAAAGCATTCTCCAGGCTATCGTTGATTTCAATCTGACTATCGAACTGCATCCGGGGCGCGGCCGCAAGGTAATCCCCCAACGCGCCGACGTAATCACCCGCTTGAAAGCGCAGGTCACCACGCCGCATATAGTACCAGCCGGACAAACTATCCCCCAAAAAGTTAACCCACAGGGTGCAGTTGCCGCGACACACCGTGACATCCTGGGCGGCGGCCTCTTGCACCGCCGCGGCGGCCTGCTGCGCCAGTTCCTCCGCCAGCATCTCCCCGGCCGGATAGCGCTCGAACAAGATACGCCCCAGGGTGAAGGCAAAACGGGCACGATGCCAATGGTAAGACGCGCCGGCCGCCTCCGGTTGCATCGTCGCCAGGTGCTCCGCCGCTCGTTCCACGGCTACCAACCAGGCTGCTATAGCCTGATCGGGATGGGCTATCCAATAATCAGCCAACGTCTCCGCCCCGGCGTCCGCTTCGGTGAAGTCGCGGCTACGGCTCAGGCCGGCCACCGTCAGGTCGGCCGCCTGGAGCGTATCCCCCAACCCCAGCGCCGCCACCGCCGCTCTGAAAGCCGACAACGAAGCGTTGGGCAACGCTTCCAACACCGCCTGGAACTGCCCCAAAGCGGTGGTGTAATCGGCGGTTGCCAGGGCAGCTTCCGCCGCCTCGACCCACAAAGGTAAACCGGCCGCCTGGATCACCCCATACCAATAACGTATCCCAGGATCATCAGGGGCCAGCGTCAGGGCAGTCTGCACTTCCATCAACGCCTGGCGCAATGCAAACGCCGCCTCCGCCGCCCGCTCCGGCACATCGCGCAGACGCAGGTACAGCGCGTAGCGCAGGCGGGCGCTGCGCTCCCAGTTTTTGGCGTCTTGGGCATCCAACGCCAGCGCCGTCTGATAGTCATCGATGGCAGCCTGCATCTCCATCTCGTAAACGCCCGGCGCGCATTCCCGCAACAGATAATGCACCTGCGCCCGCGTCCGATAGGTGGTTTTGTTGTCAGGAGCAAGTTCGATGCCGCGCGACAGATCGGCCACTGCCTGGGCCAGATAGCGCCGTGCCTGGGCAATTTGATGCACCTCCTGACTCTCGGCGCACACATCCACGCCCTGCGGCGTGCCCACCAGCCAGTAGGCCGTCCCCCGCGAAACCGCCATGACGGGATCGTTGGGAGCCAATGCCAGGGCCCGACTCCAGGCGTCTAAGGTCTGGTCATAAGCTTGCAACCCATAGTGGGCATAGCCTACTGCCAACCAGCCATCGGCCGGGTAGGGCAACGCGCCGCGCCCCTCAATGGCAACCGCTCGTTGAAAGTTGGTCAGGGCCTCCTGCAAAAGCGCCGGCCCCTGGTCTTTTTTGCTATCATTGGCCTGGGCAAAAAGAATCCAGCCTCGCCCCAACCAGGCCTGGGCCAGATCGGGATTGCGCGCCACGGCCTGATCATAATCCTCCAGAGCTGACGCTAAATCTCCCCCGGCGTGGCGCGCCGAAGCCCGCCACAAATAGTAATCGGCATTGTCGGGGTCGGCCAGCAAGGCGCGGTCGAGGTCCTCCAGCGCCGCGGTGCGCGCTGCGGCCGCCCGTTCCGGCGTGGCGGCGGTGGCGGCCCATCCCTGATACGCCAGCGCCCGGTCGGCGTAGTCAAGTTGCCCGGTGACAGAGAGAACCTGGGTGTAATCGGCGACCGCCTCCTGATAGAGACCAAGCTGAGCCTGCACGGCGGCACGTTGCTGCCACGCCTGGGCATCCAGCCGGTCGCGGCGGGTTGGCAGGCCGAGGTTGCGCTGAGCCGTCAAGCCGCTGTCGGCAGCATAGTCCAACACCCAGGAGTAGTAAATGCGTGCCTGGTGCAAGCCCAGAAAACGGGCTTCCGCATCCGGCGTGACCAGCGCAGCGTCACGCGCCCGATGGCCGCGAACCAGGTAATGGTAGCCAACCACTTCCCGCCCCAGGAGCCACAGGGCGAGCGCCAAGACCACCCATGCCGCCAACCCCACGCTCAGGCGCGTCCAGGTGGAAAAGAGCCGACCGGCCGGCGCGCCGGCTTCATTCTCCGCCCGGCCGTACCAGACAATGATGGCACACGCCCCCGAAGTCACAATAATCAACAACCAGGCCGAGACATCGGGCACCGAATACCAGGCGCTGGGATATGTGAACAGCCGCACCACAATCAGGGCCACCGCCACGGCGCCGGTCATGACCGCCATCGAGCGGGCCTGACCCAGCCGCAACGCCAGATAAGTTGGACGGATGACAAACCACCACAAAGGGGGAAGGCAGAGCAACACCAGAACATACGGGTAAAGGTCGGACAGCGTGTAGGGCGCGGCGCTGCGGGCAAAGAGAGTGGCCGGGGAGAAAGCACCCCACAGGGCGTAGAGAAACGTCAACACGAAGCCGGCCAGGTACACCCCCCCCCAACCGCTCAACAACACGTCATGGTCGCGGCGCACATGGCGCGCCTGCGGGGCCGCACGGCGCACCCGCTGTTGCAACTGAGCATACCAGGCCGTGTGACCACCGATGGTGATACGGGCGGTGGGGGTGCGAAGCGTGAATTGAGAGCTATCGGGCAGCAAAAAGTGGCCGACAGTGGTGTTAGCGGTGATGATCTCCGTGATCTCTGACCACAACATCCGACGGGGCTGCTGGGGAGGCCCCACCTCCAGCCCGACGCCATTCAGGCGCACCGTCTCCTGCTGAGCGGCCTGAACGGTGCGGGGCGGCACACGCCCAATAATAGCCAGACCGGCCAACGTGTAGAGCAGCAGATAGAGCAGCAAAATGCCGCCCCCCACCCAGGCAACTTCCGCATCCGGCTGGATGGCTAAGGCCAGGTTGACATTCAACTGCTGGCTGAGTTCGGGGTTGTTGATGGTGGGGTTGAAGGTGGCGCTGTTCTCCGTCAAGGGAGCGGCAAAGGAGGAGATGGTGGGTTGCAAGGGATTGCTGGCCCGCAGGCTGATAGCCAGCGGAGGGATGGTGAATAAAAAGACTGCCAGCAACAACAGCGCCAGATGGCGGAAAAAGCGCAATAGAGGGTGTTGGAAGCGCACCGGATAATGGCGTTCGGCCGGGTTGGTCAATGCTTCCTGTGTGGCGTCCGCCTCCATGTCCTCATCGGCTGTCAGAGGTTCAGTCAGACGTTCTTCCAGCTCGGTGGCTTCGACATAATCCGGCCGGGCATGGAGCAGGCTTTGGGCAGCCTCAAAATGCGGGCGCGCCGCCAGCGGTTGTTGCTGTGCCAGATACGCCTCGGCTAAAACGGCGTGCGCCCGTGCCAGCTCCGCCATGTCGTCGTAGCGGGGCAAAATGGGCAGGACGACTTCCACCAGTTGGGCCGCCTGCGCCGCTTCGCCCAATGACAGCAAGGTCTGACCATATCCCACCTGGGCCACCGCCCGACGATATTCGCTGAGGGAAACCGCACCGGCCGCCAACAAACGCTCGAAAACGGGGCGGGCCTCGGCCGCATCCCCCATGCTCAGATACAGCCGGGCCAGTTTTTCATCGGCCGTCACCCGCTCACGCGGCTGGCCCACCTGCTCTAAAATGGCGTCCGCCTGCCGGTAGGCGCGCGCTCCCAGACTGAAGAGACGCACAATGACCCAATCTTTGTCGCGCAGCGCCGGCCAGGAGCGCGGCCGGCAAAACCGCCACCCAAAGCGGTAGGCGACATAGCCCAACAAGGGCAAGGCCGGCGGCCACCACTGTTGCAGCCAGCGCCAGCCGGGGCGCATCTTCAGCGGGGCCATCTGACGATAGCCCCGCGCCACACCGGCCAGCGCCGCGTAAGCATCCCCCACCGATAACAAGGTGTACGCCACTTGTTCCGGCTGCGCCGTGAAGGCGTGTAGCGCCTGCTCGTAATGGCGGATGGCTGCGTCATAATCGCCAGCCTGGGCCAGCGAACGCCCGTAGGCGCGCAAGAGAAAGGGGCGAAAGGCGGGCGGAACCTGCGGCTTGTCCACCAGAGTCTGCAACAGCTGCAACCCCTCGGCCCAACGCCCCCGGTATTGGTGCAGGCGAGCCGTTAAATAGGTTAGCCAATCATCCAGCTCTCCCAGGTAGGGGCGTTCCAGTTCGGCCACGATGACGCGCGCCGCTGTTGCTGCATCCAACAGGCGTTCGGCCGCTGCCAGCAGCCGCTCCTCTGTGTAGCCAAAGAAGGTACGTTCTAGATCGGCGAAGGCCAGCGGCCCTTCCGCAATCAGCGCGTGGAAAAGGCGACTCTGATCGTAGACAAAGGTGTTGGCCGGCGGATGATCGCGCAGGTACATCAGGGCGCGCATGTGGGCCGTGATGTAATCATCGGGGCGCTGCGCTATAAACAGCCGACGTATGATCTCCCGCTCCGTCTCGGCCAGACTGTAAACCGCTTCCTCTCCGTTGCCTGCCTCCAGGCGGAAAAAGGAAAACTGGGTCAGCCGTTGCAACATCGCTGCCTCGCGCCCATCTTCCCTGGCGCGCAAGGCGCGCAACAGATCAGGCGTGAAACGGTCGCTGATGGAGGCCAGGTACAACCCTTCCGCCAGCAAAGGATGGAGTTTGGCCAGCATCTGCTCCAGCAAAGTCTGGGCCGTGGTGGCGGCATACAGGGTTTCTGCTTCAGAGCCAGCTGTCATCAGAATGGGAGGTGTCTACCGAGGCCAGGTCGGCCAGCTTGGCGAGCAGGCCGGGAAAGCCGCGGGAGGTGCGAAAGACGGTGACGATGTCCAGACCGGTGATCTGGCGCTTGACTTCGATATACTCGCGCACATACTCTTCGGAGAATAAATCAAGGCCGGTGCTGGCCACCAGGGGGGCCACCCCGGCCGTCGGCTCCGGCAATCCTTCCCGGCCGGCGATGATGACAATCACCTGGGGCAGGCGTTGTTCGCTCAACTGGGTGAAGAGATAGTGACGTATCCAGGCGTCAGCGTCTTCGGTGGCCTCTTCATAAGAGTCGAAAAGAAAGACCACCGGCTGCGTGGCCTGGAAAGCAACCAGACAGGCAAAAAAGGCGTCGTTGATCTTAATCTCGGCCGCCCGGCGTGTCATCTCACTGTCGGCTACGATGTGAAAAGTGTTGTCTTTGATGATATGGCCCCCGGCCACATCCCCGGCCACTGTCAACGAGCCGCCTTCCACATGAATCGTCACCCCATCCGTGGGCGGCGGCGCTTGCAGCGCCACCTCCACCGCCGTCAATTCGTTGATCGTGGCCGTCAGCGGGTTGAAAAGCGGCCCGCCTAGCTGATCACGCGCCTGACGTACCAGCGAAAGGTAATCGTAGGGCAGGCGGTCGCGAAAGTCGATGTGCAGATTGGGAATGGTGTGCTGGTCGCAATGGCGACGAATGGTCTCAATCAACCAGGTCTTGCCCATATCGGCCTCGGCCGTCACCAACATGATGCACTTGGGGGTTTCCCGTGCCACCATCTTGAGAAAGCCGTTGAATTGCTTCTCGCGATTCACAAACCACTGGGCAACATTGAGCATGGACGATTACCCACCTTGCATAACATGACGCGCCTGATTGAGGCGTCATAGGACAGGCTCAAACCATTGGCCAGCCCCAGGCTGGCCTGGGGCCCGATGAACATAGCCTGTAGGGAGTATAAACGCTTCCCCGTAAGGCGTAAAGATGCGCCAGACGCCAATTGGGTGTTAAATGCAACACATCTCCGACGCAGTTCAGGGCATGACCAAGGCGGCCGCACCACGAATCTGGCTACGCTTCAAGCGTTGCAAAACCTCGTTGGCCTGCGCCAGGGGCCAGGTCTCCACCTCGGTGCGCAGGGGAATACGTCCGGCCAGCGCCAGGAACTCGTCAGCGTCCTGGCGCGTGAAGTTGGCCACGCTGCGCAGGACGCGCTCGCCGTAGAGGAGGCGATAGGGCAGCTCAGGAATGGGGGTGGCGTGAATAGCGTTGATCGCCAGCACGCCGCCGGGGCGCAAATGCCCCAGGGCTAATGGAACCAGCCAGCCGGCCGGAGCGAATAAGATCGCGCCATCCAATGGCGC
Source organism: Anaerolineae bacterium (assembly GCA_034435495.1). Classification (GTDB taxonomy): domain Bacteria; phylum Chloroflexota; class Anaerolineae; order Promineifilales; family Promineifilaceae; genus DAOTXO01. Next base: position 11,981 of record DAOTXO010000120.1, read on the forward strand.
AGGCAGTTCATCCTCCGCGCCACCGGCCCAAACCGCCCCTAGTTGCAGCGCCAGCTGACGGTGCGCTGCCCCGCGTGTGGCGACGTACACCTCACACCCCCAAAAACGGGCCACTTGCAACACCAGATGGGCGCTGGCTCCAAAGCCAAACAGTCCCAGCCGGCCGCCAGGTTCCACCCCGCTCAACTTGAGGGCCCGGTAACCCACAATGCCGGCGCACAACAGCGGGGCCAGGCTGGCCGCCTCCGCCATGGCCGGCAAAGGGTAGGCGAAGCGCTCATCCACCACCAATGTGGGGGCATAGCCACCATCTTGATGTAGACCGGTGAAACGGGCCTGGGGACAAAGATTTTCCAGGCCGCGCCGGCACCTATCGCACGCGCCACAGACCCAGTTGAGCCAGGCTACCCCGACCCGTTCCCCCAGCGCAAAGCGGCCGGCCGCCGGCCCCAGCGCCGTCACCCGCCCCACCACCTGATGACCGGGGACGATGGGCAACCGGGGCAGGGTCAGGTCCCCTTCCACAGTGTGGAGATCGGTGTGGCACACCCCGCACGCCTCGACCTGCACCTGGATGGCCCCCGGGCCGGGTTCGGGCCGGCCGCGTTCTGTCAGGCACAGAGGGTTGTCATCTATCGACCGGGGCTGGTTGAGTTGCATAACCAACATGGATAACTCCTGAGGTGACCGGCCGGGGAGGGGCCAGAGCCATCATCATCCACCATCCTTCTTCTTAAATTGTAAGCCATCTGCCTCCCCCGGCCCACATTCAGGTACAATCCTGGGTGTGTATTGGGTCACCTTTCACCTTCACGGCTCGCTGGAGTCCTTTCTATCGCCGCCGCGCCCAACCCCGTTCAGCACGTCGGCGCATCCATCCGCCACGATCAAGCATGTAATCGAGTCTCTGGGCATTCCCCATACCCAGGTGGAAGCGATTCATGTCAACGGCCAGGGGGTGAGCTTTGATTATGTGGTTCAGGCCGACGACCACATCACCCTCTATCCCTGGGGCGTCCCGCGGCCGTCGGCGGTGAACCATGTCCCGTTACGGCCGGCCTGGCCCACCCCACCGCGCTTTCTGACCGACAACCATCTGGGGCGTCTCACCCGTCTGCTGCGACTGTTGGGCGTGGACACTCTCTACAACCCCCACTGGGAGGATGCGGAGCTGGCGCAGGTGGCGGCCGGGGAAGAGCGCATTTTGCTGACCCGTGACCGTGCCCTACTCAAGCGCAAAATCGTGACCTTCGGCCATTGCCTGCGCACCCGCCAGACCGATGAACAGCTGCAACAGGTGTGGCGGCGCTTTGACCTGGCCAGCTATGCCCGGCCCTGGACGCGCTGTCTGCGTTGCAACAACTTATTGCAAGCCGTTGCCAAAGAAGCTGTTCTCGACGAGTTGGAGCCAAAAACGCGCTTATATTACGACACCTTCCACCGCTGCACTGGCTGCCAGCAGCTCTACTGGCAGGGTTCCCACTACGAGCGCCTGCATCAGCGCCTGCATCGCCTCCTGGCCTCCGTCACGCCTTAACCTCCCCCGGCCGGCCCATGCGCCTGCCACCACGCAAAGAGCGGATGCCGCCGCCCGACGACATCATTCGCTCGCTGCTCAATAGCCTGAAGCGTCTGGCGTACCAGCGCCCCAGGCGGCTGCGCCACATCCACCCAGTGCTTCAACAAAGCTGGCGTGGAGATGACAGCCACAGGCGTGGCCTGGGCCCGCACAAGGCGCTGAACAGCCCCATCATCTGTGGCCATGGCCCAACCTCGACACAGCGCCAGCGCCAACGTGATGGCTTCCCCATCATCCAATCCCTGAGCTGCCAGACGAATGAACGTGGCTTTTTCTTTCCCGGTCTCCAAATCGACCGCCTGCAACACCTGTTGCTCCAACAAGGGCTGCCAAAGGATCATCTCTTTGCGTCTGGGCGTTGAGGCACTGTACACCGTTAACGCCTCGCGCTGCCTAACATAGGCGGCCACTGTCACCCTTTGACGCATGGCGCTCAGGATCGGAGCCATCTGGTGCGAGGCATACAGATTCATCACGCAACAGGCATCCAGAATCAGCGCCGGATACTGGGGGGTGATAGGGGCGGCCGGGGCTGCTTTAAGCGTCAAGCAACGCCTCCACGCTAAGATCGATCACCTGCTCCTGCGTGATATCCTCTTCGTGTTGCGAGAGCAGACGCACGACGCTGCGCGCTTCCAGCCGGTCGAGGCGCAAAAATTGCGCCAGCAACCCTTCACTCAACTTACCCGCCTTAAAGGCTTCCACCGCCAGATATTGGTAGCGCAAGGGTAACATGGCCCCTTGTTCTGGCAGGGGCGGTAACCCCAGTTGTTGCTGCGCCTCCCGAACGCGCACCGCCCCTTCACGCAACCGCTCCCAGGCTCCGGCCGGGGCCAGGCGCAGATCCTCCAGGCGGCGCACCAACGCCGACAAAGAAACGCCAAAATAGTGAGCCAAAACACATAAATCGCCCACGGTTGGTCTGGCCGCCTCGCGTCCCTGCACCAAAGCGTGGTACTGCCGCGTCAGGTTGCTGGTGGGCATTAAAAAGTGTTTGGCAAAGTGATCGGCGGCCTGTTCTCTCTGATAAGCGCTCTCAAAGTAGGCCAGTGGTTCATATTTGTCAGCCTTCATATTCAAAGAAAAAAACCTCCTGCTACCGATAGTAACAGGAGGCTCATGGTGGGCGCGAAGGGACTCGAACCCCTGACCTCGCGGATGTGAACCGCGCGCTCTAACCAGCTGAGCCACGCGCCCGCGGATGTAAGCTACGATTATAACACACCTCCCACAAGCCGCAAGCCCTCGTTGACTCACAAAAAATTGTCGCCGGAGGCGGTCTGGTTGCCTCACAAATAATGTGATTCTTGCCCCGATGACAGAGGGCACGAGAATGAGTTGAAAAGGTGCCCAGGCAAAGATGGCTGCCCCGCCTGTCTACATCAACCTTTTCCGGCCGGCGCCGCGTAAAGGTTGCGTTGTGTGTGACTTTGGGGGTTAAGGCGAGCTTGACAGCCGG
>DAOTXO010000121.1:0-11060 GCA_034435495.1 Anaerolineae bacterium
GCCTGATTGCCATCGCCATCAATGCCGATGGGCAGATGTATGGGCACGACATTGTGACGGACTCGCTCTACAGCGTAGACAAAGCGACGGGCGCAGCGACGTTGATCGGCTCGTTGGGCTACGATGCTAACTTTAGCCAGGGTGGGGACTTCGACGAGGAGTCGGGGATTCTCTATCTGGCGGCCTACAACAACGGCTTGGGCCGGGGCGAGTTGCGCATCGCTGACCTGATGACCGGCGCGACGACGCTGGTCGGAACCTTTGGCCCCACCGGCTCCATCGAGGTTAACTCCATGGCTGTCGCCACCGGCGGCGGCGTGGGCGGTTGGGCCACAGCCCAACCAGAAGGCGGCGTCCTGAACCCAGGCGAAAGTAGCACCTTCGATATCGGCTTCGACTCCAACGGCCTGCAAGAGCAGGGCACGTACACGGCTGAGGCGACCTTCTCCGGCGATTTTGTCAACGAAGTGCCCGTCATGCCGCTGACGATGAACCTGACCTGCCCTGAGTGTGCGCAGTTGGAAGGCTCGATCACCGATGCCTGGACGGGCGACCCCTTGACGGCCGACATCCACATCACCGGCCCCGGCGGCTTTGACCTGATGTTGACAGGTGACTTCTACTCTGTGACGGTGCAGCCCGGCATCTACGACTTCACTGTCACAGCTGATGGTTACCTGCAAGCGACGGGTCAGGCCGAAGCAGTGGCCGGCATGACAACCATCACCGACTTTGCCCTTGTCCCGGCCGTCGCCATTCTCGAATACGCGCCGCCCGTGATTGAGGATACTGTGGCCATGGGCTACTCCGTTTCCAACGATCTGGTGATTAGCAACACGGGGACTATCCCGTTCACCTTTGAGTTGGAAGACTTTGAGGCGGGTTACTCGCCCACCGTGGTCAACACCATCTGCCCACCGGACAGCTTTGGTTACACCTGCACCGACTCCGACGAAGGAGATGTGGCCTACAACTTTGAAGACATCGCTGGCACAGGCACACCCATCACGTTGGGCGACGATCAGGTTAGCCCCTTGATCCCGTTGGGCTTCACCTTCAACTTCTACGGTACGGATTACACCAACCTCTACGTGAGCTCCAATGGCTTCCTGAGCTTCACCGATGCCAGCGACAATGGTTGTTGCACCGGCGACCCAATTCCTTCGGCGGGTACGCCCAACACCATCATTGCCGCCTGGTGGGAAGACCTGGATCCCGGTGAGGGTGGCACGGTTCACTACCAGACGTTGAGCACGGGCGCGGGCAATGTCTTCATTGTCCAGTTCACCGATATTCAACACTTCCCCAGCGGCAATGCTACCACCTTCCAGTTCAAGCTGTTTGAAGGCAGCAACAACATCGAAGCTCACTACATGACTACGCCTTCGGATGGTGGGACGCACTCGGTCGGTATTGAAAACCAAACGGGTACGGTTGGTTTGCAATACTTCCTGGGTACTAGTGGCTTGAATCCTTCGCTGGCTGTCTGCTACCTCTACCCCGGCTCGCCTTCCTGCGGCTTTGGCGCTTCCGATGCCATGTGGGCAACGGAAGACCCCAGCAGTGGTACGGTGGATCCCGGCATGGCGACCACAGTCGAGGTTATCTTCGACAGCAGTGTGATCACCCAGACCGGAACCTACACCGCCACCCTGGCCTTTGACGGCGACTTCGACAACGAGGTGGAGAATGGCACGCTGGTGATGCACGTCGTGGAGCCGATGGCGGCCATTGGTTTGGTCAAGACGGTTGGCACAGATGCTATGAGCTGTGCGACTGAAAGCAGCATCACGGTCTGGGAAGGGACGACGGTCTACTACTGCTACACCGTCACCAACCTGGGTAATGTGCCGTTGCCGCTGCATGACCTGACAGATGACCAGCTGGGGACGATCTTCACCGGCCTGGCCTATGACCTGCTCCCAGGTGAGAGCGTGGATACCGTAGCGGCCGGCCTGACTATCAGCGCCACCATCATGACGGACACCGTGAACACGGCGACATGGGTGGCGTATGATAATGCGGGCCTGTCGGCGACGGCGGCTGCGACCGCCAGCGTTATGGTCATACCTATCGAAGCCTCGATCACGGTCGAGAAGACGGTAGGTACGGACGCCATGAGCTGCGCCACTGAGGACATGATCACGGTCTGGGAAGGGACGACGGTCTACTACTGCTACACCGTCACCAACACCGGCAACTACACCCTGCCCTTGCACGACCTGACGGATGACCAGCTGGGGACAATCTTCACCGGATTGGCCTATGAGCTGGCTCCAGGGGCGAGCGTGGACACGGTGGCGGCCGGCCTGACCATCAGCGCCACGGTTATGACCGACACCATGAACACCGCCACGTGGACAGCCTACGATGATGCCGGTGTCATGGCTATGGCGACTGACAGCGCAATGGTCATGGTGACGCCCATCGAAGCCTCGATTACGGTCGAGAAGACGGTGGGCACGGATGCGGGCGTCTGCGCGGCCACGGATAACATCCAGGTTAGCGCCGGCGATACGGTCTACTACTGCTACACCGTCACCAACACCGGCAACTACACCCTGCCCTTGCACGACCTGACGTATGACCAGCTCGGGACGATCCTCAGTGGATTCGCCTACGACCTGGCCCCAGGGGCGAGCGTGGACACGGTGGCGGCCGGCTTGACCATCAGCGCCACGATCACATCGGACACGACCAACACGGCCACGTGGATGGCCTATGACGATGCGGGCGTGATGGCCATGGCGACCGACACGGCGACCGTCACCGTCGCGCCGACGGATGTCTCCCTGTCTGGCTTTGGCGGCGATGTGGCACGCGGCTGGCTACCTCTGGCCCTGGCGGCTGTCGTCGTGACAGCGCTGGGTGCCCTGGTATGGCGGCGGCGTAACCACCTTCCGACGCGCTAAGCGTTGGCAGCACCTTATCACTGGGGGGCTAGACAGCTTGTTTAGCCCCCCAGTTTGTGGTGTGTGGCCCGATCCAAAAATGTCACCAAGAAGTTTCCATATTGACACCAATCGGATACTTGATTATAATGATCAACGTAGGTCGGGCCTGATTGCTTTGTTTCCGGGTTGCAAGACGTGACTTGCCTTCATCTTGCCCACCTATTACAATAACCGGCGTCTGGCTGATGGACAGAGCATGATAGTTGATCAAGAGTTGAGGAGGTGTTGCCAGATAGCCATCAAGGTTAGACAGGGGACGACCCCCTTCTCTACACCATTTTTCCTACCACCTCTAACTCGTTTGAAATCCAATTTTGGAGGAGAAAAACTGTATGTTGCGTAAGAAAAGTTTGTTGTTTGTTATAGTAGTGGCCGCGCTGGCGCTGATTTTAGCTGCCTGCGCCGGCGAACCCCAGATTGTGACGGTTGAAGTCACCAAAGAAGTGGTGCGTGAAGCCACAGTTATCGTGGAAGGCACCCCGGTGGTGGTGACAGAAGTCGTGGTGGAGACAGTGGTCGTTACCGAGGAAGCGAAAGCTGAAGGCCCGCGTGAATATGGTGCCGGCGACACCCTGGTTATCGGTATGCCTTCTGACATCACCACCCTCAACCAGTGGACGAATCTGGGCGCGGACGCGACGACGTATAACTTCTACGTCCTCGCGGATCGGTATCCCTCCCTCTTCGGTTATGCGGCTCCTTTTAACCAGTGGGTTCCGGCGCTGGCAGCTGATTTCCCCTCTGATCTGGTTGAAGAGACCGACGCCGATGGCACGCCCATCTGGACCAGCACGGTGTCCCTACGTCAGGATGTAGCCTGGAGCGATGGCACGCCAGTCACGGCCCACGACATTGCCTTCACAGCTGAGACAGTTCTGACCCTTGGTCTGGCGGACAACTGGTCGGCTTCCTATGACGCCACCTACCTGGCCCGTGTGGAAGCAGTGGATGATTACACCGCCCGGTTTGTTTACATCCAAAAACCTGGTCTGGCCCGGCACCAATTTGGCGCTCTGAGTGGCACGATCATGCCCTCCCACTTCTGGGAGCCGGTTGTGACCCCGTTGCTGGAGCAGGCCAAGGCCATTCCGGCGGATGCAGAAGATCGGGATGCGCAGCTTGAACCGCTGCGCCAGACCTTGTTCCAGGCCGACGCCACAGGCGAGCCGGCCACCGGTGGTTACTCTGGCATCAGCTGGGAAGTGGGGGCGTTCGTCACCCGCAACAGCAACGCTGCCTATGCGGACGCCGGCCGGGTGACCTCTTTCTACGAAGATGGCTCCTACAAGAGCGTTTTGGGTGATTCCGAAATGGTGGCTTACGGGGATGCGGCCGGCGAGCCCACCCTGACCTACACCGAAGGCCCCTACTTCAACCAACAGCTGTTCCAGGTTTACAGCGCCGACTCCATGATTCTGGCTCTGGCCAATGGTGAAATTGACGCCGCCTGGACGCCGCTAGGTTTCCAGGAAGGGCAGATCGCCCAGATGACGGCCAACCCGGATATCGAGATTGTCACCAACCCCTCCAACGGCTTCCGTTACATGGGCTTCAACTTCGCTCAGGTGGAGTGGCAAAACAAAGCGCTGCGTCAGGCCATCAACTGCATGGTTGACAAAGAGTTCTTGACCAACAATCTCCTCCAGGGCGCGGCTATCCCGGTCACCACCATGGTGCCGGCCGCTAACAGCTTCTGGTACAACCCCAACGTCGGCGACGCCTGCCAGGGCATGACGGGCGAAGAGCGCTTCAACCAATCTATCGCTCTCCTTAAAGAGGCGGGCTACACCTGGGAGACGGAACCAGCCTGGAACGCTGATCGCGGTGGTTCGGTTGATCGCGGCTCGGTCTTGATTCAGCCCGATGGCACCCCCTTCCCCGAGAAGACCCTCCTCGGCCCCAGTGCGGGTTATGACCCGTTGCGCGCCACCGCGGCCGTGTTCATCGAGCAGTACATGCAAGACCTGGGCATCCCCATCACGGCTGAGCTGACCAACTTCAACAACATTGTGGACGTGGTCTTCGGCGGTGGCGATTGGGATCTCTACATTCTGGGTTGGGGTTTGAGCCTCTTCCCCGATTACTTGTGTGACTTCTTTGGCACGGGCGCGGGCTTCAACGTGCTCAACTACAGCAACCCTGACCTCGACGCCCAGTGCGGCGGCGAAGGGCCTGGCCTGCTGTCAGCTACCACGTTGGATGAAGCCCAGGGCTACGCTTACGCCTTGCAAGAGATTCTGGCGGACGACCTACCCTACATCCTCCTCTTCACCACCCCCATCCGCGACGCTTACAACGCCGCCTCGATGGGCTACGCTTTCACCACCAATCTGGATGGCCTTGACCAAACCCAGCACACCTTGATGCAGGACGTTTTGGAGTAAGGGAGAGCGGCCAGGATAGCTTCGTGGTGAAGCTTATCCTCTCCATCTCGTTCATGTTTTGAGTCGGGAGGGAAGTAGCCTGACTACTTCCCTCCCTTCCTGACTGTTGGCCCCAACAGGGTTACGGAGGTTGCCATGAGAAAGTATTTGTTGCGGCGCATTGGACAAATTGTCCTCACCCTGATCATCTTTCAAGTTGTGATGTTCCTGATTCTCTACTCTATGCCAGGTGATATCACCAACCGCCTCCTGACCAACCCCGATGTGCCGCCAGAAGTGCGCGACCAGTGGCGGCGCGCCCTAGGGTTGGATCGTCCCTGGTACGAGCAATTGTGGAGCTGGCAAAAAAGCTTTTTCACTGGCGACCTGGGGGTATCCTTTTCAGAATATCCGCGCCCGGTCGTAGATATCTTACAAGAACGCCTACCTCGCACCCTGGTCTTGTTTGCCGCAGCTACGGTGGTGCAATTTGTGGTGGGGTACCATGCCGGCCGGGTCCTGGCCTGGCAACGAGGAGGTGCAGTGGAATATGGTGCCACTGTGGTGGGGGTGACGCTCTGGACGGCCTTCACTCCCTGGTTTGCGCTCATGATGATCTTTATCTTTAGCGTCCAGTTGGGGTGGTTGCCCCTGGGTTCTTTCCTCACGCCACGTGTCTGGACGACAGTGGAGATTCCAGGCCTGGACCCTTCCAGCAACTCCAAAGCCAACTTTATTTTTAATCGCATGATCTGGTCGTTGGTGATCGCTTTGGGCTTGTGGTTGACCAGCTTTATTCTGACCCAACGTCTGGGCGCGTTGCAGCGCAGCCGGCTGCGGTGGGCCGCTTCCCTGGTGGTTCTGGCCGGCCTGATTGGCTATTGGACAGTCGTCAGTGACTTCGGTTACCTGGCCTGGGACATCACCTATCATTTGATGTTACCAGTTTTAACCCTCACCCTGTTGGGTTTTGCCGGCACCATGCTGCTCATGCGCACCACTATGCTGGAAACCTTGCGTGAGGATTATGTGCAAACAGCCCGCGCCAAAGGGTTGCCAGAGCATGTGATTCGCGACAAGCACGCCGCGCGCAATGCGCTCTTGCCCGTTTTCACCGGCTTGATCATTGGCTTGCCTTTCCTGATCAGCGGCGGTGTCTTGACCGAGACGGTCTTTTCCTGGCCGGGCATGGGCTTGACTCTGTACTCGGCTGCTCTGGCGGAAGATATTCCCCTGATTATGGGCTCGTTTAGCTTCATTGGCGTCTTGACTCTGGTGGCCCACCTGGTAGCCGATGTCGCCTATGCCTTCCTCGACCCCCGCATTCGCTACAGCTAGGCAGGAGCAACCCCATGGCTGACACAACACTCATTCCACAAGATATTCATGAATCCCTTTGGCGTTTGCGCTTGCGTCTGGCCTGGCGCTCTTTTCGGGGCAATTGGGCCCTCTTTCGCGAGAACCCGATTGGTCTGGTTGGCCTAGTCATCATCCTTATCTACGCGGTTTTTTCCTTTGCCCATCCCATTCTAATGGCGACGGTTTGGGATAAGAACACCTACGATCCAGTCATTGGTTTTGATCGCAACATTATCAGGCATCCCTCTTCCCCCAGCTGGATTCAGGACCCGGATACCATCGCCTTAAGCCCGCAGTCCTGGTACACACACCTGTTGGGAACCGACCCCCTGGGGCGAGATGTGATGAGCCAGCTGATGTTCAGCACCACCACCGCTTTTGTGCTGGGGGTAGGCTCAGCTTTGGTGACGGTGGTGCTGGCGACCACCACGGGAGCCATGGCCGCCTTTTACGGCGGTGCCATTGACGCGGTTATTATGCGGATGGCGGACCTCATTTTGATGTTGCCCTTCATCCCCATTTTGATCGTCCTGGGAGCTTTGTTTGAATTTCAACCCTGGCACCTGGCGATTGTCTTTGGCATCCTATCTGGCTTTGGCGGTCAAAATATCACCATCAAAGCCCAGGCCTTGACCATCAAGGTGCGCAGCTACATCGACGCCGCGCGGGTAGCCGGCGGCACGAACTGGCACATCATCTTCACCCACATTGTGCCCAACCTGTTGCCACTGGCCTTTCTGAGCATGATGAACAATGTGACCGGTGCTATTCAGGCTGAGGCGGCGCTGTCTTTCCTCGGCTTGTTGAATATCCGCATTAGCTGGGGCATTATGCTTCAAGTGGCCCAAACCACCGGCTATCTGTTGGTCAGCTGGAAGTATTGGTATCTTATGCTGCCGGCCGGTCTCTCCATCACCCTGCTCAGCACCGCCTTTTACCTGGTGGGGCGCGCGCTGGACGAAGTGGTCAACCCGCGTTTGCGTAGACGTTAGAAGCACAAGAGGGAAGGGACAATGGCACAGCCGATTTTGACGGTTGAAAATCTGACGATGCATTACACCACCCGCAAGGGTGACGTCTCGGCGGTCGATAATGTATCGTTCACCCTGGAACAGGGTAAATCCATTGGTTTGGTTGGCGAGTCTGGCTGCGGCAAGACATCCATTGCGTTTTCTTTGATGCGCTTACTGCCCGATAACGCCCAAATTAAGCAAGGACATATCTGGTTGGGGGATACGGATGTGGTTTCCCTATCCGACCGTGAAGTGCGCAAGCTACGCTGGAACCGCATCGCCATGGTCTTTCAGGCAGCGATGAACGCCCTCAATCCAGTTTATAAAGTGGGTGACCAAATCATCGAAGCCCTGGAGCTGCATTGGGGTGTGGTCGCGGTGGATCAGGCGCGGGCGCGTGTGGCAGAGTTGTTCGACCTGGTGGGGCTGGACCCCAAGTTCATGGATCGCTACCCCCATGAGTTCAGCGGCGGGATGCGTCAGCGAGCGGTCATCGCCATGGCCCTGGCCTGCAACCCCGATATCATCATTGCTGATGAACCGACTACTGCGCTGGACGTAATTGTACAAGACCGCATTTTGCAGGAACTGAAAAAGATTCAGGAAAAGTTGGGGATGAGCATGATCTATGTTTCGCATGACATTGCTGTCATTGCGGAAGTCGCGGATCAGATTGCTGTTATGTATGCCGGCCGTATGGCTGAGATGGGATCGGCGGTGGATATTTTCGAGCGCCCCTTGCACCCCTATACTTACATGCTCATGTCTGCCTTTCCCAGCATTGTGGGGGAAAAGCATGAGCTCGTCACCATCCCCGGTGAGCCGCCCGATCTATTGTTTCCGCCATCTGGCTGTCGTTTTCATCCCCGGTGCCCGCGCGCCACGAAGGTTTGCAGCGAGGAGCAACCCCCCTGGGAGGATACAGGGAACGGGCATTTTGCTGCTTGCTGGCACCCCATGAATGAGTAGGTCGGCCGCGCCGCCATGGCGCACACATGAGACATGAACAGGCGTCTGTGCTTGTTGTCAGACGATTGGCGGTTGATGCTGCCCGTCGCATGGAAGCCAGGCACGCGCCGGATTGGGAAGAAGGGTTATGAGCAACGCTGACGTTCTGGTTAGAGTGGAAGATCTGAAGAAATACTTTCCGGTGGGCAAAAGTATGTTCCGCGATACGAACACTTTCGTCCATGCGGTCGATGATGTCTCCTTCGAGATTTTCGAGGGGGAGTCATTAAGTCTGGTAGGCGAGTCAGGCTGCGGCAAGACGACAACGGGTAAGCTGTTGGTGCGCCTTTACGAGCCAACGGATGGTCACATTTTCATTCGCGACGAGTCACAACAGTTGTCCGATATTGCCTATCGCAAGGGCGAGGATATCAAGGTTTTCCGGCGGCGGGTGCAGATGATTTTTCAGGACCCCTTTGAATCTCTGAACCCCCGGCGCACGGTCTATGATACGGTGGCGGAACCTTTAACGGTGCAGGGTCTGGGGACTGTGCCGGAGCGTGAGGATCGCGTTGCCAGCTTGCTGGAACGGGTGGGGCTGACGCCAGCCAGCAGCTTTATTTTCCGTTTCCCCCACGAACTGTCGGGTGGGCAACGGCAGCGGGTGGCGATTGCCCGTGCTCTGGTTATCGATCCCGTTTTCATCGTCGCCGATGAACCTACCTCCATGTTGGATGTCTCCATTCGCACCGGCGTGATGAACTTGATGGGCGAACTGGCCAGCGAGTTAGGCGTCAGTTACCTTTACATTACCCACGATCTGGCGGTGTCGCGCTATATGTGCCAGCGTATCGCCGTGATGTACCTGGGAAAAATTGTGGAGATGGCAGAATCGGAAGAGCTGCTCCATCACCCCCAACACCCGTACACCAAAGCGCTCATTTCAGCGGTTCCGGTTCCCGATCCCCGCTATCGGCGAGAGCCGATTCCGATCAAGGGAGGCATCAGCGCGCCCATCAACCCCCACCCGCGCTGCCGCTTCTACCCCCGTTGTCCAGTAGCGGATGATTTTTGCCGCGACAACCCCCATCCGCCGCTGGAAAATAAAGGGGACGGCCACCTGGTGGCTTGCTATAAGGTGTAGTTCACCGCCCACCCATACCCAAACAGTCGTGGAGATGGCGATGGGCCGCCATCTCCTTTGTGCCTGGACGCGAATCTCATCCTCTGAATTTGATGATGGTGGGCAAGGAAGAAGCTTGCCCTACAGAACCCGTCTTTTTCCAGACCTGGGTTTGGTTTGCCCTCGCCCCAGGTTGTCGCTACAATCCCCCGTTTGAGACAGGTAAGCAGGCATGAGTTCCCTTGACACGCTGGTGGTCGTCCCAACCTACAATGAAGCTGACAATCTGGCGGATTTGCTAGGGCAGCTCTTGGCTTTGCCAGAGTCGGTTGGCGTCATCGTTGTGGACGACAACTCCCCCGATGGGACGGGCGCGCTGGCGGATACCTGGGCGGCCCGCTACCCGCAGCGTGTGCTGGTCATCCACCGACCCCAAAAGTTAGGCCTGGGCACAGCTTATCTGGCCGGCTTTCGTCGGGCGCTGAACGAAGGCGCGGCGCGCATTATGACCATGGACGCGGATTTCTCCCACCACCCTCGCTACATTCCCGCCATGATCAACCTCAGCGCCCAACGCCACGTAGTCATTGGCTCGCGCTATGTCCCCGGCGGCGGCCATCGCTACTGGGGCTGGCAACGGATCATCTTAAGTCGGGTAGCAAACCTGGTGGCGCGATTGGCTTTGGGGCTGGATGCGCACGATGTGACGGCCGGCTTTCGTCTCTATCGGCGCGAGGTGCTGGAGTCGATTCCCCTCGACCGTATCTTTTCCAGCGGCTACTCTTTTCTGGTGGAGATGTTGTTTTTGTGCCAGCGGCAGGGGTGGCAAATTGGCGAGGTCCCCATTATTTTTGAGGATCGGCGGCGGGGAAAGACCAAAATTTCACGGCAGGAGATTTTTAAGGCCCAATATACGGTCTTGCGTCTGTTGGCGCGCCGCCTGCGCGGTCGCGCTCCTAAGAGGCCCAGGGCGCCTATCCATCATGAAGTACACGACTTGTAATTTGTGTGGGGCAGATCGCTGGTCTGTCCGCTACCCCAGCACCCTGAATGGGGCGCTGGAACCCGAAGTATCCGCCTTTCGGTGTACCAGTCCCAGCTATGGGCGCCACTCTCAGATTGTCCAGTGCCAGGCGTGCGGCTTCGTTTACGCCAACCCCCGCTGGGAAGCGCCCGACGTTCTCTCTGCTTATGCAGCAGTGGAGGATGCCATCTATGTCCATGAACGAGAGGGACGAGAGCGCACCTTTCAGCGCCATCTGGCTAAACTGGAGAAGCTGACCGGCCGGGCGGGCGGCCG